>JAGBEP010000001.1 GCA_017936925.1 Clostridia bacterium | reverse complement strand
TTCAAATATCCTGAATCATTAACACCAACAGTAATCTCAAGTGCAAGACCATTTTCTAAAACTTGTCCTTCTGAAACTTCTTCAGCAGGTTCTTCTACTGGTTGTTCTTCAACAGTTTGAGCTGGTTCTTCAGCATCTTCTACAGGCTCTTCAGATATTGAAAGTTCTTCTTCTGGTTCACTCTCAGCTTCCTCATATGTTGAAAGTTCCTCTTCTGAAATTTCATCTTCCCCTGTTTGCTCATCACTCATTTCTAATGCCATATACTCATTATAGCTATCCACTATTGAACCAACTGCTGCGCCACTATTCATTGTAGTATCTACTTGTCCCTCAAGTTCTGTTGTATTTTGTTCCTCAAGGCTCTCATCTTGCTTAACTTCTGATGATTCTTCCGAATTCTGTTCACTATTCTCAATAACAACAAACTGAGCAGAAAAATTAATCGCATCTTTGTTTTCATCAGCAGCATAAACAACAAGTGCAGTACCAAGAGTCGCAAAATTAGTAAATACTAAGCTAAAAGCAATTAAACTAGCAATAAACTTTTTTACCAAATCTCTTCTCTTTTGCATAATTTACTTTACCTCCGCAAAATTAGCCTTTTATAGCCTTTACAAATTTTATTTTAATTACTTAAAAAAAGCTGTCAATTCCATATTAAAGAACAAGTTTTTTTCGTCAAAACTCATAGTTACGGAAAATACTGCTTTAGATTAATATTACATTTAGATTAAATTTTTTGTCTAAAAAACTCGAACCTACAACTTAGTTTTCATAAAAATAATATGTAAACCATACTTGCTATTTTGCTTAATAGTTATCCACAATTTATATTCTAATATGTGAACAACATATTAAAATATTCTTTTTAAAATCAAACTATTCACACAAAAAATATGAGACTACAATTTAATATAGCCCCATATTTTCTTTTCATCTTATTCCATTAAACTAATTTTAGTTAATATTTTATCTAAAACTCTTTACGTTTTCTGATAATCTTATATTGTTTTACTCCAAATAGTCCTATCATAAGAAGTAACACGATACTCAATATTGTAATTGGTATAATTACATTCTTTACATAGTCTCTTAATGCAATACCAGTTGGAGCTATTATTGTTACATATTCTGGTGCATATTGATCATCTTCTGGATAACTTGTCCAATCAGACTCATCAGCTATACCTTTATTCTGCCAATATCCATAACTATTATATCCTGCTTTCCAGAATCCTATACTATCTTTTGTAGCTAAAGCCATTGCATTACCAGGAACAGATGTAACATCTCGTCTACCTGTTGAATTTGAGTATACCAATACTTCTACTAAATTATCAAATTTCATATTATTTGCATCTGTATCAGAAGATGTAACCTTAGTAGTTGTAAGCATCATTGTTGTCTCGCTCTCTTCTCCACCAAGTTTTTGAGCTGTTGCTGGTACAAGTTCTATTCCTAAATTAGTATTCATTAAGCTTATATTATCATAACCATCTACATATTCAACTCTATCTGCATTAAGAACTTTATCTAGATATGAAGGATACGTACCATTCACACTATTACCAGATAATGATCCCATTTTTCCAAGAATTTTACCATCTGAAAGAACTATATTTGATGATAATTCAGTAACTAATGAATTATTTTTTTCATCATAAATATTAAATGTCTCATTAACCTTTCTGTATGCATACTCAGATACTAACGCATCAAGTGATGGTATCGTCTCTCTATCAGTAATCGTATTATCTAATGTTCCAGATAAATCCCAAGATTTATTTTCATATCCCTGAGTTGATAAATCATAACTTGCATTAACATCAATATAGTCAATTAATTGATTTACTGTAGTTGTAACCACATGATCACCATCATAAGTAACAGTTACATCTGAGAATCCATTATCTCTATAATTTACTATATTATATGTCTTCGTTCCTTCATCTACTTTATTTTCATAATAGAATCTACCTACATACTTACCATAAACAATTATATCAGGCCTTATAGTATCATTTACCGAGATTCTATTATCACTTTCTTCTGTAGAAATCGCTCCCATATCTGCACTTAACAATGTACTTAACTTTCCATCACTTCCATGTAACTTAAGTATCTCTGCCAAAGTTGGATTTATAGCAGCACCATCATCTAGCAACACATTCGTATCTGCATCTACAAGAGTATTAATATAATCTGTACGATCTTCAGTTGTAGGTGTATATGTAGCCTTATTTATAATTTCTGAAGCTTTATAATATTTAGACAAATATCCTGTAAAATCAACCTCAGAGTTATTAATAACTTTCATCTTGTATGTTAATTTTATAGTCAATCCATTCAAATACTCATCTTCAACAGCTATAGCATAAAATCCTTGTTGATACAATCCATTAGAAGGATCACAAGCCTGTTCATGCGTTAAATAAGTCATCTTATCCAAGTGAGCTGAACTAGGATCAGAAACTATAACCTCTCCATTTTCTTGAAGTGTAGCTGATAAAATGTTTTCTCCATCCTTTTGCAAAACAATCTTTTGAATATATTGTTCAATATCTATATCTGTTTTAGCTCTTTCCTCTAAACCAAAGTTAATATTAGAAATATGATATGTATGCTCTGTAATTCCTTGGCTTGATACATCGTCATCATGTACAGATTTTATTACACTACTACTATCAGAAGAATCTAATTTAACATCCTCATCAAGTTTTTTCGGATCAAGTATTTCAATCTGCATAATAGGTGTTTCAGCAAACATCTTCGTTGCCTTTACAAATTCCTCATTTGAAGCATCTCTATCTCTTAATATTTCGGCCCTATCATTTTCAATAGTTCTAGAATAAGCATCTACAACCATTCTTCTTGATTCATTATCCCTAGCAACAGAATATGCATTAGCATCCGTTAGTGCTATAACTGCCTTTACTCCATTAACATCTTCTGTACGTAAATTCAAATACTTATCATTAAGAGTAGCTCCTGTATTAAATAAATAACTTGTATTTTCATAATCTTGACCATTATACTTAATAACATCTTTCGTTGCAGATACAGTTACACCGTTATCATCCGTTGTATATATAGTACCCGTACTATCAGATTGAGTTCCATAATCAAATCTTAAAACATAATCACCAGCTAAAAATTCAGATATATAATAATTTCCATCTACAGTTACATTTTTATCTTTATCTTTATATTTATATTTTCCATCACTGGTAAAGCCATTATTAGCAGACTTATAACACTCTTTCGGTACCTCGTAATAATACTCTAAGTTTTCATATTCTGAATTATCACTAACATCACCTAAATTAATAACCTCATATAAAGAAACCTTAACATTCTTTATTAAACTTTCTCCACTCTCATAAATACCATTACCGACTTTTAAATTCGTGCCATCTGTTAAAGTATATCCCGAAGAATCCTCCTCTTTTTTATCCTCAAATACATATCCATACATATCCCTCACAACAGTCTCAAGTTCAACTGACAATGGAATTGCAAGACAAGTATCATCTTCATATTTTTTCATAGTATCTAGGTCATTTCTATCAATATTATTTGGTGCAGAATCTTTATCTACTCTACCAGATACCCAACCGTCAGCATATGCACTATATATTCCACTAGAAATATCTAAATTACTATAAAAAGTAGAATAATTAGAAACTTCAGCAATGTTTTTCTTATTATCACCTAATAATCCGCTACTCTCTCTTAAAGATATATTATCATTTTCAGCCATTTTTATAAATCCATCATAATCAATTTCATAAGTAGTAAATATCTCGGCATATTCATTAACCTTAAGTTTAACTCCTCGTAATGTAGTAGAAGTAGATTTCTTCATACCATTTACATCAGACTGAGTAGACCAATTAAGTTCTCCGGAAGATATTACTCCAGATGCAGTCAAATTCTGAGCTTTAGTTGGTTCCCACAAGCAAGCAGTATTCTCAGATGATAAAATTCTATAATATGGCGTATTCGCTACACACTTTTCTTCACGTCTCATATCTTCACCAACAATACTTGTATATATACCACTTCCCGCTTCACCATTTTGTTTATAACCATATATATCATCACTATTTTCTGTATCTATCAACGTATATGAATTGTCATAATAATCAGTAATTTCATTAATTCGAACATCATTAGTTTCTGAATTATTATAAACTCTAACTGCATATGTTACAAAAACCCTAAGTTCAGTATATTTCTTTAAATCTTGAACCTGCTTAATAGCTTTTTGATACCTCTGTAAACTACTATAAGAAACATCAGAACCATACAAACCTAAAGTATATCCTTCCCCTCTACTCTTCTCTAATAAAATCTTTAAATCAGCATATTCTGTTTGCTCTTCTCCTAAGCTATTAAACTCTTGTACCATTTCCTGTTCATTAACTACAACTGTCATTTTATAAATATCTTTTAAAACACTAATATCCGTTTTAGCTCTTCCCATAAGTCCTAAATTAATATGAAGCATATAATCATTTATATAACGTTTACCTCCAGATGTCTTTTGATTCATTACATACGTCCATCCTTCAAGAGGATATTGAATTCTAAAATTATCTTTATTAACACTTACCCCATATGTATTTGTATCATTATAATATGTACTAGCAACCATTCTGTATCGTTCATATTGCCCTTCTACTGGTTGATTCTTATTATCAGAATTTTGAGCAGCAGAATCTAATCTAGATATAACCAAATTCGAATCAACTGTCTTAGCATTATCATCTTCCTCATCAGAATTTCCTTGATAATATTCAATATCATCACCTTTAGAAGGATTATTTCCATTTACATCTGTTGTATTTGTAAATCCCGTTGTTTTATATGTAGTTCCTTTGTTTGGATCTGGATTTTGAACTTCAACTATAGAACTATCTCCTGTTATTTCCCCAAAAGTTTGATCAAATACATATCTATCTTGAACTTCCTCAACCGCCATCGAACTATTAAAATATTTACTCTCTCCGTTAAGAGCAGAAGTCTTATAAACACTTGAAGAACCTTGAGATGCATTTCCTTCTGCTGATACATTCTTAGAATCTCCTATGTAAATTGTATTTTTATATACCTGTCCATCATATTCAAATTCAACAACATAGAAATAATTCTTTCCACTACCCGGAGCTTCAAGTCTATTTATCTCATAATATCCGTTACTATCTGTATATACTGGCAATGATTTTCGCTCACCTCCAGCTTTATGTGCAATTGCCTTTCTCTGTTTTTTTCCACTTGAATCATATAAATAAACCGTAACAGCAATATTGCCTATACCATTTTCTTCTTGTACTTTCGACTCCCTAATACCATTAACTACAGTATCCTTTTGAGGATCTTTATCAACCCATACATTACCAGCTAAAGTAGTGGTTAAATCAATATCCCACGTAAAGCTAGCAGTATAACTAAAATATCTACGCCAAGCCCAATGACAAGTAGCTATATATTGAATATCTTCATAATCTACAACTTCTCCTCTAATCCATAAGTTTACAAAAGAATAATGTCTTCCTCCAAAACCATGCTCACATTTAGTCGCAGGCTTGCATTTGTGACCTCTACAATAATACTTATAACATCTAGAACCACATGAATGTGTACAACCATTCTCCTCACATGATGTTCCACAACTATGGATACAAGAAGGTACCCTATAATAATTATTACATGATCCATGACTACGACCCATATAAGGTTCATTATCATCCCCATGATAATGCGTTTCTCCTACTGTACCTGAACCATTTGGATTTCCATATAAATGATGGTAATCACCTTGACCTGTTCCCCCTCGATCACATACTCCTCCGTCACATCTACCACTTCCATACCAAGCTTCCCAATCTAGTAACTCAATTTCTCCTTTTGATCTAGACCAACTAGCTTGAGCTTGCATATATCTAAAATAAAGTTCTAAGCCTAATATTTTATTTCTTCCTTCTTTATATTTTAATTTAATATAAAAAGTCTCACCACTATGCGGATATGAATTATATTCCTCAGCTATTCCAGATGTTCTATTTGCAGTATATACAAAATCCCATTGTCCTGTACTTCTAGCATACCCGACCTGTTTTCCATCTTCATTTACCTTTAATATAGGATCTCCTGCCATACCAGCTAACACATAAGCACCAGTATATCTTTCCATATAATTTACTACAAAAGGACCAACTAAATAAGTTTGACTAGTAGAATCATACTGTACCTTAACTCCACTATGATTTGTCTTATCAGAAACAGTGCTTTCATAACTATCTCCAATGTCATCCCACATATTTCCAAAATCTTCTGATTCCTGTTTCTCTGTATTTCCTGCGTCTGTAGCAGATTCATTGATTCTCATTTTTTCTAGTAACAGTTCTAATTTGTTCTTTAAAGTTTTAATATTATTATTTGTTTTACTTGCCTTATATTTATCAGCAGCATTAAACAATTCTAGTTTCTCTATATGATCTAAATGTTGCATACCTGTTTGTTTAATTAATTCTATCTGCTGATCAGTAAGTTTTCCTCCTCTATCTAATATTTTTATATAATTCTCTATATCTGTTATTGTAGCAGTAGGAGTAGCACCAACATTCATCAAATTAGCCGCATTTCCAGTATTATTTCCTCCACTAGCAACAGGCATAAGTCCTCTAGAACCTAATTGTTCCCAAAAAGCTATATTAACATATGATGCTCTAGGAGTAACTCCTGCATTATCATCACAATCAGCTAATACATATGCCATTGCATTATTTTTTTCAAAATTCGTCTCTATAGGAGTATAATTTGTATTTCCTGTAGTTCTAATAGTTGCTTCATGCCTCTTACCTTCAAAATAACCATATGCTGTCGTATAAGTTGGAATATATTTATCTCCACTATAACTTTCACTCTCTAAAGTTAACTGAAAACTAGCCCATAATTCACTTGCTGATAGACCTTTTATATCTTTTACTTTCTCATAATCGAATTCTGCACTAGTCAATGTAAATTGTTCAACAAGTGAATGTTCATATCCTCCCTCCGCCCATTCTCCTTTAGCTCTATAACTTCCCGCTTTAGTAACATCAAATATAGTAGCTTCATATCTAATCACAACAGGCTTTTTATTAAAAAACATTCTTCCACGCCACGCACATAAGTATGATGCTTCAGCAACTAAATCTGAATAATACATTTCCCCTTGTGCAGGAGTTTGTAACCCAGTAAATTCTCTATTATTTTCTAAACCATTTGCCGTTAAAGTCATAAATATAAAGGACATAAATATTGATATTATAATCACAAATAATGCTCTTAGCAATAATATCGTATACTTTTTCATATCTTATACATACCTCCTTTCATCAATCTTCAAGTAAATCAAAATTATCAGAGGTATTAGCAATATCAGTATAGCCATAATAATAACAGCTCTTCCTAAAACATTTCCTGTTGTTATTCCTATAATCACATTCGCCTCACATAAATCATCCTCATTTAGTTTGTTTCCAGCAATAGAATCTATATCAGAAGCACCATTATCATTAGTTGATTTTGCTATTTCAAAACTGTTATAAATCAATCCCGTATTTTCTTCTGTCATCTTCTTAACCAATATTAATTTCAATTCCCTAGTTTCTCCAGGAGCTAATATCTCATCCTTCAATACAGTAGTAGCAATATTCCCATCTGATTCTACATACCAATTAGGATTAATTGAAGAATCAAATTCAATTTCATCAGGAGTATAATCCACAATTTTCTCAATTTTTCCCGGAATTGTACCTTGATTTTTAACAGTAATACTATACTCTATAAGTACCTTTGAATCTGAAACTAATTTAGGATCAATATCAACTTTTCCTAAAGCTTTATTTTCAGGTTCATATACACTATTTTCAGCAGAATTTTGAATAGTTATTTTATTTACACTAGCACTAAGAGTCATATCAAAAATATTCTCATCTTCTAACCCAATATCTATATTTGATACACTATTTTCAATAATTTTTATATTATCAGTTACAATATCATCATTAATATCTAAAACATTTGATTCATCCTGATTTATATTTTCATCTTCATTTGAACTAATAACATATTTTGTATCATCATAATTAAACTTAACATAATACATACCATTAACTAAGTTTTTAAAATTATATCTACCAGAAACATCTGTAATTTGCGTATCTTCTAATTGATTTGTTTCAGAATTATATAAATTTACAATTATACCTGATAATGCATCTTCTCCTCCATCTTTTCTTTGATTAAGATTTTTATCAATATAGGCTGTTCCAGAAATTTGCCTTCCATTTTTCTCCACATTTTCTAACTCTGTAATTGTTTTCACGCTTTGTTCATAAACGTCATCATATACCATGTCAATAAAAGTTTCTATTGTTCCAACTTCTATATTCTCCTCTAATTTTACTGTTATTATTAACTTAGAAACAGAATTTGCAGGCAAAACAGCATATATCTTTTTTGAAGAATCTGAATGATATTCTTTATATGCTCTTGAAGTTTCAAGTCTTATTCCAACTATCTTTGCTCCCTCTGAAATCGTAGGAATTAATATAGCATTTGTAACATCATAATTATTATTATTTTTTATATCCCAACTATATACAACAGTATCTCCCTTTTCTGCATAGCCAACTTCAGAAACATTAGAGATATTTACATCAACTTGAGATTGATTATAATAGTAATTTTGATGTATTTCTAAAGCTTTATCTCCGTCATTTAAGTTACACGTAGTAATAATAGGAGTCATATTTTCTGATGATTCAACATTTTGTTTTTTAATATATACTTCATAATTAATTTCTAAAGAATCTCCTGGTTTAAATTCCTTTATAGTCCATGTAACAGTATTTGTATTTGAATCATATGATTCAGTAATATCTAAACTTTGACCTTTTAGCTCATCTAATTTCTCATTCATCTCTAGCAAACGATCTTCATCAATACTTCCATCTTCATTAACAATATATTCATTTAGTATTTTAGACTTTTCTTCTTTATAATTTGCGTTACTATTTATTATACTATTTCTATACTCTAAAACATCTTCGAATTTTTTGGTAATTGAAACATTATAAAAAGTCTCATTTGATACATTATTTACTGAAAAAGTATTTACACATGATGAACCTGCAATTCTTAAGCCTTCAAAATGAGTTTCTGAAATTTTTACTTTAGTCTTTTTAACGCTTTGCTCCAAAGTATCTAAAACAATACTATTCTCTAAGTTTTTTCCATCAATTATAGGATTCAAAGTAACAGTAACTGAATCAGCTTCAAATCCATATATATAGAAACTAATATCAATCGTTTTTTCGCTATTAGCTTCAACATCTTCGATATAGAAGTATATTCTTTTTTTGTCAGCGTCTATACTTTCTAATGTTATATCATCATCTACAACAAAAAATTCATCCGGTACTTCCATTGTCAAAACTAACCCCTTAGCATCTACATCAGTATCATTTTTCAAAAATAAACTATAAGTTGCTTTTGAAAATTCTTCTAGCTCATCAGTCGCTAATTCCATTGAAGCTATAATATTTGTTTTTTCTTCAATCTGATATCCAATCTTATCTGCTGAAGTATCATTAGAAATATGTGTCTCTACTTCTGTATAATATGTAGCATATGTTCCATAAAAAGCATCTCCCGCTTTCAAATCTGCTGGTATTACATAATCATAACTAAACTCAAGTTGTCCATCTTTTTCTAATATATAATTTGGATCCATAACAATTAAATAAGATTTTATGCCTCCCATTTTATAAAAGTCCGTCCTCCATCCATTGTTTGCATCATTAATCTCTGCCGTAGCTTCAGGATTTTCAGAATAATAAACCGTATATGGTAACTCTTCATCTGCAGAAATTATTTCAGTATCCAAAATAGTGTCTACCGTTGTTCCTAAATCTTCCTGTGTAAGTATTTCTTTATTTCCAGCAAAAGGTATTCTTCCTAATATAATAAAATTAGAATATTCTCTTTGTGTATTATTCATAATTGATATATACATTGTAGCTAACTTAGCAGATACACCTTCTTCTAGTAAGTCGCTTTGTGGCCCTTGATTTAATGAAATAACTCTATGATTATCTTCATCTTCAATAGGTTCTTCTTCAATCTCATCTGATATTTCTCCATTTGTTTCAGTAGTTTGTGCATTAAGTAATCCTTCTAAACCTTTATATGAAACTATAACATTATCATAGCCATTAGTTCCATAAGAAGATAATTCATTGTTAAACAACATATTCCATTCCATCTCATTAGCATACGCAGTGGCAAATTGATTATAATAACACATTTCTACATTTTCACTAATATTCCCCGTAAATTCATCTACTATCAAATCAAGACATAAAGATATAACTGTACCATTAGTCTCTTTATTAAAATTATATCCTGTTTGTGTTCCCTCTAGTGAAATACGAATAATTTGATTCTCCCCATCAGTAAAGTTTTCTACATTAGAAATTTTTAATTCTCCGTTTGCATAAAACAAATCGATTGTCTTTATATTTACTTCTCTAATTGCTGATGGTAGCCTAATTTCAAATACTGGATTTTGATATAAATCTGAGCTATCTTCATTATTATTTAATTTAATTTGAAAATTAACATTTCCATTTATAGAAGTAGTAGAAAATTCCGTTTGACTCATTTCAAGTCTTGCATTAGAAAGTACTTTACTTATCTCCATTGAAGTATCAAATATTCCTAAATCATTTATAGCATTTTCATCATAAATTACAAAAGCTTGAGCTTTACTAATTAATCTATCAAATGTTTTTATTTCTTCTTTTTCATAGTTCAAAGCCCTCATATATTTTGTACTAACTATAGAAATATTCCCATCTGATATAGGTGAAGTAAATTTTATTCTTATATTAGAAACTTGCTCCTGATACTCTATAGATAAATTTCCATTTTCATCAGCCTCCATATCAAGAGTTATATTCCCTAAAATATCACCATTTAAATTTAATATTTCAACATGTCCTTCTTCTCCTAAAATATTTAATAGATTTTCCTTAGAAAATTCTGTTTTCTTATAATATGAATTATTTTCTGTAGAATAAGTTGTTCCCGTATCATCGTCTATAAAAAATTCTTCCACATCAACTACTTCAAGTCCAGAAATTAAATCTATTTTACTAATAGATAAAATATCTTTCTTCGAATACGCAATCTCATACCTATCTTGATTACCATTCGCCAATAAATATCCTTTATTTATTGGAACATTCTCACTTTCTCTTATATACTGAACTGTTTCTCCAACTGATTCTGATAAATTATATCCTAAAGTAAATTCTGCATTTTCGCCACTACCATCGTATTTATACACATTTGCAGATATTTTCAAAGAACTATTCTCGTTCGAAGTAACTTGACCGTTATAAATAAAAGTTAAAATATATGAATCTGCACCAATACTCTTGCAAAACTCTCCATCTACCCCTTCATTTTGCACATTTATTATTATTTTAGAATCCTCAATTCTATAATTTGCCTTACTAAAATCAGTATTATATTCTCCTTTTCCCTGTGTATATGATAATTTAGTAACATCAACAAATAATTCCTTTAGCTCTAATCCATCATCATATGGTAAATCTAAAACAATTTCACTAGATTCTAAAGGTAACCTGCTCTGAGTGTTTCCTGAAAGCTCTACATACATCTGAATCATTTTCCCATTAATACCATCTCTTTGGAAATCAATATTCTTAATCATTTCTGCCTTAACAATAGGTTCAGAAATCTCTTTCCATGAAAGATCAAATATTAATTCTTTTTCTACTACATGTATTATAGATTCGCTATCTATATACTCTCCTTTGAAAATTACTTTATTACTTCTACTCAAATCTACTAACTTAAATTCATCTTTATCTTCAAAGCTAATAGGAATAGAAACATTCAAATTAGCATTATTACTTACTGCTGGCAATTTCAATATATTATCTTTAATTACAGTTCCTTGTTCTGGGTTTAAAACAAAATTACAATCATTTTTAAATTTCAAAACAGCATTCTTTAAATATCCTTCACCTTTAACAGAAACTTCAAAATTGATTTTTAGTGTTTCATCATTAACATCACAAACAAGTGAATTTGTATTTTCAAAACTTTCTCCTGAAAAATACCCCTTCACTTCAACATTATCAGCCGGATTCTCCGCCGCATAAACAATTCCACTTAATATTGGAATCCCGTTCATAAATATCATTGAAAAAATAATCAAACTTGAAATAATTTTTTCAACCAACTTCTTTCGTTTTGTTCCCATAAAAATCTCCTATTCTACTCCTATTTTGCCAATATGCACTTAAATTTTTTTTAATATACTATAGTAGTAGTGTCAACAAAGAAGTTTTTAATTAAATCCATAATTTTCTCAAAAAGCCTACGGATAAACAAATAAGAAAAAAATATATCTTTTTGATTAAATTTTAAAAATTAACCATCTTTACTCACTTTTTTTACAAGTAAAACATAATATATATAAAAATCTCGCATATACTGATTTTAAGGAGGTTTAAGATGAGTAATCTTGATATGAATGCATTAATGAAAATCATTTCAAAAATGGACAAAAAAGAGCTAGAAGCCGGACTTGCGAAGGCACAAGAGATTTTAAAAGAAAAAGGTAAAACAAACAACTCTTAAATCCATTCAAATTATTTAATATTTTTAGGAGGATTATTATGAACGAAGATTTAGCATCTAAATTATCAAGTCTATTAGAAGAAAATAACATTGATTTAAATCAAATATTAGAAAATTTTAATCAATCTCAAAATAGCGAGAATCCAAGCAAAAATCAAAAAGCACCTACATCTAATAATCCTCCAAATGACACAAATACCATAGACCCCTCAACCATACTAAAAATTCAAAAACTTTTAACTCTAATGAATTCGAACAAAAACTCAAGTGATGAACAATTATTAAAATCTCTCAAACCATATATGAGAGATTCTAGAAAAGAAAAAATTGACAAATATATAAAAATTTTACATGTTATGAAACTTTTAGAAAATTTTCAAGAAATGGGAGGAAATTTAAATGATTTTTTATAATCCTCTTTTCCATCCACAATTCCCGCAACAACCCTTTAATAGTACTAGTTTTCCAAGCCCTATCTTTCCTCCAAAATCAGAAATTAATAAAAGCGAAAAAAAAGCATCTCCAAAAAAAGCTTTAAAAAAAGACATTTTTTCAGAGATACAAGAATCCGACACTCTAATAATATTATGCTTAATATATTTTTTATATCAACAGCAAAATCACACATTAATAATCTATCTTCTACTACTATTGTTAGATAACACTTAATATTAATAATATTTTAAAAAAAGCAATTTTACCCAATCTCAATATTTTCTCCATCTAAGTAAATAAAAGGTAATTTAAAATCATTGTCTGGAATTTCTTTAACGATATTAGATATTCTAACTTGGGTTGCCTCAATAGAATTAGCTGCTATAATAGCTTTTTTATTTCCATTAGCACCAGCATGAGCAAGTCCCCTAATTTTACCAGTAACGATAATGTTCTCTCCCGCAATAACTTCAGCACCATAATTTAAATCACCTAAAATAGCAATACTACCTGAAAATTCTTCACGCTGTCCTGAACGAAGGTTTCCTCTTATAAATTTCGTCTCAGAAGTTTCAACTGAACTTTCAAAAGTTCTCTTTATAGCGTGCAAGCCTAAAACTTCACTAGTATCACCAAAAGTAATCTTTTCATCAAGCTCTTGTTTCAAAATTGATCTTATCGCAGTTTGCTCATTTTCTTTCAAAGCCTTACCTACAATATGAATTGGCAAATTTTCCTTTTCATAATATTTCTTGATACGAGGTAATTTAATTCTAAACTCTTCTAATACTTCATCATATTCTGCAGCAGCATTAACCATAATTTTTATTTCTTCTTTTGTACTAGAAACTCTTATACAACTTCTCATTTCTCATATCTCCTTATTTATCTAACAAATTCTACTTCTAAAGAAGCATTTACATCTTCATTAATTTCTTCAACATTCATTCCAAAATATTCGCTAATAATATCTCTAACAACCTCAGCAACATATGAACCATGCCATCCATTTTCAACCATACCTACAACTGCAATTTCAGGGTTATCAAAAGGAGCAAATCCAACGAACCATGCATTAACAATTTCTGTTCCATTTGAGTCATAAGTACCAGATTCCGTAGAACCTGTTTTTCCGCCAACAGCAATACTAAATCCATCAAAAACAGCAGCTGCTGTACCATTGTCATCTGTAACTCCTCTCATTCCTTCTAAAACAGCATTCATATTCTCATCACTAATTTGTAAACTATCAGTATCTTTCGGATCTAATCCTAATTTTTCTTGAACATAATTCTCTAATTCCGTCTTTGAAACTTGTTTTCCGTCTGAGTCAACAACATTTTTTATAATTGTAGGATTAACAACTTGTCCTCTATTAGCAATCATAGAAATATACTTAGCTACTTGTATTGGAGAAAAATCATTATAGCTCTGACCAATCGCAGCTGACAACAATGTACTTTCTGGAGCAGTATCATTCATTCTTTGAGCTGTTTCCGGAGAAGCTAATGTTCCTTTAGCCTCATAAGGTAACTCTATACCTGTTCTCCTTCCAAGTCCAAAATAATTTGCATAAGCCGACAACTTTTCTAATCCTAATCTACTACCTGTTTCGTAAAAATAATAGTTACATGATTTTTGTAAAGCCTGTGACACATTAATACGTCCATGTCCATAATGATATCTATCATAAATCCAACAATGTGGATTAGAACCTTTTGGATATATACCCGTATCATTTATTGTCTCTGTTGTTGTAATTACTCCTTCTTGCAATCCTGCAATTGAAGTAACCATCTTAAAAATAGAACCAGGAGCATATGTTCCTTGAATTGCCCTATTTAAAAGAGCTGAATTATTATTATATTCATCTAACTTTGCTTGTGAAATACCGTTTAAAAATTCTGAGGGCTCGTAATCTGGATAACTAACCATCGCCAAAACTTCGCCAGTTTTTACATTCATTACAACAACTGAACCACCTAAAGCATTGTAAGCTTCTCCAAATCCACCATTTTTAATCTTCTCAATATTATTTTTCAAAGCATTCTCTGTAATCAATTGTAAATTGGCGTCAATCGTTAAAACAACATTTGAACCACCAATAGCCTCTTTAGTAATATATTCTCCTGTTGAAGTTCCATCAACCGTCATATCGATTTGCTTAGTACCATTCTCACCTTTTAAATATTCTTCAAATAAATATTCTATCCCAGTTTTTCCAATATAATCATCTTTTTGATACCTATCAGGATTCTTATTATATTCATCTTCACTAATACGACCAATATAACCTAAAACATGTGAAGCTAAACTTCCTTGTGTATAAACTCTATTAGATTTTATTTCTATTGATATTCCAGGAAGTTCCTCTCCTCTTTCATCTATTTCAAGAGCACTATTTCTTGAAACATTTGACGCAACTTCTAATGCAGATGTAGCAGAATATCCTTTTTCTTCTATTGTATATCTTAAACCTACAATTTTTCTTGCTTTAGCAACATCTGTTTCAGTAATACCATAATAATCTTTCATAACATAAAAAGCTTCTTCTGGACTAGCTTTACTTGAAATATCAAATTCTTCTCTCCATTCATTCAGTTCCTCCTCTGAAGGAAAATGATATTCAAAAGGATCTATCGTAATTGGAAAATCATCAATATATTTATCACCGTTTTTTTCCAATATTTCAGCCAAAACAAGCATAGCATTATTCATTTCTTCTTCTGTAGCCTTTGTTTTAAACAATTCCACATTAAATCCCATTTCTGTTTCAGCCAAAATTGTTCCTGTTCTATCCAATATTTTTCCTCTAGCAGCCTCAACTATAGCTTCTTTAGTAAGTTTTGTATTTGAAGTTTCTCTATACTCTTTACCATGAATTATTTGTAAATTAAAAAGCTGTACCAAAAGTATAATACCAAAAATATAAATAAACGTATTCAGCAGGTTATATCTAAAATTAATTTTTTCTGTTTCTGTCTTCTTAATCAATCTCTCACCTTCTCACATAACATTTTATACAAAATTTATTTATTCCACTTAAAAATATCTAGTAAGTATATTTTTTTGTCTAAATTGTCCTTCAAGTAAACTACCTAATTTCAATATTAGTCTATATAAAATTATTGTTAATAAAACATTATATAATATTTCAATTGATAAAATCTTTAAAAAAGCCATTATCTCTGCAGATATTTCTAGAATTACAACATTTAGAAAATAATTTATAACCTCAAACCCAATTGTCATTCCAACAACCATAATAATAATTGAAAATTTATTTTCTTTTGAAAAGTTTTTATCAAAATATCTTGCAGCAATAGCTATTAACATAAATAAAATAGCTGTAACTCCAAGCGTTCTTCCTCCAATTAAATCTAATGTAATACCGGTAAGCAATGCTAATATTAACGAAAATTTATTATCTGTAAAAAGTCCTATAAACAATATAAAAATAACAAATATATTTGGACTAATTCCAGCAATTGTAAACCAACTAAAAAAATCTGCTTGCAAGAAATATAACACTATAAAAATTATATACATAAGAAGGCCTATAAAAAATTTCTTCATTACTCCTCCAAAATTTCTAAAACTTTATTTTATTACTAAAACTGTGTATAACTTTGAAAAATCCACAGCAGTTTCCACAATTGCATACCTATCTGTGATATTTTGTGTATTTATAATCTGTTTTATAGTTCCAATTGTTATTCCTTTTGGATAAATTCCACCAATTCCAGAAGTAACTACACTATCTCCAACTAGAAGTTCAGCAGAAGTAGAAATATAATAAGCATTTAAATCCCTATCATCTTCAACAGATCCTTTACAAATAATACTTTCTTCTGACGTACTAATCATAGCACTAACAGAAGCTGCACTATCAACAATTACCTGAACTTTAGCAGAATTTTCTGTAACAGAAATAACATGTCCAACTAAGCCCTTATCAGCAATAACGGTCATATTTTTCTCAACACCCTGGTTAGAACCAACATTTATAGTAATATTGCTACTATAATTGCTTACATCTCTATCAATAACATAAGCAGGAATTGTTTCATATTCTTGATACTTTTCTGTTAAATTGGCATATTCTTGTAACTTAGAATTCTCAGCTTTTAAAATCTCTAATTCCCTAACTTGAGTTTCAAGTTCTTCATTTCTATTTTTTAGTTCCTCATTTTCCTTTTTTAAAGTATCCAAATTAGTAAAAAATTCCGTATCTCCCGTTATCTTATGTTTAAACATTGTAAATGCATTTTGCACAGGCATAATAACAGATGCCACAAAACCTTCAGCATAAGATAAGTTATCCCTATTAACATTAGTAAGTATAACAAGCAAAATCAAAACAATCACGCTAATTATTGTTCCAATTGCTCCAGAACGCTTATTTTTATACATCATTTATACTCTCCTCTTATTTTTTAATTCCCTCAAGCATGACTCATCGTTAAGAATCTTATAAATTCCAAGAGCCGTACATTCCATAGGTTTCTCCGCAATTTTAACATCCAATTTTAACCTTTTACTAATAAATCTATCAATATCTTCAATATAAGAACAACCCCCCGAAATAACTAAACCATTTTTATGTATATCATTCAATAATTCTGGAGGAGTTCTATCAAGAGTTTCTCTAATCATATCTACAATTTTTTCTAATAGGTTTTTGATAGCATCATAAACTTGAAAAGCATCCAATTTTACAGTTTTAGGTAGACCAGTTTTCAAATCTCTTCCTGTAACCTCATAATTTCTATTAACAACAGGAGACATTGATGCCAAATTTATCTTCAATGTTTCAGCCGCGTTTTTTCCAATAACAACTAAAAATTTTTTCTTTACATATTCAATAATTGCCTCATCCAAATCATCACCCGCAATTCTAACAAAATTGCAAGCAGAAATTTTTCCAAGAGCTATAACTGCAGCTTCAGATGTTCCTCCACCTATATTAACCATCATTGAAGCCTCAGGACTATTAATATCAAGTCCTGCACCTACTGCAGAAGCAAAAGTCTCTTCAAGAAATAAAATTTCTTTACATCCCATATCCTTTAATAATCTTATAATTGCTCTTTTCTCCACCTCTGTCATACCCACATGAACATTTATTAAAACTTTAGGAACCCCTATATTTTCTTGTTCTTGTAATTCTTTAATCAATTGGCGAATTATCATTTCTGTTGCATTCAAATTAGCAATACTTCCTTGTTGCAAAGGCATTAGTGCATCAATCTTATCTGGTGTTTTTCCAAGCATTTCTTTAGCCTCACCACCAATTGCCAATACATCATTAGTAGTATTTTCAATCGCTATAATTGAAGGCTCATTTTTTACAACACCTTTGTCCTGTAAAACCATCAATATTGTTGACGTTCCCAAGTCAATTCCTATATATTTTCCTCGTAAACCAAATAAATTCATTATAAATCCTTCCAGACATTCTTACAAACAACAATATTTTTATTTATTTTCTTATTAAGGCACTTTTATATTCACCATCACCTATAACAATATGATCAATAAGCTCAATTCCAAACATCTTTGCACATAAATCAATTCTTCTAGTTACCTCATAATCTTCACTACTTGGAGTAGCATTCCCACTAGGATGATTATGTAATAAAATAATTCTATTCGCCGACATTTTTATAGGTTCAGCTAATATTTCCTTTGGTTCTATAACTGCATAATTAGTTCCACCCAAAGAAACATCCTGTATCCTCAAAATTTTATTTTTATTATTCAAAATAACTAATTTAACAATTTCTCTTTTCTCATATCTTAGTTCATGCATAAAAATATTCGCCACATCAGAAGAAGAACTAACAAAAATCTCATTTTCTATAGGATCAGACATTCTTTTAGCTATCTCAAAAGCCGCTTTTAATCTAATTGCCTTTACCCTACCAATTCCTTTAATCTTCTTCAATTCATCTAAAGAAATATCTTGTAAAAATCTAAACTCATTTTCAAAATTTTCTTTTCCTAATAGCAAAACTTTTTGTGCTACCTGAATAGATGTTTCTTCTTTTGTACCACTTTCAATCAAAATTGCCAATAATTCTGAATTTGACAATGATTTTTCGCCATACATTTCCAGTTTTTCATAAGGTCTTTCATATCTTGGCAATTTATTTATTTTTATTGACAAGCACTGTCCTTTCTATAGCCCATTAAAATTTACTATATATAAAAGCTGCAATAATCATACCAACAATACTAGCCACATTTATTTTTAGTCTTAACTCAACACTAAACTTTAAGATACTTAAATCTATGCCCAGAGGTCCATTAGTACCAAATTCTTGTCCATATGCAAGCCAAGAAAGCCAACTAACATTTGATGCAAAAGTAGCTAAAAGTCCTCCTATTACTATACCTGACAACAAAAATATCAATAGTATCCATACATTCTTTTCTCTTATCATCTTTAATCTTCCTTTCCAAAGATTCATAATTTATCTTTTGTTACGGATTATTGCTTTTCAGCTACAAGTATTATATATTCTATAGGTATTTTTTTCAAGCATTAATATTCATTTATTACTGTTTTTTAAAGTACACAATATTTCACTTTTCGAACCTTTATTCTCCAAATTGTATAAACCTTATTAAACATTCATCAAACAATTCAATTTTGTATTTACTCAAATAAAAAAGAAAGCAGACACAAACTTTTTCATGTCTACTTTCGTTTTATTATTATCTTTTTTAATACAAATAATTTTGTGGATTTTGACAAACGCCGTTAATTCTTACCTCTAAATGCAAATGTGGCCCTGTTGAATTACCTGTTGATCCAACTGCAGCAATTGTTTGTCCTTGTGAAACATACTGTCCAGTTGAAACATATAAAGCACTACAATGTGCATATCCAGTTTGCACACCATTGCCATGATCAATCAAAAGAAAGTTTCCATAACCTGTGCTATTCCAAGCTGCATATGAAACAGTTCCAGAAGCTGCAGCAACTATAGGAGTACCTGTACTAGTAGCAATATCTAATCCTTTATGTGTTCCACTACTTCTTCTTCCGAATCTTGATGTTATTGTACCAGAAACAGGTCTAATAAGAGAGACACCTATTGACTGATAAGTATATGACATTCCAGAAGAATACCCTCCTCCTGAACTACTATATGTAGTAGTCGTTTTTGTTGTTCTCACTGGAACAGGTTCAGGCTCTGGTTCTGGTTCAACAAATAATGCAGCAACAACATCATCTACATTTGATTCTACTAATTGCTCTGAAGAATATTTAGCCACATAAGTAATCGAATCAATATTAGTACTTTCTTTTTCTTTCAAATCTGCAATAATCTTTTCAGCTTCTTCATATGTAGCAACATAATATTTTTCTTCACCACTAACCATAACTGCATAATTTTTATAATATGGTGTACCAGTAGCAATTACCGTATCAAAAACTTCGTCTTCATTAACTTTTACATCACTTTTCGAATAACAAATTTCATACTCAGGCAATTGATCAATTTCAACAAAAGCAATTTTTTCTCCATCACCTGACTTCATATATTGCTGTATTTTTTCTTCTAGTTGCCTTTTTGCATCTGTATAACCAATAATTTCACCATTTAGTTTCACAGCATACATTGGTCTAAATAAAAAATACAATATTCCCAAAGCTAAAAGAAGAGCAATTACTACTATAATTATCAATTTAACTGATTTTCTCAAATGAATAAAAAGAGTTCTCATTAATCTTCCTTTCTTATTATGCCACATTATATATTATAAAATGATTTTTCTCAAGGGCATTTTGGTTTTTTATTCACGATAAAAGAGAACTATACTGTTAAAAACTCCTGTATAGTCCTCTTTTTTCAAAATATCAATTTTCACTTAGGGAAATCTAAATTTTATTTATTTTTTACGCCCTTGCCATTTCAGTTGAATTTTTTTCATCTTTAAAATTAAAAAGCTTATCTTTTATACCATTAAAGAAATTAGTAACTACATTAACCGAACTTCTATTAATTTCATTATCATTAAAAGTAGCACCTAAAACATCTAAACAAGCAGATTTTTTATCAGCAGTAGCTTCAGCTACTTTTCCAATTCCAATAGTAGATATCAAATCCTTTACTCCAGCAATAGATACTATTTGGCTAAAAACTTTTCCAGACAAAGCCGTAAATAAAGCTTCTCTAGCTCTTTTATCTATCACTCTAGAAACAGGTCCAAGTACTTTAGAAAGAGCATCCTGTTTTCCTCTTTCAGCTTTTCCATCCTCATCAAAACACATTGTCTTAGTATCATGCCTCCAAAAAGCCCTTTGAAGCTCATTTTTATCCCCATGTACTGACTCATCACTCTCTAAAAATTCTATATTTTCACCAGGAATATCAAAAAGCAAATTTCCTACAGCACTCCACTTATAATGAGTAACCTTTGTAGAAGTTCTCGCAATTTGATTTGCATACTTTTCTAAATAATCATGTGACATTCCTGGACCATCCATATTAACTACCTGTTGTAATTTTCCACGTAAAGCTTCTCTTCCTTCTTCATCGCTAATAACATTCAAATGAGTTGCCAAATTTCCACCAAGAGAATGACCTGTAGCAGCTAAAAAATCATATTTATCAATAATTCCTTTTTTAATCAATTCATCCGCATATCTTTCCGTTTCTGCTTGTTGATTCGTTTTAGTAGAATTCAAAAGTCCAAAATCAGCAAGTAGCCAATCATCTATAACATTATTTCCATAGCTTTCACTCCCCCTAAACGCAACTATTGCATCAGAATCGCTAGTTTCTAAAGTACATGCATAAAATCCATTAACATCATTTTTATCATGAATATCAACCACTTTCCAATCTAAAGATTCCTTTTGTAAAAGTGAAATTCTCTCTATATCTTTTTCCGATAAATTTGAATATTTCATAAGTTCCTGAAAACTCATTGCTACTGGAACCTGTCCGAACTCTATAGCCTTAAGCTTTACATCCTTCATATCAACAGAAGCTTCTATTAATTCTCTAACAGTAAATGGTTTTTCTTTTCCACTCTCAATAAGCCTTTTTTCCGCTTCTGGAAAGCACTCCATATATGCAATTTGCGTAGCATCCTTCATTTGTCTATCAGTATATGCCATTTCTACAACTAATCCTCCAACTTTTACTATTTTTCAATCCATTTATTTTTTAAAAAGCTGTCTAAAACATCTAAACAATCTTTTATACCATCTTATATTATTTTTAGTAACAAGATCTTTTCCAGAAGTATTTTCTAAAGTTTCTTTATCTGAATCTATTTTTGGTGGCACATCAAAAATATTATCAGCATTATATTTCTCATGTAGTTCCTCTTGATAAACCTTTTCATTATCATCCAGCAAAGCTAAAAAATCTCTTCTTTGTTGTTCTGTTTCACACCAAAAATTATAATAAATCACTCCTATAATTGCTTTAGCTTCTTGAGAAATTTTAAGTTCAGCAAGAGGCTTATTATAATCAAATTCACATACAAATTCCTTTGAAGCATTCTCATTCAAAAAATCCATAAATTTTGCCGAAATTTTAGCAACATCCTCATCATTAATTCCCTTTAGATATTCCAATACCTCTCGCATTGCATTAGCATATTTAACATTTACCATTCTCTTTTTCCTTTGTTAAAATCTATAATATTATATTACATATAATCCAAAATAAAGTAAAGCATAATATTTTCACATAAACCCACATTTTTCATACAATATTATAGGTGATTTAATATGGAAACTTTAAAAATAGGATCAACAGGAACACTCGTAGAATATTTACAAAGCACATTAAAAACATTAGGATTCAACAACGGAAAAATAGACGGAATTTTCGGAAATCAGACCAGAAACACCGTACTTGCTTTTCAAAAAAACTTTGGCATAACACAAGATGGAATTGTAGGCAATCAAACATGGCAAAAACTATCAAATTATTTTTATATAGTACCAACTAATATATCATATGGTTCCAATATTCTTTCAATAAATCTTGATGGATTTGCCAGTAAATTTCCTTTTTTAAGGCAAAGTAATATTGGTTATTCAGCATTAGGAAAAAATTTAAAATCAATTAGATTTGGGCAAGGAAGAAAAGAAGTTTTTTACAGTGCTAGTATTCATGCAAACGAATGGATAACATCCGTATTACTAATGAAATTTTTAGAAAATCTTTCAAGCGCTTACTTAAATAATTCAACCATATGGGGATATCCAGCTAGAACTCTATATAACAACTATTCACTTTATATAGTACCAATGATAAACCCTGATGGAGTAGACTTAGTAGTTGGTAATACTCAAAAATATACTCCAGACATCTATGCACATGCTAAAAATATTTCAAACAACTATCCATCTATTCCCTTCCCCAACGGTTGGAAAGCAAATATAAATGGGGTGGACTTAAACTTACAATTTCCTGCTGAATGGGAAACAGCAAGAAGAAATAAATTTGCTCAAGGTTATACTAAACCTGGTCCTCGAGATTACGTAGGACCTTCGCCATTATATGCCCAAGAAGCAAAAGCAATATATAATTTCACACTGCTTCACAGTTTTTCTTTAATATTAGCCTACCACACTCAAGGAGAAACAATCTACTGGAAATTTCTAGATTATCTGCCACAAAATTCATATAATATTGGTAGACAATTGAGTAATGTAAGTGGATATTTATTAGAATCTACGCCTTACTCATCTGGATTTGCAGGATACAAAGACTGGTTCATTCAAAATTACAATCTCCCAGGATACACTATTGAAGCAGGACTTGGTGAAAATCCTCTACCTATATCACAATTTCAAAGCATATATGATAAAAACATAGGAATATTAATTCTAAGTATGCTTTTGTCATAATATTAATAAACAAAAAAAGCGAGATTTATTTGAATATTCTTAAATTATTAAACTTTTTGTCTAACAATTTCAAGTTCCATACAATTTAAATCTCGCTTACTATTAATTAATTTCTAATCGTTGCAGTACTTGGAAATGATGTACTATCATAAGTTACTGTTGAATTTATCTTCACAGAAGTTATGCTTGTACCAAAAAATGCCTTTGCACTAATTTGAGTTAAACTTGTACAGGTTGTAAAATCAACAATTCCGGACATTCCTCTGTCATTATAAAAAGCAGAGGCCCCTATTTTTTCTAATTTATCCGGAAAACTAATCGTTCCAGTAGTATAAGATCCTCCTGCAGGCCAGTATGAACTATCTAAGTTTGTTGCTGCTGTATCTACTAATATTGTTATTTGATTATTAACACAATTGTAAAAAGCATAATCAGAAATTCCTTTCAAATTATTATTTAAAACAATCATCTGCATATTAGAGCAACCTGCAAAAGCATATTTACCAATTGAATCGCCATCAATCCAAACTTTTTTCACATTTGTCATATTTCGAAACAAACCTGTATTCTCTGACTCACTACCGTCAGGCATTAAAACATTTGGTCCTAAGTGAATCTCTTCAATCGAACTACATCCGCTAAATGCTGTTATACTAATATTTCCAGCATCGCAGTACAAATATTTTATACTCTTACCATTTAAACATCCATCAGGCAATAATTCAATTGTTTTAGGTATTTTTAACGTACCATTATTTATTGAAACATTACTAAAAGCATTTTGAGCTATTCCTTTAACCGGCTCTCCAGAAGGCTGTACTGCCGGAATAACCATCTTTGTCCAATTAGTTGAATCAGAATAATATTCTGGATTACTATTATTACTACAATAATTTGTATCTATACCAGTTATAAATCCATCAGAATCATATTTAAACATTTTAGAAATAACATCTATAGAATCATAACACTCTTTTTCCCATTCAGGAATGAAAGAACCATTTAAAGCAATCTTATCAAATTTCTCAACAGGTCTAAAATATTTCATAGAATTTATACTAATTGCATCTTTTACATACACCGTAAAAGATTCTGTATTAATATAGTATTCTGTATCATAAGCAGGAACAATGCCTAGTAAATTCAAATTAACTTTAGCATACTCATCCCCATCATTAGGATTAAGCGGTTCAAAACCTTCTCCCATATCATTTTTTGTTTTTTTACTATCAGCATCTCCAGAATATACTGGTAAAACACCCTTCTCAACATAATATGTTAAAGCCTTGGATTCAATTTCTCTAATATCTGCTCTCATATTTTGAAATTGTTCCATATGAATAGAATTACTCACATAAAAAGTAACTACCGACAGTATAACTATCAATACAACAACCGTAAGCGTAACCGTTAACATAGTTACTCCCTTTTCATTTGAAAATCTTTTTTTCATAAACATTTTCTCCTAATATATTTATTTTTCTTTAGTATCCTCTTTCAATTCTCCAAAAACTTCTTTATATCCTAAAGCAAAAACAGCAATCACAATTAATAAAAATGATAAAGCCTTCCAAATACCACTTTCCAATAAAATAATTGCAAACATACCTAATGAAGCACTAATACAATATAAGATAAGAACAGATTCCTTTTGTGTAAATCCATGTCTTAATAACTTATGATGTAAATGTCCTGCATCTGGTTTCATTATTCCCTTTAAAGATTTACTTTTCACAATTCTTCTAATAATAGCAAAAACTGTATCAAAAATAGGTAATCCTAAAATAATTATTGGTAATACTACCACTAATGCTGTATATGTTTTAGCCACACCAATTATTGAAACAACACCTAAAGTGTAACCTAAAAAATTAGAACCTGTATCTCCAATAAAAGTTTTAGCAGGATTTATGTTATAAGGTAAAAATCCAACTAAAGCACCTATTAATGCAGTTATTATAAGAATTGATATTGCAGGTGAACCACTTAAAATAAATACAACTAATAAAGAAACACAAGAAATAATTGAAATTCCAGATGATAAACCATCAAGTCCATCAATCAAATTAATTGCATTTGTTAATCCAACAATCCAGCCAATCGTTATAATCGTTGAAAGTGTATTTAAAAAATTAACCGAATCACTAAATTGTTTAAAAAACTCAATATTTAATATATTTATTCTAATTCCTGAAACAACAACAACGCATGCTGCAAGAATTTGAGCAATTAATTTAGTAATAGCACCTAGTCCTTTAACATCATCTACAAAACATGTTACTACTATAATCATCATTCCAACAAAAAATCCAATCATTTTAAAATGATAATTGCCATCAGATAAATTTAACTGATTCTCAAGAGTTAAACTTATTATCAAATAAACAATAGCTACTAAAAATCCTAAAACGACTGCCACTCCACCTAGTCTAGGCATTACTACTTTATTAACTCTTCTTTCATCTTTTGGACTATCAACTGCTCCTAACTTTTTAGCAAGCTTAATAGTTTTTGGTGTAATCATAAAAGCTGTAATAAAAGCAAGCAAAAAAGCAATAATAATATCTCCCCACATAGTAAACTCCTTATTTCATATTTTCATTTTCTATATCTTCTATCATTTGTAATCTATCTAAATATCTTCCATTTAAAAACTCTGATTCTCTCCAAACTTTAATAATACCAATAGCCTTCTCAACAGTAACAAATTCACCAGGAAGCACCAAAACATTTAAGTCTGAATGCTCTTTACCGTCTTTAGCAGCCAATTCATTAAAACATGTTCCTGCTCTAATCCCTTTAAATTTATTAGCCGCCATAGACATTCCTACTCCAGAACCACAAATTAAAATCGCTCTATCCTTTTTCTTATCCATTCTTAAACATACTTCTTTAGCTATAATAGGATAATGTGCTATTTCTCTAGAGCTTGTACCACAATCAAAATATTCAATCTTTTCTCTATCAAAATATTCTTTTATCTTTTCTTTTAATTCAAAACCTCTATGATCTGACCCTAAAAAAATCATCTATTACTCCTTATAAAATAATATATTGTTAGTATATCACTGAAAAATCCTTATTACAATAATTTTATTGAAATTTATACGCAATCCAAATTTGTGTTTTCAGTTATTAGTAAACATCATAAAATATAAATTTTCATATAAAAAAATAGGTACTAATCAAATTAGTACCTATTTCTTATTCAATATTTTCATTAAATATAGTTCTGCGGATTTTGTGGCGTTCCATTATACATAATTTGGAAATGGACGTGAGGTCCAGTAGAGTTACCCGTACTACCAACCGCTGAAATATTTTGTCCTTGAGAAACATATTGTCCAGCTGTTACATATAAAGCACTACAATGTGCATAATATGTTTGGAAACCATTTCCATGGTCGATTATTACCAAGTAACCATATCCCGTACTATTCCATCCCGAGAAAGTAACAGTACCCGCAGCAGAAGCATATATTGGTGAACCAGTAGAAAGTGCTATATCCAATCCCTTATGGAATCCAGAAGATCTATATCCAAAAGGTGATGTAATAGTACCACCTGTAACTGGTCTTATAAATCCTACACCAGATGCAGATATAGAAGCACCTGCTGAAGAATAAACACTAGAACCGCTTCTTGAAGAAACACTAGCTATTCTAACAGCTTCTTCCCTAGCCTTTTTAGCTTCTTCCTCTTGTCTTATTTCTTCCTGTTCAGCTTCATATTCTTGAACTTTTACTTCAACATCCTTGTTTATTTCTAATTTAGCCACATCTACAGTTGTCTCTTGTGAATCAACATCCTTTTTATCTTTTATTTGTTCTTCAATTTCTAAATTTAATTCGACACCTTCAGTAACGTCAGCTTTTATCTCAGTAACTACAGCTTCTGCTTCTTCCATAGAACTAACACAAGCTTTTTCATTACCATCTAATTTAATTGCATAAGTCTTACACTTAATTTCAGCATTTTCTTCAATTATAGCTAATAACTCTTGTTCTTTAGTTTCAGCCTCTTTAACATTACTTACAAGTTCGAGCTCATATATTGGCATTGATTCGATTTTTATTGAAGTGATATTTCCCTCTAAATTGTTCGCAAATTTATCAATTTTTTCCTGCATTTTATCTTTATCTTCAACATATCCAATTACTTTACCATCTAACGTAACCTTATATAATGGTTTATATTTAATGTAAATGAATGATGCTATTATAAAAAGACCTACTGCCACAATACTAGAAAATTTTATTAGTCTTTTCGCATAATATTTTATACACTTACTTACTATAAATATTCACTCTCCTTTTAAGTTGTTTTTTTCGTCACGCACTATCAATTATACCATTCCGTAAGCTTTTTAGCAATGTTCATATTTTATCATATCCCTTTTTATCCTCTTTTATACATTTTTGGTAAAGTTTAATCCAAACAAAAAAGAGGTTTTACTCTTCAAACCTCTTTTTTTCTCTTTTTTTCTACCTTTTTTATCATTTGACTTTTCAGATTTTACCATGTTTAATCATAAATTTTAAAAGTCTACTTTTTTCTTCTATTTATAACATATGTACTTCCCATAACTGATTTAGCTTGATGCTTAACTTGAGCTCCAACCTCACCAATTTCCAAAGTATTCTTAAATCTACCAGGAGTAACTTCAACAACACCTATTGAAATAGATGTAAGAGGAAACTGTTCAATAATTCCCCTTCTATTAGCAACTTCAATATATCCTTTCTGTACATCGTCATCATTATAATATCCTAAAACATAAGTATCAAAATCAGAAATAATATTTTTACAAATCATTTCATAATCAGTCTCGTTCAATATAGCAATAAAATCATCTCCACCTATATGACCAATAAAACTATTTTCTACTCCTATATTATGAATATTATCCACTATTGTTCTAGCTGTAAACTTAATAATCTCATCACCGTTAGAAAAACCATATATATCATTATATGCTTTAAAGTTATCTAAATCAAAATAAAACATTGCAAAACGTTCTTTATTTAAAAGCCTCTTTTTCATTTCAGCCTGAATTTGAATATTTCCGGGAAGTCCAGTAAGAGCACTTATCGTTCTATTACTTTGCAATAGTCTAAGAATATTTTTAATAGTAAAATATAAATATTCTCTATCAACCGGCTTAACAATAAAATATTCAACAGATTGTTCTAATATTTTTATTCTATGTTCCTTATCCCAATCAGAAGAAATAACAACAATTGGAGTTATACTATTATCTTCATTAGCTCTAATACTTTTACATAATTCGATAATATCTATATTAATTGTATCTTCGTCTATTATAATCATGTCTGGTATGTTTTTTAAAGCAACATCTAGTTCTTCTGTTTTTACAGAACTAAATTGATAATCTACATCATTCTTAAAAATTTGGTTCAATACATTTAAAACACTATTAGTATTATCAATTATATAGATATCTTGTATCATAATTTTCTCCTTTGTTATCTTCTCATATTATATATAACCCAAATCAAGTTTAATTTCAAGATTTTTTCATATTATTTAAAAATTTACCAAGTCTATCAGATTGCATAGTAGGAAACGCCTTACGCAATCTTGCAATTCTTCTTTCCAATTTTTCTTGTAATTGACGTTGTTCTCTCTTTAAATCTCCAAGCAATTGATTTCTATCTTTAGTTTCAACAATTCTTTTCATAAGTCTATAATTGTGTTCAAACTTTAATTTATTAATATTTTCAAATCTAATTGCACTCTTAACATTAATAGCTTCAATTTGTTTTCTAATATTTTCAGTAATTTTAGTCCAATTCTTAAGTTTGCTATTAATTTTAACAAGTTTAATAATTGTTCCAACAGTATCAATTGTTATAACAGTCATTAAAACGCATAAACCAACTATCAAATATATTTGAGGAACTAAGTTTACTAATTTTTCTACTCCAGGATGAATTACTTTCATAAAAATAACCCCTAAAACTCCCCAATACAATGAATTTTTTAAGCAAACCCTTCCATGAATATTAAATTTATTTTTAGAATAATCCCAATATTTTGTTTTAAATACAATTTCTAAAAACAAACCCACAACGTATTCAAAGATTGAAAGAACAATAAGTCCAAAAAAGAATAAAATAAAAATATTATCCGTCAAGTCTTTCAAAGATAAATACATTATTAATGCTCCAAAACCATATATAGGGCAAAAAGGTCCTAATAAAAACCCACTATTAACAACCTTCTTTTGTAAAATAGATTTATAAGTAGATTCTAAAACCCATCCTATAAAAGCATATATAAAAAAGTACACTATTATTAATAAAAGTTCACTCTTCACATTATATCCTCAATCTTTCCATTATTTAATATAAAACTATTTTTTAAACAATAAAAGCGGAATAAACAATCCGCCTTTATCATATTCTATGGGTTATAATCACATTCTCCTGTATCTTCTGTAAATACATCTTCCTCTGCTGTATAAACTTTAACATATACTACATTGTGTCCTTCAATAGAATCTAATTCAATCTCATATTCATCAGGCATATTTTCAAATTTCTCTTCATGTTTCTCACCATTAAATTCATACTCTATTTTTGCTATTCCTCCCGGATAAGCAGCTTTAACATAAATTTTACTAAAATCAGGTTCAGCATAAAATTCTATAGTTGGCTTTCCTGAATATGCATCAATCTCCCTTGTACCAGTATTATTTGCTTTATCCACAGCTGAAATCTTTATCATATTTCTTCCTTCTACAAATTCAATTTCTTCTCTTATAGTTTTTTTATCAGTTCTTTCAGAAATCTCAATTTCTTGTTCACCATTTACTGTATATATTAATTTAGAAATTTCAGTTTCATCTGTTGCTGTAATAATCATTTTCTTGTTTCCGTGTATAACAACATTAATCTCTGGTTCTATTCGATCAACACCAACATCAGTATAATATGGTTGGATATACTCAGAAATAATATTATCGGCAGTTTTAACTCTCACCCATATTGTAGTTTCTCCTCTAGGAATTCCTATATTTTCAATTCTAATAGTATTTTCACCAATACCTTTTTCTTCTTTCAATTTTCCAAGTGCTTTAATAGAAGATTCATCTTCTTCAACTAACTCATCATCAGCCTCGTTATCAGACGAAGACGAATTAGTTTCTCTAGTTGCTTCATATTCACTAATTTCTTCAGCTGAAACATTACCTCTATACCATTGATATGTAACATTTTCAATAGCACTCGTATATGAAATATTTATTGAAAGCAAATCCTGATTTGCATTTAATTCTATTAATGGTCCATCCATTTTGTCATCATTAACTTCTTGCCCATATACTTTTTTATTTTCCACCAAAGAATAAGCACCTTTTCCAATAAAACAAAAAGCAAAAACAATTATAAGAATCGCATAAACCTTTATGATTTTCATTGTATCTTCTGGATTTTTCTTTTCTTTTGGCTTCTTTGGTCCACTATGGTCTAATATCTGATTCAAATATTTTCATTCCTTTCCTGTCTTTTTTGCAATTTAAATTATATCATAAAGAAAAATTTTTTTGAACATATCTTATAAAATTTTTAGTTTTTACACAACTGTTTCACCTTTTCTTCGAAATTTGCATAAAAAAATAGAGCCACATAATATATGTATTGCTCTATTTTTTACTTATATCAATTTTGTTTGCTTTTATTTTTTCTTTTTTTATCTATCATAACTACTAAAATTGATGATAATACTATTAATATTATTCCACCAGATATCGCAGATGTCTTTACGCCAATTCCTGTCCCTATCGAAATTATTAAATCTGCCTTGGACTCGTTATCATTTATAGTTTTCTCCTCATATCCAGCTTCATTTTCTGTTGTTTCTATAGAAACTATATTTTCTTTCGTTCCTACATTTGTAGAATTATTTGTCCAGTCTAACACTACTTTATATTCTTTACTTTCTCCAGGTGATAATATTTCTGTATCTAATTTCGCTGTGTTTTCCTCCACTTTCCACTCTATATTTTTCTCTGCTTTCATTATCATTCCTTCTGGAATATTTTCTACTATAGTGGCATTTCCATTTAATTCACTATTATTTGTTACTATTATTTTATATACAACTTGAATATTTGTTGTTGATAATAATGTTTTATTTACTTCTACTTTTCCTAGATTTCCACTTACTGGCTTTTCTTCTCCATTTACTATTATACTTGTTATCTGTTTATCT
>JAGBEP010000005.1 GCA_017936925.1 Clostridia bacterium | reverse complement strand
TTGAAGATCCTTGGAAAAATGCAAGATTAGGAAAAAACCCTAATGAAAGATCTACACAAGAAATTAGTGATGAGGATATAGAAAAATATTATAGTGCGTTATTGTCTGATTAGAGAACTGATTAACCTCAGTTCTTTTTTTGCTTATATAATACCCTTGGAGGTGTCATATATGAAAGAATTTATAATAAGAAAAAGAGGAAGCTATGTACAAAGGACGTGTAGAATTGAAGAGGAGTTATTGGATAAGTTAGAAAAGTTATCTTTTGAAAATAATCAATCAGTAAATTCAATTCTTAATGAGTGTATCAGATTTGCTATTGAAAATTTGAAAGAATAATAAACATGAGTTTGTTGATAACGTGTTGATAACAAATTAAGTTTTGAAAAGTCTTAAGAGGTCCTGCAAAATCAAAGAAAATATTGACAAATCAATGAAATTTAGATATGATAGGCAAAACAAAAAATCTTATCAAAAATACAGACTGATTTTACCAATAATCATGGAAGTGTAGGAAAATAGAATATTAAATTTTAATAAAAATAGACAATAAAGTGATTTTTATTGCCTATTTTTTATGCTTAATTGAAAAAGTAATTATTTACTTAAAATACAAGAAATTACAATAGTAAAAAGTAAACAATATAAATCAAAACATACGAAAAAAATTAAATATAAATATACAAAAAAACAAAAAAATGGTAATATAATATATATATTATAAAGAGGAGGATAAAAAATGAATTGTCCAAAATGTAATAATCCAATAGATAACAAGAAAAAGTTCTGTACAAAATGCGGATGTAATATAGAAGAATTTATTAAAGAAGAAAAAGAAAAGAAAAAAACAAAGCGAAAAGAAAAAATTTATAAAATAAAACTAAAAATAGCCTTAGTGTTATTTTTAATTTTTATAATTTTAATATTAGTCCTTATAGGATTAAACTTTTTTGGAAAACAATCACATAAGAGTAAAGAAAAATACTCTGTCATTACCAATACAACTAATGATGAAAATTTAGAAGAATTATACAATACGGGCATACTAGTAGATGAAATCGAATTAACAGAAGAAAATAAATCTCTAGACTATGACGATGATGGACTAACGAACGAAGAAGAAAAACAATATGGAACAAGTATGATAAATTCAGATAGTGATGGAGATGGACTTACAGATTATGAAGAAATACATCGATATAATTCAGACCCAACTAAGTATTCAACATCAGATGATAATATTTCAGATTATATAAAAGTGCAAAGAGAATTACAAATAAATAGAAAATATACACCTTCAGAAGTAAAACCAGAAGAAGTTGAAGTAGGTTATAATATAAAATTAATACCAGAAGACATAAATTCGCAATATTACGGAGGTTTAGAGCAATTTAATAATGACGCAACAATAAATTCAACGCATAATGTATTTAATTTATTAAATTTTAAAGGAATAATAGAATATGAGACAGGAAATACTGAGTCAATACTATTGTTAAGAGAAGGAAAAAATTACTCAGAATTTAAGAATTATAAAAATGAAAATGGAAAATTAATTATAACAATAACAGAAGATGATAATTACAAAGATTTTGTAATTACAACAAAAGAAAATTATGAAAATTATAAAAACAACCAATAGGAGAAGGAGTTGTAAAGATGAAAAAATATATAAATAAAATAATTATAATTCTTATAATTCTAATTGCTTTAATAATAGGATTAGTATTTTTTCAAAGTTATGAAAAGACTAAAACAATAAAATTAGAAGAAAATAATTTAGTTAGTGAGATTGAAATAACATATGATGTTCAAGCAAATCCACTTTCAAAAGTAGAAGTAAAAGATTTAACTAATACAGATGCAAAAATAAATAGTTGTGTAGGAAGTCTTGGACAAAGTATTGATATATCAGGAAACTTCTTCAATTTTCAATTAAAAGAAGCACAAGTAACTATGAAATATGATGAAACAAAGCTAAAAGATACTGATGAAGAAAGAATAGGAATACTTTGGTATGATAAAGAAAATCAAAAAATGATAACAGTAGACTCTACTATAGATACAGAAAATAATACAATATCTTTTAATACAAGTCATTTCAGTGAATATATAATAGTAGATTTGGATAAATGGGAAGCTGCATGGCAAGAAAGAGTTGTCAGAGTAAGAGAAGAGTCTGATTCTTTTAATATAGCTTTTGTAATAGACGACTCAGGAAGTATGTCAAGCAACGATCCGAAAAACTTAAGATTAGAAGCAACAGAAAATTTCGTAGAAATATTAGAAAATAAAGATAAATATTCAGTAGTAAAATTTGAAACATCTGCTAACATCATTCAAGAAACGACTGGAGACAAGAGTAAAGTTAAAGAAATAAAAGAAAAATTTCAAAGTAATGGAGGAACAAATATTGCAAGTGGATTAGAAAAGGGGTTAGAACTTCTAGAAAATGATACAGATAATAGTAAAGTAATAGTACTTTTAACAGATGGTGAAGATACAACATTATCTAGCAAAAAAGAAGAAATAATCAATAAAGCAATAGACAACAATATAATAATATTCACAATATTCTTAAACACTGGAGATAACACAAATGAGGGAAATACTACTGATATAGCAGATATTGCAACTCAAACAAGTGGAAATTTTTATACAATTAATACAGATGAAATAATAGATATATTTAAGAAAATAAGTAAAGTATCAGTTGGAGTTGACGGAACACAAGATACTGACGGAGATGGAATACCAGATGAAATAGAATTAGGTGGAATGAGAACAGCTTTTGGAAATATTGTATATACAAATCCATATAGTAAAGATACCGATGGAGACGGTTTAAGTGATGCAACAGAATTAGGATGGACGAATCAAAATAATGGGCAGATTTATGTATATATAAGTGATCCAACAAGAAAAAATGCACTATTGATTCAAGAATTTTCTGCTGGAATAACAAATAAAAGTAAGTCATTAGGAACATGGGATTCTGGATTTAAATTAAACAGAGACGCTTTTCAATTTCAAAATATTAGTGTAAAAGGAAATAGTGGAGTTTGCGAAGGTATTGCATATATCATTCAGAGAACTTATAACCAAGAAAAAATTGTAAGAGAAGAAAATAGCCCAATTAATGCAATTTATTTATATAATAAAACTAAAAATGAAGCAGAGAAGTATACGGAAAACGATACTGACACAATAATAACTGAAAAAAATGAAACACAGATTGAAATAAATCATCATATCAATGGATATAATGTAAAAGATACAACATTAGACATAATATTTGATAAACACTTACCATATTTTTATTATCCAAACACTAATGAGCTAAAAAAAGGAAAATCAATATCATCAGAATATTTAACTAAAAATAATAAAGATAGTAATTTAATAAATTCATTATTTTACTATTGGGGATATGGAAACAACTTATGGAAAGATAAAATTTCTAGTGGAGAGTTAGATAATAATATAGATATAACTAAATCTGTTACAGATGAAACAATTTCAAAATTAAAAGTTTTATTTAACAACAAAAAAATTGTAACAATTAGAATATTAGGAAATTATGGACACACAATAAACGGATATGCGCTAGAGAAAAAATCTGAAAGCAAATATTATCTATATGTATATGATAATAACTACCCATATTCAAAAGAAAAAAATCAATATATTATTTTAGAAAAAATTCCAAATAGTAATTTGTATAGTATTAAATATAATAACGCTGTTAACATAGCAGCAAATAATGAGGATAAAGACTTTTTTATTATTGAGTATAAAGACGAATATATAAATTTCAGTAAAGAGAATTTAGAAATATAAACAATAAATAGAATATCCAAGAGGATATTCTATTTTTAAGCTAAAAATGAAAAATAGAAGATTGTAAACAGCCAAAAAATATGATAAAATAGCAAAGTATTAATGAAAAGGAGAGATACATATGGATAATAAGGAATTAGCAAATTTAATTTTTCCAGACGCAAAGGAAATATCATATTATGAAGAAAAATATCCTGAAAGAAATTTAAAAGAAGGAGCAATAGTTACAAGATATGCCCCAAGTCCTACAGGATGTGTACATATAGGAGGATTATACCAAAGCTTAGTTGCTAAAAAAATGGCAGGGCAAACAGAAGGAATATTCTTTGTCAGAATTGAAGATACAGACCAAAAAAGAGAAGTAGAAAACGGAGTGAACCAAATATTAAATGCTTTAGAAGATTATGACTTATCACCAGATGAAACTGTAAATAAAGGAAACTACGGACCATATATTCAAAGCCAAAGAAAAGAAATATACCAAAGTTATGCTAAATACCTAATAGAAAAAGGAATGGCATATCCATGTTTTTGTAGTCAAGAAACTTTAGCAAAAATAAGAGAAGACCAGGAAAAAGCTAAAGAAAGAACAGGATACTATGGAAAATGGACAAAATGCAGAAACATGCCATTAGAAATGGCTGCCGAAAAAATAAAAAATGGAGAAAGCTATATAATCAGACTAAAATCACCAGGTAACCCTGATAAAAAAATAAAACATAAAGATGTTATAAAAGGAAATATAGAATTTCCAGAAAACGATCAAGATGTAATAATTATAAAATCAGACGGATTACCAACATATCACTTTGCACATGCTGTAGATGATCACTTAATGCATACTACTCTTGTAATTCGTGGAGACGAATGGGTTGCATCAGTTCCGTTACATTTGCAACTTTTCTATTGCCTAGGATTTAAAGCACCTAAATATGCACATATAGCACCAATAATGAAAGAAGAAAACGGTGGAAAAAGAAAGCTAAGTAAAAGAAAAGATCCAGAAGCAGACGTAAATTATTATAAAGAAGAAGGAATACCACGCGAAGCAGTTACAGAATACTTAATGAATATAGCAAATTCAAACTTTGAAGGATGGAGAAAAGGAAATAAAGATAAATCAGTATCTGAATTCAAATTTGAATTAAATAAAATGGGCGTAAGTGGAGCTCTATTTGATATGATAAAATTATTAGATGTATCAAAAACGGTAATTTCTACTTATTCAGCAGAAGATATTTATAATAGCGTTGAAAAATGGTCAAAAGAATATGATAAGGAATTATACGAATTAATAACAAAAGATAAAGAATATTCTTTAAAAGTTTTTGGAATTGAAAGAGAAAATGCAAAGCCTAGAAAAGATATTTCAAAATGGTCAGAAGTAAAAAATAGCATAAACTACATGTTTGAAAATGAATTTGAAAAAGTCACAGAGTTTGAATATCAGAAAATAAATGAACCAGAAGAAATTAAAAAGATTCTAACAGAATATGTAGAAAATTATTTTGATATAAATGATGATAAACAAACATGGTTTGATAGAATGAAAGATTTAGCCGAAAAGCTAGGATATGCCAGAGAAGTTAAAGAATATAAAGCAAACCCAGAATTATATAAAGGTCATGTGGGAGACATAAGTACAGTAATAAGAATTACACTAACAGGAAGAGCCAATACACCAGATCTTTATGAAATAATGCAAGTATTAGGAAAAGAAGTTGTAGAAGAAAGAATAAAAAGAAAATTATTAAAAAGTGATCACGGAGAATAATATGGAATATAATTTAGGAGATATAGTAATAACCAAAAAACAACATCCTTGTGGAAGTAAAGAATGGAGAATAAAAAGAATAGGAATAGATTTTAAATTAGAGTGTATGGGATGTGGTCACGAGATAATGATAGAAAGACAAAAAGCATTAAAAATAATAAAAAATAAAAAATGAAAAATGAAAAACACTTTGGATAGATTCGCCAAAGTGTTTTTTTAAATTTGGAGAAAACAACAATTTATGATATAATAAATAGCATAAAAAATTTTAGGAGGTGTTACTATTTTTCGAAGAAAAAAAAGAAAACGGAAAAAAGTAAAAAAAGTAAACGTCAATGGGTGGAACATTATAATAAAATCCAATAAGCCCATTGAAGAGAAAGGAGTGATACAGGGAATAGCCAATTATGCAGTAACTGCTTCAGAGGCTAAAGATAAAGTTAAGAGCTTAGAAGCACTAATTATACTGGACTTTTTTGGCGGATGTGCAGATGTGTCAATCGACTGGATTGATGAAAAAACTTCAATTGTAAAAATTAGGCAAAAGACACGAGGAGGTAGAAAATGAATTTTCTGCAAAAAAGAAGAATCAACAAACTGATGAGACGGTTTAAAAAAATTCAAAACCATCCGGCATGGAAAACTAGCTTTACTGCTACTGATGGAAATGAAGATATTAAAATTAGTATCAGAAGTAATGAAGAAATTTCACAAAAAGAACGCGACGAAATCGCCGAAATGATTGAAAAAGAGGTTTATCAATCCAGCAAGCAAAATATAAGTAAGCTGGCATCCCAAATCGCTATTTACGTGTTCAAAACACGAAAGTCAGTAAACATACTGGTATCAGAATGCAAAGACGAATACATCGTTTTGCTGTGCAGTATAACCCTGTAACTAAAAAAACTCGCCGGTTTTCCGGCGAGTGATTTTTTAAAATTAAATAAAGTTTTCTAAATGCTCCCAAACAGCATCAGAATAAATTTTCCTTTCAGATGAAAAAGGTAGAAGTGTTGTAAAAGATATGCCTAAAAAATCTTTGATTTTTTCTATTTCAGACTCAACTTTAGTTACTGCAATTTTATCAGCTTTATTAGCAATAACAATAAAAGGAAGATTAGTTCTTTTTATATAATCTAACATATGAACATCATCGTTTGTAGGATTATGCCTAATATCCAATAATAAAATAATTAAAGAAATATTTTTACACTTTTCTAAATAATCTTCAATAAATTTTCCCATATTAACTTGTTCTTCTTTACTAAGTTTGCTATATCCGTATCCTGGCAAATCTACAAAATAAAAATTCTCATCAATATTATAAAAATTAATTTGTCTTGTTTTACCAGGCGTATTACTAGTTCTAGCTAAAGCCTTTCTATTAAGCATAGTATTAATAAAAGAAGATTTTCCAACATTAGATTTACCAACTAAAACAATTTGGGATAAATCATTTTTGGGATATTGAGCAGGTTTAACTGCAGAAATTTCAAATTTGGGATTTTTTATTATCATAAAACGTTCTCTCTTTCTAAAAATTATATATATTTTATCACAAAATATATAGTATAACAACGTTTTATAACAAGATTTACATAAATCCAAAAAAAGTTATAATATAAATGCATTAAAATGGATTTGAGAGGCACAAAATGAAAAAAATTTCGGACATTAAAAAAATATAATAAAAAAACCAAGATTTCGATTTAGAAAATTTACTTATAAAAAATTGATGATACTTACGAATATATAACAAATATGGAAAAATTTATAGATGAAAAATAAAAAAGTGGTAATAAATAAAATATATTATTACCACTTTATTTTTTTATTTTTTAGGATTTAAAACCTCAGTACCACCCATGTAAGGACGTAAAACTTCAGGAATAGTGATAGAACCATCTTTTTGATAATGATTTTCTAAAAAAGCTATTAACATACGAGGAGGAGCTACCACAGTATTATTCAAAGTATGAGCATAATAATTACCTTTTTCACCTTTTATCCTAATACCTAATCTTCTAGACTGAGCATCAGTTAAATTAGAACAACTACCAACCTCAAAATATTTTTGCTGTCTTGGACTCCAAGCCTCTACATCAACACTTTTAGCCTTCAAGTCAGCTAAATCACCACTACAACATTCTAATGTTCTAACAGGAATTTCCATACTTCTAAATAATTCAACAGTATAATGCCACATTTTATCATACCATTCATAACTATCTTCAGGTTCACAAACAACAATCATCTCTTGTTTTTCAAATTGATGAATTCTATAGACACCACGTTCTTCAATACCATGAGCACCTTTTTCTTTTCTAAAACAAGGAGAATAAGAAGTCATAGTATAAGGAAGATCAGCTTTATCAAGAATTTGCCCTTTAAATTTACCAATCATAGAATGCTCGCTAGTACCAATTAAATATAAATCTTCACCTTCAATTTTGTACATCATAGCATCCATTTCTTCAAAGCTCATAACACCAGTAACAACATCTGATCTAATCATATAAGGAGGAATGCAATAAGTAAATCCTTTATTAATCATAAAATCCCTAGCATAACTTAAAATTGCACTATGAAGTCTTGCAACATCGCCAACTAAATAATAAAAACCATTACCTGCAACTCGGCGAGCAGCATCTAAATCAAGCCCACATAAGCTTTCCATAATATCAGCATGATAAGGAACTTCATAATCAGGAACAATAGGATCACCAAATTTTTCATTCTCGACATTTTCACTATCATCTTTACCAATAGGAACAGATTCATGCATAATATTAGGAATTTTCATCATAATATTTGTAACCTTTTCATCATATTCAGCTTCAAGCTTTTCATTTTCAGAAAGCTTATCGTTAATTTCCTTAACTTCAAGTTTTATTTTTTCAGCTTCATCTTTTTTACCATCACGCATTAATCCACCAATTTGATTGCTTAAAGCATTTCTTTTTGCTCTAAGTTCATCTCCAGCAAGTTTAAGTTCTCTATTTTTTGCATCTAATTCAATAACCTCATCAACTAAAGGTAATTTGTGCATTTGAAATTTATTTTTGATGTTTTCTTTAACAACATCAGGGTTTTCTCTTAAAAATTTAATATCAATCATATTTCAATTTCCTTTCTATTTAAGATTATAATCAGTTAAATTATTTATTAACTCAAATCTAACTTTTTGACCAGTAACATTATCAGGTCTTTCTGGTATTTCTTCTAAAAACATTTTTTCAGGTCTAACACAAATTTTACCTGAATTATCTAAATGTCTATAAACAACAACTCTTTCTTGAGTTTCCGAGTCAAGACCCACACAAATTACATAGTAAAAAGGACCTTTGAAATGTCTGTAAACTTCACCTTCTTTAACTTCTGTCATCATAAAATACCTCCTTTTAATTCAATTATATCTAGTTTAAACATGTTTAATGTTTTTATATAAAACAAAAGCCCTCATGCTAAACTAGCATAAGGGCGAATATTTTCGCGGTACCACCTTTATTTATAACTTTAAAAAAGCATTATAACCGATGCAAATGGTCTAACTTATTAGGTTAGAAGCTAAAGAGTAGATTCATAAAATGTTTTAATCTGTTTTCACCAAACCACAGACTCTCTGATAAAACTTAGATTACTACTAATCTCTTATCATTGCTAAATTATGTATACAATTCTAGCATCAAAATAAATATTTGTCAATTATTGAAATGGAAATTTATTATTGATACAATCATAAACAAGGAGGAGAGAGGAAGGAAAAAATGAATAATATAAAAAAAATAAGATTAATAAGAAACATTATAGTAATAGGTATTATTGCTCTAGGAATAATAGCTTATTTAATAATTATCAATATCCATTGTTCAGAAAAACAAAATAATAATAATTTAGAAAGTTTCCCGATGGAGATATATAATTATAATGAGACAGTAGAGAGATATATAGGAGAAAATGTAATAGGAGAAAATATAAAAGGTGCAGATATAAAAAGGATGATTGAAGACATAATAAGCCATAATTGTCAATATGTTAATGAAAGCGGAAAATTTATAAGCATCCACAATGGGGAATATGATAAAGAAAGTAAATCAAGACTCGTTGATGGAAAAAGGGTTGAATTATTCGAAAATGATGAAGAATTAGATAAAGCTTGTAAAATGGCTAATATATATGAAAATAAAAAGTATGGAGAAAATACTCAAGAAAATATAGACAAAGCTACAGATAAAATGAGAGAATTTGCAAAAAAAATAAGCGCTGGAAAAAAGTATAAGGTAGAAGCTGTTAAAGAAAATGAAGTTATATTTGCTGTATACATTTCACCAGTAGAATAAAACTAGAAAAATAAAGGAGAAAAAATGAAGGATAAAGATTTTGATAATGAAGAAGACAGAAAAATATATGAAGAATATTTAGAAGAGAAACAAAGAAAAAGAGAAAGTGGTGAGGAAAAAGAAATAAGAAAAGCGATAATTATGATTTGTGCTACTTTATTAATAACTATAGCTATAATAATAATAAAATGTGCGACTATAGAATATCCACCAATAGAAAGAGCCGCAGACAAACCAATAATCTATTTATACCCAGAAGAAGAAACACAAGTAACTATAAAACTAGGAAAACCAGAGAGCTTAACATGCACATATCCAAAATATGAAGAAGAAAGTGGATGGAAAGTAACTGCAAAACCAGACGGAACACTAACATACGATAAAACAGGGCAAGAACTATATTCATTATATTGGGAAGGAAAAAATAATATAGATATAGATGAAACAGAAGGTTTTGTGATAAAAGGTGAAGAATCAAGTAAGTTTTTAGAAGAAAAATTAGAAAAGCTAGGATTAACACCAAGAGAATCAGAAGAATTTATAGTATATTGGTTGCCAAAACTAGAAGCAAACAAATACAATTTTATAAGATTTGAAACAATAGAAAAAATAAATGAAGAAATGCCATTAGAAATAGAACCACAACCAGATACAGTAATAAGAGTATTAATGGAATTTAAAGGTTTAGAAGAATATAAAGAAGTAAAAGAGCAAAAGCTAGAAACGCCAGAAAGAAACGGCTTCGTAGTAGTAGAATGGGGCGGAACAGAACTAAACTAGGAGGAATATTTTATGAAAAAAGTTTTTATGGCAATAATAACAATTATAATTGCAGTTGCAATATCAGGAGCAGTATTATATATAAATATATTTTCAGATAATGCTAGAAAAAATATTGAAAAAGAAGAAGCAATGCTAAATAAAACAGAAAACAACATAAAAGAAGAAACAACCGAAACTGAAGCTACAATAAAACAAATAGAAGAAAAAGTAAATAAAGAAATAGAAGAAAAACAAGGAATGACAGAAGATGAAATTAAAGAAGCTATTTTATATATAGAATCAAATGTAGAGTTACCAGCAGATATGTTAACTAAAGAAAATATAGAAAAAATAGCATATTACGGAATCTACTTAAAAAATATAGTCACATATTCAGAAGAAGAAACAAAAAATGAAATATCTATATTAGGAGAAGCAACTATTGAGTACGCAAAAGAAGCATTGAATTACATAAATAAAAACTTACAAGAAAATACTATAGAAATAACAAATGAGGAAAAAGCTAATGAAGAAACTAGCGAAGAAAGTCTTAAAGAAAATAATGAAAAAGAAATAGAAGATGAAAATAATACAGAAGAAGCAAATATTATAACAGTAGACACAAGCACTACATTAGAAAATGCAAAAACAAAAGTAAAAGAATCTTTATTAAAAATAAACAATAACAAAAATAATTTAATAAATGAATTCAAAGAAAAAATAGAAAAACAATATACAAACATTGAAGAACAAAAAGAAGAATAACTAAATATAAAAAGGAATAAAAATGAAAGAATATAAACTAGGTCTAATATGTGGAAGACTTTGTCACATACATAATCGGACACAAATTAATAATAGATAAAGCAATAGAATTATCAGAAAAGGTATTAATATTAGTAGGTTCAGCACGGAGAAAGTTATACTTTAAGAAACCCGTTTCCGGCAGATTTTAGAATAAAACTACTAAAAAAAGTCTATAATGACAAGAATGTTAAAATAAAAAAACTAAATGATATGACAAATGAATATGATATTTCATATGAATGGGGACAATATGTAATTGACAATGTGAAAAAACATGAAGGAAAATTTGCTGATTTAATAGTAACAGGTAATGATGATTTAAGAAAAGGATGGTTTTCAGAAGAACAAATGAAAAACACAACAGAAATTTTAATAGATAGAAAAAAACTTGATATATCAGCAACTGAACTAAGAGGATATCTTTTACTAGATGATAAAAAAACATGGGAAAAATATGTGCCAAAAGAAATTAAAGATGATTTTGAAAATATAAGAGCAGAGTTGTTAAAAACAAAAGAATATAAAGAAATAGAAGAAAAAATACAAAAAAATAAAACAATTACAAAATTTAAAGAAGTTTACAAAGAATATGAAGAAAAAGATAAATTAGCAAAAATTAAGAATATTTAAAAAAGTACAAGCATATAATAATGATAGGAGGAAAATAAAAATGTACGAGTCATACATAAAAGAAATTCCTATCATGGATATGAAAGAAGAAGAATGTGACAGATCAATAATTCAAAGCATATTAGAGTCACAAAAGAAATTAAAAATAGCACATCAAAATTTTGAATATGCAAATGGAGATTTAATCGATTATTATTCATACCAAATAAAATCAGAACAAGCTAAGATAGACTATTTACTAAAACAAGCAAAAAATAAAAAACTAGTATTAGACACACTAAATTCAAAAAAGTATATTTAATAAAGCAGACCGTAGAACAGTCTGCTTTGATTTTTTTGATTTGATTTAATATTTGTAAATTTTTTTAAAATAGGAAATTTACGTTCATCCTATATTTATAAAGTTACTCAACAGTAACAGATTTTGCTAAATTTCTTGGCTTATCTACATCTAAGCCTTTTTCTTTAGAAATATGATAAGCAAAAAGTTGAAGAGGTACAACAGACAAGACTGGAGAAATAAGAGAAATCGTTTCTGGTATTTTTACTACATTATCAAAAACCTTATCACCTAAATCTTGATTTGTAACAACTAAAGTTTTAGCACCTCTAGTAATAACCTCTTGTAAATTGCTAATCGTCTTAGGAGTTAAAGCTGGATCAGTCATAATTGAAACAACAGTAATACCTTTTTCAATTAATGCAATCGAACCATGCTTTAATTCACCAGCAGCGTAAGCATCTGAATGAATGTAAGAAATTTCTTTAAGTTTTAAAGAAGATTCCATAGCAGCTGCATAGTCGATACCTCTACCTAAGAAGAAAATATCTTTTTCAGTATAAACTTTTTTAGCAAAAGCTTTTATCATACTATCTATTTTTAAAACTTCTTCAACTTGAGAAGGAAGTTTTAAAATTGCTTTTTTCAAATCTGGAATTAAATCAGAATTTATTTCCAAAACTTCAGCAAAATAAATTGCTAAAATAGACATTAGAACAACTTGAGAAGTATAAGCTTTTGTAGAAGCAACAGCAATCTCAGGTCCAGCATGAGTATAAACTGTATAATCTGCTTCACGAGTTATAGAGCTTCCAATAACATTAGAAACAGCAAGTGTTTTAGCACCTTTTTCTTTAGATAATTTCAAAGCTGCAATAGTATCAGCAGTTTCACCTGATTGACTAATGAAAATAACTAAAGTTTTTTCGTCAATAAGGGGATCTCTATATCTAAATTCAGAAGCAATATCAACTTCTGTTTGAATATGACAAAGCTTTTCAAATAAAGGTTTAGTAGCAAGTCCAGCATGCATAGCAGTACCACAAGCTACAATATAAATCTTATTTAAAGAACTCAAATATTCTTTACTTAGCTCTAAACTTTCAATAGAGCAAATACCATCTGAAGTTAATCTAGAACCAATAGTTTCTCTAATTGATTTTGGTTGTTCATGAATTTCCTTAAGCATAAAATCTGCATATCCATCTTTTTCAGCAGCAGATGCATTCCAATCGATATTTACAACATCCTTTTTAATAACATTTAAATTTTTGTCATAAAATTCAGCCTTATCTCTAGATAAAACAACATATTCTAAATCATTTAAAAGATAAAAATCTTTTGTATAAGAAAGAATAGCTGGAATATCAGAACTAATATAATTTTCACCATTAGCCCTACCAATAACTAATGGACTATCTTTTCTAACAACAATCATTTTTTCAGGAAGAAAAGTAGAAATAATTTCTAAAGCAAAACTTCCATTTAAATCAGAACAAGCTGAAATAACTGCTCTTAAAACTTTTTTATCATCATCTTTTGAATCTTTTTGATAATAATAATCGATTAAATTAGGGATAACTTCTGTATCTGTTTCTGAATAGAAAGAATAACCATTTTTCCCTAGAAATTCTCTAAGTTCATTATAATTTTCAATAACACCATTATGAACAACAGCAAAATTTTTCTTTCCATCAGTATGAGGATGAGAATTTTCGTCTGAAGGCTTTCCATGAGTAGCCCATCTAGTATGAGCTATACCAATAGTTCCTTCTAAAGAATCAATAGCTTTAACACTTTCTAAAGCAGCAACTCTTCCTTTACTTTTTACAACAGTAATTCCATTTTTTTCAACTGTTGCAACTCCTGCAGAGTCATAACCTCTGTATTCAAGTCTTAATAATCCGTTTATTAATATAGGTTTAGCTTTTTTATTACCTATATATCCTACTATACCACACATAATACCTCCTTTGTAGAATAGGATCATACAAAACATTTTGAGTTAAAACTCAAAAATCCCAAAGGCAGAAAAAATAACTGTCTTTTTGTATGTATTCTTTAGTTAAAGATTATGTGAAAAAATATATTTACGTGAAAAAATTATTGTTCCATCATCGCTAATGAAGTTTGTATTTTTTCTAATGACAGTAACATGCCATAGAGCATCCGCCGAAAACTTCGATAAACTCTAACCTCGTTAAGTGCTATAAATAAAGCACTCTGGCGCTTAAAAAATAATTACTAAAAGCCTCCTTTCAAAATATTTTTTATATTTTATTCACACTATAACCCATATATTACTATAAAAGTAAAAAAAAAGCAAATTTGTCAAAAAGCCATAAAAAAATATCGCAAAATATATTGAAAAAAGATACAAAGAAAAATATAATAAACAAAAAAGGAGGAGAGAAAAAATGAAACAAGAAAAAGGTTCAATATTTACAATGATTTTACCATTAACATTATTATTAATAATTGGAATAGGTATAGGAGTTTATAACTCAGCAAGTTCAACAATAAATACATATTCAAATACTTATTATGAAAACTACTATGACTATTCAAATGACTATGACTACTCAAACTATTATGACGATTACGATTACGACTATGATGATTATTATGATTATTATGACTATGATGATTATAATACTGAAATAGATTATTATAATAGTATTTATAACTCTATAGGAAACTTCTAAATAAAAATATTTACATCTCTATTTTTAGAGATGTTTTTTTAAATTGAGAAAGCGCGCGAAGCTATCATATTATAAAAAACATATATCGGTAAAAAAAACTATATATATTTTTGAGAATACATAGAAGAAATTTTTGTTGAAAAATGCCATTTTTTATGATAAAATGACATCGAAATAAGGGGGGATATATATGGCAAAATACATTGAAATTGCAGGAAGAAAAATAGGACCAGAAGAAAATCCTGTAGTAATTGCAGAAATAGGATTAAATCACAACGGTAGCTTAGAAATAGCAAAATCAATGGTAGATGCAGCAAAAGAAGCTGGAATAGAAATTATTAAGCATCAAACCCATATACCAGAACAAGAGTTAAGCCCTTTAGCAAAAGAAATAAAAATGTATAACACAGACACAACTAGCTTATATGAAAAACTAGAAAAGATTTGCTTAAGCGAAAAGGACGAACAAGAGCTAAAGCAATATGTAGAAGATAAAGGTATGATTTTTATATCTGCACCATTTTCTTTTGCAGCGGTAGATAGGCTAGAAAAAATGAACGTAAAAGCCTACAAAATTAGTTCATCTCAAATGAACAATTATCCATTGCTTGAATATGTAGCTAGCACAAGAAAACCAATTATTTTATCAACAGGAATGAATGATATAGAAGGCGTAAAAAAAGCAGTAAAAACAATACAAAAATATCATGACGAATTTGCATTATTACATTGTACTAATATATATCCAACACCAGCAGATAAAATAAGGCTAAATGCTTTAAAAGAAATGAAAGAAAGCTTTCCAGGAGTAGTTATAGGTCTATCAGATCATTCATTGAATAATCATTCTTCATATGCAGCGCTAACTTTAGGAGCATCAATAATAGAAAGACATTTCACAGATACAAGAAAAAGAAAAGGAAATGATATTCCTTGGTCAATGACTCCAAGTGAAGCTAAAGAATTAGTAGAGTTTGCAAATACAATAAATAAAATGAAAGCAGGCAAAAAAGAGCAATTAGCCGAAGAAAAAGAAATTATAGAAAAAAATTGTTTTACAGTAGTAACTAGTAGACCTATTAGAAAAGGCTCATCAATCACAAAAGAAGATCTAACAACTAAAGGACCAAACAAATCAGGAATTCCTGCAGAAGATTTATATAAAGTTATATGGAAAAAAGCAGTAAAAAATTTAGATGCCAATTATCACTTACAATGGGAAGATATAGAATAAAAATTAAGCAAACTTAAGTTACTAAAATTTAGTGATTTTAAGTTTGCTTTTATTGAAGAAAAATAAATTATAGGAGAAAAAAATGAATTTAAAAACTTTAATAAGCGAAGAATCACTACAAAAAAGAATCAAAGAATTAGGAAATCAAATAACAGAAGAATATAAAAACAAAGAATTGATAATAATTTGCATATTAACAGGAGCTGTATATTTTGCAACTGAGCTAACAAAATATATAGATAATACAAATCTAAAAATAGAATTTATGAAAGTTTCAAGTTATGGAAATTCAACAGAAAGTACAGGAGAAGTAAAAATAAAAAAAGATCTAGATTCTAGTATAGCAGGAAAAAATGTAATAATAGTAGAAGACATAATTGATACAGGGCTAACAATGCACACACTAAAAAGAATATTATTAGACCGCAAACCAGAAAGTTTAAAAATATGTACAATGCTAGATAAAAAAGAAAGAAGAAAAGTTGAAATAAATGCAGATTATGTAGGATTTGACATTCCTAACAAGTTTGTATTAGGATATGGATTAGATTATGAAGAATATTACAGAAATTTACCATATATAGCATATTGTGAGGATTAAAATGTTTGATATAGAAGCGGAATTAAAAAAGTTGCCACATAAACCAGGCGTTTATATTATGAAGAATAAAAACGACGAAATAATTTATGTTGGAAAAGCAATATCTTTAAAAAATAGAGTAACACAGTATTTTAGAAAAACTAATAAAACACAAAGAATAAAAAACATGGTTTCATTAATAGACCATTTCGAATATATTGTATGTGATAATGAAGCAGAAGCACTAATATTAGAATGTAATTTAATAAAAGAAAATAGACCTAAATTTAATGTTTTGTTAAAAGATGACAAAACATACCCATATATAAGAATTGGCATGAAAGAAGAATATCCTAGCATTTATATAACAAGAAGAATACAAAATGATGGAGCAAAATACTTTGGACCATATGCAAATCCAGGAGCTGCTAGAGAAATGTTAAACTTTATAAAAGAAAAATTTCAAATACGTCAATGCAGAACATTTAAGTCACAAGATAGAGCATGCCTAAATTATCATATAAAAAAATGTTTAGCTCCATGTATGAAATACGTATCAAGAGAAGAATATATGGTACAAATAAATCAAATAATTATGCTACTAGAAGGAAAAACAAATAAGATTATAAAAGAATTAGAAAACGAAATGAAAAAAGCATCTCAAAAACTAGACTTCGAAAAAGCAGCCAATTTAAGAGATAGAATATCAGCAATAGAAAGAATATCTGAAAAACAAAAAGTGTCTAATATTTCAGAAAATAATATTGATGTAATAGGAATATACAAAAACGAACTATCAGTATGTATTGAGATTTTCTTTGTGCGCTCAAGTAAAATGATAGACAGAGAAAATTATTTTTTTGACGATTTAAAAGATATGGAAACAAAAGAAATTTTATCAGGATTTATAAAACAATATTATCTTGGTAAAGTAGAATTTCCAAATAAAATAATGATACAAGAAGAAATCGAAGATAAAGAAGTAATAGAAGAATGGTTAGGAAAATTAGCACAAAGAAAAGTCGAAATAAAAGCACCACAAAAAGGCGAAAAATTAAGGTTTGTAGAAATGGCAGAAAACAATGCCAAAATAACCTTAGAAAATAAATCAAAAGATAAATTTGAAATATTAAAAGAATTAAAAGAAATTTTAAGATTAGAAAAACTACCACATAAAATAGAAACATTTGACATTTCTAATATTTCAGGAACACATATTGTTGCAGGAATGTGTGTGGCAATAGATGGAGTTATAAAAAGAAATATGTCTAGAAGATTTAGAATAAAAACAGTATATGGACAAGACGACCCAAAATGTACAGAAGAAGTAGTAACAAGAAGAATAAAACATTCAATAGAAAATCCTAAAGGAGGGTTTGGAACATTGCCAGATTTAATACTTGCCGATGGAGGAATAACACAAATAAAAGCAATAAAAACAGCGCTAAAAAAATATAATTTAGAAAAACAAATCCCAGTATATGGAATGGTAAAAGATGATAAGCATTCGACAAGAGCATTGGTAAATGAAGAAAGAAAAGAATATAAGATATCAGATAACTTATTCTATTTTATAACAAATTTACAAAATGAAGTTCATAACACAGCTATAGAATATCATAGAAAACTAAGAGAACAAGCCATGACAAAATCTGAATTAGATGATATCGAAGGAATTGGAAAAGTAAAAAGAGAAGCTCTGCTGAAAAAGTTTGGTACAATAGAAAAAATAAAAAATGCAAGTATAGAAGAACTAACAAAAATTAAAGGAATAAATGAAGCATTAGCTAAAAAAATAAAAAAAATATAATCTAAAACTAATATATTTACGCACTTTCAATAGCAGTTTTATAATAATTAGAGAAAATTATACATTTAATATATAAAATAAAAACTCATTAAAATGTACTATACTATTTATTTTGACAATGGTTAAAAGTCAAGAGTATAATTAAAAAGATTGACTAATTTACATAAAACTGGTATAATATTATTATCAATTGTGATGCACGAACAAACCTGACCACTAAAGGAGGTGCTGCATTATGCAGAAGAAGATTATGTTCGTGGTCAAGTCCATTCTGATGGGCTTGATGGCCCTGGTGATTATCACCACTCCTCAGATTATTGCCGAAGTTTGGGGATTCATGGGCAAAGATATAGGCTATATGTGGGCCATTAACATGGTTATCGCCATGATTTTGGCCTTGGTGATGTTCAACATTACCAAAAACAAAATACCTAGGTGGATAACCTGGCTTATCACAGCAATCGTATTCGTTATCGCTATTGTGCTTTGCGAATCCATCATCTGGCACCCCGCCGAGATTGGAACGCTTATCAGCACTAAAATAACGGCACGGGACATCGGCTTCGTCGCAGTAGGTATCGTAGCTTGCACGGTAGTGCGCTTCTTCTTTGATGGAGCAAGCTCTGAGCAGTTCGATGACCAGGAAGCCGACCAGTAAGTAACATGTTGAGCATCACAGTTGATCCAAACCGCCCCCTCAAAAGGGCGGTTTGGTGTTTTTTAGATTCATTGTTCTATATAAAAAATAATTATAAATAAAAAACATATAAAAATCAAATCACATAGTAAATTGACGAATTAACATAAAATTGATATAATATAATTGATTGATTGTTGAATGCACGAACAAAAAAGGGAGGTACTAGAAAAATAGTGAAAAAATTCGTTATGTTCGTGATCAAGACGGTTCTTATCGTCTTTGCTGCTTTGTTGATTGCGAAAGTTCCGCAAATTTTTGTCGCAAATTGCGGATACATGGTAAATAGCGACATGGGATATGTCTGGGTGATTAATTTTGCTATTGCATTTTTAGTAGCCTGGTTTGTATCCAAAAGATTGTATTATGCAGAAGTTGCAAAAGGCTATCAGTATGCTATTACAATATGCGTCTTTATTATAGTAACTGTTTTGTGTGAGAGCGCCATCTGGCATCCTCTTGAAATTGGTACTATAATTGCTCAAGGTATTACCTTAGAAAGAATGGCATGTGTAGGCGTAGGAATTTTGGCCTCTGCAATTACTTCCTTCATTGAACGGAAGAAAAAAACTGCAAATTCAGCAAAACACAGTAATAAGGGAAAGTATTCCGAGCCGAGGACAAGGGATACATGACTTGAGAAAAGTGCTGAAAACAATCAATCAAAAAACGACAGCTCACCAAAAAAAGGTGGGCTCGTTGTATTTTAATAAATAATCTGATAAAATAAAAAAAATAGTCATTTTTCCATAAGTTCTGAATAATATATATTAAAGAACGAAAAGGAGACAAGCAAATGACAAATAATAAAATTATGAAAATAACATGTATTATGGCAGGAATATTTATGATTATAAATATAACTTTAATTTATAGCTTTTGGAAACTAATATGCATGTTATAAAGTTAAATAAAAGAATTGCTAGAAAGGAAAAGATAATGAACATAGCAAAAGAATGGAAAGATTATGAAATAATAGACATGGCAGATGGGGAAAAACTAGAAAGATGGGGACAATTCAAATTAATCAGACCAGATCCTCAAATTATATGGAAAAATAAAAGTTTTCCAAATGAATGGAAAAGTGCAAATGCTAGGTATATTAGAAGCAATACTGGAGGTGGAGGATGGGAATACCAAAAGAGACTTCCGGAAAGTTGGCAAGTAAAATACAAAAATTTAACATTTAATATAAAACCTATGGGATTTAAACATACAGGATTGTTTCCAGAACAAGCTGTAAATTGGGACTGGATGATAGAAAAAATAAAAAATTCAGGAAGAGAAATAAAAGTTTTAAATCTTTTTGCATATACAGGAGGGGCTACAGTAGCATGCCTTTATGCAGGGGCATCTGTATGTCATGTAGATTCATCAAAAGGAATGACAAACTGGGCAAAAGAAAATGTAGAAAGTTCTGGATTAAGAGAAAGACCAGTAAGATTTATAATTGATGACGTAATAAAATTTGTACAAAGAGAAATAAGAAGAGAAAATAAATATGATGCCATAATAATGGATCCACCATCATACGGAAGAGGAAAAAACGGAGAAGTATGGCAATTTGAAAATAATATCTCAGAACTAGTAGAACTATGTACACAAGTTTTAAGCCCAAAACCTTTATTCTTTCTAATCAATTCTTATACAACAGGAATATCATCAAAAGTACTAGAAAATTTACTAGAATTAAATATGAAAAAATATAAAGGAAAAATCACATCAGGAGAAATAGGACTTCCAATGAAAAAATCAAATCTAGTATTACCATGTGGAATATATGGAAGATGGGAAATTTAAAAAAGGAAAATAATATGAAACAAAATTTAAAAATATTATATGAAGATAATCATATAATTGTAGTAGAAAAGCCAGCCAACATACCATCACAAGGAGATAAAACGGGTGATGAAGATATGTTAAGTATAATAAAAAAATATCTAATAAAAAAATATAATAAACCAGGAGATGCATACTTAGGACTAGTTCATAGGTTAGATAGACCAACAGGAGGCGTAATGGTATTTGCAAAAACGTCAAAAGCAGCATCAAGACTAAGTGAGGAAATTAGAAATAAGAAATTCGAAAAAGAATATATTTGTATAGTTGATGGAAAAATGGAAAATAATCAAGGAATTTTCGAAGATTATTTAGTAAAAAATGAAAAAAATAATTTAAGCAAAGTAACTGATTCGAAAAATAAAAATGCTAAAAAAGCTAAACTAGAATATGAAGTTTTAAAATATAATAAGGAAACTAATTTATCATTAGTAAAAGTAAAACTTCATACAGGAAGACACCATCAGATAAGAGTACAATTTGCCAGTAGAAATCATAGCCTGTATGGAGATCAGAAATACGGGATTAGAGGAAAAGGAAAACAATTATGCTTATGGGCATATAGATTATCTTTTACCCACCCAACAACAAAAGAAAAATTAGCTTTTGAGACTTACCCAGAAAAAGAAGGAAGCTGGATAATATTAAAAAATGAGTAAAACAAATATAGCCATATCTAGTATTTAAGCACAAACTTATATACTAAATATGACTTTTTTTATTAGACTTGCTAATAGTAAATTTTCAATTGATGTTTAAAGAAATTATTTCTAACTGAAGTATTTAACGAAACATTATCATATTTAGTTAGAATATTTTTTACTTTCCAAAGACCTAATCCAGTATTTTTAGGCTTAGTAGAAAAGTTTTTTTCAAAGATCTTTTCAGTATCTATAATTTCAGAATCACAAGAATTTTCAATAATAAGTGAATCAAAATGATTTCTGAAATCTTTAGAAATCGTAATATTTATAATTCGTTTAGAAGATTGACTAGCAGCTTCAATACTATTATCTAGAAATATTCCGAGAATTCTAGTAAATTCATAAATATCCATATTTAGATTATTTAAATCAATAAAAACTTCTATATTAAATTCAATATCTAACTCTTTAGCCTTATAATATTTTTCAGCAATTAAGGCAAGTACAGGAGGACTATTTAAAACATCTTTATTGAAAACAGAAATCTTTTTTAGCTCAGAGCATTCTTTAAAAATGCTAGAATAATATTTTTTCAATCCATCTAAATCATCATTTAAAATATAACCACCGATTGATTGCATAATATTAGAAAAATCATGTTTAAAACCCCTAATGCAATCATATGAATTTGAGAGAAAATCATATGATTTCTTTTCACACTCAATTTGAGTTTCAGCAGCTTTCAATGCTAATATTTTTAAAATTAATGCAATTAACAAAGCTATTGATAATAAATTTGCAATGATTAAAATAATAGAACTATGTGAAAAAGAAATATACATAACATATCCATTCATTAAAGCCGAACTAAAAATAAATAAAGAAAATGAATTAATCATAAGTTTACTAGATAAATCAAATTCAAATGAAAAGACATGATTTAAGTTAAATCTTTTTAAATAATCTAAAAACAAAAACATAATAAAATATGTTGGAAAAACAATTATTGGTCTTATTATTGGAATATTAACTAGTGATAATGGTTGAATATCTGAAATTAGAGCGATTATAAATATAAAAAGCGATTTTGATATTTGAAAGAACGTTAATGGAATAATTAAAATAAACATCCTTTGTGTAAAATCAATTTGAAAAAATATCGCCATGAATATAAAAGTAATTAAAATATTAATATATGGAGACCACTCTAAAGGAGCAATCCATATAGACAAGAGTTGTAACGGGAAACAAGTTAAGAAAAAAAGAACAGCTTTAAATTTTGAAAGCCTTAATCCTAATATATAAACTAAAAAAGTTCTTGAAATAAAAATTTCAATAAGAACAATAAATGAAGCTACAATTCGAGTTAGTAAAACATTTTCTGTTAATATATTTTCCATATATAAACCTCCTATATTTGATTGCCAAATTTTGGTGAGTGATAATAAATATAAAATAAATAAATTTCTAAGTCAATAGAAAATTGTAAAAAAATGTAAAAAATATTAAATTGAATTGATAAACTCAGGCGGTAGACAAAAAGATTAGTAAAAGATATAATACACATATAAAAATAATGGAGAATGTTATGATATTTAAACAAAACAAAATAGAAGATAGAGGATATAAGAAAAAAATAAAAACAATAACAGCAATTTTAATTTTTCTGATAGTAATAGTTACCATATGCATGCTAGCAATATTTGTTATAAAAATGAAACCAGAAATTGAGATAAATCAATTAATATTAAGTAGTGATAGTGACAAAATAGAATTAGAAGATATTAAGCAATTAAATTTATGGAAAAAAACTTTATCAAAAATAAAAGAAGATAATAAAATAATAAAAATAAATTATGATAATTATAGCATAATTCTAAACAATGAAAATCTAAAAAAAGAAAATAACATAGAAACATCACTAAGAACTGAAATACAATATGATGAATGGGAAAACACAAATGTAGTAGAATTTGATGTAAGCAAAATAGAAAATATAAATTATATTGATCAAATAGAAATAGAAAATGAAAAAATATTTCAAGGTATAGAAATAATAGACATATATGGAATAAATAAAAATACAAATCAAAGCGAGTTCATTGCTACTAAGCATTTAGAAGAAGGAAATATAATTATAGTTCCAAATGAAGAATATAAAAAATATATATTAGTATACATACCAATTACTGAAATAAGTATAGAAGAAAATCCAATAAATTTATTCCAAAATGAAAGTCTTAAATTAAAATTTAAAGTTAAACCAGATAATGCAACAAGTAAGATAGTAAATATAGAATATGATGAAACAATGTTAGAAATAACCGAAGACGGAAGTATTATTGGATTAAAAGAAGGTGAATCAGAAATTAAACTTCAAGCAGAGAACAACAAAGTAAATAAAACAATAAAAGTCAATACTAAAGTCAAAACAGAAGGGATAGAAGTAGCATCAGAAAAAATAGAATTAGTAGAAGGTGAATCAAAGAACGCTGATGCAAAAATATTACCAGAAACAGTAAGTGAAAAAACTTTAAATTATAAAAGTATAAATGAAGAAATTGCTAAAGTAGATGAAAATGGTACGATTATAGCTATAAAAGAAGGAGAAACTACTGTGGTAATTACCTCAAAAGCAGAACCAATTCAGACAAGAGAAATTTTTGTTACAGTAAGAAATAAAGAAGATGTTCAAAATTCAAATTTAATAGCAAACAATAATAGTATTCAAAAAAATTACGTAAGAGGAGTTTTAATAGTAAATAAAAATTATAGTTTACCAAGTAATTATAATCCAGGAACAAATCAAGAAGCATTACAAGCATTTAATGATATGAAAACAGCTGCAAGTAAAAGCGGAATATCATTATGGATAGTCTCAGGATTTAGATCATATCAAACCCAAACATCTATATATAACAGAAATGTTGGATTATATGGCGAAGAGACTGCAAATACATTTTCAGCAAAGCCAGGACAGTCTGAACACCAAACAGGGCTAGCATTTGATATAAATAGTACAAAGTGGTCATTTGCAGAAACAAAAGAAGCACAATGGTTATCTGAGCATTGTCATGAATATGGATTTATAATCAGATATCCTCAAGGAAAACAAGATATAACTGGATATGTTTATGAGCCATGGCACATAAGATATGTAGGGAAAGATTTAGCTTCAAAAATTAAAGAATCAGGACTATGTCTTGAAGAATATTTAGGTATAAATTAAAAAAACAATTCTAACCTTTATTGCTTTTTCATAGATATTAGTAAAAAGTAATGGAGGTTTTTTTATGAAAAGAAAAATGTTAGTAATATTAACTATATTAGCTTTTATGGCAAGTTTTACAATAGCAAGTGTTAGTAATAAATCAAAAGCAACTGATATAAATCAAAAAATATGTTGGGGAATAAAACGAAATGATAACCACGAGCAACCAGATTTAGGAAAAGAAAATACTGAATTGATAAAAAAGTACAATGGAATTGCAATCGGAAATAAAAATGATAAAAATATTTATTTAACTTTTGATTTAGGATATGAAGCGGGATATACTGACAAAATATTAGATACTTTAAAAGAAAATAATGTAAAAGCATGTTTTTTTATAACAGCACATTATTTAAATACAGAAAGTGATTTAGTAAAAAGAATGATTGAAGAAGGACATGATGTAGGAAATCATACAGTAAATCATAAAAGTATGCCAGAAATTTCAGAAGACGAAATTAGAAAAGAAATAATGGATTTACATACTGCGATATATGAAAAATTTGGATACGAAATGAAATATTTAAGACCACCCAAAGGAGAGTATAGTGAAAGAGTTCTGCAGATTTGCAATGAATTAAATTATACTGTTGTAATGTGGTCATTTGCATATGATGATTGGGTAGAAGAAAATCAAGGAAGAGAAGAGTATGGAAAAGAAAAAATACTAAATAATACTCACCCAGGAGAAGTCATGTTACTACATGGAACATCAAAAGACAATATGAATATTTTAGATGAGTGTATAAAAAAAATAAAAGAAGAAGGATATGAATTTAAAAATTTAGAAGAATACACATAAATAAAAAAGAAATTTGGAAAAGAAAATCTCTTGACCAAGTTTCTTTTTTTGAATATGATATTATCAATAAAAAAGAAGGGGAACAAAAGATGAATCGTAAAGAAAGAAAATTTTACAAAAACAATCTAAATGAAGTTCTTCATACAACTTTAAACCCATACGAGCCAGGAGTAGTAAGAATTCATTTAGTACCAGCAAAATACAATCCACATAGAGCTGATCCAAGTTTAGCAATATTAAATGGAAAAGATATTATACCAATTAATTTAGCATGGACAATATTACTTGCCATATTTATAAAAAATGTAAATAAATATAATGGCAAAGAAATAACTATGGCACAAATGAAAAAAGTTGTTACTAATACAGTTAATGAATCTCTAACAATTTATCGAAAACCAGGAAGAATTGAATTAAAAAACGATATAGAAAGAATGTTATCTGTATTTATAGACATTGCAGAAGGAAGAGAGCCAAAAGAAGAAATTGGTCAACTATCTATAGGAGAATACGCAAAAAAAATGAGAGCTCCTCATAGAATGGATTTGATGATTAGTAGTATGACAAAAGATGGTGCATGGAATTGTAATCAAAAATGTATACACTGTTATGCAGCAGGACAAGAAAAAGCAGAAACAAAAGAACTATCAACAGAAGAATGGAAAAAAATTATAGATAAATGCAGAAAACAATGTATACCACAACTAACTTTTACAGGAGGAGAACCAACTAAAAGAGAAGATTTAGTAGAATTAATAGAATATTCTAAATGGTTTGTAACAAGATTAAACACAAATGGAGTATTATTAACTAAAGAACTTTGTAGTCAACTATATAATGCGAGCTTAGACAGCATACAAGTGACATTTTATTCAAATAATCCAGAAAAGCATAATACTTTAGTTGGAGCAAAAAATTTTGAACAAACAGTTCAAGGAATAAAAAATGCTATAAAAGCAAATTTATCAATTAGTATAAATACACCACTTTGTACAATAAATAAAGATTATGTAGAAACATTAAAATATCTAAAAAATTTAGGAGTAAAATATGTAACTTGCTCAGGTTTAATAGTTACAGGAAATGCAACAAAAGAAAAATCAAAAGAAACTCAATTATCTAAAAATGAATTATTTGAAATATTAGAACAAGCAAAAAAATATGCTGATGAAAATTTAATGGAAATAAGCTTTACATCACCGGGATGGTTAGACGAGAAACAATTAAAAGAGCTGAATATGGAAATACCAACATGCGGAGCTTGCTTAAGTAACATGGCAATTACTCCAGATGGAGAAGTTGTCCCTTGCCAGAGTTGGTTAGGAAAAAACGCAAGTCTTGGCAATATGTTAAAAGATTCTTGGAAAAAAATATGGAATAATCCTAAATGTAAAAAGCAAAGAAAATATTCAAGTAAATCAACAGGAAAATGCCCTCTAAAAAAAGGAGGTGCAAAAAATGAATAAAAAAAGATTTTTAATAATAGGATTAGTATTTATTAGTTTATTAATTATATTAAACATAAACAATAAAGCATATGCTGACACAGATATAATAGAAAATTATACAATAACTGTAGATCCTGATATGAATAATGGTGCACTAGATATAACATATGAAATAAAATGGAAAGTATTAGATTCAGAAACAGAAGGTCCGCTAACATGGGTAAAAATAGGAACGCCAAACTCGCATTTTTCATCACCAACAGCATTAACACCTAATATAAAAGAAATACAACCTTATACTGGTTCATATGTACGAATTGATTTCGACAAAGCATATAAAGAAGGGGATATAGTAACATTTAAATATTCTATCCATCAAGAATATATGTATAAAATAAAAAATTCAAAATGTACTTATGAGTTTACTCCAGCATGGTTTACAGATTTTAAAGTAAATAATATAACTATTAAATGGAATAAAGACAGTGTAAAAAAAGCAGATAATACATCCGAAGAAGGTAATTACTACATATGGAATAAAACAAATCTCGACAAAGGAGAGAAAATAAAAGCTAAAATCGAATATAATAAAACTGCATTCGCATATTTAGATGAAAACAAACAAGCATCATCAGGCGTGAAAACCATAATTAATATAGTATTAGGATTTATAATTATTTTTATCATAATAATTATATTTTGCAGTTTCTTTGGCGGTGGCGGATATTATGGACATAGAGGTTTCTATGTTGGACATCATCACCATCATTATGGCGGTGGAGGATGTGTTCATAGTAGTTGCGCTTGTGCCAGCAGCTGCGCATGTGCATGCGCATGTGCGGGAAGTGGAAGAGCAGGATGCTCAAAAAAAGATTTCTATGGAACAAATTTACAAACTAAAAAAATAAAACAAGCACTAAGATAAATAAAAAAGTAGAAAATATAATAAAAAATATAGGAAGAAAAATAGCATATAATACAAAATAAAATTTAGAAGTGAATTGAAAAAATAAGATATTCTTCAAAACAGTATAAAGAGTAATGATTGCTATTTTATCTTCCTATAAAATAAAATTTCATTAATTATTTTAAGTCGTAAAAATTGTTTTCTATGCAAAGCTTAGCTCTTTTAGCAGTTTTTTCATCAGAATTTAAAGCATTTTCTAAAAAGTCAGGATGATTAATTAGAAATTCTCTCATTGTATTATCAGGATCTTTTACAAATTGTTTTAACATCTCTAATTGATTTTCATTAATAATACCTAAATTTAAAGCTTCTTCAAAAAGCTCAATATCAACATTTAATAAAGACAAAGGAATTATTCCTGCATCTTTGATTTTTTCTGTACCACCTTGATTTCTATCAATACAAACTAAACTCCACTTTATATTAGCTCCCAAACTTTTAATAGCAGGAATCCAAGCACGTAAATAACTCGAACCTTGATTTAATATATCAGCAACATGTAAAACATTTTTACCATTTAAATCAGAAATAAAATCATTTTCAGAAAAATTATAAGAACTAAGAACGCAAGACAAATCTTTATAAACTGTAATATGTGGTTTCTTTAAAAGAAAAGCAATTATATTAGAAAAAAACCAGTCACGTCTTTCTCCACCAGAAACATAATCAATATTGTCAATATCAATATTTTCATTTAAGTAAGAAACTAAAGCATTGATAATAGTTGCATAAATTGTATTGTTTTCATATTGAAATAAAACTTTTTCGAAAATATTTTTTGGAATTAAATCTTTAGAAGTATTTTCAAGCTCATAATTAATAAAATTAAGCAATTCATTTGATTCTTTTTCACTTCCATATAAAAATTGAGCATTAATGAAGTAAGGACCAATTTTTCCGAGAAGTATACCAAAAAGGATTATTTTCCTCACAAATTTTAAAAGCATTTGTCTTAAAAAGATAAGAAGTTAAATTATTCATTTTAAAAACCTCCAAATATATTTATAAAAAATATATCTATAAAACAAAGTAAAGTCAATAAGAAAAGAATAGTCTGAAACTAATTATAGTAATGACATTTTTTATAATATCATATTTGAATTAAATAATAATTAACATTAGCAAAACAAAAGACTCTATATATTAATATATCTAATATGATAAAAAAACAGATAAAATGCAAAAATATATAAAATCGAAAACAAATACAATATATAAAAAAATTACAATACTTGAAAAAATAAAAAGTAAATGATAGTATCTATAAAAATAAATTGAAAGGAGAAATTAATGAAAACATTATTAAAAAATGGAACAGTAATTAATTATGCAGATAACTTTCAAGGAATATCAGACATACTAATAGAAAACGAAAAAATAATTAAAGTAGAAAAAAATATTGAAGAAAAAGCAGATAAAACAATTGACTGTTCAGGGCTTTACATAATGCCCGGAATGATTGATATGCACTGCCATTTAAGAGAACCAGGAGGAGAACATAAAGAAACAATAGAAACAGGAACTGCTAGCGCTGTTAAAGGAGGTTTTACCACAATTTGTCCTATGCCAAATACAAAACCAACACCAGATAGCGCTATTATTTTGTCCCAAATAATCGAAAAGGCAAAAAAAGCAAATAAATGCAATGTATACCCATATTCTAGTGTTACAAAAGGAGAAAAAGGCGAAGAACTAGTTAATTTCGAAGAGCAACTAAAATCAGGAGCAATAGCTTTTTCTGATGATGGAATGCCCGTAGAAAATGCAAGAATAGTAAGAGAAGCAATGATAAAAACTAATAAGCTAGGAAGCTTTATATCAGAGCATTGCGAAGAAAAATCAGTTTCAAGCGGTGCTATAAATGAAGGAATAATTGCAGAAAAGCTAAAAGTAGAAGGAGTACTTCCAGAAGCAGAAGAAATTATGGCGGCAAGAGACATTGTAATAGCAGAAACAAACAAGCTACATACACATATTTGTCATATAAGTACCAAAACAACTGTAGGAACAATAAGAAGTGCAAAACAAAGAGGAGTAAAAGTAACATGCGAAACATGTCCACATTATTACAGCTTTACAGAAGGCGAAGTGTTAAAAAAAGGTACTAATGCAAAAATGAACCCACCATTAAGAAAAGAAGAAGATAAAAAAGCAATAATAGAAGGATTAAAAGACGGAACAATAGATTGTATAGTAACAGACCATGCACCCCATACAAAAGAAGAAAAATCTCAAGAACTATCAAAAGCACCAAATGGAATAATAGGCTTTGAAACAGCATTAGCAGCAACAATAACAAATTTGGTAATACCAGGACACATAAGCTATTTAGACATGTCAAGATTGATGTCATATAATCCAGCAAAAATTTTGAAACTAACCAATAAAGGAGAAATAGCTAAAGGCAAAGATGCAGATCTAACAATTTTTGATAAAGAACAAGAATATATTTATAAAGAATCAGATATAGTATCAAAATCAAAAAATTCACCTTGGATTGGAGAAAAATTAAAAGGAAGAGTAAAATATACAATAGTATCAGGAAAAATAGTATATCAAGACAAAGTACAAAATTAGGAGGAAAATAATATGGAAAATTTAATGGATAGACTTATTGAAAAAATCAAAGCATATAATAATCCTACAGTAATAGGAGTAGATACAAGATATGAATTAGTTCCTGAATGTGTAAAAGAAAAATATTCAAAAGACATATATGGAATGTGTAATGCAATGCTCGAATATAGCAAAGCTCTAATAGATGCAACATATGACATAATACCAGCAGTAAAATTGCAAAGTGCATATTTTGAAATGTATGGAGTAGAAGGAATAAAACTTTATAAAGAAATGATAGAATATTGTAAATCAAAAGACATGATTGTAATGGCAGATGTAAAAAGAGGAGATATCGGATCAACTTCAAGTGGATATTCAAAAGCATATTTAGGAAAAAATTTAATTAATGAAAAAGAAGAAGCAATTTTTGACGTGGATTTTGCAACAGTAAATCCATATATGGGATCAGACTGTGTAAATCCATTTATAGAAGACTGTAGAAAATACGATAAAGGAATATTTATATTAGTAAAAACATCAAATAAATCATCAGGAGAATTACAAGACTTAAAAACAGAAGACGGAGAAGAAATTTATAAAAAGGTTGCTAGACTAGTAAATTCATGGGGAGAAGAACTAATAGGGAAAAATGGGTATAGCAATGTTTCAGCAGTAGTCGGAGCAACATATCCAAAACAATTAGAGGAATTAAGAAAATTAATGCCACATAGTTATTTTCTAATTCCAGGATATGGAGCACAACGGAGGAAAAGCAGAAGATATAGCATTAGGATTTGACGAAAATGGATTAGGCGGAATTGTAAATGCAACAAGAAGCCTAATGTGTGCATACAAATCAGATTTATGGAAAGATAAGTTTTCAGAAAGAGAGTATGCAAGTGCAACTAGAGCAGAAGCATTAAGAATGAAAAATGAATTAAATATAGCTATTAACAAACGTTAATAAAATAAAATCAATCATATAAGGAGTAGTAGTATGAAATATCAAGAAGAATGTGAACTATTAGAAAAAAGTGCATTAAAAAATGACATTTTTAAGTTTAAAATAAAAACAGAAAAGATTGCAAAAGAAGCAAAAGCAGGACAATTTTTAGAAATAAGAGTCTCAAAAGAAGTAGAACCATTTTTAAGAAGACCAATAAGCATATATTCAATTGAAAAAGATTGCATAGAATTTATTTTTCAAGTAAAAGGAAAAGGAACTGAAATTTTAGCTCAAAAGCAAATTGGAGATAAAATAAATATTTTAGGACCACTTGGAAATGGAACATTTAACATAAAAGAATATAATACAGTTGCTATTATAGGCGGAGGAATAGGAATATTTCCACTATATGAAGCAGTAAAACAATTAAAAGGAAAAGCAAAAATAAATACATATTTAGGATTTAGAAACAAAGAATATGTAACAAATGAACAAGAATTTAAAGAATTATCAGACAAGCTAATAATAACAACTGATGATGGAAGTTATGGAGAAAAAGGATTTGCAATAGATTTTCTAAAGAAAGATGAAAAGCCAGATATTATAATGGCATGTGGTCCAATGCCAATGTTAAAAGCCATAAAAAAATATGCAGAAGAAGAAAAAATTATATGCCAAATATCATTAGAAGAAAGAATGGGATGTGGATTAGGCGCTTGTTTAGGATGTGCTGTAAGAAAAGCTGGATCAACAGATGACAATCCAGATTACTGGCACGTGTGTAAAGCAGGACCAGTATTTTATAGCACAAATGTAGAAATATAATATTTTGAATAAAGATAGGAGAATTAAAAATGAACACAAATATAAACTTTGCTGGGATAAAAATGAAAAACCCAGTAACAGTAGCATCTGGAACATTTGGATATGGAAGAGAATATGAAGATTTTATAGATTTAAATAAATTAGGTGCAATAATAACAAAAGGAACATCATTAAAACCAAGGTCAGGAAATAAAGCACCAAGAGTATGTGAAACATCAAGCGGAATGTTAAACTCAATAGGACTTCAAAATCCAGGAATAGAATACTTTGCTAAAATAGATCTACCATATTTAAAAAGATTTGATACAAAAATAATTGTAAATGCATGTGGAAGCACAGTAGAAGAATATGTTGAGCTATGTAAAATATTAAATACATTAGACATTGATGGTGTAGAATTAAATCTATCTTGTCCAAATGTAAAAGCAGGATGTTTAGCGTTTGGTACTACATATGAAGGAGTAAAAAACGTTACAAGTCAAGTAAGAAAAGTATTAGATAAACCATTAATAGTAAAATTAACTCCAAATGTAACAGATATTACACAAACAGCAAAAGGAGCAGAAGATGCTGGAGCAGACGCAATATCAGCAATAAATACATTACTAGGCATGAAAATAGATATTAACAAAAGAACACCAATATTAGCAAATAATACAGGAGGACTTTCAGGACCAGCAATAAAACCAGTAGCTGTAAGATGCGTATACCAAATTGCTAAAACTGTAAAAATTCCAGTAATGGGATTAGGTGGAATAATGAATGGTGAAGATGCTATAGAATTTATGATAGCAGGAGCAACAACAGTATCAATTGGAGCTGGAAACTTTGTAGATCCAGAATGCTCAATTAAAACAATACAAGAAATAGAAAAATATATGCAAAAACACCAAATTGAAGATATCAATTCAATAATAGGTTCAATAAAAATGAATTAAAAAAGATAAATTTTTAAATCCTGTTTTAACAGACAAAATAATAGCAAAATTGTAACTAAGAAAAACATATCAAAAATATGAACGACGCGCAGTTTGCTGGATGCCCTGCAGCTGTTATGAAAAAACTATACAGTTTTGAATTACAACTGCAAGGCACGTTCCAGCAGGCAAGGAGAAATATTTTTGATATGTTTTTTAGAAAATGGCATAAAAAATTAATTATTTTGTCTGCTTTTTATAACTTAAATTCATAAAAATATATTTAATGAATATATATAACTAGAGAGGTAATTTTTATGAATTTAAATAAAGTAAATGAAATTTTAGATATGCCAAAAGAAGTAGGCACTAACATTCCAAAAGTAACAATGCTAGGATTTGATGAGTTAATCATCGAAAATTATAAGGGAATATTAGAATATGAAGAATTTTTTATAAGAATATGTACATATATTGGAAATATAAATATAAATGGATTTGAATTAAAATTAAATCAAATGACAGATGAAGCTGTTAGCATAACAGGTAAAATAGAAAATTTTGATTTTGAACGCAGGTGATTTTTATGATCTTAAAAAGGCTAAAAAACTTTTTATTAGGATACCTTCAAATAGAGGCAGAAGGATTCTTTATAGAAAGATTTTTTAACATGTGTGCAAAAGAGAAAATAAAAACTTGGGGAACAAAAAGAAAAAATCAAGTAACAGTAATAACAAAAATATCTATAGAAGATTTTAAAAAAACAAGAAAAATAGCTAAAAAAACTAAGACAAAAGTCAAAATAAAAAAGAAAAGAGGAATAATATTCGAAATAAAAAAATATAAAAACCGAAAAGTTTTTATATTTTTATTTTTTATATTAGTATTATCAATACTAACCTTATCAAACTTTGTGTGGAATATAGAAATAATTGGAAACGAAAAAATACCCACAGAAGAAATAATAAAAGCACTAAATCAAAATGGTTTAAAACAAGGCTCACTAAAATCAAGTATCAACACTAAAAAAATAGTAGAAAAAATAAGACTTGAAAATGAAGATATTTCATGGATAGGAATAGAAATTCAAGGAACAAATGCAAAAATAACAATAAAAGAAGCAACAGAAAAACCAGAAATTATAGATGAAAATGAATATTGTAACATTGTAGCAAGTAAAGAAGGAATAATAACTAAAATTAATGCCACAAATCGGAACAGCGCTAGTTAAAGAAGGAGAAGTCGTAGAAGCAGGACAACAATTAATTGGAGGCTGGATGGAAGGACAATATACAGGAGTAAGATATATGCATGCCAGTCGGAGAAGTAGAAGCAAAAGTTTGGTACTTTCTAGAACAAGAAGAAGAACTAGAACAAGAAGAAAAAATTGCAACACAAGAAAAAGAGAAAAAATATGGAATTATATTAAATGAAAAAAGAATAAATTTTTATAAAAGACTTTCAAATTTTGAAAAATATGATACAATAGTGACGAAAAATAAATTTAAAATAACAAACAATTTTTATTTACCTATTGAAATTGAAAAAATAACAAATTATGAATATAAACTTGTAAAAAAAGAATACTCAGAAGAAGAATTACAAGAAAAAATACTAAAAAACTTAGAAGAACAAATAGCACCAAATATAAAAGATAAAGAAATAATAAACAGAAACTTTTCTACCGAAAAAAACGGAAACAAATTAAAAGTTAAACTACTATACGAAGTTATTGAGAAAATAGGAGTAGAAGAAAAATTGGTTTCATGAAAGGAGAAAAAGTATTGGAAGAAAGAAGTATAAGAGTAATTGATTCAAACAAAACCTTTTTTGGAAAACTAAGTAGTACTCTATCAAAAATAATAATTCCAACCAAAATTGGAATAAATGGAATAGTTATTAATTTAAAAAGAAACAACTTATTAAAGGCATTCGAAAACAACATAAACTTCAAAGAAAAAACTGATGAAGAAAAAAAACATGCACTAGACTCAAAATATCAAGAAGCATATTCACTATATTTAGAAGCAATAGACAAATATATTATGGACAGTGTTTACAAAAAAGTAAAAACAAATACAGCTTCAGACTTTGAAAAAGAAGCTATGGGAAACTATTACAAAATCACACAAATAAAAGAAACAGACTATAACGAATACAAATATCAGAAACAAAAATATTTAATAGAATTAGATTATGAATCTTTGAAATTAAACGCAAAAGAAAAAACTATAAAAAAATATAATGAATTTTATATAACACAAATGGATTCGTTTTATAAAGGAATTTTAAAATGTTATTCAGTAAAACTAGCCGAAGTTAGTCGTAGTAAAGGGGATAATAAATTAGATATATACAACAAAATATTTGACACACTTGATGAATATGTAGAAAAAATAATTACACTAAAGTTGGCTGATAAGGAAAACAACATAGAAGAAAAAATTGGAACAGATTTACATAGATTAGACCAATTTGACATAGGAACATTAGATGCAAAAGACTATGTTGAAAAAAATATGATTTTACTAGGAATAAGTAGAAGTATCTTTACTCATAGTTTACCATTAGTTGCAACAGAACAATGCTACAACAAACTACTAAAAGATATAAGAAAAATAATTGTAACAACTTCAAATCAAAAAAGCAAAATGGAAGCATACAATATACTTTTAGACTTAATGGAAGCTTATAATGTAAAATTGCTTTCAGGAAAAGTATACTGGGAAAAAATAGAAGAAAGAGAAAAATATAAGAAGTTTTATGAAGAATATGAAAAAACAGAAACAGCAAAAGGAAAAGAAATACTATTCTTAAAAAGAGAATTGTCAGTATTACAAGATAATGAAGAAAATAAAGAAATAATAAATTTCTACAAAGAAAGACTTATGTCATATGGAGCAATGAAAAAAATAAGAAATATCTGCAAAACAAATTCTAATTATACAAGAACTAGAAAGGTAAATAAATGAACGAAGAATTAACTCAAATTGAATTTTTAGATATAGAAGAAAATGAAGAATATTACAAATTAATAAATAAAGTAGTAAAAAAATGTTTCGAAGAAGAAAATTTATTAGAAACAAAACTATATATTAGTATAATACTAACAACACCAGAAAAAATCCAAGAAATGAATAACGAATATAGAAAAATAAATAAAACAACAGATGTTTTATCATTTCCAATGTTTGAAAAAGAAGAAATACCAAACTTAAAATTAAATATTGAAGAACCATTAGGAGACATAGTAATTTCAATAGAAAAAGTAACACAACAAGCAGAAGAATATGGACATTCGTTTGAAAGAGAACTAGCATATATGGTAGTTCACGGATTTTATCATTTAATGGGATATGATCATATAGAACTTATTGACAGAAATGAAATGAGAGAAAAAGAAGAAAATATTTTAAAAAAACTATCAATAACCCGTGACGATTAAAAAACAAAAGAAAGAGAGGGGAAGAATTATGGGAAAACACACCGAACACGAACCTAGAGAAGGAAAGAAAGGAATAAAGATTTTATTAGGATTAGTATTAATTGCAATTATAGGAGTTGGAGCATTTCTAGGATGGAAATATATGAGTTCTAATAAAACAATAGAAGTATCTACGCCAAACACTACGAATACAACACCAGAAGAAATACCACCTGAGCCAGAAAAAATAGTACAAATTTATCAAGGAGATGAAAGACCAATTGCATGTATGATAGATAATCATAGTGATGCATGGCCACAATTTTCAATAAATAAAGCATATGCAGTTTATGAAATTATTGTTGAAGGTGGAGAAACAAGATTAATGGCTGTATTCAAAGGTGTAGAAGCAGACCAAGTAGGTCCAATGAGAAGTTCTAGACATTATTTCTTAGATTATGCTTTAGAAAATGATGCAATATATGCGCATATAGGATGGAGCCCACAAGCTCAAAAAGATATTAGTACTTTAGGAGTAAACAATATAAATGGATTAGAATATGATACAGGAAGAGCTTGGAAAGAAGGCGATGTGTTCTGGAGACTATCTTCAAGATATGCACCACATAATTCAATCTGTAATCTAGCTACAATAAAAACCGCTGCAGACTCTAAAGGATATAGAGTAACATCAACACAAGAAAGCGTATTAAACTATGTAACTGATGAAGTAACATTAGAAGATAAAGCAGATGCAATAGCTGCAACAAATATAACAATACCATTTTCTACACTTCAATCAGTAAACTTCAAATATGACGAAACAACTCAAAGATATACAAGATATGCAAGAACAAAACTACAAACAGATGCTACTGATGATTCAAGCATAACAACTAAAAACATAATTATAACTAAAGCTGAAAACTATACATTATCAGATGGAGAAAATAAAGGAAGACAAGGTCTAAAAAATATTGGAACAAGTGAAGGATATTATATAACAAACGGAAAAGCAATTCCTATCACAGCAACCAAAAGTAGCAGATCAAGTCAAACAGTATACACAGACTCAGAAGGAAATGAAATAAATGTAAATGATGGAAACACATTCTTCGAAATATGTCCACTAACAGCAACAATAACAATAGAATAAAATAGAAAACCTTATATTTTTATATAAGGTTTTTTTCTACTGTGAAACGACTTAATAAGAATAGGCGAATAAACCACATTTTTAAGTAGCTCTATATTGTTAAAATTAGAAAAATATGCTAAAATTCAATTGGAAAATAGAAAAGTAGGAGAAGTTATGTCAGAATTTAAATCAGGATTTGTATCACTAATCGGTAGAACAAATGTGGGAAAATCCACATTGTTAAATACTTTAATAAAAGAAGATGTTTCAATAACAGCTAATAAGCCGCAAACAACAAGATTAGCAATAAGAGCGATAGCAAATAGAGAAAATTCACAAATTATATTTATAGATACACCAGGAATTCACAAACCAAAAAATAAATTAAGCGAAACAATGGTAGATACAGCTGTTTCAAGCTTAAGAGATGTAGATGTAATATTATTTTTAATAGAAGCAACAAGCAAAGAAGTGGGAAAAGGTGATACATATATATTAAATAAACTAAAAGAAATAAACAAACGAGTGATTTTAATAATAAATAAAATTGATTTAGTAAAAAGAGAAACCTTATTAAATTTAATTGAACTATACCAAAAACAATATGATTTCTCAGCAGTAATACCATTAGAAGCAAACAAAGAAAAATATGCAGACATTGTTTTAGACGAAATAGAAAAACTTCTAAAACCAGGTCCAAAATATTATGAAGAAGATGAATATACAGATCAAACATCAAGACAAATGGCAGAAGAAAAAATAAGAGAAAAAGCCTTGAGATTCTTAAATGATGAAGTACCACACGGACTATATGTAGAAGTAACAAAATTTAAAGACAGAAAAACAACAAAAGGTGAAGAAATTTATGACATAGAAGCAACAATATATTGCAAAAGAGAATCACATAAAGGAATAATAATAGGAAAAGACGGAAAAATGTTAAAAAGAATTGGACAAACAGCAAGACAAGATTTAGAAAAAACTTTTCAAAGCAAAATAAACTTAAAACTATGGGTCAAAGTAGATAATAAATGGGATGAGAACACAAACATTTTAAAAAAATTCAAGTATACAAAATAAAATCAAAGTTCATAATATTATAAAAGGAGCTGATATTATGAGCGAAGAAAAAGAAAACTGGGAAAGATTTAAAAAAACTGGAAAAGTAGAAGACTACTTAAAATATAAGAAGTCAGCAGAAGAAATAAAAAGCACTAACAATCCCTTGTGAAAGGATGTAAAAATGAGAACAGTAAAAACAAGTGGAATAGTAATACGGAGAAAATAGTTTAGGAGATTCAGATAAAGTATTAACAATACTAACACCAAACCTGGGAAAAATTTCTTGTGTAGCCAAAGGTGCTAAAAGACCTAAAAGTATGTTAATGGCCGGGTCACAGCTTTTATGTTTTGGAGAATATGTCCTTAGAAAATCAAATGATATGTACACAATGCAAAGCTGTGATCCAATAGAAATATTTTATCAAATAAGAATAGATATAGATAAGCTAAATTACGCAGCAAGCATAATAAAAATAATATCAGATGTAACAACAGAAAATCAAAACAACTATAACATACTCAAATTATTTTTAAACACATTATACATAATATCAGAAAGTGACAAAAATTTAGATTTTATCATTTCAGTATTCAAGATGAGATTACTAAAGATTTTAGGATATTCTCCAAACATAAATGAATGCGTATCATGTGGAGAAAAAGAAAACTTACAATCATTCAGCATAAAAGATGATGGATTTAAATGTACAAGTTGTAGCAAACAAGACAAATCAGCAATCAAAATGTCAGAAGGATGCAGATATGCAATCATATATTCATTAAAAGCAGACGCAAAAAAAATATTTTCATTTACGATAAAAGAAGAATCTCTAAAAGAATTCGAATTAATAACAAGAATATATTTTAATGAAAAACTAGAAAAAGAATACAAAGTAGAAAAAATATAAATTCAAAATTAAATACATTGCAAAATAAAAAATAACAAACAATGTTTGAAATTGCGCGATAGCGACCAAATGAAGCGATTTATCGCGAATGCGATTGGAGCAACCATCGAATGAAATTCGAAAAAAGGTTGCGACACACAAGCAATAAAAACATTGTTTGTTATTTTTGAAAATTCATGAATATAATCGAATATTAATACTTTTTCGAATGGAATTCGAAAAAAAGGTTGCGACACACAAGCAATAAAACATTGTTTGTTATTTTTGTTAATTGACAATTCATCACAATACCGTTATAATGAAGTCACAAAACCAAAGAAGGAGTGATTAGAATGAATATAAAAATTACAGGTAAAGATTTAAAAGCAACAGAGGCAATTAAAGACTACATAGAAAAAAAGATGGAAAGATTAGAAAAATACTTTGAAACAGAAGATTTAGACATTCAAGCAATGATAAGACTTGAAAGAGAATTGCAAATTGCTGAAATAAGCGCATCATACAAAGGAGAAAGTTATAGAGCAGTAGCAGAAAGCAAAGACCTATATGCATCAATTGACGAAGATATAGATATATTAGAAAGACAAATAAGAAAAGCAAAAACTAAAAAAGAAAGAATGAACAAAGAAGAATCAATAAGAGCAAAAGAAATCGAAGTTGCAGAACAACATGAAACAGAAGGTGAAATAATAAAAACAACTTATTACGGAATAAAACCTATGTCTGCAGAAGATGCTAAATTAATATTACAAGAAAGAAAAACACAAAGCTTTTTAGCATACATAGATGTAGACACAAATAAAGTAAATGTAATATATAAATTAAAAGACGGAAAAAATTTCGGAATTTCAGAACCAGAAGTATAATAAAAACAGTGGATAATTCAATAAGAATTGTCCACTATTTTTACCTAACCAAAAAAGAAATTATAAAAAATATATAAAGTATTTTGTAATATAAAAAAATAAAACATCATAGTATAAAAAACAGTTGATAAAAAGTAAGCTAGTCTGATATAATCAAACTAGCTTATTCCTATTTAGGAGGTAAAAATATGGAAAATATAAAATGTAATTGTGAAGGAACTTACAAAGAAATACTAGAGAAATACGAAAAAGACAAAAGTAACTTAATTAAAATCTTAAATGACATTCAAGAAAAGTCAGGATATATTCCACAAAAAGCACAAAAAGAAATATCAGAATATTTGGGAATGCCTATGGCAGAAATTTATGGAGTAATAACATTTTACTCAAGATTTACACTAAAACCAAAAGGAAAATACCATATAGCAGTGTGCTTAGGAACAGCTTGTTATGTCAAAGGATCACAAAAAATATTAGATCGTTTAAAAGAAAGATTAAAAATTGAAGAAGGAGAAACCACACCAGACGGAAAGTTTTCAATAGAAGCCACAAGATGTGTAGGAGCGTGTGGTCTAGCACCAGTTTTTACAGTAAACAATGAAGTGCACGGAAAAGCTACTGTAAAAATGTTAGACGAAATTATAGACGAGCTAGAATCTAAATAGGAATGGAGGAAAAATAATGAAAACTCTACAAGAAATAGAAGAAATCAGAAAAACTAAAAGAAAAGAATTAGACCTAAGAATAAATACAAGTAGTGATACAAGAGAAAAACATATTTTAATTTGTCATGGAACAGGATGCACATCATCAAAATCACCTGAAATATTAAAGAGATTCAGAGAAATCATAAAAGAAAAAAACATAGAAAATGTAAGAGTAATTCAAACAGGATGTTTTGGACTTTGTGCTAAAGGACCAATAGTAATAATAAGACCAGAAGATACATTCTATGCAAATTGTAAAGTAGAAGATTGTGAAGAAATAATTGAAAAACATATTCAAAAAGGAGAAATAGTTGAACGATTATTATGTAAAGATATAGATGGAAAGAAAGTTCAAAAATTAGACGAACTAAGCTTTTATAAAAAACAAAAAAGAATAGCACTAAAAAATTGTGGAGTAATAAATCCAGAAGAAATAGATGAATATATTGCATTTGACGGATATAAGGCATTAGAAAAAGTTTTAACACAAATGTCACCTGAAGACGTAATAGATGTAATTACAAAATCAGGACTAAGAGGTCGTGGAGGAGCAGGATTCCCTACAGGTAAGAAATGGGAACTAACCAAAGAATCAAAAGGTGATCAAAAATATGTTGTATGCAACGCTGACGAGGGAGATCCAGGAGCATTCATGGACAGAAGTATTCTTGAAGGAGATCCACACTCAGTTTTAGAAGCTATGGCAATTGCAGCATACACCATCGGAGCTACCAAAGGATTTATATATGTAAGAGCAGAATATCCAATAGCAGTACATAGATTTCAAGTTGCAATAGATCAAGCAAGAGAATATGGTATCTTAGGAAAAAATATATTTGGCACAAATTTTGATTTTGATGTTGATATAAGATTAGGTGCTGGAGCATTTGTTTGTGGAGAAGAAACAGCTTTACTAGAATCAATTGAAGGTAAAAGAGGACAGCCTAGAGTAAAACCACCATATCCAGCACAATGTGGATTATGGGGAAAACCAACATTAATAAATAATGTTGAAACATATGCTAACATTGCACAAATCATTTTAAAAGGAGCAGAATGGTACTCATCAATTGGAACTGAAAAATCAAAAGGAACAAAAGTATTCGCATTAGGTGGAAATGTAAATAATATAGGACTAGTTGAAGTTCCAATGGGAACAACATTAAGAGAAATTGTTTATGATATAGGTGGAGGAATTCCAAATGGAAGAGAGTTTAAAGCTGCTCAAACAGGAGGTCCATCAGGAGGATGTATACCTAAAGAACATTTAGACACACCAATAGATTATGAATCATTAAAACAAATAGGATCAATGATGGGATCTGGTGGATTAATTGTAATGGATGATACAAAATGTATGGTGTGTTTGGCTAAATTCTATTTAGAATTTACAGTAAGTGAGAGTTGTGGAAAATGTACGCCATGTAGAATTGGAACAAAAAGAATGTTAGAAATTTTAACCAAACTATGTGAAGGTGAAGGTACTGAATTAGACATTTATAAACTAGAAAAATTAGCAGCAAATATACAAAAAGCAAGTATATGTGGACTAGGACAAAGTGCTCCAAATCCTGTAATAAGTACATTAAAATATTTTAGAGAAGAATTTAGAGAACACGCAATTCAAAAAGAATGTAGAGCCCTAGAATGTAAAGCAATGTCAAATATCACAATAAATGAAGAATTGTGTAAAGGCTGTGGTTTATGCCAAAGAAATTGTCCAGTATCAGCAATAGAAGGAGAAAGTAGAGAAAAAAGAGTAATCAACCAAGAAAAATGTATAAAATGTGGAACATGCTTAACAAGTTGCCCATTTAAAGCAATTGGAAACTAAAGAATAAATCAAGAAAATATCTAAAAAGAAGGGAGAAATTCAAAATGGAAAATGAATTTGTAACACTTACAATAGATGGGCAAGAAGTAAAAGCAAAAAAAGGAATAACAATATTAGAAGCAGCAAAGCAAGTAGGAATAGATATCCCAACATTATGCTTTCTAAAAGGCATAAATGAAGTTGGAGATTGTAGAATGTGTATAGTCGAAGTAGAAGGAAGAAGAGGATTTGCCACATCATGTATTCAAACAGTTGAAGAAGGAATGGTAGTACATACACATACTCCAAACGTACTAGAAGCAAGACATGTGATATTAGATTTAATAATTTCAAATCACTCAAAAGATTGTTTAACATGTACACGTTCAGGAAATTGCGAACTACAAAAATTAGCAACAAAGTTTAATGTTCTAAATGTAGAATTTGAAGGAGAAAGAACACAGCATAAAATAGATGAGCTATCACCATCAATCGTAAGAGATTTTAATAAATGTATTTTGTGTAGAAGATGTATAGCTGCATGTAAAAACGTACAAAAAATAGGAGCAATAGATTGTATCAACAGAGGCTTTGAATCTTGTATTTCTACAGTAGGAGACCACAGCTTAAATGATGTAAACTGCACATTTTGTGGACAGTGTATTCAAAGCTGCCCTACAGGAGCTCTTCATGAAAAAGAAACAATTGATGATGTTTGGATTAAATTAAAAGATCCAGAATCTTATGTTATAGTGCAAACAGCTCCAGCTGTTAGAGCAGCGCTTGGAGAAGAATTCCAAATGGAAATAGGAACAAACGTAACTGGGAAAATGGTAACAGCATTAAAAAGACTAGGATTCGACAAAGTGTTTGATACCAATACAGGAGCAGACTTTACAATAACGGAAGAAGCCAACGAATTTATAGAAAGATTTTCAAAAGGCGGAACACTTCCTATGATTACATCTTGCAGTCCTGGATGGGTGAAATATATTGAAATGAATTATCCAGAACTAATTCCTCATCTATCTACATGTAAATCACCACACGAAATGTTTGGAGCTATTCTAAAATCATATTACGCTGAAAAAGAAGGAATAGATCCAAGAAAAATATATGTGGTTTCAGTAATGCCATGTATAGCTAAAAAATTCGAAAGACAAAGAGAGGAAATGAAAAACTCTGGAATATATAATGTTGACAACGTAATAACAACAAGAGAACTAGCAAGAATGATAAAACAAGCAAATATTGAATTTACAAAACTAGAAGACACGAATTTTGATAGCCCAATGGGAGAAGCAACAGGTGCCGGAGCAATATTTGGAACAACAGGTGGAGTAATGGAAGCAGCATTAAGAACAGCTCAAGATACTCTAACAGGAAAAGATTTAGAAAAAATAGATTTCGAACAAGTAAGAGGGGGAGAAGGAATCAAAAAAGCTACCGTAAACATAGCAGGAAATGAGATAAAAGTAGTTGCAGCAAGTGGATTAGCAAATGCTCAAAAAATTATGGAAGAAATAAAATCAGGAAAAGCAGATTATCAATTTGTAGAAATAATGGCATGCCCAGGCGGCTGCGTAATGGGTGGAGGTCAACCAATTAGAAGTTCAAAAGAAAGAGCAGAAAAAGATATAAGAAAATTAAGAGCAGACTGCTTATATTCTATAGATGAAAAAAGTACAATTAGAAAATCACATGAAAATCCAATTATAAAGAAAATATATAAAGATTACTTAGAAAAACCAGGAAGCCATAAAGCACATGAACTTTTACACACAGAATATGAAAAAAGAGAAAAATATAATATATAATGTAGAACAATAGTAAACCTTTGTTCTATAACGTAAAAATCTCTCGTGCCAAATTATTGCAAAGCACGAGAGATTTTTACTTACCCTAAAGGCTCTTACGAATTTCGCGAATAAGCCATGTGTCATCAAATTCGTTGTTAGCCAAACACTGCAAATCAATAGTAGCGTTATCAAGATATTTTAAAATTGTAGCAGAGGGCTTACAAGTGTAACCAATGAAAGTTGCCTTGGCTCGCTGTAAAGTATGAGGGGTTAAACTAACAGAAGAAAGCGGAAAAAGAAAAATAGGCTCTAAGATCTTAAAAAGAAAGATAAAACGAGCTTTTTTACTTCCACTCAAATCATCTGCATCAAAAAAACGGAGTAAATCCTGTAAATATTTTTTTGACACAAACCAAGATAATTCTGACAAATCCTTATAAGAGGTACGGGGGTTCATCAATTTAGTATGAATTACGTCTGTGCTTAAATTCAAGAGACTGCTTTTAAAGACAGAATAATTACTTTTACTAAAAAAACGACTGAGCAAAACCGGAATGCCCGAATCAGGTTCGAACTCCCCTAAGAACATATCCTTCTTAAAATCAGATTTGCTTACACCCTTCAGATACCGTTCTACACAGTAGTGAAAATGAGCACCTGGCGTTTTTAAAAGTATCCGCTTGAGGTCAGCTAATTCGTTACTCATAAGAAAAAACTCCTTTCGTATAAAATAGTAAATGAGTATACATAATATTATAACATCAAAATTACAAATAGTAAACATAGAGATAGTGAAAAAAGCAGGAATTTCATCCTGCTTTTTCTTACTTTAAACATGCATAAACTTTAGAAAAAACTAAAACTTATGGATATTTAAAAACTAAAACTATTTGTTAATCATAGAATTTTCAGCTTGTTGAATCATTTTCTTAACCATGTTACCACCTATTTTACCAGCATCTCTAGCTGAAATATTACCATTATAACCGTTTTTTAAATTAACACCAACTTCATTAGCTACTTCATATTTGAATTTTTCTAAAGAATCCATAGCTTCTGGAACTAACTTTCTATTACTGTTATTAGTCATGTCTAATTCACCTCCATAGATTTTAATTCTATTTGAAAAAACTAAAATGTTTTTTCAATATTTATGATACGTAATTTTAAAAAAAATAAACTGGAAATTTTTATATAAAATATTTAAAAAAAAAAGTGGTAATGTTATAATGTGAAAAGATTTTAAAACTAAGCAAAGGAGAAAAAAATGTATAAATTAGTAGCAATTGATTTAGACGGAACATTACTAAATTCATATGGAGAAGTTTCACAAAGAACAAGAGAAGCAATAAAAGAAGCTACCCAAAAAGGAGTCGAAGTAGTACTTGCATCTGGAAGACCGATAAGCTCAGTAGAAGATTTAGCAACAGAACTAGAAGCAAATCACTATTTAGTATCGGGAAATGGAGCAACAGTATATGATATGCGTCAAAAGTCGATTGTTTATGACCAGTTTTTGAGCAAAGAACAAATACTAAATATAGTAAAAATTTGCGAGGAAAATAGCATTTATTATAACATCTATACAGAAAATGAAGTATTAACAAAATCACTAAATTATAATACCTTATTTTATCATAGCGAAAACACTCATAAACAAGAAGAAAAAAGAACCAATATAAATATACTGACAGATGTATATGATTATGTTTTAAGAACAAATAATCAAAAGTATTTAAAAGTTACAGTATGTGATCAAAGTCAAATAGTATTTGGTAGCATAATAAAGAAATTAAGAACTATAAATGATATAGATGTACTAGACGTTGCTCATATGTCAAAAAAAATAATTAAATCAGGAACAGAAGAAATATTAGTAGAATATTGCTATACTGAAATCACAAATAAAAATGTAAATAAATGGACAGCGCTTGAATATATAATGAAAAAAGAAAACATATCGAAAGAAGAAGTAATAGCTATTGGGGACAATGTAAATGATAAAGAGATGATTGAAGAAGCTGGACTTGGCGTAGCAATGGGAAATAGTACGCAAAACATTAAAGAAATAGCAAATGAAATAACAAGTACAAACAATGAAGATGGAGTTTATGAAATATTCAGAAAATATATATTGATTTAAATTACGATTATGTTACAAACAAATGAAGTTTGGATTACATTTTGCGATAATATTTACTAAAATCAGACAATGTTGTACAATAATATCAAGAGTTTTATGAACATATAAAGAAATAAAAAAGCGTGCTGAAAGCACTATAAGGAGGAATATAATCATGGCAATGAACCCAATGCAAAGAAAAATGAGAAATGCGTTTCTTATTGGATTTTTAATAGCAATAATTATAGGAGCGGTAGTAGCTGGAATTTTAATTATGCAAAATAGAAAAATACAAGAAGATTTAGCAAATGCTCAAAAAGAAAAAGAAATAGCACTAAAAACAGTTTATGTAGCTGCTAAAGATACTAAAAAAGGCGAAATTTTGACTATAACAACAGCAAGCGTTCCATCACAATATGTGCCAGAAAACGCGATAACAGATGAAAATATAGAAAATTATTATACTCAAGTTGATGAAAATGAAGAAATAGAACCAGTTCTACAAATGACAGCACAAGTTGATATTAAAGAAAATGCAATGTTGACAGAAGATTTAGTAGTTAATTCTTCTGAAGCTTCTACATATAGAATGGTAGAATATAACATGATATCATTGCCATCAATGCTACAAGAAGGAGATTACATAGATATAAGATTAGCATGCTTAGGATATGATAGTATTGTACTATCAAAAATTAAAGTTGAAACATGTAATACTACAACAATATGGCTAAAACTTTCTGAAAGCCAGTTGTTAACGCTAAATTATGCAATAGTAGAATCATATATAATGAGTGGAACGAAATTATATGCAACACAATATACTGACCCAGCACAAGCTGCGTTAAATTGTACATATATTCCTGACGACCGTGTAATAGCTTTAATACAAAGTAACATAAGCCGAAATGGAGAAGAATGGGCAGCTTTATATGATAACGTAGGAAGTCCAAATGACACATACGAAAATGCATTAACATTCAGAGAGAACATAATTGCAGGATTAAGAAATGAAACTTATAATGAAGAAGACATAGATGCAATTACAGAAGGATATCAAACAGAGACAACAAATATACAAGCAGCTAGAGAAGCTTTAATGGGAGATTTAGGGTATTAATATTAATTTTGGAGGAACGAATGAAAAAAATTGCATTTATAGGTGCATATGACAAAACAGATTTTTTATTATATGTATCCAAAATAATAACAGCATTAGGAAAAAAAGTTTTAGTAGTTGATACAACAATTACACAAAAGGCAAAATATGTAGTACCAGTAATTCATCCAACATCTTCATATATAACAGAATATGAGGACATGGATGTAGCAGTAGGATTTTCAGATTTAGATGAAATTAGAGGTTATTTAGGATTGGCAAGTGAAGATGAATTTGAATATGACTATTGTATGCTAGATATTGATACATATGCAGGGTATAACAACTACAATGCTGGCGAAGCTATAAAAAAATATTTTGTAACATCTTTTGATGTATATTCTTTAAAAAAAGGACTAGAAGCAATCTCTGGAGTTGAAGAAAAAATAACTTTAACAAAAGTACTTTTTTCAAAAAACTTCTTAAGAGAAGAAGATGAGTATTTAGAATTTTTAGCCATGAACTACAATATAGAATGGGAAAAAGAGCATATTGATTTTCCTTTTGATTCAGGAGAACAAAACGCAATAATAGAAAATCAAAGAACATCAAAATTAAATTTTAGAAATTTGAGTTCAACTTATAAAGCTGCACTACAACAAATAGCAGAAGGAATATTAGAACAAGAAGGAATCGGTAGTGGAGAAATAGGAAGAACAGTAAGAAAAATAGAAAAAGGAGCATAAGCAAGATGCCAATCATATCATTTTGGAGTGATAAGAAAAAAGAAACAGCACAAACACTTTCTATGATAGCATTAGCAAGTTATATGTCAGTAGAGAATAATAGTAGGATTTTAATTGTTGATACAAATGTCAATGATAAAACAATAAAAACGGCATATTTTAATCAACAGGAAAGTGCAACAAGAAAAGCTGTAATGAAATTAAATGCTGGAAAAATAGATATAGGAAGTGGAATAGAAGGTTTAGCAAAGCTATTAGCAAGTGGAAAAAATTCAGGAGAAGCAATATCAGACTATTCACAAGTAATATTTAAAGGAAGATTAGAAGTAATATTAAGTTTAGAAACAGACAGACCAGGTGATATAGAAAGAATAAAAACTGCATACAAAGATTTAATTAAACTTGCTAATCAACAATATGATTATGTATTTGTTGATTTACAAAAAGGATTTGGTGATCCTTTTATAGAAGAAATACTAAAAATGTCATATGTAGTTGTATACAATATAACTCAGAGACAGATTGATTTAGATGATTATAAGAAAACAAAAGAAAATCATCCAATGTTCAAAGAAAACAAAGTATTACCACTAATAGGTAGGTATGATAGATATTCAAAATTTACGAAAAAAAATGTTGCAAGAGCATTAGGAGAAAAAAAAGAAATTCCAGCTGTATCTTACAACACACTATTTTTTGAAAATGCAAATGAAGGTGCAATAGGAGGATTTTTCTTAAAATTTAGAAAAAGTTTAATGAGCAGTAATGATAGAAATATTGTATTTGTTGATGAAGTGGCAAATGCAGTAGATAGATTAATATTAAAAACACAAGAAGTATTAATGACAAGAAGAGATTAAACCACAAATTAAAACACGAATAGCAAATTATTAAGTAGCAAAAGAGAAAGGAGTTTCTTTAGAAATGGTTAACACATTACTCGTAATATTGGTTATTATAGCAGTTATAGCTTTTATACTTTACAAAATAAAAGAAAATCAAAAAGCTGAAGTAGAAAGTGCTGTAGAACAAGATGACCAAACATACACACTAGATAAAATGATAATTTTCATAAAGAAAAGACTAGACGAAATTACAAAAGTTAATCTTTATGATATTGGTTTATCAGAAGAAGAATTAAAAAGAAGAAAAAATAAAAAATATGAATTGAAAAAAGCTTTAAAAGGTTGTACATATGGTGATGTTAATGATAAAAAGTATATTAAAGAATTAATATATGATTTATTATCTAAAGAATATGGTGTTACCGAAACTAATATATCTAAAGCAATTCCGTTCGATATTCCATCTTTATTAACAGGTCAAGATAAATTTGATGTTATAATACATGAATATCAAAAAGAATTTGGTTATGAAGCTTTAGGCGAAATGATAAAAAAATACAACTTAGACGAAATGAAATATGTTCAAGGTGAATCTAAGCCATGTTATGTTATAACAGATGATGAAATTGGAAAAATATATGATCAAGAAAACTTTCAATTATCTTTCGGAGATAAACTAGAAATAGTAGTTCAAAGAATCTATCAGAAATACAAAGGATACAGTAGTATTGATGAAGTAAGAGATATGAATATAGATGGCGTATCTGGTGGTGTATCTGGTTTACCAGAAAGCTTTTTAAGCCAAGTTGCACAAACAGATGCAGACTATTTATCTCAAATTGTAGATGCCAAAGTACCACGTGCATGTGATAGTATTTGGATAATGTTCCATGGTAAATCAATAAGACTAGCCTTCCTTTCATTTGGAACAGAAGCAGAACTAAAAAGAGTATGTCAAAACATATATAAATACAATAACCCAGGTCAGTTATCTGATACAAATGGTTATAAAATTAATGAAATGAAAGATGGTTCTCGTGTCGTTGTTGTTAGACCTAGTATGTCTGAAACATGGGCTTTCTTCGTAAGAAAATTCGACGTTCAAAGAGCAACACTAGAACAAATCGTTAAATTTGATGGAAAAGAAGAAACTATAGAATTATTAAAATTCCTTGTAAAAGGCGCAAGAATCATAGCTCTAACAGGAGAGCAAGGTTGCCGGAAAAACAACAATGCTTATGGCAATGATAGAAAATATATACGAAACAATGAACCTTCGTATAACTGAAACTGCATTCGAGCTGCACTTAAGAAAAATATACCCAACTAGAAACATCTTATCAATGCGTGAAACTGAAACAATTGCAGGTCAGGAATGTTTGGACGTTCAAAAGAAAACTGACGGTTCTGTTAATATCATTGGTGAGGTTGCTACTGACCCAGTTGCATCTTGGATGATTCAGTCAGCCCAAGTTGCTTCTAAATTCACATTATTTACTCACCACGCTAAAACATTTCCAAACCTAATAACAGCCCTAAGAAACTCAATGTTAAGAGCTGGAACATTCACTGATGAAAAAGTAGCAGAAGACCAAGTTGTTCAAGTTCTAAACTTTGATATACACTTAGTTAAAGACTTTAGAGGTAGACGTTACATCGAAAGAATAACAGAATGTATCCCTGTTGAAGAAAAAAATGAATACACATATGACCATAGAAGAGAAAAAACTATGGAAGGAAAATTTGAAAAATTCTTTGATAATGCAACAATGTTCTTTTCAAAAACGACAAATAAAGAATTATATAAATATAGAAACATATTAGAATTTGTTAATGATTCATATGTATTAGTAAATCCTATATCAGAACCAAACATCAGAGGAATGAGAGAAAATATGGATGATAATGATAAAATAGCATTTGACAAATTCTTAGAAAGAAATTGGGGAATAAAATCACAAACATTAGGCGCAACTGACACAGAAGGAGCAGCATTAAAAAGACAAGCTGAACAACAACAGATAGAACAAAGAATGGCAGGACAACAACCTAGAATGCAACAGCAACCACCACAACAACCTAGAATGCAGCAACAACCTCAACAACAACCTAGACCACAAAACCCAATGAACCCAATGGGACAATCACAAAATATAGGACCAGTACCAGGTGTATAGAATTAATAAAAAACGTAAAATAGGAGGTGCAACATAAAATGTCCAATGAAATGCTAGGGAAATTAATTCCAATTATATTTGGCGTTTTTGGAGTACTAGTAGTAGCATATTTAATAGTAAATAAATTTACAAATAAAAAGAATACAAAATTTGTTGCATCACTAGTTGATGGTACAAAAACTAAAGCTTTTTCAAAAGAGATTTTTTACCAAAAAGTCTACATACTAATAATAAAAATCCCATTTTTAAGAAGATATGTACTAAAATTAAGAAGAAGACTTGAAATTATAAATCTAGAAGATGAATACTTGACTAGAATGCAAGTAGCACAAATGATAACCAAAGGAATTATAGTAGTTGTTCCTTTAACAATAGTAATTATTTTAGTGGCTAAACATAATGTAGTACTACTTGCAACATTATTGCTATTTGAATTATTCTTTATCGAAACATTTTTAAGTGGTATGGTAGATAAGGTAGACAATAAATTGTTAAAAGAACAAATTGATATGTTTTCAGAAATGAGACATGCTTTTCACGAATTTAATCTAGTTGAGGAAGCTGTATATGAAGTAGCACAGAATGATGAATTAGAAGTATCAAAACAAGCACAAAAAATATACGAAATACTTATTTCTGATGATCCAGAAATGGAGCTAGAAAAATATTATGATATAGCACCAAATAGTTTCTTAAAAGAATTTGCAGGTATATCATACCTAACAAAAGAGTTTGGTGATAGACAAGATTCAGATGGTGCATCACTATATTTGAAAAACTTAAATAATATTACTCAAGAAATGCAAATAGAAATTTTAAAAAGAGAAAAACTAGATTATGTATTTCAATCATTATCAATGATTGCAGCATTACCTATATTATTTTTAGAGCCTATCAAAAACTGGGCAGTAAGCATGTTCTCTTTTACAGGGTCTTTCTATGATGGAAAAACAGGTTTTATAGTACAAATGGCATTAATAGTGTTAACATTCATATGTTATATCTTAGTTAGAAAACTGAAAGATAATGGTAGTGTAAATACTGGACGAGATATGCAAAATCCTTGGGAACAAAAACTATATAAGAAAAAAATAATTAAAAAATTTGTAGATAAAATTATTCCTAAAGAAGGCACAAAAGAATATAGATTAAAAATAAAATTAATGAAAGATTCTGCTACAAAATTAAAAATGGAATGGTTATACATTGATAGGTGTATGTATGCAATAGTAGGATTTATAATATCAATGTTTATGTTTTGGCAATTACACAACCTAACAATAGAATATATATATGAAGAACCAAGAGCAGACTATGATTTATTAGGAAATATGAGTGAAAAAGATGCTAATAAAGCATATGCAGAATTAGAAATACATAACAAATATATGGATAAATATAGAAGCGACAAAGGCGTAACGCAAGAAATGATACAAAAAGACTTAGAAGAAGATGAATACTATGCGGGAGCAACAGCTGAAGAAATAACAGATGCAGCAACATGGATACATGAAGATTTAAAAACAGTACAAAATGAGTACATGAGATGGTTTGAATTTTTAATTTCATTTGGCATAGCCGCAATAGCTTATTATGGACCAATTTGGTTATTAATGTTCCAAAAAATAATGAGACAAATGGAAATGGAAAATGAAGTAATGCAATTCCAAACAATTATCCTTATGCTAATGAAAATAGAAAGGGTAAATGTTGAAATGATATTAGAATGGCTAGAAAGATATTCTAATATTTATAGAGAGCCAATATCAAAATGTGTTAATAACTTTGAAAGTGGACCTTGGGAAGCTTTAGAAGAATTAAAAAATGATGTATCCTTCCCACAATTAATACGTATTGTAGAAAGCTTACAATCAGCAGTTGAAAAAATACCAATTAGACAAGCATTTGATGAGCTAGATACAGAAAGAGCATATTATCAAGAAAAACGTAAAGAATCAAATGAAAGGTTAATTTCTAGAAAATCAATGATAGGAAAAGTGGTAGGTTTTGCTCCTATGGTAATGCTATTTGTAGGATATTTAATAGCTCCACTATGTGTTATAGGTATGTTGAGTATGACAGACGCATTTGCTAACATGACATCACAAATGTAAAAGGAGAAATATATGGAGAATGCATCAGAAGCACTAAAAATGGGTGCAGGAATGATAATTGCAGTTCTATTAATTGGATTACTAGTTTATCTATTTACATCTATTAGTAGTCTAGAAAATTCTAAATACGATAAAGAAGTCCAACAACAAAATTCTGAATTTAATCAAAGATTTCTTGCTTTTGATAGAAGCTCCATGTATGGAACAGATGTAATTTCAGCAATAGGACTAGCAATTTCTACAAATAAAATATACAATCAATCATTACATGCTAATCCTTTAGGAAATTACGAAGAAAATGCAGATTATTCAATGAACATAGAATTTTCTTTAAAGAATCCAATAAAGGCTAAAACAACAAAAGAAGTATATAGGATGATAGATTTAGATGGAGACGGGATTCTAGATAAGGATTATTCAGCACCTGGCTGTCAAAGAGAAACAGTAATTTCTGAACGAACCGTATTAGGTGTAGGAACATATAATTTGATTTTTCCAACTATAGGATCAAACAGTATTTATAATAAAACGGGTAGTGAATATGAGAAATATAAAGCAATAGAAGAAATAGCTTTACATGAAGATGACACAACAGATATCCAACCTAAGCAAAGAGGAACTAGACTAGAAATTACAAGAATAGATAAAACAGGTTATGCTGAATTAAAAGCAATAGTATTTGAATGTACAGAAGTAAAATACAATGAAGTTGGAAGAATATACTATATGAAATTTGAACCTAAATAATTTTAAGAGAAAGGAATTACAATGGAAAATGCATCAAAAGCTTTTATAATAGCTGGAGCAGTGTTAATAGCGATTTTAATAATAGGGGTAGCAGTAAGAATGTTCACCTCGGCATCAGATGTAACAAAAACTTATGATAATCAAATGCAAGCTATAGAGAGTTCAAATTTTAATTCACAATTCACAAAATATGTAGGAGCAGTACAAGTAGGAGGTACCGTACAACAATATGCAACAATTCATGACATAATTACTTGTGCGAACTTTGCAAAAAATTATAATAATGAAATGCAAGAAGATCCAACATCAGCAGAAGGACTAGTAGATCCAACACATTTAACTATTGAACTTCAAGGAAGTACTTCTTCAACAAAAATAGAACATTTGGAAAATAAAACAGAAGAAGCATATATATATTTAATAAGAAATTGCTATTATGGAGATAATATTAAACCAAATGTAAATGACATAATTAGTTTTGAAATAGAAATAAAATCACAAAATTCATTAGGCCGAATAAACTATGTAATTTTTAAAACCGATGATTCTAGAGTCAATAATGCAATATCCATTGCAAATAGCTTATAATATTATTCTTGAAAAAAAAGACTTATTATAATATAATAAAGAGGTAAAATGAAAAAAATATTCATAATAATTACAATAATTGTTATTTCCGTAATTTCAATAGTATTTGCCAAATACAGTGAATATTCAAAAAAAACAAATGAAATAAATGCAATAAATAAAGAATTTTTATATTATGAAAATAGTCAAATTCAAATAAATACAGTAGTAACATTAATGAATAAAGCTATTTCTTTAAATAAAGAAAATAATATAAAACAAAATGATAAATTAATATTTGAAGAAAATGATAAGAATTCTATTAAAATATATTTAGAAACAAAATCAACTCAAAATGAAGAATTAGTGCAAATACCAATGGAAGAATTAATGCTAAACAAAAATGCAGGACCAGAAAAAGTAGTATATGCATTTAGTACTTCAAAATTTGAAATGAAAGAAAAAGAATACCATAAAAAAACAGGACAAATCAAAAAAATTGTTTTTTCAGAAAAAATTAATTAGTTTTCAATATTCCCTAAAAGGGATTATAATAAAATCAAAAGAAAAATAAGGAGGAATAAAAAATGGAGAATGCTTCAAAAGCTCTATTAATAGCTGGAGCTATATTAATATGTATACTACTTATTGCTATAGGTATGTATATTTATAATTCAGCACAAACAACAATACAAACAGCAGCAGGACAAATGAATCAGCAAGATAAACAAATGTATAATTCAATGATTCAAAAATACATAGGAACTAAATCAGGCTCTGAAATTAAAAGAATGATTGAAGATACAATAAGCCAAAATAACCAATATGTAAATGAAAGTGGTAAATTCATTAGTATACTACAAAATGGTGTAGGAACTTATTCAGGATCTGTAAATTCATTATGTAATGCTTGCAATGCTTACACAAATGCAAGTGGATTCAGTAGTGCACAAGCTGACATCGATAAAGCGTCTACAGAAATGCGTAACTTAGCAAAAAAGATTAGTGCAGGAAAAAATTATGATGTACATGAGTACACAGAAGACGGAATTATATATGCAGTTATAATAACAGAATTAGATCCAGCAACAGGAGATGTAAAAACTGCGGTTCCAGCAGCTGCGCCAACAACACCATAACTATAATAAAAAAAAGGAGAAAATATGGAAAATGCAGTAGATGCGTTAAAAATGGCTGGTGCAGCTCTACTATTCATCCTAGCTTTTAGTGTAGCGATGTATTTATTGGCTCGCGCTAGGCAAACGACAGATGCTGTATTAGACAATTTAAAACTAGAAGAGTTTCTACCAAAAGTAGAAGCTTTAGAAAATAATGTAACAAGAGAGGTAGGTATTGAAACAGTAATACCTACCCTATATAGATATGCACAGTCAGATGCTAATATAAGAATAAGAATATTAAAAAAAGATGGAACAGAACATCAAGTATTTGACCAAAATCTAGACAGCGATGTTGCAACAGCAGTATCTATAAATCCGGGAAGTAGTAATGATAATGCTTATTATACTAGACTAAGAAGCGAATATAATAATCCAACCAAGTCGGCATACCTATTTGAGGCACCATGGCGAAACCAAAATGATTCATCATACAGAATAGATAGAATTAATGCATATATTTATGGAACACAAATGAAACATTTGCCAGAAGTAAGCTATGTAGGTAAGGGATTGTTAGATTTAATAGAAAGTGTTACACCAGGCAGTACAGCAATATTTGAAGAATCATACTTAGAATACAATATAAGTGGTACTGTCGAAAAGGATGAATATGGTGAAGAAATAGTAACAAGACCACCAAGTACAAAAACAATTATAACATATAAACTAAAATAAAATTATTTTAAGCTAAGATAGGAGAGAAAAATGAACGATACTTTAGTAACAATTATTGCAATTTTTATTGCAGCAATATTAATGTTTGTATTTCCACTAATGACAATAGCTGATAGAAACGATGATATAGCTAAACAATCTGTTCAACAAAGCACAGTTGAATTTGTTGATCAAGTAAGAAATGTTGGAGCAATAACTCAAGCTGATTTAGATGGCTACAAAGACAGTATAGCAGCTTTAGGACATAGTTTTAAAACAGACATAGAAGTTAAAAAGATGGATGATAACATAGGAAAGAAAACAACATGGACTACTAGTTCTGTTGTCGGAGAAAACGTATATTTTTCGGTTTATACTGATACTATAGAAAATCAAGTTTACTCTTCAGGCAAATATACATTAAAAGAAGGAGACATTGTTTCAGTTAGTAGCACTAATACAGATACAACAATAGCGCAATCATTAAGAAATGTATTTTATGCTATATCAGGACAAGGTTCATATCAAATAAGCGGAGCACATTCAGGTGTTGTCCAAAACAATGGTAGTAACTAAAGTCAATAGAAAGGTTGATCTATGAAATATCAAAATTTTGCAATCATATTTGTTTTAATTTTATTACCAATAGCAATTGTATTAGAAAATTACATACAGACCCAAACAGACACACTGTCATTAATTACAAATTATCAAACTAAATTAACAGATTCAACATATGACGCCATAGCTGCCTATCAAATGAATTCATTAAATACCCAACAAGTAACTGGTGAGTCAGTAAAAAGTTATGTATTAGCTTCGGTTAATACATTTTTTACTACTCTAGCTACAAATATGGGTATGTCAAGTGCGTCAAAAAACTTACTTCTTCCTTATATACCAGCAATATTATTTACAACATATGATGGTTACTATATATATAGTCCAACTAAAACTAATACAATAGCAACTATCCCAGGAGGAAGCGAAACTGATCCAGATGCAAGTGATGCAGGACAAGCTGTAATGACAAAAGAAGGCAATTTAATTTTCTTAACATCAGGTACAGAAAGAGTAACAAGATCAAACACAGAAGGAAATAATGAAATAAGCTATAGCAAGATACAAAATAAAAGCAACGCGGATTTTGCAACAATCAGTAAAGCAACAATTAACCCAAATGCTAACGATGTAAACTACAATTATATGGTAAAACCATTTATTTATTATAGTGCCAATTATAAAGATGGAAATAACTATAATTTTGTTGCAAGTTATACACTAGATAATTATATTACAGTATATGGAACAAAAAGAAATAATAGAGATACCAAAGTTAGTGGAACAACACCAGACGATTATATAACAAACGAGTTTTCAAAATCGGGATATTTGATAGATACAAAAAATATAGACATAAATGGAGATTTACTAATAAAAGGAGTAAAAAGAAACGATAGAGGATATTCTTTAGCAACTAGCGATAAGTATGATGAATTATTGCCTAGTTCGAATACAGAAGCTTCAAAAAACACAACTTATTTTAAAGTCGAAGTAAATATAAACAAAGGAACAGACCTTACAGGAACATCAGAAATATATAATTTAATTAATTACTTCAATTATAAAGAAGGTCAAGAATATAGTAATGGTTATTATATTTCTAAAAGAATAGATCAAGAAGACACTAATGATGAGCCAAACATAAGAATGCAAACAGGAGACCAGATAATTGAAGACACTTTAGAAATAGAACAATTAATTAATGAAAATCCAGATTATCAAAATTTAATAGATGGGCAAAACTATAGTTCAATACAAGTAACTTATAAAAATCAAACGATAGAAGATCCAGAGGCAAAAGAATATTATATAAAAGCATATTTCTTTTCAGAATGGGTACAAAATAATTTAAGTGATGTCAAAGCAGAAACTTTCCAAAAAAATATTACAGATACAAATGAAGTTGCTTTTAATACATCTTTCGGAGAAGAAAAAATATTTGACATTAAGGGACAACCTGAAAACGATCCAGAATCTAATACATCAATAATGGCACAACACAAAAGAGACATAATAAAAAATTCAATACAATATAACTTAAATTCAGCAATATCTACATATAACAAAAGCCATAATGGAGTGGCAGAAGACTATAAACTACCAATACTAACAGAAAAAGATTGGGATTCAATATTAAACAATGTATGTATGGTATCATTCATGCAAGGAATACCATGTGGAACACAAATATTTAATGATTATGCCGTAGTAAAAAGTAACAATAATAACACGACAGTAAGTTTAGAAAATATGTACTTCACAACAGATATAGGAGATACACCTGGAGAAATTTCAAATTTTCAATATCATAAAATTGACTGCGAAAAATTAACATTAGATGATGGAAGAAATATATATGAAGCAGATCAATCAGCTGCATTTAAATATGATGCATTAAAATTAAATACAAGAATAGATGAGTCTGGAGGAGACGAGAAAATAATTTGTTTTTATGATGATTCTACGAATACATACTATGAAGCAGAAAAAATGGTTGCAGGTAATGGACGCAATATAGATAATTTAAGCGTAGGAGAAAAAATTACTACTGAATGCACAGTAGATGGAATAACATATCCAATTAAAAGTGATGACCCGACAAATAAAAGAGTGCTAAGTTTATTGCCAACAGGTAGCGATGTAAAATACTTATATGATCATAAAAATGAAGGATGTTATGAATGTATCATAAGTGGAAATTACGAACCAAAAGTTAAATATTATAATGGCGAAATTTATGCTACATACATAACAGAATATAAAGAAATTTTATTATGGAGAGACGATCTTACAACACCAGGATGGTACTACGAAGATGGAGTAGAATATGATACTGGAGATGGAAATGGTACTAATAGATTTGCAAGAGATCCCAATATACCAATAGGATTAGGGGACAACGGAGTTCTTACAGAGACAGAATTACAAAAAAGAAGAAAATCTGTTTATACATATATAGCCAAAATAAGAAATGGATTATATAAAACCAATAGTCATATAAATAGATAAATTCCAAAATCAACAAACTTTAAAGTTTGTTGATTTTTTCTATTATTAAAAACTGATTAAAATTAACAATATAAAGTCTCACATAATTTTTTCAAAAAAAATACCAGTATAAAAAACATATAAAACAGAAAAAATTATAAAGAGGTACAAATATGAAAAAAAAATACTTTTTTATAATTTTATTATTAACAATAAGTCTTTTATATTCATGTAATATAAGTCAAATACCAGATAAAATAATATTATTAGAAGGCGAAAAAATAAATATAAAAAAACTATACGGAATAAGTTTTGAAACAAAAGAAAATGAATCAAAAGAAGTTTGGAAAAATCAAATAACAGAAAACCAAAAGATAAATGTAAATTTATTTGGAAGTATAAAAGTCAAAGAAGTATCAGTAACAGTATATCCAAAAATAACAGTAATTCCAACAGGAAATCTAATAGGATTAAAATTATATACAAATGGAGTATTAATTATAGGAATGACAGAAATAAAAAATGAAGAAGGAATAATGAGAAAACCATACGAAACTTTAGATATAAAAGAAGGAGACACAATTTTAGAATTAGGAGGAGAGGAAATTGATTCAAGCAAAACTCTTCAAAATATAGTTAATAACTCACAAGGAAATACATTAGAAATAAAATATGCTCGAAATGGAGAAATAAAAACAGGAGAAATAACACCAGCTAAAGTATCAGAAAACGATTATAAACTAGGACTATGGGTGAGAGATAGTGCTAGTGGAGTAGGAACTATGTCGTTTTATGATCCCGAAACAAAAAAATTTGCAGCATTAGGTCATGGAATATCAGATACAGATACAGCAGAATTATTAAATATAGAAAAAGGAGAAATGGTAAATTCAAAAATAATAAACATAACAAAAGGACAAAAAGGCTTTCCAGGAGAAATAAAAGGAAGCATTTCAAAAGAAAGTTCTATAGGCCAAGTAAATCAAAATACAAATTTTGGCATATTTGGAAATTTATTATCAGAACCCAAAACATTAGATAAATATTCTTCAGGAATAGAAATTGCTCTAAGAAGTGAAGTTCAAACAGGGAAAGCAACTATCTTAACAACAATAGAAAATAATCAAGTAGAAGAATTTGAAATAGAAATAACAGAAATTTATGAAGAAAATAACACTGATAATAAAAGCATAAAAATAAGAGTAACAGATGAAAAACTTTTAGAAAAAACAGGAGGAATAATATGTGGAATGAGTGGTTCGCCGATAATTCAAAATAACAAATTAATTGGAGTATTAACAAACGTATTAGTGTCAGAACCAAGTATAGGCTATGGGGTATTTTCAGATATAATGATAAAAGAAATGATAAAATGATTTACAAAAAATAAGATATTTTTGAATAATATATAATACAAAAGAACAAAAAAGAAAGAACTAATAGAAAATGTTTACATTTTAAAGAAAAACAATTCAAAAGTTCTTTCTTTTAATATTTCAAAATAAAATAATCTATGGTTTTATAATTTCAGGACCAATTTTAGTAACAGTTCCAGCTCCTAAAGTTAAAACCAAATCATTAGATTTCGCATTCGCTTTAATATGAGAAACAATGTCATCAAAACTTTTAATATAAATAGCATCTTTTCCATATTCTTTGATTTTATTTACTAAATCAAGTGAAGAAATATTATATGTATTTTGCTCACGAGCAGCATAAATATCGGTAACAATAACATTATCAAAAGGCAATAAAGCTCGAGCAAAGTCATCAAGTAAATTTTTAGTTCTACTATAAGTATGAGGTTGAAAAATAACCCAAGATTCTTTAAAATCTTTATCTGCAATAGCTTTAGCAACGGCTCTAATTTCAGTAGGATGATGTCCATAATCATCATAAACAGCAACACCATGATAAGAACCAATATATTCTAAACGACGATCAGCTCCAGTAAATTTCAAAAGAGAAGAATAAATTATATTTTTATCAATTCCATAATAAGAACAAACCGCAATACAAGCTAAAGCATTTGAAACATTATGTCTTCCTGCGACAGAAAGCCTAACATGCATATAAAATTTATTATAACAAAATACATCAAACTCTGAATATCCTAAAGCATTATGCTTAATATTTTTTGCAACATAATCTGCAGACATATTTTCTATTCCATATGTAATAAATTTACCAGCAGTATGTTCTCTAAGCTCTAAACAAGCTACATCATCAGCATTAGTAATTAAAGCACCATTTTCAGGAATAAGTTTAGCATACTTTACAAAAGCATTTTTTATATTATCGAAATTTTTAAAATAATCTAAATGATCATTATCAATATTTAAAACAACTTCAGTTCTAGGTGAAAAACGCAAGAAATTTTCCATATATTCACAAGCTTCTAATATAAAATATTCACTTTCACCAACAGTATAGTTTCCATTTATTTGCTTTAAAGTAGCACCAACTTGAATAGTAGGATCAAGATTAGCATCTAAAAAACATAAGGAAATCATAGAAGTAGTTGTTGTTTTACCATGTGTACCAGAAACACAAATACTTTCATGATAACGTCTAGTTAGATAACCTACAAATTCACCACGAGTTACAATAGGAATATTAAATTGCTTAGCTAAAACCATTTCAGGGTCAGTTTCTTTAACAGCAGCTGAAAAAATAATTAAATCAGCATTTTTAGAATTAGTAAGATCATGACCAATAGTAACTTTTATACCGGACTTTACAAGTTTATCAGTATAATCGCTTTTGGCAGTATCAGAACCAGTAACTTTAAATCCCCATTTATTTAAAGTTTCAGCAATAGCACTCATACTAACTCCACCGATACCTATCAAATGTATATGATTATAATTTTCTAAACTATTTATCTTTAATTTCATATAAAACACTTCCCTTATAATATATGTAAAAGTTTCTTAACTAATACTTGAATTATACACTTTTTTCCAATAAATTTCAACCAAAATCGGCGATTTAAGGATAAGATATAAAAATAAAACAAAATTTATTAGAAAAAAGCTGTAAAAATAAGAAGGAAAAAAAGTTTTTTTGGCGAATATAATAAATGTACATATAGAAAAAGTTTATATGTATAATTTTTAAAAACATTGGAAGGCGGTGCACAAATGCAAATAACAGATGTACGTTTAAGAAAAGTTAATTCAGAAAACAGAATGAAAGCTGTTGCTTCTGTAACATTCGATAATGAATTCGCAGTTCATGATATTAAAGTTATCGAATCACAAAATGGATTATTTATTGCTATGCCTAGCAGAAAAATCCCTAACAGTGGAGAGTTCAAAGATATAGCTCACCCAATTAATGCTGAAACTAGAGAGAAAATTCAAAAAGCTATTTTAGAAGCTTATGAAGCTCCAGAAGCAGAGTCAGCAGAAGAATAATAAATACAAAGAGTGCGCCTATAGCGTACTCTTTTATTAGTATTACGCAAAAAAAACTCCAGGTTTAAACCTAGAGTTTTTTTGTTTGTCTATTGATTCTAGGAAAAAAATTGATATAATAAGAATATAAAATAAAAACATTAATGAGGGAAAATATGAAAAAAAATGATGTTAGAAAAGTTAAAGAAAAATTAGAAGAACTAGAAGACATAGAAGAAGAATTTTATATAGAACATGAAGAACTAGATTACATTATTGAAATTTCCGAAGTAGAGGAAGCAACTAAAGATGTAAGAATGCAAGATATTAACAAACAAATTGATATCATAGCAAAATATTATAAAAAAGGAAGTACTGAATAATGAGACGATATGTAAGAGATTCATATGGAGAAGTATTAGAAATATTAAAATATATGGATAAATCATATACATATAAATTACCAACTCAATTAATAAAATATCTTCAAGAAAATGTTTCTAAAGACTATGTAGAGCACATAAATCCAAAGTACCCACTATACACACAAAACTTAGAAGAAAATACTAAAACTTTATTAGCACTATTTAATATAAAATATTGGGCAAAAGACAAACATAAAGAAAGATTAATAAAAATTTATAATATAAATAATCGAAAAGAAAGCATAGAATAAAATTATGATTTTTTATATGAAGCGATAGAGTTTGATACAGTAATATAAAGTATATAAGATTTATAATTATTTTAGTCTAAAAATTTAATAAAAGGAAATTAATATTATGTTAAAAAAATTATTTATTAAAAACTATAAAAATATAGATAATCCCGAAGTTAGAAATCAATATGGAAAAGTAGCGGGAATATTTGGAATTATTACAAACATTATATTAGGAATTATAAAACTAGTAATTGGTATTATTTCTCATAGCGTTAGTATTATGGCAGATGCAGCTAATAATATTGCAGATACAGCTTCATCAGTTCTTACAATTATAGGATTTAAATTAGCAAATAAAAAACCAGACAAAAAGCATCCTTATGGTTATGCTCGTTATGAATATGTTTCTGGCTTTGTAATTGCAATATTAATGCTAATCATGGGACTTTCTTTTGCAAAAGAGTCTATTATAAAAATATTTAATCCAGAAGAATTAATCATAAATTGGATTACTTATATTATTTTAATAATAGCAATTATTGGAAAATGTATACAGATGTTTGTATATATTGACTTTGCAAACGCAATTAATTCCAACACATTAAAAGCAAACTCAGTTGATACAAGAAATGATATTATATCTACAACAGCTATTTTAGTATCAATGATAATAATGGGAATATTTAAAATCAATATAGATGGTATTCTTGGTTTAATTGTTTCTGGATTTGTTGTTTATAGTTCAATCGGAATGATTAAAGAAGTTATAGAACCAATCATTGGAATTATTCCTACTGAAGAACAAGTAGAAAAAATCACTAAAAAACTTTTAAGTTATGAATGTGTTGAAGGCATACATGATTTAGTAATTCATAATTATGGAGTGCATAATGATTTTGTAACTGTTCATGTTGAAATTGATTCAAAAATGGATATAATGAAAGCCCACGATTTAATGGATAACATAGAAAAAGATTTTAGAGAAGAAGAAGATATTGAACTAACTATACACATGGATCCAATTATTGTAGGAGATGAATATGTAGATAAACTCCAAGAAAAGGTTATACAAGCAATTCGTGAGCTTGATAAAGAATTAAAAGTTCATGATTTTAGAGTGGTTAAAGGAATTACTCATACAAATATTTTATTTGATTGTATAGTACCTTATGAAAAAGACTATACAGAAGAAAGTTTAAACGAACATTTAAGAAAAACTATAATTCCAGAAAAAGAAATTTACTATTATGTAATACATATTGATAGACCTTATTGCTAAAATAAAAAGCTACTTTAATTATGAATAGCATATATTATTTAATTAACAGTCGTTTGAGTCTAAAGCAGACAGAGTGGCTAATGTGTCTCCGAAGCTGACTAAAAAAAGCAGATAATATATCTAATTCTTCTTGTGTTTTATCTTTAGCTATAGTGCAAGCCAAAACAGAAATAAAAGTTACAAATTCACAGTTTTTCATACTAAATACCTCAATGTATTATATGATTTATTTCTATTTTAATTATATATTCTTCAATTTTTTATAACATATTGAGGAATATAGAATACTAATAAAAAAATAAAAAGAGATGAATTAAACAAATTCATCTCTTTTTTGGTGCAGATGATAACAAGTGGCATATTCAAACCCTTGATACAACTGCACTTTATTTTTTACTCATCCCATTTTGATAGATTTTTTAGTAATTATTGTACTTGATTAATTATATTAACAATATCTTTTCCATGAGAATTAATTTTAACATCAGTTAATATTTTAGATTTTTTTAAATCTTCATATGTTTTAGGCAATATTTCCAAAATTCTCTCTAATTCATCATTATTAAAAACATAATAAGCAGGTATGTTTTTTTCTTTTGACCTTTGTTTTCTAAATTCAATTAATCTTTCTTTTAATATATCTGTATTTGAAGATTCAACTTTATCTTCACAATCTTCAAATACATTTTCAAAGTTTTCTTCTTTTTCTACATTTAATTTTATAAAATGATTCGCCCATTGTTCCATAGATTTTTTATTATCCCATAAATCTCTATCGCTATGATCTCTATCATATTCTAATTTTCTTATTAAAGCATCAGCTTTTATTATATTGTTTTTCATTTCTTTAGGAGCATATTTGGTATTTAATATATTTTCCCCATTAGTTGCAACAACTAATACTCTATGAAAACTTTCAAAGTTTCTTTCAAAAAGAAAGCCTTTTAATTTTCCTTGTAATTTTAACCAAATTTTTTTATAAACATCTCTTTGTGCTTGAACTTGTCTATAAGGAGATTCCATTCCTTTTTTTACTTTATGACCTTTAAAAGAATATTCTCTAATAAAATCTCCTTTTTCATTAACTGAAATATTTCCAATTAGATTTTTACATTCTATAAAATAACAACACCAAGGAGTTATTACAATAAAATCAATTTGGGCTTTTAAATCTTCATATACTAAATTAACATCATGAAGAATAAACATACCAATATTAGATTTTTTTAATTGATATATTATTTCATTTTCGCCTTCTAATCCTTTTTGTGCCATATATAATTGTTGAGTGATATTCTTATTATTAGGATTTTTATTTTTTAATTCTTCTAAATATTTTACTTTTCTTTCTAACTCACAATCTTCTTTTAAAATTATTGCATCTCTAAACTTATCAAATATATCTAATATTCCCATAATTTCTCCATTTATATTATCTTTTAAATTTATCTAAAAATTATCTTCTAGTTTTCTTAAATTCATACTATTTATTCGTTCTTCATCTGCGTGTAAATACAATCCATACATAACATCTTCTATTGTATTATACAAGTTTAACTTTGTTCCGTCAGATAAAATTAACTCTAATTGAGATTTCTCTATTTCATCATATTCTTTCAAAATTTTTTCAAAATCATTTTTTCTGTCAGCATATTTTAACATGGATTTTTCTATTATTTTTCCTATATATACTTTATCTGTTCGATTTCCATACTTTCTTAACAACATTAATTTTACATTAACTTTTGTATATTCATCTTCACTATATTCAGCTAATAAATCCTTATGATTAAGTTTAGAAAAAAAATTTCTTATATTCAGTTATTGTATATATAAATAATTCAATAATATCCATTTTTTCTCCATATTCTTTTTTATACATTATAATACAGAAACAAGCAATCATCAATAAAATTTAGTTTTTAATAGCTATTAAATTTGCGTACTAAAAAGTAGTAAATTAAGTACTAAAATAAGTACTAATTTTAGTACTTATAATGAATAACTTTAAATAATGTTGAATAATGATAAAAAGTAAAAAAATCACAGAACGAGCCTGTGACAATACTTTTAAATAACAACAAATAATGTTAAATAACAAAAAAATCCAAGTTTTTCAACTTGGATTGGTGCAGGTGATCGGAGTCGAACCGATACGGGATTTAGGTCCCGCAGGATTTTAAGTCCTGTGCGTCTGCCAGTTCCGCCACACCTGCATGTCTTGCTGACAAGTGATATTATACAACTTAAAAATATTATTTGTCAATACTTTTAAAATAAAAAAATTAAGAATATTTTTTATTTTTTAAATATTGAAAGTTAAAAATTATAGAGATATAATTTTCTCATATAAAAAATACATAAAAAGGAGAGATGAAAAAATGGAAGAAGCAAGTATAGGAAAAATCGTAAAAAGATTTGTAGTCAAATTAATCTTATGGTTCCTATTAATTGATATTATAATAGGAGGAGTTATTTTATTTGTTAATGTAGCAGGATGGGCAGAAATAGACGAAAATGATATAGGAGAGATGGGAGATGCTATAAGCTCATTTATGAATATAATAATTGTAGTTAATATAGTAGCAATTGTTGGGTCAACATTATTAGCAACAAGAAGTGCTAAGAAAAAATATAAAATAACAGAAGAAAACAAGAAGTCAGTATTTAAAGGATTTACTATAGCTATGGTAGTTTTAGCAATTATTATGGGAGCTATACACCTTGGTGTAAAAAATATAGTAGTAACATCAATAATGGAAGATACTGAGATGGAATGGTCAGATGTAAAAGAAGCATTAAAAGATATTGAAAAATATGTTGACGATGAAAGCTTAACAAAAGCAGATGAAGAAATGATAGAAATGATAGACAGTTTCTACGGAAAATTAAATATATATGGAATAGATTGGTTAGTCTTTGTTATAATGATTGGTGTTGAATATGTACTAATTGTAAGAAAAGAACAAGAAGCTTAAATCTAAAAGCATAAAGATATTTAAAATATTAAAAAATCTGAGAAAATAAATCTCAGATTTTTTTGGCTTCAAATACTTTCTATTGATTTATAAAAAATAAAGTAATAAAATAGAAAGCATAAAAGAAAAGAGGTAGAAAAATGAATTTAAACGTAGTATTAGTAGAACCTGAAATACCACAAAACACAGGAAATATAGCTAGAACCTGTGCTGCAATAGGAGCTAAATTACATTTAGTATATCCACTAGGATTTGATATAACTGAAAAACAAGTAAAAAGAGCAGGATTGGATTATTGGGATAAACTAGAAATAGAAGAGCATACATCATTTAAGGATTTTTTAGAAAAATATCCTCCTGAAAGAAAAAATATGTTCTTTGTAACAACAAAAGGTCAACATGTTTATTCAGACGTTGAATATAAAAAATTAGATGAAGTATATGTTCTTTTCGGAAAAGAAACTAAAGGACTACCAGAAGAAATATTAAAAAAATATTTAGAAAAAACAATAAGAATTCCAATGAGAGAAACAATCAGATCGCTAAACTTATCAAACTCAGTAGCAATAGTAGCATATGAAATTTTTAAACAAAATGAATTCGATAATCTAGAAAAAATATCAAAATATTTTGAGTAATATTTTTTAAAAAGCTAATTAAAAATATTGAATAAAAGAATTAATTAATGTTATAATAAAGAAGTAATATGGGGATGTAATGGTCTCGACAGCTTTTCGGAAGTATAAAAAGCGAGTGGTGGAGTACCTGGCCACCTAAAAAGGTACAAATTAAAATAAACGCTGATAACGAAGAATTAGCATTTGCTGCCTAATTGCAGCAACGTCTTACTTTTGCAACCTACGGCTTAAGATAAGGCGACGATTAGTAGGAAACGAATTTACTGTTTTCTTCAACAGTAAAGGGAATTTAGAAGATATATTTTAAAATTGTTTGTTTGTTAATGATTTTAAAACGAAATCTAATAACAAACTGCACTCGGAGAAGTTTATATGGATGAAATTCTGGACAGGAGTTCGACTCTCCTCATCTCCACCATATATTTTCGAAAGGAATCATAAGCATGAATATGAATATGAACAAAAAAACACTATTAATAATAGCTGGAATATTAATAGCATTAGTAGTAATTATACTAATAGCACTTGTAATTTTAGAAAATAAAAAAGAAAAAGTAACAATGAGTTTTAGCAATATTGTTCAAAACGAAAATCAAAATCCAGAAAATGAAGAAGAAAATAATACTGTTGAAACTAATACAACAAACACAGTTAAACCGGAAAAAGAAGTAACAATAAGTGAAGTAAAAACTACAGATGGTGGAAAAATACCAGTACCGTCAAATTTTAATTATATAGAAGGTGACTCTGCTTCAGGAGCAGTTATAGCTGATGAATCTGGAAATGAATTTGTATGGGTACCAGTTGAAGATTTTAATACTTATGAAAGACAAATGTTTTTACATAATGGAGAATCCGGAGAAACAGAAATATCTTTAGACGATGCTAATATACGAGATATAAATTCATATAATGATGAATTTGATGATTCAATAAGAAACTACAATGGTTTTTATGTAGCAAGATATGAAGCTGGAAAAGGAAATGAAAATCAAGTAATTTCACAAAAAGATGCAATAGTATGGACAGGAGTAACTTGGGAAAATGCAAGAGAGCTTTCATTAACGATGTATGAAGAAAATGATGCGTTTCAAACGGATTTAATAAATAGTTATGCTTGGGATACAATATGTAACTGGTTAAGAAATTCTGGGGTAGACATTGACGATTCTACTTCAACAGGAAATTATCAAAATAATGTAAATCATCAAGATAAAATAGTTACTTCTGGAAGCAATGAAAATTGGAAAACAAATAATATATACGATATGGCAGGAAATGCTTGGGAATATACAACTGAAGAATATGGAGACCACGAAAAATTCCATATTGGAAGAGGTGGAGGATATTGGAACGAAGGACATGTATATCCTATATCATGTAGAGGTCAATCAGAAGATAACGCAAATTTAGCTATTGGATTTAGAGTAGTAATGTACTTAAAATAATTACTACTAAAAGTTGACATTAGAAACTTATTAAAGATATAATAACAATATGCAAAAGAAAAAGTGAGGGATTGTAATGGAAAAGAAAAAAGAAAGATTTAAATTTCTAAAAAACATTGCACAAAGATTTAAAGACTTAGAGCCAAAACAGAAAAAATTAATTATAATTGTTTCATGTATAGTGCTTGCGTTAATAATCATATCAATTATAACATCAATTATATTTGCTAGTATAGTTGGAAGTGCTGGAAAAGTAGCTGGAAACCTAAATAACAAAGGATTTGCTGTTAAAGTTGGAAACAAAGCCTACGTTAGCAATTCAGGAATAACTGCTAACGAAGATGGCAAGTATGGATTATATGAAGTAACTAAAGATAATGAAGTAAAACTAGTAGAAGAAGGCGACTGGATTAAATCAATAAACTATTATAAAGGATATGTATACTTTTTATCAATAAACGTAGCTCAGGATGCTAATGGTTCTTATGAGAGAAAAATAGTAAAAATGAAACCAAATGGAGAAAAAAGGCAAGTACTTGTTGAAGATATGGTAACAACATCAATTGATAAATCATCATTAAATGTTAGTGATGGATGGGTATACTATATAAATGATGAGCAAAAATTAGAAAAAATAAAAACAAATGGAGAGAAAAGACAACAAATATCTGATGAAAGAATAAATGGATTCCAAATAGCTAACAAATATATTTACTACACTACAGTAGATGATGATTTCGGAAAAATGAAAAAAGATGGATCAAATAGAGAAAAAATTGAATCTGGAGTAGTAACATTCCAAGTTGTGGGAAATGATGTGTATTATACTAAGTCAAACAAACACTTAATGAAACTAGACTTAGCAAATAAAGAAAGTAATATAGATGAAGAAGTTATATCACAAAAAATATCTTCTTTTAATGTATATGAAAAAACAATATACTATTCAGTATGCGAAGATGACGAAAACGGTAATCCAGTAGAACATGCAATATATAAAGTAAAAACAAACGGAAAAGACAAAGAGAAAGTTATAGACTTAACTTATGCTGGAAATACTTCAATTTGTATAGTAGGAAAATGGATTTACTATGTTGATAAAATAGAAGATTCGCCTTACGATTATGCAATATATAGAGTAAAAACAAACGGTGAAGATAAAACAAGAGTAAACATTTAAGTAATGTAAGCGGACTTAGAAAAAATTAAGTCCGCTTAAAATTTATATTCTAAGGAGGAGTAATGAATTTAGGTACAATTGCTTTTAATAAAGAAGTATTCAATCTAGATTTAATGACATCAGAAGAATTAGAATGCTTAGTGGAAATAATAGAAAATGAGAAAAATAAAAGCAAAAAAGAAATTAGGAAAATATTGAAATGAAAGGGCAATGACTAGTGAAAAAAGATAAAAATATTAATGATGAATTAATTGAAGAGCTAACATCAAAAATGAAAAAAGTGGCAAAAAATTATGTAATAGCCTCTTCAGCTATTCAATATAAAAAAAGTCAAGAACTAATACTAAAAAAAGTTAGTAATGAAAATGCCGCAATTTCATATGGAATAAGCTTAATAAATAAAAAAGTAATTGAAAATCTAGAAAAATATTCTGATATAGAAAAAGAATTGAATGAACTAATACAAGAATATAAAGAAAATTTAGAAGAACTAGCGAAATACTATGATTCACAAATTGCATCATTATATATAAAAATGTATGAAGAAGAATTAAAACAAATA
>JAGBEP010000004.1 GCA_017936925.1 Clostridia bacterium | reverse complement strand
CATTAACCAAATTATTTTTTGACTATCTTCTGCTGTTAAATTTGTTTTTGTTCCATTTTGCGTTGTTTTTATTGTTTGTAAAACTTCGCTTGTTGCTTCACCTAAACTTTTATATTTGTCTGTTGATGAATCTTCTGCTGGGAACTTCCCTAATTTATCTAAGCAAACTATTGTGTTTTCAAATCCTGATTCATTATTGCTTCCTGCATATATTCTATATACATTTCTATCGCTTACTTGATAGCCAAACTGCTTTTCCCCTGTTCCACTCAAGTATTTACTTGTATGTAAGTGTGTTATCCCAAATGCTTGCTCCGTTCCTTCTTGAGTTGAGGTTATTGCCGCTAACACTTCTGAAGATATTGGCAATATTAAGGCAAAAACACATACTATTGCAATTATTTTCTTTAATTTTTTTGCTCCCATATTATTTTCTCCTATCGTACATTAGACCTAATTATCCTAATTATTCTATTATATAATTTTATTTTATCTTTTTGAGTTTTTTTGTCAATTCTAAGTTTTTTCTGCAATATGCTGTATGTCTTTGTTCTACTATCATTCCTCTTTTGTTACATTTTCATTATATTTTTATTATTTTTTCTTTTCATAGCAACTGTTTCATCTTTTTTATATTTATTGTCATATGTGTTTTTTATTTGAATATTTTATTACTATATTTTATTCTAGTTTGGAGTTATATATTATGAAAACTTTTTTTAAATTTTTAGCTATAGTTGTTATTTTCGTATCTTTTACATTAGTTTCTTTTGATTCTTATGCTGATGATTTTATTGAAGATGTCGAATCTATGTCTGTTTCTGCTGAAAATCAAGAAAATATTAATTTTGAAATTTTTTCTAAATGTGCTATCGTTTATGAAAGAAATTCAAAGCAAATTTTATATGATAAAAATATACATGAAAAAGTTCCTATGGCTTCTACTACTAAAATTATGACTTGTATTTTAATATTAGAGAATTGTGATTTAGAATCTATTATTTCTGTTTCTCAAACAGCTGCTTCTACTATCGGCTCTAGGCTAGGTCTGTCGGTTAATGATTCAATATCAATTAATGATTTGTTGTATGGTCTTATGCTTTGTTCGGGTAATGATGCCGCAGTTTGTTTAGCAGAAGCTTGCAGTGGTTCAGTTGATGATTTCGCCATTCTTATGAATAGTAAGGCTACTGAACTTGGACTTTCTTCTACTAATTTTGTTACTCCTCATGGGTTGGATAATGATAATCATTTTACAACAGCATATGACTTTGCAATTTTAACTGATTATGCAATTCAAAATCCACTGTTTAAACAGATTGTGGGGACAAAATATTGTAATGTTTCTATAAATGGAACTACTAAGCAAATTCATAATACTAATGAGCTTCTAGGTTCTATTTCTGGTGTTTATGGTGTAAAAACTGGATATACTAGTAAAGCTGGACGTTGTTTGGTATCTGCTGTGGCTCGTAATAATTTAGATATTATTGTTATTGTTTTTGGAGCAGATACAAAAAATATTAGAAATAGTGATTCTATAAAACTAATCAATTATGTTTTTTCAAATTACGAAGCTTTCGATATAAAAACCTTAATTTTAGATAAGTATTCTGAATATCAATCTTATTATTTGCCTTATTGCAGTATTAATAAATCTTTTGACTCCTTGGAAACTCATTTACAAGATTTCGATATCGAATTTTTTCCGGTTAAAAAATCGGACTCTCGAATATCTTTTGCTTCTCTTACAACTTTTGATCTTGATTCTCCGGTTGAACCTGGTCATGTTGTTGGTATTATTGATGTTTGGGTTGACAATTCTAAAATTTATAGTGTCAATATTTATTCTTCTGCATATATTAAAAGGAAGGATGCAATTGATTATATATTATTTTTCTTTCTTCAATATAAAAATTTTTATACTCTTTAAAAACTTAGATGCTTTCTCTTGACTTTTTATATATTTTTTGTTATCATATTTTTGCTTTGTTTTGCGGGAATAGCTCAGTTGATAGAGCGTCGCGTTGCCAACGCGAAGGTCGCGGGTTTGAGCCCCGTTTCCCGCTCCATTTTATATCTTTATATAATTTTGAGATTTGGTTAATTTTATATTAACTATTTCTCTTATTTAATCGGCGATATAGCCAAGTGGTAAGGCACGAGTCTGCAAAACTCTGATCCCCGGTTCGAATCCGGGTGTCGCCTCCAAAGTAAAACCGATAAAATATTGTATATCAATGTTTTATCGGTTTTTGTTTTCGGCAAAAAAACGCTATGCCAAAATTTAGGCATAGCGTTTTATATTTTACTCATTTTCTTCATTTTCAACTTTCATATTTTTTAATGAATATCTAATGCAGTCATTTATAAACTCATTTATAGACTTCAAATTGTAGTCTAATACTGTTCTTTTTACTTTGTCTAGTAGCTCCACTTCTATTCTGCATGTAAATTGTTCGTATTCTTTTTTATCTCTTTTTTTTACAATAAATTCTGGCATTGCTTTCACCTCATGTTTATTTTAATATAACCAAGAATTCTTGTATATATTCCTTTTCGACTGTTTTACCATTTTTTGTTATAATATAAAGGAAGTAATTAAATACTTCCTTTATACTTTTTATAGTGCTTCTAGTCTTCTGAATACTTCATCTAAATTGATGCTTCCATCATCTCCTGTTATAGCTCCCATCTGCATTGATAATCTTTCTAGTTCTTCTAATTTCTTAGTAAATTCTATATGTCTTTGGTTTGTAGTTTCTGCCGTTTTTTTACCTGTTGCTCCTCGTGATGCATTTACAATATTTTTTACTAACCTTTCAGTTGCACTACTTTCACTTTCTCTAGAACCTCCTGCATTTTGTTGTGGAGCATTTCTATTGCTTTCAGCATTTGGGTTATATAAATCTGGTGCCCCTTCTTCTTTTACTCTATCTTTTAATGATTTTCTTTGTTTTTTTCCGTCTGCACTCATTTCGTGAACATCTTCAGCTACAGCACTTCCTGGATTTCCTTTTGAAGATACATCTTGACCATAAGAGTTATTTCCACTTCTTCTTTCTCTTTCTTCGTTTGCCTTTCTTTGATTTGCTGTTAGTTCTTTTTCTACTTTACGCACGAATTCTTTTGTCATCGAAATACCTTCGCCTCTTTGTTCTAATATTGCATTTATCTCTTTTGTTATGCCTGTCATATCAGCTTGTGATAATTCGCCTGTTGCAGTGAATTGTGGTACTTTTGATTTGTAGTTTTGCATTGCTCTATATATATCTTTTTCAGATAATGGTTTTGACATAAATAATGCTGTATTTTTTAATTCTCTTGCTTTTTTCTCTTGTAATCTTGCGGCAAATTCAGCTCCAACAGTTCTTTCTGCTTCTGCCATTTGTTCGTCTAGTTTTCCTGTTATCGCTTTATATTCTGATTCTATTTCTCTTTCTAGTGCTTGAGCTTTTCCTAATAATTCTGCGTATTGTTCTGTTTTTGTTATGTCTCCTGTTTCTTTTAGTACTTCTTCAACTGTTTTCTTTCTATCAACTAGCCTTAAACTTCCTACTCCCATTTTAGCAGCTAAAGCTCTTCTTTGTTCTTCATTTAAATCTTCTAATTTTATTCTTGATAAATCTGGATTTCCATGTTCATCTAAAGGTAGTCCTTGACTATTGCTTGAATTTGTTCCTGGACCTCCTCCTGTTCCGCTTCCTCCGTTTGGTCCATTAGGTCCTCCTATATCTGGACCTAATCTATATCCTATTCCTAGAGCATTTAATCTATTTCTTATGTTTCTGCTTGAAGCTGCATTTTTAGGTTTAATTCCTTTTAGATGGAATCGTTGTCCATCTTTTGCAGTTTTTGCTTTAGTTCCTGAATTTATTTTTTCTCCAAACTGTCCTAATAATTTTTTAGTTCTATCTGCAGAGCTTATAGTTACTCCTAATACAGATCCTATCATACCTGGTTCTGCAAATAGTGTTGGAATTATTAATGCTGATGCTCCAATTGCAGCCATCATATTGCCTGCTGCTTTGGCTCCTAATTTTGCTTGATTTAGCATATCGTTTCTTCTTGCTTTTCTCTTCTCTTTTTCCTCTTTTCTCTTTTTTTGCTCTTCTTCGTCGACTTCAACTTCTTCTTCTCCGAAGTTCATATTGTTTCTAAAGTTATCAATTGCATTTCCTGCTCTACCAGCAAGGTTTCCTAAAGGTCTACCTACTGTTTTTCCTAGATAATTTCCGTACATTGTTCCTACTTTTTTGGCTCCCTTTGTATATCCTTTAGCTTCGCTTATAATCCCTTTTCCAGCAGCTATATTTCCTAATGCAATTTTTCCAGCACTCTTTCCTGCATCTAGGCCAAATATTCTTCTTACTATTTTATCTACTCTTACCATAAATCCTAAGAATAGGAATGCTACAAATATACCTACAATTGATGTCTCCGTTAATTTCAGTGCCATAGATACAAATAATGTGTATATTAATGCATGAATTCCTTGAATTATTACACTATATAAAAAGTCTTTGAACCAATTCCCGTAAATGTCTCCACCTTTTCCGTTTTTATTGATTTTTTCTATTGCATAAGATACAGCTACAAAAGGTGACATTAAAGCTAGTATCGTAACTGTTAAAAATCTTTTAAAATACATTATTAAAAATCTTATTGAATAGTATACAAGCATTATATACATAATCATTCCGGCAAATCCTGTTGTTGCTTTTAATGAATACGCTTTAGTTCTTACTGTTTCATATAGTGATATTTCTGTTCCATCTTCATATTCTGGTATCAGCCAGCTTATAAAAGATTCATTAATATGAATAATAGCAAACATTATGTAGTTGATTGCAAATACTATTATAAATCCAACTAACCAACTTAATAGCATTTCTTTATATACTGCTTTTTTTTCTGCAACTGTTGATATTGCCATTTTTATTCCTAAATATATTAGAGCTAGTAACATTATTAGAATTGCTATTATTCTAAAAATGTAATACCACATTGCAACGTTTTCTTTTATTAAATATATTATTCCGTCTTCATCTACTACAGCTCCACCTGCTTGTTCAAAATCGAAGAAATTGATATCTAGTATTGGAATTTTATTATATACAATATTTTCTATTGTTACATTTGCTTTTGATGATGTTTTTAATTGTACATTTCCACCTATGTTTGATACAGCTTGCATTCCTGTACTTATATATTCATTTGGATTATCCTGTGAACCTATATCTTGTGTAGGATTTTCTTCTTCTGCTTTTTCTGCTTCTTCTGCTTCGTCTGCTGCAGCTTGCTCATCTATATCATCTATAGTTTCAGGATTTTTAGCCCAAGTTTCTTCATCTCTTTTATTTGTTACTCCAGTTATTGCATTTACTATACCGTCTATAAAAAATCTTTCTATGATTGCTGTCCATCCTACTATAACTACTCTAATTCCTAGAGTTAATATTCCAATTAAATAGTCTAAGATTTCTGATAATAGATTTATTATCCATCCAATTAGTGTAGATGATGATTCGTAGCTTTCTATTGAGGCTACACCTTTGTATATAAATCCATTATCGTCATATATACTTAGGTCTTCATCTTCTAATTCGTCTACAGGTATTGTACCAGTAGGGTTAACATCAAATTTTGGTCTGTAAGCTTTTACAAATGATGTTCCTAGTCTTGGTCCACCTGCAATTTTACCAGCATGTGGACTATTCCCGAAGTTTGCGTTTTCATTATTTCCAATATACATTTCTGTATGTGTTGTGCTTAAAACTATATCTCCTGGTTTTATTGTTTGATTAGTTACATCTTCCCAATAATCAGGATAATTACCCAGTCCATAACAGTCAGCTGAACAACTATTCTGCCATCCGTAATCTGCTAACTCAACTCCTAATGCTAATTCATACATATATCTTACACCTGTATTACAACAAGCTTCGAATATTCCTTTTCCAAATTCTCCACCTGTCCAATTAGCATGGCTAATTAGTACATATCTTGTTTTTGTCTCGGTTGGAGTGCAATATTTTTCAATAAAATCTCTAGCATATTGGGAAATATATTCTCCACATTGTTCATCATATTTTCTAGCATAGCAAGATGATAGTGATGATAATAACAAGTATATAATCATATATATAATTATTGCTTTTTTTCCTACTCTTTTTAATACTTTCATTTATTCTACCCCTTAAAAACTAATTGTTACTGTTTGATTATCATACTCTAGCACTTTGCTATCTCGATTGTAATTAGTTATTTCAAAAGCTTGTTTGCCTTCTATTAATTTTTCTGTTTGTCTTGTAGTAGCTGTATAAATGTATATTCCATCATTTGAAATACTATATATCAAATGATCATTATCTGCCCAAACATATGACTTAATTGATATGTAATCTTCAAATTCATTATTAGGATATTCTTCTTTTAAAGAGTATATTTTTACATCTTTATAGTTTTCATTTTCATATTTAGCTAAAATCACAAAATCATCGCTATTTTGTAGAGATTCCTCAAATGTTCCAAATTCTCCTGTTAATTCATGGACAAATTTTCTTTCTTTTTCTGTTTCCATCATTAAGTTTTTACTTAGCATATAGTATGTATCTTTATATTCTTCTGGGTTATCTCTTAAATCTCCTTTGTAGTTTTCATATATTTGAATCCCCTCTGAATCTTTTGATGAAAAACTTATTTTAACTCCCTTTAGTGTGTAACTTAATTCTACATTATTATTACTATAATTATAGCTATCATAATCTGGCCATATGTCTGTAAGAGCATAAATAAAGTCATTCATATTTTGTTTTTCATTATATTGTTCAACTAGTTCCTCAAATTCTGTATAGTCAAAAATTCTGTTTGGATATATAGATATTTCATCATTAGAGAATATTACATAAAAATCTTTTGTTTTATATTCTATCATACCTGAATATTTGTATGGAGTTCCTAATGTTGCTTCAATATTTTCTAAATTGTCTCTCGGGGCATAGTCTTCTATAACATCTTTTCCATATTTTTTATTAAATACAATGTTAAATACTTTTCCTTGTATTGTTCTTATTTCATAGCCTTCATCAAAATATACATCATATTTATAAAACTTACTTTCAGGAGTACCTAATGAAACATTTTGAATAACCCAATTATTATTAATTAAGCTTTTTAGTTCAACTGAATTTATTTTAAAATCTTTTGTTTCGAATTCTAATCTATTTTCTTGATTTCTTTTTGATAATTCTTTTTTAAAATAATCTATTTCTCCATTTATTTTCACTTCTGTTATTTTACCATTGTTACATTTTACTTCTATAGTTATATCTCTTTGAGAATCTATTATTCTAAAACTTTTAAAGTTAGTTACCATTGCTATTTTCTCATAAAAATTTTTAAAGTAACTTTCTTTTGAAATATTTTCTTCAAACAAATCATATGGGAAATATACATAAATATCTATTTCATATCCACTTGTTTTGGAATTTTCTGTTGATATATATGTTGCTTCTAAATATTCAACTACTTCTCGAATGCTTGTTAAATCTCTATTTAAGTCTGTAGAATTTGTAGTTTGATTTTTAGTTTGTTTTCTAGTTGGCATTAGTGCTACTCCTAGTGTAATTATAAATAAGAGTACTCCTGCTATTACTATCATTATTTTTTCTTTTTTCTTAAGAACGCTTTTTTTCTTCTTTTTTTTCATTTTTTCACCCCTTGTAGAAATTATTCTATCAAAAAATAAATTTATCTAATTATATTTTACCATATATTTTTATTTCTCAATAGTATTTTATAAAAATATTTCAAATATAAAATACACTTTAAATAGATATTTTTATCTATTTAAAGTGTATTTTGGTATCTTTTAATTTAATACTTTTCCTGGTTGGTTTCCGGGATAACTTTCTTTATCAACAATTGTATCATCTCTATCAGCTGTATATTCTTTATCTAAATTTGCACTATATACTACTGGTGTTTTTAATGTTTTAGGTTTGTTTGAAATTTCTAGTGTAAATAATAATACATCATTTCCTTCATATTGTATTGCTATTACTGTTTCTAAAGCATTCTCTTTATTTGTAGTTGAGTCTTGTATTATAAAATATTTTTCGAAATTTAAGTTATCTCCTTTTAGTGATTTTATTTTTGTTACTAGCAAATTAAAATTATCATAATCTTTAATTCCTAAAAGAACTCTGATTGCTTTTTTGTATTTTTTATAATATTCTTTAACATTTTCAATTTTGTAATATTCTGGTATTAGTGTATTAGAAAAATAATATGCAGATTTGTCTATAACACTTGAATCTATCTTGCCTTTATATTCACTATACCAATATGATGTGTTCCCTATTGGTATAGTGTTTTTTTCTACTTTATCACTATTTATGTATCTAATAGTTTTATATGCTTTTCCTAAAGGAGTGCAAAATATCATTAATAAATTTGCCACTAAAAATATTATTAGTATAATTAGTAATATCTTTAATATTTTTACAATATTGACCTTTTTAATTTCTTTACTCACTTTTTTCATATTCTCTCCTTGTATTATGGACCATTATAATTTATACCATTTTGAGTTAGAACTGAGGTATCTGCAGTTCTTACCCATTCTTCTATTTCAGCCTCTGATAATTTTCCGTCTAAAATTCCATATCCAATTTCTGGTTCGCTAAATGCTCTTCCTGATGATTCATCTCCAGTAGCAGCCCCAGCTGTAGAACTTGTATTTGCTATTTTATGTCGTACATATGCTAATATGTCTTTATCTGAGTCACTTCTATGGCTGTCTAAATCGCTTAATGATGCTCCCCATAAACTCAAGTGTAATATTTCTCCTTGAACGCATAATGGTCTAGTTTCTAACCATGGATGTGCTTCTAAAAGTGGTTCTAAATAGTTTGCTTTAGCACATTCCATCTGTGCTTGTAAGAATCCTTCATGATCCATACGATCGCATTCAAGCAATGCTGCTTGTACTGCATTGGCTCCATTGTAATCGCTCCAGTAATAATCTGCTCCTTTTCCTTCTAAGAATGATAATTTTGCGTAGAATTGAGGGTAATTTTCTTTCATAAATGGAAGAAATTGATCTCTCTGATTACACATTCCTCCGCTAGTTAAACTTGTCCATTGAACAATACCTATTGCGACTTCTCCTGTAGAACATGAACTTACACATGCTGGTCCAGTATACCTTCCTGCTCTGTAGGAATCTGTTACATCAGCTGCTCCTGATTCAAATGGCAACCAATAGAATAATTCCCACTCGCATTCTGTTCGTGATTCTTTTGTTTTTATTGGTATTTTTATATACTCTTCAACATTTTCTATTACTGCTTTATCTCTATCTATTAATATTATCGCTATATCTGAATCTAAAGTTTTTCCTATTATGTCTCCAGCTTTTACTTCGCTTCCTTCTGTAATTCCGTTATTGACTTCAAATCCATAAATTACTAATACATATCCTCTTAGGGCATTATCTGTTAATTTTATTCTTACACCTTCTAAAGATTGTTCTCTACCAGGTGCTTCATCTGTTGTTGTATTTTGATTAGCTTCTTCTCCATAAAGCTGTTCTGCCATATAGTTTTCTGTGAATAAATTATTTTCTTCTGATAATATTTGTGTTACTCTTCCGTTGCCCATTGCTATTACATCTAATCCTGATTTGACTCCAGAATTAATTAATCCATCTCCTGTTACTCTATATGCACACATAAAGTTTGATATACTTTTTTCTATTGGTTGTGATTCTATACTTCCTGTTTGACTAATTTTTTCTTGAGAATCACAATCATAATATTTTCCATTTCCTGCATATAGATATACATGATTTGCTTTGTCTTCATCAATTTGATCTGTAAATACAATGTCTCCTGGTATGATCTCATCTTCTTCTGTTATTTTTGTCCATTCTTTTTCTTCTAAGTAAGATATAAAATCTCCGTCTTCACCTACGCTTAGTCCACTTTCTGGCTGATCTTTATATCCACATTTATATAACGCCCATGATATCATTTTGTCTGTTGTTATTTTTTTGTTTCCATCTTCATCTGTTGTTCCGTTTACTTCGTCTATTTTTTCATTAGTTCTTGGTGGCATATAATCTGCATTTCCATATTGAAATTCCTTTTCCTTTATTGTTGAAGTTACTTGTTTAGCAGATTTTAATAAATCGATTACAAATTGTTCATCTGTTGCATTGTGTGATATGTATTTTGAATCATTTACTCCAAATGCGATATTTTTTGCGAATTTATCATATTCACTATCTGCTAGTACTCTTCCTGAACCTTCTCCATCGCTTTTTCCATTTATCATATATCCATTTTGTACAAGACCTTTACTTGCTTCTATAAATGTAGCATTTGGTGTTACTTTGCATTTATTTCTTACATGTGAGTTATATGTATCAATTATTTTGTTTATAGCATCTGCATCTGTATGATTTGCTGTTACATGTAGTACTTCTACTACATAAATTTTTATTGCATAATCATATTTTTTATTTAATGCATCAATTAATCCTTTCATTTCTTCATATTCTCTAGGATCTCCTACACCTGTACATATAACTACTTTTTTAAGTTTTGATGGCAATTGTGCTATATTATCTAACCAATATTGTGGTCCCGGATTGTTTGTTCCTTGATTCTCAATTCCAGGCATTCCTTCATAATAGTATTCTGCGTTTTCTATATTTACATTATTTTTTATTCCTAGTATATAATCGTCTCCTATGAATGTCATTCCTTTTAAAACGTCCAATTCATCATCAGTATCATCTTCGTTATCTTCGTCATCTTCTTCGTCAAAAGTTCCTGTTAATTTTTGTAGTTCTTCTAATGACATACCTAATGAATATGCTATTGTTTCATCACATGCTATTATACTTCCATATTCTAGTACTTGTTTTTCTATTTCTTTGTTTGGCCATTCTGCTGGTATATAGTCTGGTACTGGCCATTCTAATACTTGTTTTTCTATTTCATAGAAATCTTCTCTTTCAAAATATCCTATTTCTATTACTAATTCTTTTAAATCTCTATATATAAATTGTGCATCTAGGGTCTCGCTTCCTTCTAGTATTGTAAATGCTTGTAGAGATTCTTTTGTTAGATTTACTTTTTCTTTTGTTACTCCGTTATCTTCTCCTCTTCTTGCAGCTTGGATGGCTTTGGCTCTTTCTACTGTTCCATCATATATGTAATATTTTCCTTCATATTGTGTTCCGTCTTCACCTTTTCCGCCAACAAATATAGCTTTTGTTGTTTTGTTTGTCATGCCTCTTACTGCATCTTTAGTTTGCGTCATGCCATCTGCAATTGTTCCTGTTATAGTAATTGATTTTCCTGCTAATTCTGCTGGGATATCGTCATCTGCGTAATCTAGTGTTACTTCTACATCTCCTTCATTATATACAGAACCAGCTTCTGCTAAGCTTCCTGATAATTGAATTTTTCCCCCATTTTCGTCAGTTTCTCCTGTATAATCTTCTAGTCCATCTCCATCATTATCTAAACCTATTTCTATGTCTCCAACTGTTCCTCCTGAAGCATCTTTTGATTTTTTTCCTTCAAAATATACGTTTCTAAACCAGTGACTTGTTACACTAGATATATATGGCATTGCTGTTTTTATTTCTTCTGCTTTATCTTCTTGTACTTCATTTAACCAATCCATAGTTTCTTTAGAATATGTACCTGTCCAATTACCTTCTGAATCGTATCCGGTTTGCATTTCTGATAATGGTACTCCATCTACGCAAATTTCGCCAGATAGTGTTCTTGTGTCAGTTAACTTTATATTTACCTTTGCATCTAAATCTTTATTAATTGCAAATTCTTTTACTAAATCTGGCGCCATCGTTGCTACATGGAGTGTTATCATTAGTTCAAATGGTTTTCCATATCTTCCTGTCCATCCTTCCAAGCTATAATATGTATAGTCAAAATGAGTTTTCCATACTGCCAGTTCCCAATTTATACGTCTTATTCGCATTTGATTAGTACTTCTATCTATTTTTACACCCTTTATTGCTTCACCAATATTAAAATCCGCAACTCTTACACTGTATATCGGCATCATAAGAGTGTCTATAAAGCTATTGTCTGATAGATTTATTAATCCTGTTCCCCAAGCTGAGTGTCCATCGTCAGAAAAGAATTCGCCATTAAAAAAACTATCCATAAAACTTTTTAGGCAAAAAGTATAATTATTTACTAAATATGTTCTGTTTTCTGCTACTAAATATGCTCTTAGATATGGCGCGTCAATAGATATAATTTCATTTTTTTGATGTTCGTCATCTTCTGGAATTTCATTGCCATTAGCATCTTTCTGTCCTACTATTTCTACACTTTCGGCAAATCCCATTCCTACTAAATCATATCCCATGTCATATAAATATTGAGCTGCTACTATAATATCATCTTGGTTAATGCCTGCTTCGTCCATTCCTATAAAATATCCTTGAAATCCATCCCAAAGATCTAATGCAAATTCTTTAAATCTATTCCATAAGAATTGTGGCATTGTTGTGAAGAATCCTGCAACTCCTATGATTACAAATATTATTAATATTACTAATAGTACAATTCCTATTACTGGAGCCGCTGCAGCTCCTCCTGCTGCGGCTCCTTCGGCAGCTGCTGCGCCTTCTGTTGCTGCGACTCCTTCGGCAGCTGCTGCTCCTTCTGTTGCTGCGACTCCTTCGGTGGCTGCTGCGCCTTCCGCTCCTTCGGCGGCTGCCGTTTCTGCTCCAGCTGTTTCCGCTCCAGCTGTTTCCGCTCCAGCACTTGTTCCAGTTTCTGTTCCGCTTGGAGCTGTGTTTCCTTCTGGAATTTCTGGATCTTCTGGTGCTCCTGATGGCTCTGTTGGTCCTCCTGGTTCATCTCCCATTCCAGATGGTGAATCTGTTTCCCCAGTTTTCCCAGTTTCTTCTGGTTTAGGTGAAGTATTTGCTTCTGGATTGCTACTCATATCTGATGTATTATTATCTCTACCTTCTTGCAATTCTTGCTGGTTTGCATTTTCTTCATCAAAATTTTTTCCTGCATCATCTAAATCGTCTGCTGCATCATCTGCATCTCTTTGACTATCTTTTGTATCTTGTTCGTCACTATCCTTTCCAGCATTATCGTCATCTGATTCTTTTTTTTCCTCATCTTCATCTTTTGAGTCATCGTCATCTGATTCTTTTTTCTTTTTTGATTTATCTTTTTCTTTATCGTCGTCTTGTTCTTCTTCATCTTCGTCATCATCATCTAATGAGTGTGAAAACTTGCTAGCAGCACCATCTTCATCATTTGCATCATCATCTTTTTCTTCTTCATGTGCTTTTTCTTCTGCTTCACTTTGTTCTTCTTTGGCTCTTTTTATTTTTTCATCATTTTCTTCCAATGGCACTACCTCCTTTAATACATTATTATATAAATTGTAGCATATAATTATATTTTTTAACAGCTTTTTCAAAACTTTTCAGTATCATTTTTATTTGATTCTTTTTTTCATTTTCTCCCAATAGTGCTACCTTTTTTATGGTTTTATGACATTAGTAATTATTGTATTTGTATGCTTACACTGTATGTTCTCTCTGCTTTATTTAATTCTTCTTCTTCACTTTCTTCATATCCGGTATAATCATCATTCATTATTCTTATTTTATCAAAAATTATATGATCTGCAGCTGTGCTTTCATCAAAGTATTTTGCAAATGTTATTCGTACTGTTTTTGTTTCTCCTGGTATTAATATTAAAGGAGCACTTACTACTGATGCTAATCTTTGATCTGTTCCTGATGCTAGGTATATTTCTCCGCCAACTAGTCCATCATACAAAATTGCTGTTTTTTCTGTTTTATTTGTTACTTTTACTGTATATGTCTCGTGCTCATAATATTGTTGTTTTGATTCTATTCTTATTTTTAAATAGTCGTCCTCTGAAATATTTTTTAGTTCTTTGTATCCCATATAATCATTTACATTTAATTTTAGATTATTGCCTTCTTGTTTTATCGCAACTTTTTCTTCGTAATATGCATATGTTTGATTTGTTAGTCCTGTTGTGATTATGTCATCAATTAACTTTAAATTGTATATATAATATCCTCCTGAGTTTGAATAATTTTGAATACTGTATCTTTTTTTCTCGGGAAATACTGAACTTGCATATTTAGTAAATTCATCTAAAGAATCATTAAATACATGAGTTTTACAATCATCTGTTAATAAATTAAAAGCTCCGTTATAATCTTTATTATTGCATTTATTAACATAATCGTCTATTAAGTTTTCTATAGGTGATTGAAGATTTTCTGGTACTTCTGTTTCACTTGTTAATAAAACTTCATGTGGGGCATATGTTGTATTTAGTGTTACTTGCACTTTTTGATGTCCTAATATATAGTTTATTACTACTATTATTATCCAAGCAAGTATTATAACAATTAGTTTGTTTTTATGTTTTTTTATAAAATTTCTTACTTTTAATCTTATTTTTAGGAACATTTTTTCCTCCTATTCTTCATCTTCTACACTAAATGACATTTCATAATCATTATAATCATATTCGATTACTACAAAATAACTTGATTCTAATTTTTCGTCTTCTTCTAATTTAGGTTGGAATATATCTGTGATTGTTACTTGAACAGTATACATATTTCCAGTTTTGTTGTTTCCTAATCTTTCTATATTATCATATGTTATTGCAAAAGTTGTAGAATCTAAATGTTTTTGAGCATATTCTGTAAATGATTCTATTGTAGGAAAATAATTTAATTTAAACTCTTCATTTAAAACATCATAGGCTTCTTGATATTTTCCGTCTTCTATATTTTGCAAAAATATTCCTATATATCTTTTTATTCTTCTTGTTTCAGACATGCTTTTTATTTCTTCTTCTATATTTTCTTCGGTTTCTTCGTATCCTGATGAATTTGCTATAGCGCTATTTTCCTTTTTTTCTGATTTTGTTGCCATCTTTACAATTAATATAATGGCAACAATCATGATTATAAAACTTATAATCATGATTGTTATATATTTTTTGTTATTTTGTTTTTTCTTTTTTATAGTACTCATCTCTCTACTCCTACTATCAAATTTATAGACTATCTATAAAGCTATCTATATCTTGAGTTGGGTTTGCTCTTCCAGCTGCTTGGTATTGTCCATGTGTGTTGTTAACAGCATCGGCTAAGTTTCTAATTTGAATTGCAGTTACAACTTGTTTTTCTTCATTTGTCCATGCATGGCCTAATGGATTACTCGCTGGATTATTAAAATCTAAGTTTGTATCTAATGCTGCATTTTGTAAATCTAATAAGTGTTGATTTCCTGCTGCTGTTGTTGTGTTATATTCTGTAGGATTTGCTACCATTAATTGGTTTAAAGCTGTCTGAATGTTATTGTTTAAATTGTTCATATTTGCTCCTATTAAAGATTGAGCATATGCTTTTAAATTGTTTTTACTTGTAGTATTTCCTGCATTATAATTTGCAAAATTGAAATTATTATTTTTTGATATTAAATCACTAAATCTCTTTAAATCTTGTTCGCTTAATTGTATTTGTTGTGGACTACCTGGCGCTGTTCCGCCACTTGGATTAAAGAATGCTTTACCTATATTATATCCTTCTAGTCCAACTTGGGCTGCATTAGCTGGTGAACCTGTTCCAATTTCAAATCCAGCCGCTGCTGCTCCTATTCCAACAGCTCCTGTTGTCTTTATAACTGTTTTAGTTACTCTACCTACTCCTGTATTGTTAGACCAATTTGACAATTTATTATACGCTTTTCCTACTCCTGATGAGTTGACTTTTTGTGCAATATTTTGTCCGAATTTTGTTTTTGATACTACTTTTCCTCCTGTTGATGCAGCTTTTCCAGCTGTCTTACTTACACTCTTTCCAATATCTTTTACTAAGTGCATAGCAGCTAATGTTTCACCTAAACTTTGAGATTGATCAAATCCAAAGATTCTCTTTACTATTTTTTCTGCTGTCCATATAAATGACATACAAATTACTGATAAAAACATTTTTGCTAATGATGGCGATGTACTTAATATACTTAATGCACTTGAAACAAAAACTAAATATATTATTATGTGAAAAGGTTGAATTAATACTGCAAACATAAACTCTTTCATCCAAGTGTTTAAAGCTTGTGCCTGACCATCTTTCATTTTATCTATTGAATATGTAATTGTTATTAATGGAGATATAATAATCAAAAATCCTACTGTTAACATACGTTTTGTATATGCTAACAAAAATGCACATGTCATACCTATTAGAGCAAAGTATACTATTAAAGCTGCCCAAGATTTTGTTGCTCCACCTGAAACTATGTCCCATGCTAATTGTGTTACAACGCCATTTCCTATTACAACTTTATTTGCCTGTCCTAGCATATTTACTAATGCTGTATTAGCTTCTAATGTGAATAAAATAATGTATCCTAGAAAGAATAATAATGCAAAACTCATTACCCAGTCCATTAGCATTCGTTTATATTTTGCTTGATCTGATGCAACTGTTGATATTGCCATTCTTATTCCAACATAAATTAATATTGCTAATAAAATTACTACTGCAAGTATTCTTAATACATAATACCATGTTGCTATATTTACTCTTATTTTGTATATAACTGTATCTGTATTATTTCCATTTGTATTAAAATCAAAAAAGTTGATATTAGTAAAACTTATTCGATTAAAGAATATATCATCAGGAGTTACAAATCCTTGAATAGAATCATTTCCTAATGATGCAATTCCTGTTAACAGTCCTTGTATCGCCATTCCAATTAACAATAGTGGTATTTGTATAACTTTGCTCAAAATTCCTACTACACCATCTATTACAAAGCCTAGTCCTCCAAAAATTCCTTCAAATATGTTATTTTCTTCTTCATTATCTAATGATTCTACTGTTGTCTGTGCTGATGGATTACTGGTTGCCGCTTGTGATATAGTTGCACAGCATAAATTTGTAATTGTTATTATTACTGCTATAATGCAAAATAGTTTTTGTAATTTTCTTTTCATTCCCATTCTCCTATTTATTTCTCTTACATTATTGTTTTAATTTTTTTACAGGCATATATTCAGACATAGAGTGTATTGATGACATCTTTCTCATTCCAAATATATTTTTAACTATTTTTTCAGCTCTTGATAATGTAGCAAAGAATATTACTGCAAGTATTGGTGCTACAGTAAATATCTCATTTGCTGAAACGATGAATACGAGATATACTGCCGCGTGTAATGGTTGTAATGCAGCATTTACGCAGTACTCTTTAAACCAAGAACTAAATATTTTTGATTTGCCACCTTTTCCTGATATTTTTGTTTTATTTAATGGATAGATTGCTGCCATTATAGGTGATATAACTATTAAGAATCCCATTGCTAACAACCTATTTATATATAATAAGAAGAATTTTATTTGATAAAAAGTTATTACTAAGTACATTAATACTGTTGCAACATATGACCATCCTGAAGTTATATTTAGTACATTTATAGCTTGCCATAAAATGCTTTGTTCAAATCCTTGATTTATTACATTTTCTTTTACTTTGCATAATATTTCTACAAATCCACTACATAGTAGATTGACTAGTCCTATTATGTATGGTAACAAAAATAGTAATATCATTCCTGATAACCAGTCAATTAACATTTGTTTATATTTTGCTTGGTCTGATGCAACTGTTGATATTGCCATTTTAATTCCTATATATATTAACATTAATAGTCCTATTAAAAATGCTAGTACTCTTAATACATAATACCAAGTTGCTACGGATTCTTTTAATCCACGATTTACATCGCTACTTATTTCAGATCCTGTTGAAAAATAGTCTGCATTGAATAAGTCAATATTTCCAAATACTGTATCTTCAATTGTGTACCAATTTATTAATATGTCTGACCAATCTGATATGTTTAATATGTTAGCATTTGTTGTGTGTGTCCCATCATTGTTTATAAACAATTGGTCTGTTCCTCTTGCTGCAACTGTCATTAATGCTGAAACTACTAATACGGGTCCCATTAAGAAAGAACCTATTGCTGATCCTAATCCAGCACCCAAAGAAAATGTTTCTCTTATTTCTTTTGTTTTTGTTCCTGCTTGTGCATTAATATCTGCTTTTCCATCTTCTTTGTATTTTTCCCATGATTTTTCTGAATACTGCATATCTTCCATAGTTTGTGTATTAATGTCATATTCTATATCGGTAGCATATATGAAATTAGGTAATATTGCATTTAGTAATATTACTACTATAATAATTCCTGTTAGTTTAGTTTTCATATATTCTCCTTTAGTTATTTGTTTTCATTTTGCAATGTTGCTAATTTATTCATATTTGTTTCAATAAATTCAAATTCTTTTTTAGTTGGTTGAATTGCTATAATTGCAGTGTCTTCTCCAACTTTTAATAATCCTTCACCTCTTTGGCATGTTGTTAAGAAGTACGCCTCACCATCACTTAGTTTAAATACTTCTTTTATATATTGTATTTCTGATTTGTCTTGTGCTAAAAATAGTTTTGTATCTGATGATGTTAAAACAGCTTCTACTTCTTTTTTCTCATAGAAATCTTGGAATCTTTGAGACATAACTGCTAGAGATACGTTTCTTTTTCTAGCACGTCTTGCCATTGTATTTAAGAAGTCTACAGCTTCTGGATATGGAAGTAACATCCAAGCTTCATCTATAAGTACTCTCTTTTTAGATGCTTTTGTTTTATCTTCACTATTTTTCTTAACATATTTTTCCCAAATCCAAGAAAGAAGAACTTGTTGAGCAAGTGGTCTTGCAAATCTTTCCTCTAGTTGAGAAATATCTAAGTTTATAAATGGCATTCCATCTAATAGTTCGAATGTTGATTGACCATCGAAATATGCCATTTGACCATTATAAGCTCTAACATATTGTCTCATAACTTTTATTAGATAACTATAATGGAATCTATAATCAGGGTTTTTATTTTCTTCTGCTTTCTTTAAAATTCTTGCATACCAACTACCTATTGTTGGCATATCTTTTTTCTCTTTTTCTAGTCTGTCTTTTGCTAATGCTGATGCTGGTCTATAAAGACTTTCTACATTACTATTTACACCTATTGATTCATATTCTTCAGCAACTGATTCAGAAATAATTTGTTTTGTTAATTCGTTTACTTCTCTACTTCTTGTACTACCTCTTGCCATTGTTAATAATGACTGAGTAACATCTTCAACTTTGTTTTCAACATTTAACACTACTCTTTCTCTTCCTGTTATTTCATCTTTTACAATTTCTGGTTCAATATCAAATAAGTTGATAATAGTTTTTGAATTTGGACTTATTATTACATTTACTCCACCTAGAGCCTCTGCAACGATTCCATATTCACCTTCAGCATCTAATGCTAAACTTTCTATTCCCATTAATACAGAAGATCTGGCTGTTAATGTTTTAATTGTAACACCTTTACCAGCTCCAGACTTACCAAATATAACCATGTTGTAGTTTGTTAGAGTAGGACTAAAATTATCAAACAATATTGGTAATCCTGTTTGTCTATTAAAGCCTAATGGTATACCTTGTTCATGTCCAATTTCTGATGTGAAAAATGGAAAAACTGTAGACATTGAACGTCTGTCAAATGTATGTACTTTTTTTAGTTTATTATCTAGGAATGGCATATTAGTTCTAAAAGCTTCGTCTTGTATTGCCCACGCTGGTTTTAGTCCAACTAGGTTTTTTGACATTTCTGCTGATAATAATTCTGTATATTTGTCTAATTCTTCTAAACTATATGCAAACAATGTACATACTATTGATGCATCAAATAGTTTATTGAAACCTGCAGCAATTTGATCTCTTAATTCTTCAGCTTCTGCTCTTTTTTGGGCTAGAATTCTCTCTCTGTTTATATCTCCTCTATCCCATGCAACAATTCTTTCAGACTCTAATTCGTTTATTGTTCTATTTAATTCAGTTTGTGATGTATTTTCACTTACTGGTGTAATAAATACTGAAACATTCAAATCTCCAAAAGTATACATACCTCTTAAAAATTCAGGGAATGTACACATTCTAGGGATTGTAGATACAACCATGCTTCTTGCATATCTTGTGCGTCCTGATACTATTTGTAGATAATTCGTATTAGAAGCGTCTATTCCTGCTGGAGCGATAAGATCTTTTAATCCTTTTCTGTTTTTTTCTAAAAAGCTTATTTCTTCTTCTTGTTTTTCAGCTGTTAATAAATCTTCTTGTGTTTGCTCGATGTTTTGTTTTTGATTTTTCTTATCTTTTTTCATCTTCTATCCTCCTTATCCTTGGTTTCCTTGATTTTGTGGTTCTATCTTGGCTCTTTTTATTTCTTCTTTTGCTCCATTATATGTTGCTTCGTCCATTTGATCTTTATATTGTTCTATAAGATCTGTTGCTCTTTCTTTTATTGCTTGTGATTTTTTCAACTCTTCTAGTTGTTTATATTTATCTGCTCTTACGATACTTTCAGTGGCAAGTTCAATTGCTTGCTCATTTATTATTGCATCTAATTTTTCTTGTTTCTTTTCTAGTACATCTTTTCCTGTTGAATATAATGCATCATATTGTCCGTCTAATGCTTTAGAGAATTGTAGTAATTCTGAATCATCTCTGTTGTAAGCTATATATAATAATTCTGCAATTTCTTCTGAATTTAATATTTTACTTGAGACTTCTGAAGCCGCTAATGATCTCATTGCAGTTTGACATCTTGTATATAATTCTGAGAAGCAAAGATTGTCTATTTCCTCTGGTGTTGTTTCTGGAGTAGCACCTGCTTCACTTGAATAATATGAAAGTATTAAATATGTACGTTGTTGTAACACATTTTTATTCAAACTCATTCTAGCTACATATTCAGCAATATCCATTCCGTAATCTAAAACTCTTTCTTTTCTTCTTTTTTCAAATTGAAGTTTTTGTAAAAGTCTTTCGTTTTTAGTCTCTTTTGCTGCTTGAATTCTTGCATTTACTTTTTCTATATCTTGAGCCATTGCTGATACTTTAGCTTTATATTCATCAACTATATCTCTTAAGTTTAAACTTCTTGTTTGCACATATAATTGTATTGGAAATTGTAAAGTATTTAAGAATTGTACAAACCCTTCTTCAACAGCAATTTTCTCATCTTCTGACATTAAATCATAGTTTACACCAGAACATTGAAGAATCATTATATATTGTGTTCTATTTTTTCTGATAATCATATTATCTTTTACTTCGTCAAATTCCATGAATTTATATATTGATTCTCTAGGCATTCCGTTAAAATCTTTTAATTGTTCGTCTTGTATTCCTAAATTTTCTTCTTCCTCTTCTTCTTCTTTTCTTTTATTCATATACACGACTAATGCATATGTTGCTATTAAGGCAAAAATTATGAAAACTAATATTGCTAGAACAATTTGTAATATAGTAATAACGTCCATTATTTATTTTCCTCCTTTGTGTAAACATATAATTTTTTGTTTTTATTGAATTTTATCCATCTTAATATTATTTCACTTAATGGTTCTCCACCAATTTTTTTAGTTACTTGTATTCCTGCAATTGTAGGTATTTTTATTGCACCAATCCCCCATCCAACTAAAGCAAAAATGGCTGTGATTATAATTCCTACCATTTGAAGTCCAATTATACTAAATATGAACAAAAATACTAAACCCATCATTGTTCCTATAACTGTTGATATCAATGATTTAACTGTGAATATATAAAAAATTCTTGTTTCTCCTCTTAGATTTCTAGGAATGTAATAAGTTCCCATAATTTCCTCCTTCGTTTTTTATATCTTTATAGTCCTGTGCTAGTTAATACGTTATATACTATTTTCCATACAGCTGTTGCACCTAATACAACTACGGCTGAAACGACAAGACCTATTAGTTGCTGTTTTAATTTTGCGGCCTCTTCTGGTGTTGCAAACATATATTTTATTCCCATTACAATTGTTACTCCAACAAGCACAAATACTCCTATCGCAGTTAGTATGTTTGCAATAGGAACAATTATTTTTTTCATATCATCGCCATTAACAGCGGAATCTCCTTTACTCTGACCAATTCCCATAAAAGTATCTATTTTGCTTTTCATATCGTCAAAAGTTATAGCTTTTACTTCTGGCTCGATAGCTATTATTATGATTAAAGTCGTAATAACAACAATAATATTTTTTAGGATTTTCATTTCATTTCCCCCTTATTATACTAGTTATTATAATTATAATATATTTGCATCCTTTTTTTCAACTTTTTTTTACATTTGTAACTATATTGTTATAATCATTTTTATATATAAAAAAAGTAGGAAATTAAAATTCCTACTTTATGATAAACTCTCTTTTACCAGACCTTTAAATATTTCCATTATTCCGCTAGCCCCAAATGCTATTATTGCGCCTACTAAATATACCACTGCATGTTGTTTTATTTCTGCTTTATCCCCAGGCGCTGAGGACATATATTTAATTGCTATCACAATTAGCATGATAGTACCTAGGCCTATTGCTATTACTTGCGTTATTCCCAATATAATTGATATCGGGTTTTCAAAATACCCTGTTGCATCTGATGTAGGATTTACTATATCTGCAACAGATGCATTAGCAATATTTGAAATACATATTGTACTTAAAATAATTAGAATACATACGTTAATTATTTTATTATATATGTTTTGTTTCTTCATTTCGCACCTCCAATTAGCTATTTTATATAATTTCACCTACAAATATTTCAACTATTTTTACAAGTTGGATTGCTCCAAAAACTAAAAATCCACCTATTATAAATGGAATAAGTTTCTTCTTAATTTCTGCTTTCTCGTTTGGTGAACTATACATATATCTCATAGCTAATACTAATGCTGCGATAACAGCTACACCTAGTCCTACATATTGGATAATACCTAAAATAGCATTTCCTAACTTATTTAGTTCTCCAACTCCTGTTGTAGCATCTGGTTTTTCGGCTATTGATATTGGATCTAATGCAAATGCTTTATTTCCTATGCAAAATACTAGCATTAGTATTGTTATTATTGTTATTGTTGTTATAAGAATTTTCTTTTTTGTTGTTTTATGCATAATTATCACCTTCTTTTTATAAAAAAAGATTATCATAAAAAATGATAATCTTTTTTATTTTTACTTTTTTAATAATCTTAGTTTTACTTAAATGTATCTGTAGCAAATGTTTTGATTATTTGGATGATACCTGATGCTGCGAATAGTACAACTGCACCAACGATATAAATAACAGCATGTTTTTTGATTTCAGCTTTATCTCCAGGAGCTGCAGATATGTATTTAATAGCTAATACTATTAACATAATTACTGCTATGGCTATACCAATAACTTGTGCTAATCCTAGGAAGATATCTAAAATGTTTTGAAATTTAGTTGCTGTAGTTCCACCTTTTCCATCTGGTTTGTAATTAACATCAGCAAAAGCAATATTTCCTAAACACATAGCTACCATTACTACCATAAGAGCAACTGATAATATTCTAAATATTGTTTTCTTATTCATTTTTATCATTAATTCTTCCTCCTTTACTTTGTTTTAATCATTTTTTATCCTTATATAATTAGATTTTAGCATATAAAAAATTTTTTGTACATACTTTTTTACATTTTTTTATTTTTTTGGTATTTTTTTGTTCATTTTTCATATAATTATATTGACAAGGCAATGAATTAAGTGTTATAATTATTGATGTACATGTTAGACATGGTGATATCGCGGGGTGGAGCAGTTGGCAGCTCGTCGGGCTCATAACCCGAAGGTCGTAAGTTCGAGTCTTACCCCCGCAACCAAAAGAAGTCGTTTTTAATAAAAACGACTTCTTTATTTTTTCTTTATTTCCAGAATCCATAATAATTCTTTCCATATCTTCTCCTCAAACTAGTTTTGCAATTTTTTCTGCTAATCCCAAATAATTTTCTGGTTTTAAATTTAGTAATTTTTTCTTATCTTCTGTATTAATATCTAGACTATTAATAAATTCTTTTATTTCTTCAATAGAAATATTTTTTCCTCTTGTTAGCTGTTTTAACATATCGTATGCATTGTTATATCCATTTTTTCTTAAAATAGTTTGTATTGCTTCAGCTAATATTTCCGGCGTATTTTCTAATTCTTTAATTAAAACTTCTTTATTTACTTTTAGTTTTTTTAACCCTATATTTGTCTGTTTTATTGCGATGATAGAATAAGCAAATGCGCTTCCTATATTTCTTAGCATTGAAGAATCGCTTAAATCTCTTTGCATTCTTGAGATTTGTAAATTGTCAATAAACGTTGTTAAAAAACCATTTGATATTTTTAAGTTTGCCATTGAATTTTCGAAATTAATAGGATTGATTTTATGAGGCATCACAGATGAACCTATTTCGCCTTCTACATTTTCTTGAACAAAATAATTTCTACTAATATACATCCACATATCATTGTCTAAATCTAATATAATATTATTTATTAACTTCATTTCTGAAAATAAAGTACAAATATTATCGTGTGACTCGATTTGTGTTGTAAATAAATTATATTCTAGATTAAAGCTTTCTACAAATTCTTTACTTACTTTTATCCAGTCAATATTTGGGTAGGCTATGTTATGTGCATTGAAATTTCCTACTGTTCCATTGAATTTTCCAGAGATTTCTTGTAATTTTACTTTTTTTAGGATTTTATTTAAACGATATACGAAAACAGCTATTTCTTTTCCAATAGTAGTAGGTGTAGCATTTTGTCCGTGAGTATGTGAAAGCATTGGAACTTCTGCATTTTCTTTTGCTTTTTCTTTTAAATTTTTAATTAAGTATTCACAATTTTTAATATAAACTTGTTCTTTTAGATTTTTTATCATTATTCCGTAAGCTAGATTATTTATATCTTCTGACGTACACGCAAAATGTATAAATTGATTGTATTTTTCAATATTATTTTCTTTAAATTTTTCGTCTAAATAATATTCTACCGCTTTCACATCATGTTTTGTTATATTTTCAATTTCTTTAACTTTTTTTGCTTCTTTTATGTCAAACTCTTCTATTATTTTATTTAAAATTTTTATTTCTTCTCGATTATAATTAATTTTTAGTATTAAAAATATTTTTTTTAACCATTCTATTTCTATAATTATTCTATTTTTGATTAAACAGTATTCACTAAAAATTTCACGAATCTCTTCTACTTGTTCTCTATATCTTCCATCAATTGGAGAAATATCTTCTAACATTTTTTCAACTCCTAACATACAATCATTGATTCTCTTCCTGCGCCAGTTCCTATAAATTTTATCGGAACTTTTACTATTTCTTCAATTCTGTTTAAATATTTTTTTGCATTTTCTGGTAATTCTTCTCTTGATTTTATCTTGCTAATATCTCCGAAATTTCCTTCAAATGTTTCATATATTGGCTCGCATTCATTAATATAATCAAGACTAGCTGAGAAATCCATAGTAATTTTTCCGTCTTTTTTGTAGCCAACGCATAATTTTATTTTGTCTAATTTTCCAACTGTGTCAACGTGATTAATTGCTAGTCCTGTTAATCCATTGACCATTGTAGCATATTTTAAAGCTACTAAGTCAAGCCATCCACATCTACGAGGTCTTTTAGTCGTTGTTCCATATTCGTGTCCAAGTTCTCTTATTTTATCTCCTATTTCATTATTTTGTTCTGTAATATATGGACCTTCTCCTACTTTGGAAGAATATGCTTTAAGTACTCCATAAACTTCTCCAATATATTTTGCACCTATTCCTGTGCCTGTACAAATTCCTCCTATCGTTGGATTAGAAGAAGTGACATAAGGATAACTTCCGAAGTCTATATCTAGTAATGTTGCTTGCGCACCTTCACATAGTATTTTTTTATCTTCTATAATTGCATTATGTAATAGGCTCACTGTATCTGTAACGTATTTTCTTAAGAATTCTGCATATTCATTATATTGTTTTATAATCTCATCTACGTCTAATGTATGATGTCCATAACTTTCAAATATTTTATTTTTTGTTTCAACATTTTTTCTTAATTGTTTTTCAAACTTATTATTTACTAGTTCTCCCATGCGTATACCGCATCTTTCATACTTATCACAATATGCCGGTCCAATGCCTCTACAAGTTGTTCCTATTTTTTCGTTACCTCTTTGCTCTTCTTGAAGTTTATCCATTTCTATATGGTATGGCAAAATCACATGAGCTTTATCGCTAATTCTTAAATTAGATGTACTATATCCGTTTGCTTCGACATTTTTGATTTCTTCGATTAGTACTTTTGGATCAATAACTACTCCATTTCCTATAACAGCAGTAGTTCCTTCATTCAATATTCCTGAAGGAATTAGGTGAAATGCAAATTTTTTTCCTTTGATTTCTATTGAATGTCCTGCATTATTTCCTCCTGTACATCTGACTGAAATATCGCTTTTTTGAGATAGGTAGTCAATAATTTTTCCTTTTCCTTCATCTCCATAAAAGCTTCCTAAAACAACATCTACTTTGCTCATAAAAATACCTCCTAATATTTTATTTAAACATGTTTTTACTAAACATATTTTTACCCAAAAAAATATAGAAAAGTTCTATAAACTTTTCTATATAGTTCTCTTATTTATTATTTTGTTTATTTTTTTGTATGTCGAATTATCACACTGATTGAATAATCTAATGTTTATCTTTTTTATAGAGTATGATTGGTATTTAAATTTTTTGTTTTTTTCAATCACTTGCTTTTCCTCGCTTTTCAGAATTGCAATATGTATGTTTATCTTTTTAATACTTTTTGATTATATCATTTTATATGAAATTTTTAAAGCAAAATTTTTAATTTTTTTCTTTTTTGCTTTTTCTAACTTCTAATATATATCCGGTGACTGAACATATAAATAATATAGCTTCTAATATAACACCAAAGATTGATTTTATATAAAAATTGTATAACATCCATAAAATTCCAATTGGTATTCCTAAAAATTTGTATACTCTTGTTTTCTTTTGCCAAACAGAATATGTATATAACATAGTTGCGAATATTGAAAATAAACTTAAAAATCCTTCATATGTAAATATTGCTGATATAATAGCAATCGCGTATAATATTATAAGTATGGCAATATCTTTTTTAGTAATTTTTTCTCTTTTTCCATTCTTATTTTCGTCTACTATAAAAATAATGTTTCTTACTAAAGCAAGAGCACACATTGCTAATCCTGAATATGCATTTAAAAGTATATATGCAATTCCATTAGCAATCAATGATACAAAGCTTAGTATAAGTACCTTTTTTCTTTCTTTTGCATAGTAGCTTATTGCTAATAAAGCATACATGATAATAGTAAATATTTGTGAAATAATATATGTTATTGATATTTCCATATTTTCTCCTTTTTATTTTAAACTTCTCTTTAAATCTACGAATATAAGTCGATCGTAATATTTTTATGATGTGTTAAGTAAGTCTTTTATATTATTGCTATCTCTTATTTTTCATTTTGTATCTTCTATATAATTTTCTTTTTTCCTATTTCTTTAACTATACAACCTTTTAACTTTAGTAATAGAATTAGGTACTGATATATTTCATTATCTATTCTTAAAATAATAATTCTTTTTTCAGAATAATGTCAATATTTGTTTCTAAGTTTTTGCTATATCTCTGAATTGTAACTCATAATTTTTTAATATTTCTATAATAACTGTATAAGATAGTAAAAAACAGGAGATCCACTAAAATGTTAGTGAATCTCCTGTTTTCGTAATCAATTCGTGATTTGTGTTTATAAGTTTTCTTTCATGAACTGAGCAACTTCTTCTTGAGTGAGATACTCTTTCTCAGATAGAAGTGTTGCTAGCTTCAATATTTGAGCTTTATGTGCGTCAACAATTGCTTTTGCTGCTTCATATGCGGTTTTGCATATTTCTTCGGCTTGAATGCTAGCATTGGCAGAAAGTACTTTATTGTATTCTACTTCTCCACCAACTTTAACCATTAGTGTACCATCCATTGCAAATCTAGTTACCATTTGGAGTGCCATTTTGCTTGCAGATTCTAAATCTCCTATTGCTCCGCTGGAAATATCTTGCAGGATGATTTCTTCAGCTATTCTCCCTCCGTAGCACACTTGAATTTCTTTTAACATATCTTTTTTTCTTCGATATGTTGTATCAGAAACATCAAAGAAATTGTAGCCTCCAGCGCCTCCTCTTGGTACAATAGATATGCCAAAATTTTTCGTTTCCGGTCTAACAACTGCAGATACAATAGCATGTCCTGCTTCATGAACTGCTGTGAGTTCTTTATCTCTTGGATTAACCACTTTACTTTTCTTTTCCAGCCCGACAAGTACTATTGCAATTGCTTCATCTATGTCAGATAATGAAACATATTTTTTTCCTTGTCGTACTGCATGGATTGTTGCTTCATTTAAAACACTCTCTAAATCTGCGCCTGAAAAACCTACTGTTTTTCTAGCAATATCTGCCATAATCACGTCTTCAGCAAATTTTTTATTTCTGGCGTGTACTTCGAGAATTTCTTTTCTTGCTGTAACGTCTGGCATTGGCACATAAATGTGTCTGTCAAATCTGCCACGTCTTGTAATGGCAGAGTCTAACACTTCAATGTGGTTTGTTGCTGCTATTACAACTACATTGTCTCCGCTCTCAAATCCATCCATCTCTGCCAGCAGTTCATTAAGTGTTTGTTCACTATATGAATGACCTGAATATCTGCTTTGTGCTATGGAATCAAATTCATCGATGAAGATAATACATGGTGCATTTTCCCGTGCTGTTTTAAAGAGTTGTCTTACTCTATCAGCTCCTACACCTACAAATTTCTCGTCGAAATTTGATCCATTTTCTTGGAAAAATGGCACATCTGCTTCTCCTGCTATGGCTTTTGCCATCAAGGTTTTTCCTGTTCCAGGCTCTCCATTCATAAGAACACCTTTCGGAATCCTCGCTCCCATTAATCTGTATTTTTCTGGATTTCTTAGAAAATCAACAATTTCTTTTAATTGTTCCATTTCTTCATCTATTCCAGCTACATCTGTAAATCGAACATTTGACTCTACAGGTTTTACCTTGTAATTTCCTCCCATCATTTCTTCGATGGTTTTGCCAAATGAACCTTCAACATTCGAAAATGATTTGTTCATTCTCTTGGCAAAGTAGATTAGTAATAAAAATGGAAATAGCGAAAATATTAGTGAAATAATCAGAGAAATCGTATCAAATAAAGAAGTCTCTTCTGCTACTATTTCAACTTCTATTTTGCTATCGTTATCAATCTCTTTTTGTAAAAATTCTGCAAATGTTTCACTTATTAACACTTTGCCTTTTGAACCATCTGTCATTGTGATAGTTGCTGTATTACCTCCTTCAGGCACCTCCACTCTTGATATTTTTCCATCTTTGATATATTCGATTGCCTCATCATACCTAAGATGGATAACCTCATTTTGTGAATGTGTTTTGATGGCAATTATACTAATGATAGCTACTATTAGTATTAAAATGCCAATTCTTCGAATCCGTCCTCTCTTTTTTGCTTCGCTCATGATTCTAAGCTCCTTTCTTTTTGATTACTTCTTTAAAAAATGTATACATTTTTTAAAATGATATGAGCATCTTTAATATTATACTATATGTTTACATAACTTTCAAGAAACTGGTTTATGTAGTTTGCTAAAAATTCTATCTTAATATTCCATAATATTATTTCATATTTATAATCTCTACTTTTTATTCTGTTTTCGGTTTATGTTTTTATTTTACTTTTATTTGTTCTTTTATGTTTTCAAATTTATTTTCTCCTATGCCTGGAACATTCATTATCTCTTCAATTGTATTGAAAATTCCATTTGCTTCTCTATATTTAATTATGCTTTCAGCTGTATTTTCTCCTATACCGCTTAGCCCTTGTAGTTCTTCACTGTTAGCTTTATTTATATTTATTATTTTTTCTTTGCTCTCTTCGTCGATAATCCCAGTATTTTCGTCTTGTATGATTTCTTCTGTTTCTTCATTTATGTTTGGTATATATATTTTTTCTCCATCTTCTAGTTCATATGCTAAATTTACATTTTTTAGATTTGCTGTTTCTTTCGTTCCTCCAGCTGCTTCTATCGCATTTGCTATTCTGCTTCCTTCTTTTAACTCATATACTCCTTCATTAGTAACTTCACCTGTTATGTATATTATTATTTTTTCTTCTGATACTTCAGTTTTTTCGTTAGTTTCAATTAAATTGGCTAATTCAGCTTGTGACGTATTGGTTTGATTTAAGTAATTATCTGTAAATTTTATTATTGCTATTATAATAATAAAAATTATAATTCCAGTTATTAAAAATTTTTTGTTTTCTATTTTTCTCATTTTTTATCTCCTTTCTTTATAATTTTGTTGTTTTTTGTCGAGAAATGATGTATATTGATATAAATTAATACGAGGAGAAACTTATGAAGCACTCTAAAAAAATTTTTACATTTTTTATTTTTATAATTATTTTTAATTTAGTTTCGTATACTTTTGCAGCTTCTTTGGAAGAGAATACTCAAGAACTTGAGGCATCTATAGATTCTGGGGCTGTTTTAATTTTGGAAGAAACTACTGGTAAAGTTATTTATGAACAAAATGGATATAAAAGAATGTTTCCAGCAAGTACTACGAAAATTATGACTGCTATTTTAACGATAGAGAATTGCAATCTTGATGAAACAGCAACAGCTAGTGAATATGCTATTAACTCAATTCCAGAGGGATACACTAATGCTAGTATTCAAGTTGGTGAGGTTTTAACTGTTAAGGATCTACTTTATGCATTAATGGTTACATCTGCTAATGAAAGTGCTATTGTTTTAGCTGAGCATGTAGCTGGTTCAGAAGAAGCTTTTTGCTGGATGATGAATGATAAGGCTAAGGAAATTGGTTGTCAGGATACTCATTTTGTTAATCCAAATGGTATTCATAGTGAGGATCATTATTCTACTGCATATGATTTGGCATTAATTGCTAAATATGCTATGCAAAACGAAACTTTTAGAGAAATAGTAAAGACTACTTCTTATACACTTCCTTCTACAAATGCTTATCCAAGAAAAGATAGAACTTTTACGAATACTAATAGTCTTATTATTTATGATAATCGTAATCGTGCAGATAATTACTATTATGAATATGCTACTGGAATAAAAACTGGATATACTAGCCAAGCTGGTAATTGCTTAGTCTCTTCAGCTGAAAAAAATGGAATGAGTTATATTACAGTTGTTTTAAATGCTCCTGTTGGATATACAGCTGCAGGAACAATTAGTCATAGATATCTTGATACTATAGCTTTATTTAATTTTGCTTTTGATAATTATTCTTTTAGAAAGTTAAAATCTAAAAATGCTTTGATTGAAACAATTACTATTGATAATGGAGAAAAAGATGCTAATTCACTTGACTTATTAATCTCTGATGAAGTTAATGTTTTGGCTAGTATTGATAACCGCAACTCTGAAATTGAACCTGAAGTAACTTTAAATGATAATTTATCAGCCCCTATCTCAAAAGGAGAGGTTGTTGGAACTATTACTTATAGAGTTGAAGGTTTAAAATATACTACTGATTTAGTAGCTGGCAATGATGTTAAAGTACAAAAGAAGTTTAATATTAAGTTTTTTATTCTAATTAGTATTGTCATTTTATTGCTTGTTATTGTTTTTGTGAAAAGGAAAATTAAATTAAAGAAAAAATATAGATATAATCGTAATAAATATATATAAAAAAAGAGGGCAATTAAATTTGCCCCCTTTTTTATTTTATTGTGTAGCTACCATTAGTTGTTTCATGTCTTCTCCTACAATTACTGTTATATCGTAATTTGATTCAGTTTTTCCTGTAGATGAATTTCCGTACCCTAATGTATTTATTAGTTCATCTATTACATCTTCTTTTTTCTCAGTTCTATTAATAACTTTGGTTGTTTTTGAATATGTTGTTTCTCCAGTTTGTGCTATGTTATATCCTTTTTCTTTTAGTCTTGACTTTGTATTTTCAAATGTTTCTGTATCGTCTGATGCATTTAATAATTGTATTTTTATATATTCTGGACTTAGTGTAGCTCCTCCAAGGCTTGCATCGGATTCAGCTTGTTTAAAAGTAAACATATCTTGAATTAATTCCAATGTATCATTTTTGTATGGTTTATAGAACCATAAGCCTTGTGGTCCTAATATTGCTGGAGTTCCTGGCAAATCTGCTGACTGTAATGCAGCTACATCAAATTCTATTGCTGCTGGTGAATATTTTAATACATAGTCTAAGTCTAAATTTGTTTCAATATTGTCAAATGCTATTTTTATTAAATCATTGATTTTTGTTACATTTTTAAATTGAATTGTCTGCTTTATAGTTTCTGTAATAAAATCTCTTTGTGTTCTCATTCTGCCAATATCATTATCTCCATAACTTGCAGGATAACTTGAGCCATCATTATTGTGTCTAAATCTTAATAATTGTTCTGCTTTTGCTCCATCAATATGTTGATATCCTTGTTTTAGATGAATATATAATTTTTGTCCTGGATCATCATAATTCATATCTATTGGTACTGTGAAGTCTACTCCACCTATTGCATCTACTATTTGAATTAGTCCGTCATTTTTTACTGCTAAATAGTTATTTATTTCTAGTCCTGTTAGTTTTTCTACGGCATCTAATACCTTTTGAGCTCCTGCTTCTCCCCCACCTCCAGCTTGATATAATGCGTTTATTTTATCATAACCACCAGCTGTGGCTTCACTTCTTCCAACGAAGGTATCTCTTGGTATTGATAACATTGATGCCTCTTGAGTTCTCGGATAGTATGCACATAATATAATTGTATCTGTTAGCAGTAAACCTTCATCTGTGCTTACTCCTAATACTAAGCAATATAATGGATCTAGATTAGCTACATCTTCTTCTGTTTGCCCAGTTACAAATAAAGCAACTTGTTTTGCTCCACCTTTTAACATGTTGTTAAGGTTCCAATCATATTTAAATCCTAGCCAACCTAAAAAACATCCTAATAGTAAAATTATTACTAACATTATTATTAAAAATACTTTTAATATTGTTTTTAATATTTTTAATACTATATTGTTTTTCTTTTTTTTCTTTTTTCTCTTACTTTTTGAATTTTCTTTTCTTTTTTCTTTTGTTTGAGCTGGAATTTCTATTTCTTCTATTTCTTTAATTTCTTTTTCTTGTTTATCTTTTCTTTTATTGTCTACTTTTTTTTCAGTAGTTTTCTTTTTATTTGATGAGCGTTTTTTAGGTGTGTTTTTCTTCTTTTTTGCTTCTTTTTCTTTCTTTTTACGCTCCTTTTCTTCCCTTTCTTCTTGTTCTCTTTTTTCTCTTCTACTCACTTTTTTTCTCCTACTACTAATATCTTTTTTATTATAGCAAATTCCTCTATTATTTTCAATTATTTTATAATAGTATTGATAATTATATTGTTTTCATAAAGTGCTTTTCCAAGTTCAGACTTATTTATACTTTTTTCTATTTTGCCTTCTAAGCATATTGGATTTATTATATAAGCAACTGCTAATAAAACACTTACTATAAAAAAACCTTCTAATAATCCATAAATTACTCCGCCAGATTTGTTAAATTGTTTTATAATTGGTATGGAACCTATAATATCTGATAATAGGTTTAAAATTATTAGTGCAATTCTTAATATTATTAGTAATGCTACAAAAGTTCCAAGTTCTATTATTGTTTCGCTTAAGCTTTCTGCTACATATATTGCTGCATTTTCTCTTGATTTTTCCAAAGCTTCGTCAATATAGCTTTGTGCAAATGTTAATATCTGATTTTCTTTTTTGTCTTCTTCTGTCATATTTTCGAAGTCTACATCTTTTATTTTTTCATAAATTGTATTTTTTAGATTTTCATCTATTTGTGTATTATTTATTATTTGTTTTGCTATTGGTTTATATATAATTACAGCTATTAATATTGAAAGAATTATTGCAATAAAGCTTATTGCAACTTTTATTAGACCTTTTTTATATCCTATAATTATGCATATTAGCATAATCAAAATTATTATAATATCTATGACAATTCCCATAATTTCTCCTTAAAAAGTTATAAATTTATTATATCTATTTTGGTTTTATATATCATTGCTCCTATCTTATCTGATAAAACAACATCATTTATTTCTTGAGAGCTAACATATTTTTTTTCGAGCCATCCGCTTGTTGTTTATGAATAATACTTCATTTCCTAAATTTAATGCTACTTTGTTATCTTTTGTTTTTATATCGATTAAATTTCCTTCAATTATATATACTTTTTCTTTTCCTGCACTATCACTTATTTTTAATCTATAATCTGATTTAAATACACTTGATTCTTCTTTGTCTACTCTAGCAAAATCTGATGACATGTTTGTATCTACATACGCAGTTAAATCTGATATTTCGTATATTTTTTTTGCTTCTGTGTCATTTAATTTTAGTACATATTTGTCGAAATTACATAATAAATTCCCTTTATTTTGAAATTTAATTCCTGATAAATATTCATTTGTTCCGGCTTGATATAAGTTAACTGTTGCATCTTCTGCATTGCTGATAGCTGAATCTGTTGATACTAATTCTATTTTAGTTGTAGGTGCGATTTTTGAATTATCTATTTCTGCTATTGCAAGATATTTGTGATCTGAAGATATGTCTATTCCAATTACATATGTTGAAAGATAATTGCTAAAAAGTAATTCTCCTTTTGGGTTATATAACATAACTATTGATTCGTACGTTGTTCCTGTTACTGATACTGCCATATAACCTTCTTGGTTTACACTAATTTTTGATACTTTTCCTTCTATATCTTTTTGCCATACCAATGAATTATCTTTTACTAAACATATTTTTTGTGAATCGTAATCTCCAAGAGCTAAATATTTTTTTTCAGAGTCTGCAATTGGCTTTGATAAAGTAATTTCTATGTTTGCAACTTGTTTAGCTCTTGAATTATAAAAATTAATATTTCCATCAGCATATACAGCTAAATTATTATCATATGCATATATTAGTGATAAATTTTCTGTATCTATTGTTATTGAACTGGCATTTTCTTCTGAAATTTCTTTTCTTAAAATATATGTATCTATAAAAGATCTAAAATTTTTATTTGCCATATATAAAGCAACTAATACTAATATACATATGGCTATTAATGTTATAATTGTTAGTTTTGCCATTTTTTTATTTTTTCTTTTTTCTTTAAATTTTTCTAAAGAATATTTTTTCATTCGATTTCTCCCTTATTTTCTATCATATTTATAACAATTACTATCTTTTTTTTCAAGTATTTGGTCGCTTTTTGTTATATTTTAAATCTATCTATTTTTTAACGCAAAAAAACCTTATTTGTTTCACAAATAAGGTTGATTTTATTCTAAATTTAGTGGCACTATGTTTCGTATGTGCTCACTTTCTATTCAATCTTGATCAGTTTCTTCCATAATACTTAAATGATCTATTGAAAATTTTAAACATTCGTTTATAAACTCATTTACTGAAGGAAGATTGTTTTCAGCTACTATAGTTCTTATTTTATCTAATAAATCTGTTTCTATTCTACAAGTAAATTGTTCATATTCTTTTTTCTTTCTTGCTTTTATTACAAAATCTGGCATTTGACTCACCTCTGCTTTTTATTTTATTATATGTATCCTCATTTCGATATATTCGCTAGTAACTTTTTTGTGACTTGCTTTTTCTGCTGGAATATCTTGCCTTTTTTCTTTATTGGTATTATAATTATTCTCTGGAATAAAATTTATACTAAGAAAGGTGATTTATATGATAGGAAAAAGAAAAGTAATATTAGTTGGAACAGGCTTTGTTGGAATGAGTATGGCATATTCTTTGTTAAATCAAGGAAATGCTAGTGGCGTTAATGAACTTGTTCTAATAGATGTATTAAAAGATAAAGCTGAAGGTGAAGCAATGGATATGTGTCATGGTCTTCCTTGTTCTTCTAGTCATATGTCTATAAAAGCTGGTGACTATTCTGAATGTAAGGATGCTGACATAGTTGTTATTACTGCCGGACTAAATCAGAAACCAGGTCAAACTAGATTAGAACTATCTACTGCTAATGCTAAAATAATGAAAGATATTACAAATCAAGTTGTTGCTAGTGGATTTAAAGGTATTTTCTTAGTTGCTTCTAATCCAGTTGATTTAATGACTAAAGTTGTACAAGAAGTTTCTAAATTCCCAACTAGAAAGGTTATTGGTTCTGGTACTGCATTAGATACAGCTCGACTAAGATATTTAATTGGTGAGTATTTAAATGTTTCAAATAAGAATGTTCATGCTTATATTATGGGTGAACATGGTGATTCTTCATTTGTTCCATGGGATCATGCTTATGTCGGATGTAAAAGAATTGAAGATATCGTAAAAGATGCAAAAAAAGATTTATCTGATTTAGATAAAATCTATGTTGAAGTAAGAGATGCTGCTTATGAGATTATTGAAAAGAAAAAAGCTACATATTATGGTATTGGACTTGGACTTTCTAAGATCGTTAAAACCATTTTAAATAACACTAATGAAATTCTTACTGTTTCTGCTTATTTAAATGGTGAATATGGTCATAAAGATATTTATGTTGGAGTTCCTGCTATTATTAATAGTAATGGTGCTCGTGAATTACTTGAACTTGAACTTAGTAAACAAGATCAGGAAAAACTTGATAATAGTTGTAAAATTTTATCTGAAAATATGGAAAAAATTAGAGAAGTTTTATAATAACAAAAAGCTAAGAAAAATAAATTTCTTAGCTTTTTTGTTTAAATTCGATAGGGACGCTCACTAGCGTCCCTGTGTGTGCTTTTTTGAACAATTACCACTTAATTACTCGAACCACTGGTGCTTCTTTTTTGTCGACCTTAGCAATGAATGTCACATTATTGCTTGTGTAAGAAAAAATGTTCAACTCTTTGCTATTGGTCGGCTGCATACAACGGATGATCTGCTGAATTGTTAGTGTAGGTCCTTTTTGCCGTTCCAGCTCTTCGCTGATTGCTTTGGCATTTCCAAAACTAATACGTTTCATTTAACGTACCTCCTTTGATTCATGGGTTGACTTGTTGCACACGCCTAAATTGGCATATGTGTATTATACCATGATTACTATCTATTGTCCAAGTTTTTTCTTATTTGGTACTTCTATTCTGCTTTATTTGGTAAATTGGTTTGTTTTTTTAAAATTTTATTTTCTTTTTTTCTTATTTCTTTGTTTTTCTTTTATTTGATTATTTTTTCCTCCACTTGTTTTTTTATTTTAAGGTGCTATAATTTTTTTATTACCTTTAAGGAGGCTTGTGGAAATGATTAACCGGCGCTACTCATCCTTTATCCCACTGCTTGATCAATTACAGAAATATGGTAGTTTTTCTTCCACTATTTCTGTGAGCTCCCCTGGCGTCAAAGAGATTTCCGATTTTCTGTATAATCAATTGATTACTTTTATTAAGAGTGATAAATTTCCTCATTCTGGTGTGTTTTTTGATGTACGTTGTTCTGGAAGTTCCTCTATTTTTATTTCGACTTTTTCAGGAACTCGAGCAAGCCACATCAACTGTTTTCATGTCAATAAAGGAGATTTTGAACTCTTACAGTATCATATTGAACAGGTATCTTTGGTTTATACCAGTCTCTTTTGCGAACGCAAGAGCTATGTTTCACAAGAATTCACGATTATGTACCGTGAGGTGTCAGAGTAAAATCTGACATCTTTTTTTATATTTTTTAGCAATCTCCTGTTGACTTTGCTAAAAAGAGTGCTATAATAATTATTGTAAAAGATATCTTTTTAAATTAAATATGTGCTACCTTAAATGGTGTCAACACATAGAATGAAAGGAAGTAGATTAATATGATGATGATACCAAGAAGAAAAAACGAATTTGATTTGATAGGAGATTTATTTAGAGATCCATTCTTTACTGACCATGAGAGTAATGTAATGAAAACTGATATTAAAGAAAAGAGCGATAAATATTTAATTGATATTGAACTACCTGGATATGAAAAAGATTCTATAAAAATTGATATTGATGATGGATATTTGACAGTACACGCAGAAATCAATTCAGATAAAGAAGAAAAAGAAGAAGGAAAATTTGTTAGAAAAGAAAGATACATTGGCTCATGTTCAAGAAGTTTTTATGTTGGAACTGAAGTTAAAAGTGAAGATATTAAAGCTTCTTTTAAAAATGGAATGTTACAAATTGAAATTCCAAAGAAAGATGAGAAAAAAGAATTGCCTGAGAAAAAATATATTCAAATTGAAGATTAATAAAAAAGACCTTTTAAATAAGGTCTTTTTTATATTTATAGCTTTATTTTATTAAGTCTGTATAATATATGATTTCTTTATTTAATGATTTAGCATATTCAATTTCACTTTTTGTACTATTTCCTATATAGCCATTTACATTTACAACTAATATGGCGTCTGATAGTTTGATTTTTTCTTTATGCATTTTATCAAATATTACAGCTTGCTCTTTTGTATAATCTTCCTTGTTTTGCTTTGTCAATTCAATTGGAGTTATCATGCAATTTTCTTTTAACGCCATTTTTTCTGTTATTTCTATCATCTCTTTTTTGAATTTATGGCTTCCACATACAGTCATTATTTTCATTTTGGTATTCTCCTTTATTTTATATTTTCTATAAATTATAATGTCTAATTTAGTATTATATTTTGTTAAAAATTATTGTTTTTTCTTTCATATATATTTTACCTACTTCGTATCCATATTCTTTTAGTTCTTTTTTATAATTTAAAAATGAATGATTAATTTCAAATCCTAAAATATTTTTAATTTCTTCATAAGTTAGTTTATAATTTTCTTTTTTGTTTTCTTTTAAATAATTCCATAAAGGTTCATATTTACTCATTTTTGTACACACTCCTAAACCACATTTATTTTTTAGATATTTCTAATACTTTTTTCATAGTATTAGCAGTTCTTATTGTAATTTTATACATTTCTTTCATTATAGTTTCTTTATTATCTATATAACTTTCAAAAATAACATTACCACTATTAAGATATGTAGAAACATTTTGATATTTATTTTTTTCTAGTTCTAATTTCAATTCACTCATTGGAACCTTATTTTTACCACTTATATTTACTCCTCTTAATAATGCTATATACTTCATAATATTTCTCACTTTCACATTACTATTATTTGTGTGATATATTATCATAAATATGCTTTTTCTTCAATAATTTGAAACTATGGGGAAGTTTTGGGAAAGAAAAATTTTAAAATTTATATACTTGAATCCGAGATTTCATAGTTCAAAGCATATGGAAGATAAAAAATTAAAAGTTTTATGGAAATAACTTAATGAATTATACGAGTATAAATATTTAAAAAATGTTCTTATTTTTATTCAATAATGAATGATTTTAAACAATTAAAAAACATTGTTTAATTATTTAGTAGATTTGTAATAAGGATTCTATTATATAGTTATTTAATATTAAAGTATAATGCAAATTCTGATATTGGAATACTATGTAAAAATTTAACATACTTAAGTTTTTGTTGATTTTTTATCATAATAAGTTAAAATATTTTTTTGGCACTCATTTTTTGAGCTGTCGAATATAAATACTGTAGAGAGAATTGTTAGTTATATTCTCTCTCAGTAAATTCTCTTGTTGTTGCTTTTATTGGTATGAATGTGTTTTGATTGGACAGCTTCTGTAATTGTGGAGTCGACTGAGAACGAAGATAGCGGTATCACTACCTATTCCACTACTTATCCGTATATAGGTTATGGAAATGCATTAGCGGTTAATACAACCTATAAGAGACTCGCTTATTCAGATACAGGTTTTAACTGCTATGTTACTGTTCGATATGAATTAAGCGGAATCAATAATAGAGAGGAATTTTGATGAAGGTGAAGAATGACGAGACTCTTTGGACAAGTCCTTCTGACTATTATGTACCCTCACATGACTCTTATGAGTACTGGCGTGGCAGTGACGTATATTCTATATGGATAAAAACAACGTCAGGTTTTGTCAGTGCTTGGGTTGAAAGATAGTTTTGAATAACAATTTTAGTTAACATGAGTTTTTGAGTTTCATTTATATCGATTTAGCGCAACAAGAGAAAACCGGTATACTGTATTCAGTGTACCGGTTTTAAAACTAATTAATTTATTATATTAAACTTCGTATTTTTCGTAATCTTCTGGAATTTTAGTAAAATCTCTATAGGAATTATCGTATGTTATTTCTACTGTATATAATACATTTTTTAATTCATCAAAAGATTCGTCAAGTTTGGCTGATTTCATATATACTAATTTATCTTTATCAAAATACATTTTTAGACCTATTTCTTTAAAATTTTCTGTATACAATATTTTTCCATTCATAATTTCGTATCCTCTTGTAAAGTAGTTACAACTAGATATTTCTGATAATCTATCATTAATCCAGCTATTATAACTATCTATTCCTTCATCACTATTATATACTATTTCATACTTCTTATCTTTAGGAAGAATTTTATATCCAATCACATTATCTTTAGTATTAATAGTGCACATAATTATGTCTTCAGAACTAGGATTATTTTTTATTTCATTAAAATTATTATGTATAATTGCTGAAATTTCCTTTGCTTCTGGATTATCAGTTGCTTGAATTATGGTCATATTCATTTCATCATTACTATATTTAATTTTCATTGTAATATTACTTTCTTCTCTATAAGAAGTTTCAAACATATTTTTATATAGTACTGCAGATTTTGATAAATTTATTTTGTTTTCTCTTATCCAACATAGATAAAGTATTGAAATAAATAAAATAATAATTATTAAAACATTCCTTATAATTCTAAATTTTTTCATATAAATCACCTCTTATTCATCAAAATAAAATATTTCTTCGAATTTTTTATCTAGTACAATGCATAGCAATAGTGCTAGTTTAGCAGTAGGATAAAATTTTCCAGTTTCTATTGCATTTATAGTCTGTCTTGAAACACCAACTAATTTTGCCAATTGTTCTTGTGATAAGTTCTTTTCTACTCGGGATAATTTTAATTTGTTTTTTAAGATTAAGTTTTCTTTCATATCCTCACCTCATTTACAAATTCAATAGTAAATATAATAGTTAAAATTAAGATAATTATTCCAGATATTAATAAAAGCTTTTTTTTCATTTTTAGGGCATGATGAAGCTGTGAGATACTTAATTGGGCAAGAGTAATGGCTACTAAATCGCTAATAATATATTCTGAATTTGCAATTCTAATTAATATAAATAATATACATAAAGCGGGAACAATTATTGTACTAATTCCTAAAGATTTAGTTAATATTAATTTTTCCATTTCGTCCTCATCTTTTCTGGCTTTTTCCAATATTTCTTCCTTTTTCATAATATTTCCTCCTTTGATATTATTTATTTAATTATAAACTTTTTAGTCATAATTGTCAAGTTTTATTTACTTATTGTCAAGTTTTGTTTATACATCTATTATTAATAAATAATACTTAAAGAAAGTATATTGTTCTCACTGCTTCTTCGATAAAATCCTTATTGGTAAAAATATATTCATCGTAGTCATATCCAAAAATGCTTTTAAAATTGTTTTTAGATTTTTCTTCATTACTGTACTTTATGGTAGATATGTTGATGGAAGAAATGTAAATGCAATTTTAAAATTAAGGTTAGCGAAACTAGGAATTGAAGGAATATCTATACGTAGCTTAAGACATACTTATGGAACTATATGTGTGGAAGCTGGTATGAGAGCTATTGCATTTCAAAGATTAATGGGACATCAAGATGTTTCTGTAACTCTTAATACATATACATCTATATTTAATAAATATAAAGAATCTGAAATAAGCAAAGTTAATGATTATTATTTAGAAAATGAAATATTGCCTAATAACAATATTGAAGTATTAGATACACCAAAAGAAAAAGACAATGAAGATGAGTTAGAAAAATAGACTATAAAGTTTGATAAATTTTGAAAAAGTTTGAGAAAGATTAAATATGATAAAAGTCTTGAATATCAACGTTTGAGAAAAATTGCAAAAAAATAAGAGAGTTTTAAAACTCTCTAGAATTGGTCGAGGTGACAGGGATCGAACCTGCGACCTCATGGTCCCAAACCACGCGCGCTACCAACTGCGCTACACCTCGATATATATTATGCATTTCAAACTGCTTTTATATAATAGCATAACTTTTTTTAAATTTCAAGTATTTTTTTAGTTTTTATTTTATTTTTCATTATTATTTCAATTATAATATTCTTTTATTTTTCTGTGAATTTTAATATAATGATTAAGAGGTATTTTTATGAAATATATTTTTGAAGATTTTAATATTGAATTTAGAAAAAATAATATTATGCTTTCTGCTCCACATTGTTATCCTCAATTTCGAAATGGAGAGATAAAGAAAAAGGAAACTAGGACTGGTATTTTAGTTAAAGATTTGGCTAGAAAGCTTTCTTTATCTTGTATTTACAAAACTAAATTCTACAATAATGATCCTAATTGGGATGATAATTCCACATATAGAGAACAACTTGTGGATTTTATTTCTATACATAATATAAAATTGCTTATTGATGTCCATAGTATGAGAGCTGAACGAGATGTTGATATTTGTATTGGCATTAATGATGGTAAAAACATTCTTAATCGATTTGATATTGCTGATGAAATTAAATATGTTTTTAAAAGTTACGGTTTTAAAAAAGTTTATATTGATACTCCTTTTAAGGCTGCTTTTCCTAATGTTATTTCTTGTTATATTTCTAGGATGTGTCAAATTCCTTGTTTTCAAATTGAAATAAATAATAAATTCTTGCATAAAGATTATGATACTTATAACTTTGATTTAGCTAAAAGTGCTTTTTCTGAGATTATAAAAAAGATTGATTTGATGTTGCTATGATAACTTTATTCTTATAAAGAAATCGCCCCCGCACATGCGGGGACTTCTACAAATTGGTTGACTAAATTTAGACCTTGCTTATGACTAGACTAGTTTTACCTTATATTTGTAAGGCTTGACTATCAGATTGAATCTTTCGCACTGAGCGATTTCTTTCTGACTCAGCTTTTTTATGACTTTGCTTTTATGATCATGTCTCCAGTTGTAGTAAAGTCCTTTAACTATTCCTGGAACATTTTCTTGTCTAGTAGAAAAAGTTGGCGGAAACCATACTTTAATTTCGTATAGATATGGTATCAGCTCAAAAAAATTGCTGAGGTACTCCGCTTGTTCTTGGTTCAGTTTACGAACCACCTCCCGTTTGCCTTTGTGCTTTTCTTGGTATAACTTATGCCTTAGTTCAGATAAGCGTTGTTGCTCTTTACCTTTCATGACGACACTCCCTCTCAACCAATTCGTAGCATTTCAAGCAAAAGTCTGTGTTGATTATAACATCTTTTTATGTATACTTCAATCATTTCTTTCTAAGTTTTGCTTTTTTTATTTTTTGTTCAAAATAAAAAACCTAGGATAAATCCTAGGTTTGGTGAGCCAGGAGGGGTTCGAACCCCCGACCCCGCGCTTAGAAGGCGCGTGCTCTATCCAACTGAGCTACTGACCCATAACGCTTATATAGAATACCATGTTTTCTTTTTATTGTCAAGTATTCGTGAGATTTTTTTATTTGTTTTTGTAAAAAGATTTAAACTTCTTTGAATATCCACTTTTTTCAATTCTTTAAAGTTTAAATCTTTTTACTTTTATATCTATCTATGTTTTCTTTGCTACTATTCCATATAATTTTCTAACTAACTTTATTCCTTTTTCTTCTCTAAATTTTTTGGTGTATTTTTCGAATAGTTCTTTTTCTATTAGCAATTTTACATCTTTTTGTTTTTCTTCTGAAAAATCGTTTAAGATTGGTGTTTTTAGTAATAATTTCATTAGGTCTTTTTCTGTTTTGTAAAATTCTATTTCAATTATTTTCTCTTTTTTTATTATTTCTAATCCTGCTTTTTCTAAGTTTTCTAAATCAATTTTTGATATTGATTTTTTGTCTTTATATGCTTGTCCTCTTTTAAATATCTTTTTTAATTCTATGCAATCTTCCTTATCTATTCCTTGAATTATTACATATCCTCCGTTTTTTAATACTCTATATATCTCTTTTGCATCTATAACCGTATGTCTTGCGCTTATTAAATCAAAACTTTCTTGTGGATATTCAATTTTCAAATTATTCATAACCTTAAATTCTATATTTTTTCTTTTGCTATTTTTGAGATTTTCTTTTGCTGTTTTTATCATAGTTTTTGAATAGTCTGTTCCAATAATCTTTTCTACGGAAGGATAGTTTTTTATAATATTTTCTCCTCCACCTGTTCCTAAATCTAAACATATTGATTTTGATGTTGTGTATTTTTCTATTTCTTTATAAATATTCCATCCGCTTGTTGTTTGTGTTTCATAATTTATTTTTGAAAAATCCCAATTTCCAATTTCGTTGTAAAAATTTTTTTCTTTCATTTTTTCTCCTTAAAAATTATAATTTTTTATGTGGTATAAAAAAAGAACCTCCTTTTTCTCATAGCAAAACTAACCACTATTTAACTATGGTTTAAATTTTGCCATTCATAAAGAAAGATTCTCAACATTCTTTATTATAATTTCCTTGGTAATATCACGCGAATGGTCGAATTGAGATACTACGTTGTTATTATACCATGCTTTTTAATTATTTTCAACTTCTGTCCTATTTTCTACTTGAAATATTTCTGTAATGTGCTATAATAGCTATGTTAGTTTTGCACCTGTAGCTTAGCTGGATAGAGCGTTCGGCTACGAACTTGTACACCACATATTTACAATACTTGATATTAAAGGGGTTGGGGAGTGGTTAAGAATTTTCCCCATAATTTTCCCCATTAATATATAGATTTATTTGAAAATGTTATAATAGATTTTATAATATTTTCTATATATGCGACTGTAGCTTAGCTGGATAGAGCACTTGGCTACGAACCAAGAGGTCGGGGATTCGAATTCCTCCAGTCGCACCAAAAAGCACTTTTAAAGGTGCTTTTTATTTTATGCCATAACTGGCTCAGTTAGTCTTGCAATCTTCTCTAAATAAATTTTATTCTTTTCCATTAGGTCTTGTAACTGATTTTCAGTGTATTGTTTATTATATAATTTTAGCATTTCCTGTTGTTTTCTAGCTTCGGTAATATATATATAGTAACGTCTTGTAGTATCAAAGTCAGAGTGTCCCATAATAATATGTAATACTTCTGGTGGCATTCTTTCAGATGAACATAGAGTGGCAAACGAATGTCTAAGCGAATAAACAGTCATGTGTTCTAGTCCGTATTTCTTAATAAATTTAGGCATCTTGTTTGTAAGTCTTTCTGGTACAAATGGTTCTCCATTTTCATTAAGAAAAACAAAATCATCTTCACTAAATGTTTTTCCAGTCTTTTTACATTCTAAAATTCTTTCAGCTTTAATCTTCAATATCAATTTTTTCAACCTTGGATGTAGTGGGATATCACGTACACTCTGTGGGGTTTTCAAATCTCCCAATACTCTCACATTCTTTATCTTTTTTAAGTTGTTATCATACACAGCAACTTGCTTAAATGCATTCCTGATTTGAATAATATTTCTATCCATCAAAAAACTGCTAAACCTGTATGCACAACATTCCTCGGGTCTACCGTCCGACTTAAAAGAATAGCCTCTAGTAAGTATGCCCACGGTCTACCATCTTGTTCAAACAAATCTAGCCATACTGCTTGTCTTTCTTTATCTAAATGTTCTATTTCAACACCAATATTAGATTTTCTGTTGCCTATATAAATTTTAGATGCAGGATTTTCTGACATAATTCCTAAATCAATGGCTTTCTGAAATGTTAGTTTTAATATAAGTTTTATATCCTTCAAGTATTTCTCTGAATAATCTAATTTATCAAAATGTTGTTGTAATTGCTCAGTTGTGATCTTCCTTATATCTAAATCTCCCCCTACAGGTATGATTTGTCTGTTAGCTGTTCCTAAATAAGATGTAACAGTCTTTGGACTTATTTTACGTCTTCTACTATGTAAGTTGATTTCTGATTGTAACTTCTTTTCATATAACATTTTATTTACAAATGATTTTAGAGCAAAATCTTGTCCAACATTTGATACTACCTTTTCTAATGTTTCATATTCCAACTTATTGGTTATATTATTATTTTTAACTTGTTCTGCTGCATATATTAATTCTTCTTGCTCCTTTAACTTTAATAGCTTTCTAGCTTTTTCTTCTGTTAATGCTGTTTTTGAAATTCTTTTAGTAACTTCAAATCCATAGATTTTTGATAAATCTATGGTTTTTCTTGCTTCATAACTATTTCCTTTCTTTCTAATTTTAATGTCCTTGTCATCTAGCTGTTTATTCATATTTAATTCAACCATAATTTATCTTCCTTTCTAATGTTTAATATGATATAAAACAGCAAATAGATTTTAATTTTCTAATATCTACCTGCTATTTTATACATACTTTTTTTGTTTTGACAATACCTCAAAACACTTTAGTCAGGTTATTAGCCCATTCTACAAATTGTTTTTTGTTTATTCTAATTTGTTTTTTGAATTTCACAGCTGGGAAATTATCCATTTTTACTAAATCCAGCATCAAATTTCTTCCAACACCCATTAGTTTTGCAGCCTCATTTATTCCTATAAAAATAGGTTCTTGATTGTTTTCCATCTTATCCTCTTTCCGAAAATCAGAAATAAGGTAGTAGGAGTATCTCTATTCTGTAGCTTATTTAATTTTCTGTTATATTTTTAATTTTTTTAGTTTTCTTTGATACACAAGAAGTAAAACTAGGAATGTAATTATTACTTTGTCCATTGTCTTACTTCTTTATTTTTTAATCTTGTTTAATATCTTCTGTTTCTGGTGATATATAGTATTTTAGTCTTGTTTCTGTAACATCTTGTAGCATATACTTAAAGTAATTATAAGCTTTCTCAATACCTTCTTCTAATATTTCTTGTTCTCTTTTTTGATGTTTCTTCAATTCCTTTTCTAGTTTTTCTACAATATCGTTAGGATATTCTCCAAAAGCCTCTTCGTCTCTAAAGTACCAAAATTTTTCTGATAATTCTTTTGTAAGTTCTTGAACTCTTTTTTGATATTCTTCAAATAGTTGTGTCTTTTTTTCTACATCTTCATTTAAATCTTTGCTACATATTTCAATGTGATTTGAAATATCCGTCCAATCATCTTTACTAAAGTGTTTTAAATATAAATCAAAATTTTTAATCATATCCATTACTAAAACCTCCTTATTCTCTTATAAAATTTTTAATTCTAATTCATTATACAAAGCATCATCCATATAATCTATTATTATATCGTAGTATTCTTTGACACTTTCTTCTAGGATTTTTTGTTCTATCTTTTGATGTTTGTTTACTGCTTCTGTAATTTTTTGGCTAACATTATCTTTGATAACATAGTCATTTGTGTCTACATATTTCTTAAAATCTTCTAAAAATTTATCTTTTAATTTTACAGAGTCTTTTTGATATTGTTCAAAAAGTTGCTGTTGTACTTTTGTTCCTTCATCAACTGACTCTTTCATCTCCATCAAAAAATTGATTTTTTCTTTCCAAACCTCTTCGTCAAATTCTTTTAGGTATAAACCAAAATTTTCCATAAATGTTCTCATAATCAATATTTCCTTTCTTTTTCTAAATTGATTGCCATTGCTAGTTTTAAAACTAGGCAGGTACTTTTTATACAATTATTTGTATTTATAGATTTTTACAATTTTTTCATCATATTTCTCCACATTTCTTTTTGAAGTTTCTTATATGGCTCAGCTATAGTATCATATTCTTTTTGCGTTAATACTTTTATTATTACCATATTATCTGAGACATCTCTTAATGGCATATCTGTTGTATATGTTACCCATAGTAAAGTATTTTTTCTTAGACTTTTAACTTTCTCTAAAATTTCAATATTATTTTCTACTTTTAACTTTACACCACATATTCTTGATGCTGGATGTCTTATTATTTCTCCATCAACTTTTCTTGTATAAGGTTTACTTATTGTAATATCACAAGTCATATATCCGTTTTCAAAATTTCTATATAAAACTTGTGTTGAAAGTGTGTACGTGTTTTCCATTTTCAATTTCTCCTTGATTTATTGCCATTGCTTGTTCTAAAGCTAGGCAGGTATTTTTTTATATTGTAGTAATGTACCTAAAACAAATAGGCACATTACCAGTTAAAGTATTAATTTAACAAATTATAAGCTTAATATTTTGTCTAATACTTCTTGTGAGATTCCTAATACTTCTTTTAAATATATTGTATCTTTTCCTTTTTTTGTATAAGGTATAATATATATATCGGTATATGGCTGTTTGCAAATAATATAAGAAGTACTAAATAAACCAACTATTATTACTTCTATCATCAGTTCTTTTGTTAAATATTTCATAAGACATTTTAATATTTTTTCCTCCTCTCCAGTGCTACGGTCAATAACACTCTCTAGGGGAATAAGATTTTTGGGATTTAATTCTTTTTCAAGTTCTTTCAAATCTAAATCTGGTGTAACCTTATTACCAAATTTGCTAATAGCATTTTTCCTTCTTTCTAATATTTTATTTTCTTGATTTATTATTTTTTGAACCACATCAGTTACCAAGTTATGACGTGTTTCGCTTAACTCTATATTAGAGTTATATATACACCCTAAAGGTCTAAGAATATTTGTATTCATTTTACATCTTCCTTTCTTTTTATTTATTTTTTAATTGTTGATTGCAATGTTCTTGCAACTTATCTTCTATTTTTCTTGAAAGTACCAGTTCCTCATCATAACCGACTAATCTTCCATCTTTTAAAATTGGAATAATATAGTTAAAGGTATATGGTTTTCTAGCATAGCATAAATTATTAGATACACGAATAAATCCCCATTTATATAGTATTTTTGCCATATCAGTAATAGATATTGGTTTGTTTTTTTCTGCCAGATCACTTAATTTAGTTAAATTTTCTTGTCCGTAAGGATTGAAAATTCTAATCAGTTCTTCTTCGGTATATGTTTTAGGACTATATTTTAGCTTATTAATCATTAGCAAAATACATCTGCGTTCTTCGTAATCATTTAAATCATGTAATCTCATATCTATCACTCCTAAAATTATGTTTTAATATTTCTATATAGTTAAGCTGTAAAAACAGCTTAACTATAACAAGAATTAAACTATGTTTTCTCTTTCCTTAACCATTTCATTTATATATTCTTCTGATACAATTCTTTTACCATTATATAAACCTTTGTTTAATACTAATAAACCAATTCTAGCCCACTCATCAGTTGTAATTGATAAGCCCCAACCTGTTGTATAGTTTCCACTAGGGTCTTTTACCCAACCTCTTATATCTCTTGTTTTATAAAAGTGGTCTTGAGATTCTCTATCGTGTACATCTGCATCTAAAACAGTTTTTATTTCTAATGGTTCAAATAAATATTTTGTTGCAAATTCTTTTAAATTCATTCCACTTGCTTTATGAATTATATTTGATAATATTTGAATACCAATAGTTGAATAATGAAACTTCTCTCCAATTTGCTCTTTACCACCAACCTGTGTTAAAACAAACTCTCCCCAAT
>JAGBEP010000029.1 GCA_017936925.1 Clostridia bacterium | reverse complement strand
CTTGATAATAATTCAATATCAAGTTCATTTGTTTCTAAATCTATAATTTCTTTTGTATCAATTTCTATATCATCTAAATTAAATGATATTGTTCCTATTGAATTTTCTGTTCCTCCATGTAGATATGGTTTTATTTCTTTATTTCCAATAGGTGTATTTATACTATTAAAATGTTCTTTTAGATTAAATTTAAAGTCTTTTACAGGTCTTTCCCCTCTAATAAATAGTAAAGCATAATTATTATCTAGCATTCTTACCTCATCTGGTGTCAATAGTTCTCTACCTGCAATTTGGTCATTTGTAGAATAACTGCCATGTGAACCATAACTCCTACCATAAGTATTTGTATCTATTGTTTCTTTTCCTAATAACTCACTAACATACTTATGTGTGCTTTGTTCATTACCACCTAAATATAAAAACTCATCACAATTTCCAACTATACTTTCCCATTGCTTTTCAAATAGAGCTTTTAATTGTGCTAAATTTTGCAATATTATAGAAACAGATACCTCTCTTGACCTCATTACAGATAATATTTTATCAAAGTCATCTGGTAGACTTACATTTGCAAATTCGTCCATTACAAAGTGTACATGAACTGGCAAACTGCCACCATATTTATAATCTGCTAAATAAAATAATTGTTGAAAAAGTTGTGTATATAAAACACTAACTAAAAAATTAAATGATGTATCATTATCTGGAATAATTGCAAATAGTGCAACTTTCTTTTCTCCTAAACTTGGCAAGTCTAGTTCATCTGTTTGTGTAAGTTGTGCCATACTCTCTAAATTAAATTTTTCAAGTCTTGCAGCAAGAGTTACTTGTATTGATTTTAATGTTTTAGCTGAACCTGAATGATATGCTCTATAATATTTTAAAGCAATATGTTCTGGGTTTCTTGTTTCTAATCTATTAAATAACATATCAAGAGGACTAACATATTCGTCATCATCTTCTTTAACATCTCCTGCTCGTAGTAATTCCATTACCATTACAAAGTTTTGTTCTTCTTCAGGAGCTTCATATTTCAAATAAAATATTAAAGCTAAAAGCAACATACTTGCAGCAGTATCCCAAAATGGGTCATTTGTACTACTTCCTTTTGGTGTTGTTGATTTAAAAAGATTTGTTACTAATTTTTGAACATCATTATCTGTTTTTATATATACAAACGGATTATAACAATGTGATTTCTCCATATTTATTAAGTCTAATACTTTGATTTCATATCCGTTCTTTTTCTAATAAATAACCTGTATCTCTAACGATTTCTCCTTTTGGATCAAGTATAACATACGATGTTGCACATTGCATTACATTTGGCTTACAATAACTAAATGTCTTTCCTGCACCAGAACCACCAATAACTAATACATTAACATTTCTTCTATGCTTTCTTCCATTTAATCCAACAGAAACATTTTTAGTAAGCAACTTATTATAATTATTAGGTTGTTTGTATTTTTTATTTAATTCCTTTGCCTCGCCCCACTTGGCTGAACCATTTTCTTCTCTCCTCCTATAATTCTTTCTAGTTGATTCATATAATAAGATTGAAAATATATAAATAATCAAAAAAATAAGAATAGTTCTAATGCTATTCTCTACAATAACTATTTTAAATGGCTGATTTAATGCTACACTACCATTTTTTATTATTTCTATAAGTCCACCTTTAGTATAAGGAGCTAAAAGGAGAGCAATCCAAATAATTGGAATAATTCCTATTACATACAACACTCTCATAATTCTTTTTTCATCTTGCTTCATTGCTTGTAAATTTTCCCTTTGCAGTTCTATTTAAAGATAACATCTTTTTATTTACAGGGGCTTTTAACAATTTTGACATTAACTTATCTATGATTTCTATATCAACATTTTCTTGTATTTTTATATTTCTAAATTCATTTAATGCATTTAATATTAGTCGATAATCATATTTATCTAAATTAATTGTTCTCATTTCTTCCATTAAACATTCCTCCTTATCTACTTGATTTTGCTTTTGCTTTTTTATTATTTTGAACAGGTGCTATATTTACTTTAACCTTTTCTTTAGATTTTTGTTCATCTAATCTCTTTGCTTCAACTTTAAGTTCTGCAAGTTCTTTCTTTACAGATGGTTTCTTTGCTCCTTTAGATACCCCTTCTTGCATTTTGGAAGTCGTTGAGGAAGGCTCTGACAGAGGGTCTTTTTCCGTCTTTGCCATATTGAAATTTACTTTTGAGGTTTCTTCTGTCTGCATAGGCTTTTTAGCAAGTAAATCTTCTAGTTGTTGTTCCTTTGATTTTTCTGGAATACCCTTTTCTCTTTTTTCTGCCTCTCTATCTTCAATAGATTTTGTAATAACAGTATCAATTTTTGCAGTATCTGTTGTTGTTAGTTTAAATCTTTCAACAATTCTATTTATTCTTGAAGCATCTTCATCTTTAACCATAACATCTACCATTCCATCAATGTCTTTGTTATTTCTATTGATTAAAGCACAATATGAAATACCATAATTTTTTGCTTCTCTTGCAAATGTTTTTAAATCTTCTCTGCTTACAGTAAAAATTTTTAAAGGCTTTCCTGTTTTTAACATATTATTAAGTCTAATTTTTCCTTTTGTTTGTTTTTTATCTTTCATAATAGTATAAATCATTGCAGCAACATTCTTTGCTCCACTACCAGTTAGTCTTGCTAAAATTTCAAATCCCTCTAAACTTAATCTTACTACTTGTTCTGATACATCTCCATTAACACTCATATATCATTTACTCCTTTCCTTTTTTTCTTTTCTCTTTTTTTCTATCTTTTGTTTCTTTTTCCATTTCTTCTTGTGTATCTAATTCAGATAAATTATTATCTATCTTCGGTACTCTTGTTTTAATATCTTCACATAATTCCACCCTCTTTCTTAATTTAACTAATTTATCATTTAAAGATGAAATCTGCTCTGCATATTCGTGCATTTCATTTTCATCTTTTGATAACTTTCTTTTTGCCCAAAGTCTTTCTCTTTGGTCTAGTATTTCTTTTATTTTAAAATTCACATCATCTTGATAGTTACTTAATTCTTCAAATGTTTTTATTTTATGTGTTGCTAAAAATCTTGCTTCTTCAGATAATTGTTCCATTCTTGAAACATCTGCTCTTATACTTGGTGGTAATCTTTGTTGTGGTACATTATCTGGAAAAACTTTTAGCAAATAACAATAATGATAATATAAAGCAATAAATCCTTTCGCTTTGGCTCTTTTGTGCCTTTTAGCAAAAGGATAATTAACTTTTCTATAATTATAAACATTTTCTATAAACGGAACTCGAACTGCTTGTTCTTCTATTATTCTTCTTTTTATATTTTCTATTGAATAATTTTCTCCATATCTTCTTTCTATTCTAATGTTTCTTTTATATGGTTCTTTTCTAATACTTATTTTATTAGCTCTAAAAATAATTTCATAATCTAATTTTTTCATTAAGTATAAAAAGTCATCATAAGAATATGCTTGTCTAATTGCTAAATCTAAATCTCGTTTTGCATTATTAGAATAGTTGTCAGTATATAAAGATTTCTTATAAAAATTATCATAGTTCATTTTTTTCTTTGTTGCTTTTTCTTCTATTACACTTAATCCATATTCCTTACAAAGTTCATCTGATATATGCCTCATTTTTGCATAATTAGTATGATTATCATAATATTTCAAACCATCTTCAAAAGAAACAGAATTAAGCACTATGTGATTATGTATATGATTAGTATTAAGATGAGTTGTAACTACTACTTGAAATCTATCTCCCCACATTTCATTTGCAAGTTGCACACCAATCTGATGTGCTAATTCTGGAGTAACCTCTCCCTCTGCAAAAGATTGATATGCGTGAAATGCTAAAATTTTATCTTTTTTATTATAATATCTTTTTGTATCTTGCATTTCTTCATAAGCTGAATCTGTATCGCAATTTATTCCTGTAACAAAATATTCTTTTTCTGTTTTATCTGAATTTCTTGCATAATCAATTACATTTTGCAAGTCATCTACTAATATTTCATATTTCTGATTAAATTCAATTTTCGTTTTATTTTCATCTTTAGCATAACTTATAACATGATCCATTCTTTTAACAACTTTCCATATTTTTGTTACTGCCAAATTACCACCTCCTACAAAAATTTATTTTTTACTTCTTCTGCAAATTTGTGCCAATTATTTGCTTCACTCTTATAATAATCTTTATCTATTTTATCTGTTTGATTTGCTTTCTTTGCTATTTGATTAAGATTAACTCCTATTTTAGAAAGTTGTTTCATTATCACATAAAATTCTTTGCCAGGCTTTTCTTTTATATTTTCATTCATTAACAATCTTCTAAAATATTCTCCATAAGAAAGATTACATCTTTGACAATCTGCAATTAACTTTTCATTCTCTAATTCATTAAGCATTATATCTTTTCTTATATATCTTTTTCTCAAATCTCTCCCTCCTGTTTTGCTCATTTAAAAATGGGGATTGGGGTTTCCCCATAGAATAGAATTTTGAAACACGATATTTTCGTGTGAACAAATTCAGTGCTTGCTAGGACAAGAAATCCTTTTTTTACATTTTTAAATGTACCTATATTGGTACTCTATTTTGTTCTTTTTTCATTTTATATCTGTCAATTTCTTGCCTATTTTTTAACCCTATGCTGTAACATAAGTAATCATTTATGTCTTTACCATAAGGAGCAGGAAT
>JAGBEP010000028.1 GCA_017936925.1 Clostridia bacterium | reverse complement strand
TTATTATTATTATTATATATTTTTTTATTAACTTATTTTTCATTCTTTTCTTTTTATTTTATCAAAATTTATCTTTTAAATAAATTTCTCATCATTTTTTACTAAATATTTATCCAAATAATTTTCCTCAAAATCGTCATATTTCCATTTTTATAATATTTTCATAAAGTTATATACCTTAATATTTTTCTGTCTTTATAGCCGATTTTAAGGTGCAAAAAAAGATAGTATAAATATTATCTATACTATCTTCTGGCGGAGATTGAGGGATTTGAACCCTCGCGGCCCTAAACGAACCCTAACAGTTTAGCAAACTGTCCCCTTCAACCACTTGGGTAAATCTCCTAATATATATAAAGCTAGATATTATTAGTATCTAGCTATTGGCGGAGAGGGTGGGATTCGAACCCACGGTAGGCTATAAACCTACGCCAATTTTCAAGACTGGTGCCATAAACCAACTCGACCACCTCTCCACAGAGAACATTAATAATTTAACACAATCCGTTATAATTGTCAATATTATTTTCATATTTTTTTTAAGTCTCTTGCTCTATTTAAAGCTATTATTTCCTCTTCTGATAAAGTTTGTTTAGAGGTTCCATTTTCTATTTTTTTAGCATACACATTACTAGAAGATCTACCATATATTGAATTAATTATAAAACCATTCTCTTCATTATCCAATAATGCAATAGCAAAACTCAATTCACTTCCAATATCATCAAAAGCATCATATTTTATAATTCCAACATTTTGAAAGCAAGAATTAAGCTGTTTTTCAATATTCTTAGAATTCGCTTGCATAATCTTGTTTTCTTCATTTACATTATTTACCATTTTTATAAATTTTTTAAGAGTATCCTCAATATTTTCATCTCCATCAAATTTTTCTATAAAATTAGAATAATGTTCCTCTATTCGATTTAATTTATAAACAACTAATAATACAATAGCAGTTAATATTACATTAACTGCTATTGAACATATTAAAATAGCATTTTCCATCAAAAAGTATCTCCTATTTTATTAATTCTAGTATACGCTCCAAATCATCATTTGATGCATATTCTATGATAATTTTCCCTTTTCTCTGACCAGCATTTAGCTTAACTTTCGTACCGAAAAAGCTTTGAAAACTACTCTCTATATCCCTATATATTGGTTCATATTTTTCATTTTTTTTAGGCATAGCTTTTCTAGATTTAGTTTTCTTTTCAGCCTCTCTAACACTATCTCCAGATTCTATCATATAAACTGCCATATCATACTGTTTATCAGGATTCTCAAACCCTAACAATGCTTTACAATGTCCTTCTGTTAATTTACCTTGTAATGCTAAATCAATAACCCTTGGATCCAAATTTAAAATTCTTAAAGTATTAGTAACCGTACTTCTACTCTTACCAATCACTTCCGCCACTTGTGCTTGAGTCAAGTTATATTGTTCCATTAACAATTTTATTCCTCTAGCTTTTTCAATTGGATTTAAATCTTCCCTTTGAATATTTTCAATTAACGCAATTTCTCTGTTCTTCTGTTCATCATTTTCTCTAACGATTGCAGGTATTTCTGTCAATCCTGCTTTTTTTGAGGCTCTCCACCTTCTTTCTCCTGCTACAATTTGATAAAAATTATCTTTTTTAGACACAATTATTGGTTGAATTACACCATAATTTTTTATAGATTCCGCCAACTCATTTAAAGATTCTTCATCAAATATTCTTCTTGGCTGGTCTTTATTTGGCTCTATTTCAGAAAGTTTTAAATTTTGAACAACCTCATTTTCTTCTGGTTCTTCTACTAAAGATGTAGAAAAAAGAGCATCCAAGCCCTTACCTAAACCTGTTTTCTTTGCCATTTCAAATCCCCCTATTTCATATGTTTTGCTTTCTCTTTTGATTCTTGCATTTTTAAGAATTCTTTTGCCAATTTTTCATAACTTTTAGCTCCCTTAGACTTTGGATCATATATTGTTATTGGCATCCCAAAGCTTGGTGCCTCACTAAGTCTTACATTCCTTGGTATCACTGTCTTATAAACTTTATTATCAAAATACCTTTTAACTTCCTTAACAACCTGATTTGATAAATTTGTTCTAATATCATACATTGTAAGTATTGCACCTTCTATCTCTAAAGACTTATTCAGATGTTTTTTTACTAAATTTATTGTATTAATAAGTTGACCTAATCCCTCTAATGCATAATATTCACATTGAACAGGAATTAATACAGAATCAGCTGCAGTAAAAGAATTCAATGTTATCAATCCTAATGAAGGTGGACAATCAATAAAAATATAATCAAATTTATCTTTTACACCTTCTAACTGTTCTTTTAATCTGTGTTCTCTAGACATTTGTGAAACTAATTCTACCTCTGCTCCAGCTAAGTTCATATTTGAAGGGCATATTTTCAAGTTTTTTTCAATTGTATCTTGCAAAGTATTTTCAACCGGCTCTTCATTAATTAATACGTCATACAAAGATTTTTCAACATCTTTTTCAAGCCCCAAACCGCTCGTAGCATTTCCCTGTGGATCTGCATCTATCAAAAGCACTTTTTTTCCTTTGTTGGCAAGCAAAGAGCTTAGATTCACTGAGGTTGTAGTCTTTCCGACTCCTCCTTTTTGATTAGCAATTGCAATAATTTTTCCCAAAACAATCCCTCCAATCTTTCTATATAATAATATAAAAATTATAATCCTATGTCAATAAAATTTAAAACAATTTTATTTTTTTTCAAAACTTTATTCACAGAAAATATAAAAAACGAAAAAATAATCCACAGATTATCAACAAGTTATCTGTGGAACATCTAAATTATCTTTTTACCTTAAAGGCTCTTTAAGAGGTTTACCTTGTTTTCGTGGGTATATTTGTTCGGTATTTTTTTCTTTAGAAATAATTATTAACGTTCTTTCATTATTTTCTACCGTATACTCACAAACCTTATCAATCTTCCCTCCTAATATTTTAATAGCATTTCGAGCAGAATCTAACTCTTCTTGAACACTAGGACCTTTAAGGCATAAACATTTTCCCCCTACACTTACAAAAGGTAACATATATTCAACTAAGGTTGTCATATTAGACACTGCTCTAGATATAACAATATCAAACTTCTCTCTGTAATTATCATCATGAGCATAATCTTCAGCTCTTCCATGTATAGCAATAATATTTTTCAAGTCTAACTTATTAATAGTATCATTCATAAAAGTTACTTTTTTATTTATCGCATCCAATAATACTACATTCATTTTATTATTTATTATTTTTAGTGGAATACCAGGAAATCCAGCGCCAGATCCAATATCCAACATAGTATTTCCTTCAATTTCTTTATTTATTATAATCGAATCAATAAAATGCTTTATAATAATATCTTTCTCATCAGTAATTGCCGTCAAATTTACTTTTTTATTCCATTCTAATAAATTTTGCATATAAGAATAAAATAAGTTAATTTCTGTTTTGGAAAGATCTATTCCAATTTCTTTTGATTTTTCTTCTATAAATTTCTTTGTTCTTTCCATATTATTCCCCTTTTTCTTTTCGTTTTCTTTGCTCTAAATAAACCAATAATACAGATATATCAGCAGGTGAAACCCCCGATATTCTTGAAGCTTGTCCAATTGAATATGGGCGAATTTTATTTAGTTTTTGTCTTCCCTCTATTCTTATTCCCTTAATATCATCATAATTAATATCTTTAGGTAATATCTTTTTTTCTAATTTTTTAAAGCTCTCAACCTGTGCTTCTTGCATTTTTATATATCCTTCATATTTTACCATTATCTCGACCTCTTCAACAACATCTTTAGGTAGCTCAGGTCTTTCTAAATCAATTTCACCCAAAACATTATAAGTTAATTCTGTTCTTTTCAATAATTCTGACATTTTTGTTCCAGTATTCAAAACAGAAGTTCCATTTTTTTCCAACAATTCGTTAACCGTATCTGTAGGTTTAACTACAACATTATGTAACCTTTCAATTTCTTTAAAAATCATCTCTTTTTTATTTAAAAATCTCTGATATCTGTCATCCGAAATAAGTCCCACTCTATGTCCTATTTCTGTTAATCTCATATCTGCATTATCCTGTCTAAGTAATAACCTATATTCTGCTCTAGAAGTCATCATCCTATAAGGCTCATTTGTACTTTTTGTAACAATATCATCTATTAATACTCCAATATATGCCTCTGATCTATCCAATATGACAGGCTCCTCACCTCTTAATTTTAAAGCAGCATTAATTCCTGCAATAATTCCCTGAGCAGCAGCCTCCTCATACCCAGATGTACCATTAATTTGACCAGCAAAAAACATCCCCTCAATATTTTTTATTTCCAATGAACTCTTTAATTGAGATGGTTCAATACAATCGTATTCAATGGCATAAGCTGGTCTTGTAAACTCACAATGTTCTAACCCAGGCAACGTTCTATACATAGCTATTTGAACATCTTCTGGTAATGAAGAACTCATCCCTTGTATATACATTTCGTCAGTATCTAACCCTAACGGCTCTACAAAAATTTGATGTCTCTCCTTATCAGCAAATCTAACTACTTTATCCTCAATTGAAGGACAATATCTCGGCCCTGTTCCTTCAATTTTTCCAGCATATAATGGTGATCTATGTAAGTTTGCTCTAATTATTTCATGTGTTTCTTTATTAGTATAAGTTAAATAACAAGGCTCTTGACTCATTTCTCTTAGCTCATTTTCAAAAGAAAAAGCAGGAACATCATTATCTCCCTCTTGAATTTCCATTTTTGAAAAATCAATACTTCTTTTATTAATTCTAGCAGGTGTACCAGTTTTAAATCTAACTAAATTTATTCCTAATTTTTTTAAACATTCTGATAGCTTATTTGCAGGAAACACACCATCTGGCCCACTCTCACAAGAATAATCACCCACAAATATCTTTCCTTTTAAATATGTACCTGTTGCCAAAATAACACTATCAACCTCATAAACAGCTCCCATATCAGTCTCTACAGCTTTTATCTTACCATTTTCAACTCTTATATCTACAATTTCACCTTGTTTTAAGTAAAGATTTTCCTGTTTCTCTAAAGTATGTTTCATCTCCATTTGATATCTTTTTCTATCTGCTTGAGCTCTCAACGAATGTACAGCAGGACCTTTAGACGTATTTAACATTTTTACCTGTATCATAGTTTTATCAATATTTTTTCCCATTTCTCCGCCAAGTGCATCTATTTCTCTTACTAGATGTCCCTTTGAAGATCCGCCAATATGAGGATTACACGGCATATTAGCAACACACTCCAGCGTAATTGAAAAAATCAATGTTTTAAATCCCATTCTAGCAGCAGCAAGAGCCGCCTCACATCCAGCATGTCCTGCTCCTATAACAGCAATATCATATTTTCCAGCATTATAACTCATATCTTATCTCCCCTATTTTCCTAAACAAAACTTCGAAAATATTTCACTAATAATATCATCAGTAACACTTTCACCAGTAATTTTTCCTAATTCTTCTAAAGCTTCTTTAATATATATTGCAATAACATCTATTGGCATACCATTCTCTAATGTTTCATCTGCCTTTTTTAAAGATTCTATAGCCTTAATTATTAAAGATCTATGTCTAGAATTTATCACAATATTTTCGCTATCTAATTTTATTTCCTCTGTAACAACTAATTTTTTCATCATTTCAAGCAATTCATCAATTCCATCAAAAGTTTTAGTTGATATTTTTACAATATTTTTTCCGTATTTTTTTAATATTTTTTCTTCTAGGCATTCCTGCATTAGATCGATTTTATTTAAAATAATAATTGATTTTTTATCTTTTAATATTTCTAATATTTTCAAATCCTCATCTGTTATTTTTTTAGTAATATCAAATATAGCAATAATTAAGTCGCTATTTTCAGCTATATCAACAGCTTTTCTTACTCCTATTTTTTCAACTTTATCCTCTGTTTCTCTAATTCCAGCTGTATCTATTATTTTAAAAGGAATACCATCTAAAGTAATATATTCTTCTATAGTATCTCTTGTAGTTCCCTCTATTTCAGTCACTATAGCTCTTTCCTCATTTAATAACAAGTTTAATAAAGAAGATTTCCCCGCATTAGGTCTTCCAATTATAGCTGTCTTTACGCCCTCTCTTAAAATTTTTCCAGTAGAAAAAGACTTCTCTAATTTTGATAATTTTTCCCCATTTCTAGCCAAAATTTGCAATATTTTTTTATTCGTTATTTCAACTTCATCATATTCTGGATAATCAATTGATACTTCTATATCTGCCATTCCTTCAATTAAATCAGTTCTTATTTCTTTAATTTTATTTGATAAATTTCCTTCTAATTGGTTTACAGAAGCTTTTGCTTCTTTCTCACTTTTGCTATTAATAACATCTATAACTGCTTCTGCTTGAGTCAAATCAATTCTACCATTTAAAAAAGCTCTCTTAGTAAATTCTCCCGGATCTGCCAATTCAGCTCCATTTTTCAAACACAAATCTAAAATTTTTTGCATTATAACACTTCCGCCATGCGAATTAATTTCACACATATTCTCTGTTGTATAACTTTTTGGTTCTAAAAAATAAGAAACTAAAACCTCATCAACCACTTCATCATTATCAATAATTTTTCCATATTTTATACTATATCCTTTAACTGGAGATTCGCTAATAGGTTTAAATATCTTATCTAACACTTTAAAACATTCTTTTCCACTCATTCTAATTATACCAATTCCTCCAATACCAGGCGCTGTAGATATAGCAACTATTGTAGACATATTTCTTCTCCTTATTCTGTATTATTTATTATTTTATTTTTTATTTATTTT
>JAGBEP010000027.1 GCA_017936925.1 Clostridia bacterium | reverse complement strand
GTAATTGAAATCTATAGTCTTATTAACATACCATGTTCCATTTTCATTTGATACTATACCTTCATAATCATAATCTATTTTACCATGTACTACCATTCGCCATTTATTTTCTATTAACATTAATATAGTAATATCATTAACTTTATTTCTTTCAACTAAATAGCTTCCTGTTGAATCTGTAAATATACCATTACATTTAAAATCTAGTATACCATCTTTTATACACCATTTTCCGTTTTCATTTTCACCTATTCCTGTATAGTTATAATCTACCTCTCCATTTATAACCATTCTCCATTTATTGTTTATTAATGATACTATTGTAGCATCTTTAGGTAGAGTTAAATATAGTTTACTTTTTTCTATTATGTAGGCTTTATTATCTTTAAAATATGTTCCAGTGTAATTGAAATCTATAGTCTTATTAACATACCATGTTCCATTTTCATTTGACACTATACCTTCATAATCATAATCTATTTTACCGTGTACTACCATGCGCCATTTATTTTCTATTAACATCAACATAGTAACATCATTAATTTTATTTCTTTCAACAATATAACTTCCTGTTGAATCTGTGAATATACCATTATATTTAAAATCTATTGTACCATCTTTTACATACCATTTTCCGTTTTCGTTTTCACCTATTCCTGTATAGTTATAATCTACCTCTCCGTTTATAATCATTCTCCATTTATTGTTTATTAATGATACTATTGTAGCATCTTTAGGTAGAATTAAATATAGTTTACTTTTTTCTATTATGTAGGCTTTATTATCTTTAAAATATGTTCCAGTGTAATTGAAATTTATTGTCTTATTAACATACCATGTTCCATTTTCATTTGATACTATACCTTCATAATCGTAATCTATTATTCCATTTACTTGTACTCTCCACTGATTATTTATTAGTACCAATTTTTCTTCGGATGTATTATAGTTTCTTTGCTCTACTGTCTTTTCAGATGTATCCACAGCAGAATTTTCTTTTGCATCTTGATTTTCAGTATCAGCAACTTTTATATTTTCTTCATCATCTATATCAATATCTTCATTAATATTTGTATCGCTTTCTATATTAATATCAGAATTATTTTCTTCAGCTTCATTAATATCAGAAATACTTTCATCCGTCACATTTATATCTTCTACTTTTTCATTAACAGTCTCAGCATAATTAATGCTAACACTTGAAAACATAAATAACAAAACTAATATAGTAATTACAACTGTTCTTTTCATATTTTTCACTCCTTTGTACTGTAATTAATTATACTAAACGAAAAAATAAATATCAATAAAAAAAGCCATATTCCATTATTTACAAATAACAAAACTTTTATTATTTTAAATACATAAAAAAGAAGCTCCTATAAAAAGAGCTTCTTCAATTTTTAATTATTTGTTTTTTTATACTCTATATTTAATATTCCTAAAAAGAAACTTGCAAATATCATTTGAACACCTATAATTATTAAACATACTGCTGGAATTGTAATAGGCATAACATCTAGTGGATTTAAATTTCCCCATTGAGCATTTTTCCATATTACTATTGCATAAATTGTAAGAGCAATACCGATAATTGATAATATAAAACCTGCAATCAACCCTTTTTCAAGAGTTATCTTCTTTAAAAAGTTAGTAATTTTATCTTCACGTGGATGCATTCCGCTATTTACTGCATATACTTTAGCAAATAGTGAAAATATAATCATTTGAAGTCCTACTATTGTCATGCCCCCTAAATATAATCTTGAATGGATTCCAAGAACAACACTTGATATATGTAAATCATCAAATACAAATGCTATACTTCCTATTAAACCTATTAGCATAAGTATCATTCCAGGAATTAAAAATAACCATTTAGGACTATATAAAAGTAAAAATTTTAAATGTCTCCAACCGTCTGAAAAACTTTTAAGATGTGGTGGTCTGCTTCTGCCATCTTTCTTTAAAGTAGTAGGTATTTCTGTAATTTTTATACCATTTAAATTAGCTTGTACTATCATTTCACTTGCATATTCCATTCCTGTACATTTCAAATCTAAATTAAGTATTGACTCTTTATTATATCCTCTCATTCCACAATTAAAATCACCTATTTTTGATTTATAAAATAATCTTCCTAAGAAAGAAATAACTGGTGTTCCAATATATTTGTGAGACCATGGCATAGCACCTTTTTCAATACCGCCTTTAAATCTATTTCCCATAACTAATTCATAGCCTTCTCTTAATTTATCTATATATGGCATTATATTTGAAAAATCATATGAATCATCAGCATCTCCCATAATTATATATTTTCCATAAGCTTTTTTAGTTCCTTCTATTAAAGCACTCCCATATCCTTTTTTAGGTACATGAATAAGTCTAGCACCTGCCTTAGTTGCAATATCTTGAGAACCATCTGTACTACCATTATCTGCAACTAGTACTTCACCTTTGATTTTATTTTCTTCTAATGATTTTAATGCCTTCTTTATACATACTTCTAATGTTTCTGCTTCATTTAGGCATGGCATAAGTATCGTTAATTCTAGTTCTGTTTTTTCATTTTTTTCCATTTGACTATTATCTATTCCTTCCCAATTTATTTCTAAAATTGTACTTAGTATATAATCGTTTTTATTTTTTGTCAATTACATTATTGTTTGCATAGAATAATAGTAAAATATTTTTCAACTGCTATTGCTTTTCACTCAAAATTTATGTATAATAAATAAGATTTAATTTAGGAGTATAGTGTTAATGGTAGCACATCGGTCTCCAAAACCGCTTGTCTGGGTTCGAATCCTAGTACTCCTGCCAAAATAAAAGGGCTATACCAGAAAGGAAATTTCATGTATAGCTCTTTTTTTAAATCATTCAGTAGTATTTTAATAATACTAATCTTTTACACAATTTTTATTTCAATCTCACAAATTCCACCTAATTCAGATTTAGAATCATCTACCTTTAACTGGCCACTTCCAAACAATAAAAACATTACCTGTTACTTTGGTCCAAGAAAATCCCCCACATCTGGAGCATCTAGCTACCATTATGGCATAGATATTGGTGCAAACGAAGGCACTCCTATATATTCCTGTTTTGAAGGAAAAGTAATCTATACAGGCTTTAATCGGGGCAAATGGTTACACTATCACAATTCAAAATCAAAATATAACAGCCACTTACTCTCATGTCTCACCTAACTTTCTCTTTCAAGAAAATGATTATATAACAAGAAATTCTATTATTGCTCATGTAGGTCCTAAAAACATATATGATGTAATCAATAACCCTTATAAAGATTCTATGCGGAAATCCTACTAATCGGAGCCACTACTGGCCCTCACCTACATTTAAGCATAAAAAAAGACGGCAAAGCCGTCAATCCTTTAAACTATTTTTCATCAGAATCTTTTTGAGGTTCATCATTATCATCGTCATCATCCCAGTCAATATCAAATACTTGACCGCATTCAGGACAATTTATTGTTTCAACCTCATCATCATAATCAGTTTGAAATTCAAAACCACAATAAGGACAAGTAATAAAAAAATCATAATCATCTAATTCAACCATCTTTTCAAAGTACTTTACTTTTTCTTCTAATACAGCTATTCTCATTTCATTTTCTGCATTCTTAGATTCAATAAGTTGAACTTTCTCATCATATTTATCTAAAATATTTTCACAATCCTCAACTACTATAGATACAATATCATCTAGTTGAGCTTTCGCTTTTTCTAATTTCTCTTTATCCTTAATAGATTTTTCTAATGTTTCAATCATCTTCTGATATTGTTCTTCTAAATTTGACACTAGCGTAAAGTCTCCTTTAATTAAATTCTTTCCATGTACTCACCAGTTCTAGTATCAATTCTTATAACATCACCAATATTAACAAATAAAGGTACAGATATTTCATATCCATTTTCAAGCGTAGCTGGCTTTCCAGAAGTTGTTGTTGTATTTCCACTAAATCCAGGTTCAGTATATGTAACTTCTAACTCAACAAACATAGGTGGTTCTACTGCAAATACATTTCCTTTAAAAGAAAGTATTTTACAATTCATATTTTCTTTAATAAATTTTAAAGCATCCCCAATTTGTTCTTTGTTAAGTGGAATCTGCTCATATGTTTCATTATCCATAAAATAATATAATTCTTCATCATTATAAAGATATTGCATATCTCTTTTTTCAATTTCAGCACCTTGTAATTTTTCAGATGGGTTAAATGTTTTTTCTAAAACAGATCCATTAATTACATTTTTTAATTTAGTTCTAACAAAAGCTGCTCCTTTTCCTGGTTTTACATGTTGAAATTCAACAACTTTATATACAGAACCATCCATTTCAAATGTAGTTCCATTTCTTAAATCTCCTGCCATATATACTTCTGCCATATTTATTCCTCCTTAAATTTTATAAAATAATTTCTCTAATTAAAAGTCTTTTATTATAATACTATATTTTATGCATAAAATCAAGTATTTGCTCCATTTTAGCTATAAAATATTTTATTTACCCTTCAATAATCGTAGGCTCTTTAGGCGAACGTGTTAATTTTTGACATCCAAGCTTAGTAATAAGAACCGTATCCTCAATCCTAATGCCAAATTGTCCGGATTTATATACACCAGGTTCTACTGTAACAACCATATTTTCTTTTAATGGTTGGTCATAAACAATTCCAAAAAATGGTTCTTCATGAATATCTAATCCTACTCCATGGCCTAAAGAATGTAATGGGGTATATCCATTTTGCTTTAAATCATTGTTAGAATTTTGAGCAATAACTTTCATATTTTTACCATCTTTTAATTCTCGTTCCGCACTTTCATTATTCCTTAAACAAATTTCATAAGGCTCCTTATATTCATCTTCCATATAATTAACAAACATCATTCTCGTCATGTCTGAGCAATAACCTTTATATTTACATCCCATATCTATTAATATAAGATCACCATCTTTAATTTTTCTTGTACCAGGAACTGCATGAGGCATTGATGAATTATGACCTGAAGCAACTATAGGTTCAAAAGAAACATCATCTGCTCCATTAGTTTTATAAAATTTTTCTATTTCAAAAGCAATTTCTTTTTCTGTCATTCCAATTTTTATAAAACTTTTTAAATATTCAAAGCACTTGTCTGTAATTTCGCAAGCTTTTTCTATATATTGAATTTCTTTTTCATCTTTGATAACTCTCTGTGCCTCAACAATATGTTCTGTTTCCATTAAGTTAACTCTATATTTTTGTAGAAGTTCTTTATATTCAGCATATGTAACAAAATATTCTTCAAATCCAACATTTTCGCAAAATATAAAAAATGCTGCATAATCATCTTTAGTTAAATTTTTCTTATCATTAACTAAAATTTCATCTTCAATAGTAAGTATTGTATTAACCGCTTCAACATATCTGCTATCTGTTATAAAAAAGTTTTCTTTTAAAGTAATTAAAAGCTCTCCTTCAGCTTCAATTCCTGTTAAATACTTAACATTAACAGGATTAGATACTATCATACCTTGTAAATTTTGAGTTCTTAATCTATCTCTCAGCCATTTAATTTTCATATTCATAATAGTACCCCCTTTTCTATTTTCTTAAAAACTTCATAAACCATTGTCCAGAAAAAACAAACCATAATCCTGAAAATAGCAGTTCTTCTGGAACAGCCATACATACTACTGCCGAAAGAACAATAAAAGGTCCAAAAGGTATATATTCATCAGCCTTTTCAATTCTAAAAATCAATAAAAATATACTAGCAACTGCACCAATTAAAAATGACAATACAGAAAGCATTATAATATTTTTAACACCAAAGAAAAGTCCCAATGCTCCCATAAGCTTAACATCACCCATTCCCATTGCTTCTTTACCAGCAATAAGACCACCTATTAACGTTATAATTAGAAATATACCAGCTCCAACAATCATGCCTTCTAAACGATTAAGCGCTAAACTCATACCAAGAGGACTAAATATTCCTTCAAAAAATGTAATTAATAAACCTATTTCAAAAATAACTAAAACAAGTCTATTAGGTATTATTTGCTTTTTAAAATCAATAACAAATGCAGAAATTAACAATGGTAATAACATAAAATAACTTACTAATTTTATGTTAGAATACCAATTCTCAAAATTAATTCCACAAATATATAAAAGTCCAACATATACTATAAACATAGTTGTCATTAATCCATAATGAGCAGTAAATTCCATTTTAAATTTTTTTAAAGAACCCTTTTCAAAAATTCTTTCATGATTTTCTAATCTTTTGTTTATTAAACCTAATAACTGTCCAACTAAACATCCAATTAGTCCGACACCTAGGTATATCAAAACATGTATATTATTAAAATACATTTTTAAATTTTACCTTTCTCTTTTAAGTACTTTTTTATAATTGCATTTTCAATAGGTCTTTTTACTTTTGTAATAAATATATCTTTTTTTCCAACTTGTTTTACTAAAATTGAAAACATATTCATTCTTCTAGCTCCAAGTACATCTGTAAATAACTGATCTCCCACAACGGCCACTTCTTCTGGTTCTAATTTTAAACTTTCTAAAGCCTTTTTAAAGCCACATTTCATTGGCTTTTTAGCAAATAATATATATTCTATATCCAATTTCTTAGCAACTGATTCTACTTTATCTTTTTTATTACTATTAGATAAAATAATACACTTTATACCTTCTTTTTTTAATGAATCACACCATTTCTCAGCACCATCAATTAAATTTCTATCATAATCAATCAATGTATTATCAACATCTAAAATCAAACCCGAAAGCTTATTTTTCTTAAGCAATGTAGCATTAATATTTTTTACACTATCCAAATAAAGACTAGGATAAATATTCATAATCTCGTTTTCCTCCCTAATCATAATAATATTATCAATATGTTCAAAGTTTGTCAATTTTTCTTGATAATAAAATCATTTATTGTTATACTTCCACTTAGGAGGAACAAATGACAAAAGAAGAAAAAATTTTGAAAAAAAATATGAAAAAAAATTTAAAATTATATTACATATATAAAATGTTTTCTTGGGACTTAGTATTTTATTATGCAATTTCTTTTTTGTTTTTAAATAACTATAAGGGTCTTACCTCTGCAGAAATAATTTTTGCGGACGCCTTTTATCCATTTTTTAAAATACTTTTCCAATTACCATCAACAATATTGGCAGAAAAATTTGGAAAAAGATCAGCTATAATTATTGGTAATATCTCCCTGGCAATATATATACTTTTTATATTAGGTTGCAACAATATGTATTTGCTAATATTAGGAAATGTTTTTATGGCCTTTGGATTCGTTCTAAAAAATTTATGTGAAACTAACATATTGTACGACTCCTTACCTAAAGGAACTAAAAAACAAAAAGCTTTTTCAAAAATTGATGGTAGAAGTTCAGCTATATACTATGTTTTTGAAGCAATATCTTGTATATTGTCAGGTTACTTATATAAAATAAATCCCAATATACCTATAATATTATGCCTAATATGTACAATAATTTCATTAATACTTGCTCATTTCTTCTCAGAGGTACCAAAAGATATTAATAATTTAGACGAATCGCAAGTATCATACAAGAATTCAGTTACAAGTTTAAAACAATATATCAGAAATCTAAAAAATGCTTTTAAATTTATATTCTCCTCTGGCAGATTACGAGCTTTAATTTATTTTAATGCAACATTTATATCAATTATTTACCTATTAGTTAGCTATAGAAGAAGCCTTCTAATAGAAATAGGAATCTCATCTGAAAATATAGGAATTATATTTGCCATACTAGGTATTTGTTCTGGTATAGGCTCAACATTAACAGCTAAAATAAATAAAACATTTCAAAATAAAACTCTAACATACTTCGGACTATATTATACATTTTCAATTATAATATCTGGATTAGTAGTCGTTTTAAACATACCATTTATTCCAATGATATCACTAATTGTATTAATGCTTTCAATACAATTCTTTATAAAAGGTCCTTACTATACTTTAATCAAACAATACTTAGGAAGTTTTGCTTCAAGTTCAATGAGAATAAAAATATCCGCAGCAAGCTATCTAATTGAAGGATTAATAACAGGTCTTGTATCGTTCTTTGGAGCTTGGTTACTAACATTTACCGATACCGCTCACGCATCAATCATAGTAGGATGTATAGCTTTCATAACAATTGTACTACTACTAGAATACATGAGACCACGAGTAGGATTAAAAGCAGAAGAATATGAACCAAGCGAAATCAATTTTAAAGAAGTAGAATAAAAAACAAACCCTCATACATGGCTACTAGCCAATAATGAGGGTTCATTTTTTATATTTTTCATAAATTATTTACAAAAAATATGTTTACCAATAGTTACAACCTGCGGACGAGACCAAATCCATTTACTTGTAGCAGTACTAGGATTAAAATAATAGATACAACCATAAGTAGGATCCCAACCATTAATCGCATCTTGAGCAGCTTTTCTAGCCGTGGAATCTGGTGTCATATTAATTTGTCCATCTGAAACTGCATCAAAAGCCCCAGACTGATAAACAACTCCTGCTACTGAATTTGGAAAAGAAGAACTCGAAACTCTATTTAAAACAACAGCAGCAACAGCTACTTGACCAGAATAAGGCTCTCCTCTTGCTTCTGAATAAACAACCTTACTTAATAAGTTCAAATCATTACTGTTGTTACTACCACTTGAAGATGAAGAAGAAATTCCCATAGCAGCTAATGTTCTAGGTCCAGCTATTCCATCAACTGTTAAGCCATTTTTCTTTTGAAAACTTCTTACCGCTGCCTCTGTTTTACTTCCATATATTCCATCCACACTTCCTGTATAGTATCCCCATTGCTTTAATTTCGTTTGAATCTGTCTAACTTCACTACCAGTAGAACCTCTTCTAGAAGTTGCAAAAGTTACACCTATTCCAGCACAAACTAAAATTAAAATAATAAATAAAATAAAAAAAACTTTCTTTTTCATACCATTTTCTCCTAAAAATAGTATTACTAAAGAAAGTAAAATTATACATTTTAATTTAGAATATTCCCTCAATATTTTCAAAATCATCTAAATCAATTTTTTCAGCAGAAGGAACTTCTGGTAAGCCAGGCATTGTAAATATATTTCCTGTAATTGCAACAATAAATTCAGCTCCATTTTTTAAAATAATTTCTCTTACATGAATTTTAAAAGGCTCTTTACATTCTAAATTTTTTGCATTATCTGAAAAAGAATATTGTGTCTTAGCTATACAAACTGGATAATTTCCATATCCCAATTTTTCAATTCTTTTAATCTCCTCTTGTGCCTCTTCTGAAAATTCAACATCTTCAGCTCCGTAAACTTTTTTTGCAATATTTTTTATTTTTTCTACTATAGGTCTATTAAGTTCATACATATATGTAAAATCATTTTTAATCTCAGTAGCTGCTATAACTTTATTTGCTAAATCAATCGCTCCTTCTGAGCCTTTTGCCCACACTTCAGTTAAACTCATTTCAATATCATTTTCTTTTAAAATATTTCCAAGCAATTCTATCTCTGCTTCTGTGTCTTGTTCATATCTATTAATAGCAACTACAACAGGAACCTTAAATTTATTTTTTATATTATCAACATGTTTTAATAAATTATTTGTACCAGCTCTTAAAGATTCGAAATGTTCATTTTTTATTTGATCTAATGAAAGCCCGCCATGATACTTTAATGCTTTTATAGTAGCAACACAAACCACAGCATTTGGTTTAATACCTGCATTTCTGCATTTAATATCTAAAAATTTCTCAGCTCCCAAATCAGCTCCAAAGCCAGCTTCAGTAACAGTATATTCTCTAAGTTTCAAAGCCATCTTTGTAGCAACAACACTATTACAACCATGTGCAATATTAGCAAACGGTCCACCATGAACAATTGCAGGATTTCCTTCTAAAGTTTGAACAATATTAGGATTAAATGCATCTTTAAGTAAAACTGTCATTGCACCTTCAGCTTTTAAATCTTTAGCAAAAACTGGCATATCCTCTTCATTATATCCAATAATAATATTTCCAAGTCTTCTACGTAAATCCTCTAAATCCTTTGCTAAACAAAAAATTGCCATTACCTCAGAAGCAACTGTAATATCAAATCCGTCTTCTCTAGGCACCTGTCTCTTTTCACCAGATAAACCAATTTGTATTTTTCTTAAAGCTCTATCATTTAAGTCTACACATCTTTTCCAAATAACTTTTTTTATTTTTAATTTATTTCCAAAATATAAATGATTATCAATCATTGCAGCAAGTAAATTATTAGCAGATGTTATAGCATGAATATCTCCAGTAAAATGAAGATTTATATCTTCCATTGGTATTATTTGAGCATATCCTCCTCCAGTAGCACCACCCTTTATTCCAAATACTGGTCCAAGTGAAGGTTCTCTTAAGGCAAGAACAGCCTTTTTATCTAATTTATTTAAAGCATCAGCTAAGCCAATAGATACAGTTGTTTTTCCCTCTCCAAGTGGTGTTGGGTTAATGGCTGTTACTAAAATTAATTTTCCATATTCTTTATGATTTAATTCATTCATATACTTATTTGAAATTTTTGCTTTATATTTTCCATATTGCTCTATATATTCATCAGGAATTCCTAATCTAGTAGTTACCTCATTAATTTTCTTTGGAACAATACTTCTTGCAATTTCAATATCTTTCATACATACATCCCCCAATCATATTACTTCTATTATTTTTATTCTGCTACAAAATTTTCTTCTTTAACTTCCCCATTTTCATTAAGCAAAATCGTAATTTTCTTTTCAGCTTCTTCTAATTTCTTATTACATTCTTTCGCTAACTTCATTCCTTCCTCAAATTTAGATATAGATTCATCTAACTTTAAATCATCTTTCTCTAAACTTTGAACTATTTCTTCTAAATTATCTAACATCTCTTCAAAATCTTTTTCTTTTGCCATTACACATACCTCCTCTTAACATATCTTTGCATCTATTTTTCCATCATTTAATCTAACATTAATAATATCATCTTTTTTCAAGTCAGATTTGCTCTTTACAAGTTTTCCATTTTTTTCTACTACACTATAACCTCTAGCCAAAGTTTTAAGTGGACTCATTGCATCAAGTTTAGTAATCTTCTCAACAGTTTTTAATTTATAATCTTTCATCTTAGAATTAATATGAGACTCTAGTTCTTTTACAATACTATCAATCTTCAAATAATTTTCTTTAATAATATAATCTGGCTCTATAAACACTCTCGCCTTCATGCATTTCTCATATCTTAATCTCAAAAGTTCTAGTTTTTTTCTAAGTAAAATTTGTAACCTGTTTTTGTAAAGTCCGATTCTATCTTCTAAATCAAATATATCAGTAACTGCAAGTTCTGCTGCAGCCGAAGGTGTTGGAGCTCTCAAATCAGCAACAAAATCAGCAATAGTAAAGTCTGTCTCATGTCCAACAGCCGAAATTGTAGGTATCTCCGAATTATATATTGCTCTTGCAACTATTTCTTCATTAAAAGGCCACAAATCCTCAATAGAGCCTCCTCCTCTTGCAATAATTAATACATCTGCTAATTTCTTCTCATTCATAAAATAAATCGCATTAGCAATCTTTTCTGCAGCACCTGGTCCTTGAACAGGAACTGGATATAATCTAATATAAACATTTGGATTTCTTCTTGTAGAAACATTTATAATATCTCTAATAACAGCTCCCGTATTCGAAGTAAGAACTCCAATAACTTTTGGCATCATGGGAACTTTCATTTTATGTTCTTCATCAAATAAGCCTTCTTTTTCTAATTTATCTTTAAGTTCATTGAATTTAGCATATAAATCACCCACACCATCTTCTTGCATAGCCTTAACATAAATTTGATAAACACCATCTCTTTCAAAAACAGCTACACTTCCTAAGACATTAACTTTCATTCCATCTTTAGGCACAAAATTCAAAGTAGCAGTAGATGACTTAAACATAATGCATTTTATTAAAGAATTTTCATCTTTTAAAGTAAAATACATATGTCCAGTGTAGTGATGCTTGAAATTAGAAATTTCTCCCCTCACAAAAACACTTTTTAAGTATTCATCTTCTGCTACTTTTTCTTTCATATATTTATTTAGCTCAGAAACTGATATTGGTTCAATTTTCATTTGTTATCCCTCTTTATTATTTTACTCATTTACAATGCTAGCCAAAACACCATTTACAAAAAGAGGTGCAGCTTCATCTCCATATTTTTTAGCAAGTTCAACAGCCTCATTAATTGCTACTTTAAAAGGTAATTCTTTATACTTTATTTCAAAAATAGCAATCTCTAATATAGCTAAATTAACTTTAGAAATCCTATCAATAGTCCATTCTTTCTTTAAATTCATTCTAATTAATTCTAAAATCTCTTCTTTATTAGATTCAATACCATTAAACACAGAATTTAAATATTCAATTGCAGAGCTATCTGTAACATTATTCTCTTCAATAAACAAACTTAATTGTTCTTTATCATATTCTTTTTGAATCTCTATTCCATATATAAACTTAAATGCAAGTTCTCTAACTGCAGATCTATTCATCTTCTTATTCCCTTTCTTACAGTTTATCAATTAAATTTTTTATTTTTTCTTTTACACTATCTTTATTCTTCTGAAAATAAAATCCTCCATAAATACAAGCAACAATTACAGCAATTGGAATAATTAAGTGATATATTCCTGTTACAATAATAAGTATTGCTATTATCGCTCCAATAATAGGATATTTATTATCAACTATGAATTGTAGAAATTTTTCCATATAAAATCTCTCCTTTTATTGTACAGTTACCTTTTTTTCTTTTTCCTGTTCAACATTTTTTATTTTTATATTAACACTACTAACATCTAAATCAGTAGCTTTTTTTATTGTAAGTTTTATATTTTCTTGTAATTTTGAAGAAATATTTTTTATAACTACATTATCTTTTACCGTAGCAATAATATTTATTATAAGATCTCTATTTAAGTCAAATTCTATTTTTACACTAGATTCCTTAATATCTTGACTCTTTTTTAAAACAGATTCTACTAAATTTGAAATTGATTCTTTAGTAATCAATAATGAACCATTTTCATTTTCCATAAGAACCCCATTCGAATTTTCATTTTTTGAATCACTTTTGAAAAATATATTTGCAATAGACCACAAACAAAGTAAAATACATATACATACTGTAGCTACTATATTTTCATTCAATACTCTAAAAATATCTTCAAATATATCTACATTAATTAATTCTGTAGAAACTAATATTGTAAAACCTGACAAAATTAAAACTACTACTGAAAATACTATTATACTAAATCTTTCAACAATTCTCATTTGTTTTTACTCCTTTTATTTGAAAATTATACTTCTGTCGAAATATTATCTTCTGGTAAATTAACACCTTGAACATGAACATTAACCTCTAAAACATCCAAACCTGTCATAGACTCTACAGCTTTTTTTACTCTGTTTTGAATCTCATAAGCTATATCTGGAATTCTAACTCCATATTCAACAATTATATTAACATCTATTTTAGTACTTTTTTCTCCTGCATCAACTTTTATTCCTTTAGACATTTTCTTACCAAATACATCTGATATTCCACCAGACATACTAAAAACGCCAGAAACTTCTGAAGCAGCTTTATTTGCTATAGCAGCTATTACATCATTTGCAATACGAAGTCCTTCACCCTCAGCATTATCAACACTAACTTCCTCTAGGCTATTTTCTTCATCCATTAGCAAAACCTCCTTAATATTTATTAGTATATCAATAAAAAGAAAACACTTCAACCTCTAATTAAATTTCTCACCGCTTAAGAATCATATTTCCTCTTAAATAATCAAAAATTCCCATTTTTTTAGAATTTTCTCCTTGAATTTCAAGAACTGAAACAGCACCATCAATTGTTGCAATAATTAATCCTTCTTTTTTATCTGAAACAACGACCTCTCCTGGCATAGCATTATACTTTTTATTTATTATATCTAATTTCCAAAGTTTTATCTTTTTATTGTTTAAAAAAGTATATGCTCCCATAAAAGGATTTAATCCTCTAGCTAGATTCTTAAGCTCTAAACTAGTCTTATTATTCCAATCAATTTTAGCAATTTCTTTTTTTAACATTGGAGCTTCTGTAAAATCATGAGATTGTTTCTCTCTATTATATGTTCCATCTTGAATTTTTTCTAATGTTTTTACCAAAAGATTTGCACCAATCAATGAAAGCCTATCCCAAAGTTCTCCTGTAGTTTCATTTTCACCAATCTTAGTAGATTCTTTTAAAATCATATCTCCTGTATCCATACCTTCATCCATAAACATCGTAGTCACACCTGTTTCCTCATCACCATTTAAAACAGACCATTGTATAGGTGCAGCTCCTCTATACTTAGGAAGAAGTGAACCGTGAACATTTATACATCCAAATTTGGGAATATCCAAAATTTCTTTAGGTATAATTTTTCCATATGCAACAACACAAATTACATCTGGCTTTATATCTTTTAATTTTTGAATAAACTCTACATTCTTTTTAATTTTTAACGGCTGTTCAATTTCTAAGCCTTTTTCCAAGGCATATACTTTAACTTCAGAAGGAATCATTTTCATTCCTCTTCCTTTAGGTTTATCTGGATTTGTAACAACTAATTTTATATTATGTCCCGCTTCTACTAAAGCTTTTAATGAATCTCTAGCAAAATCAGGAGTTCCCATAAAAACAATATTCAAATCTTATATCTCCTTATTAATTATTTTTTGTCTTGTCCATCATCAGGAGTAATATACTCAAAAGTTCCTGGCAAAATCTTTTCTTTAAAAGTTTCACCCTCTAAATGGTCAATCTCATGTTGAAGAGCTTGTGCTAAAAGTCCCTCAGCTTCTAGTGTAACTTTTTTTCCATCCAAATCTAAAGCTTTTACTTTTACTTTCACACTTCTAACCACTTTTCCAAACTGATTAGGATAACTTAAACATCCTTCTTCTATTTCAACAGTTTCTTTTGACTTTTCAACAATAACAGGATTTATCAAACAAAACTTAGAAACATCATCATACAAATCAATAACAATAATTCTTTTTAAAATACCGACTTGTACACCAGCTAATCCCAATCCATCATACTTATGCATAGTATCAAACATGTCTTCTGCAAGTTCTTTAATCCTATCATCTATCACTTCAATCTCTCTAGATTTCTTTTTTAATATCTCGTCCCCTTCATATCTCAAATTACGAATCGCCATTTTTTATTTCCACTCCTTCTCTCATTTAAGCTTCATATTTACATCATATTAGTAGGATTACTATCAACAATAATAGTAACATCTTTATTACTCTTATTTTGAACATTTTTCAAAGCTTCATTAATTGTATAAATTGCCTTTCTATTTAATCTTCCTTTAATAACAATTCTCCATCTAAAAACATTTTGAATTTTTTCAATAGGAGAAGCTACTGGTTTATAAACAAATAAATTTTCATTTTTTTGTCTCAATAATTCTTCATACAATTTCTTAGCAACCATTTGTATCTTATCAATATTTTCTCCTTGAATTCTGATAAGTATTATATCGCAAAAAGGCGGATAATTCAAGTTTTTACGAAGTAGTATCTCTCCTTCATAAAATTTATCATAATCTTGATTCTTACTACAAACAATTGCATAATTATCTGGATTATAAGTTTGAACATAAACCTCACCTTCATCTTTCTCTCTTCCAGCTCTCCCAGCAACTTGAGTAATTGTTTGAAATGTTCGTTCTTCTGCTCTATAATCTCCTATATTTAAAGCTCCATCTGCCGCAATAACTCCAACTAAAGTTACATTTGGAAAATGATGTCCTTTTACAATCATCTGAGTTCCAATTAAAATATTTATATTTTCGTTTTTAAATTTATTTAAAATATTTTCATGTGAATTCTTTTTTGAAACTGTATCAATATCCATTCTAATTGTAGTAGCATTAGGAAATAAGTTGGCAATTTCTGTTTCAACCTTTTGCGTTCCAGTTCCAAAATATTTAATTTTAGAACTACCACAATCAGGGCAAACTTTTGCAATTGGTTCTTCATGTCCACAATAGTGACATTTTAATCTGTTTCCAAAACTATGGTATGTCAAAGCAATACTACAATTAGGACATTTCATAACAAACCCACAATCTCTACACATAATAAAAGTAGAATATCCACGTCTATTTACAAATAAAATAGTTTGCTTTTCTTTTTTCAAATTTTCATCTATTTTTTCTTTTAGAATCTCACTAAACATTGACCTATTTCCAGAAGCCAACTCCTGTCTCATATCTACAATATGTATATCAGGATTACTAGAATTATTAGCACGTTTAGTAAGTAAAACTAATTCTTTCTCCCCATTTTTAGCTTTATAATAATCACAAACATCTGGTGTAGCACTTCCCAAAATTAAAGGAATATTATTTTGTTTTGCAATAAATCTTGCTAAATCTTTAGCATTATATCTAGGCGTCATATCAGACTTATATGAATTATCATGAGCTTCATCTATAATAATTATTCCCAAGTTATCTATTGGTGCAAAAATAGCTGAACGAGCTCCAATAACAATCTTAGCATCCCCATTTTTTATCTTATTCCATTCATCAAAACGTTCTCCATTAGAAAGCCTGCTATGAAGAACAGCAATACAATCTCCAAATCTAGCTAAAAATCTATCGATAATTTGAGGAGTTAGAGAAATCTCGGGAACCAAAACTAAAGCTCTTTTATCTAAACTTAAAACCTTTTCTATAATCTGCAAATATACTTCTGTTTTCCCGCGAACCAGTAATTCCTCTCAATAAGAATTCCGAAAACTCCTCATTTTCAAGCATAAATTCTACTTGATCATATATTGATTTTTGCTCATCATTTAACTCAAGTTTATCATCTCTCATAACTTTTTTATGAATAAATGGATTTCTTTCTACCTTTTCATAAATAATTTTAATATATCCATTCTTTTCTAAAGTTTTCATTATAGATTTACTAACTTCAGTAACTACCTCAAGTTCAGAAATATCCATTCCATCATTTTGAATTAAAAATTCTAATAATTTTTTATGCTTATCACTTTTTATATTATTTTCTATATCAAATTTTATCTCATCCTTATCTTTTGCTAAATAAACAAATCTAGTAGTTTTATCCTTCATTCTTTTACTAAAATCTTTTGATGAATTTCCAGGTGGTAACATAAGTTTTATACAATCTGCAATATTACAAAAATATTTTTCTGCCATTAACTTTGCTAATTCAACATTAGATTTACTTAAAATATTGTCCTCAATTTTAGCAATCTCTTTATTAGCAAATTCAGAGTTATCCTTCAGTTCAACAACATAGCCTTCTGATAGATTAGTTCCTCTTCCAAAAGGAACAAAAACTCTAGTACCAACACAAATAGTTCCTTGCATATCTGAAGGAACTATATAATCAAACACTCTATTCAATTCTCTAGCATTAGAATTCATCAAAACAGCAGCAAACATTTATATCTCCTTTTATTGCTAACATTCTATCATGAGTTTCTTTTTTAGTAAATATTTAATATATTGCAAATATTCTTTTCATACTATATCAAATTTTATCTACTTCTTCAACAAAAAAACTCCTATATTGAATTATAAGAGTTTTTAATATTTCTAGTTTTTTTCACTTTTACTTTCATATTTTATAATTTCTTCAATTATACTTACAGATTTCTCCAAATCATCATTCTTTATAACATAATCATATAAACCAATTTTTGATTCTTCATAATCAAATCTATTTAAACGTAATTTAATCTCAGCAGGTCCTGGTCTATCAATTCTATTCTCAAGTCTTCTTTGTAGTTCTTCTTTTGGAACCCTCAAAAATATAGTTACAATCTTAATATCTTTTAAAGTTTCTTTAAGTATCTGCGTTCCATTAACATCAATGTCTTTAACAATTATTCCATTTTTAGATGCTTCATTTAATATTTTTTTAGATGTCCCATAATAGTTATTATGATGTATATCATATTCATAAATTTCATCATTTTTTATTTTTTTTTCAAATTCTTCTTTAGACAAAAATATATAAGTTTCTCCTGGTACATCACCCTCTCTTTGAGGTCTGGTTGTAAGTGATGGTATTGATTTAACGTTTTCCATTCTCTTTATTAATTCTCTTTTTATTGTATCTTTTCCAGATCCAGCTACCCCAGATAATATAACAAGCATAATATTCCTCCTTAAATTCTATTCATTATATTAATAAGAAAAAAGAAGCGTATTTTCACATAAATACGCCATTTTCTTTCTTTTTATTCTTCAGATTCTTGATCAATAGAAACTTTACCTTCAGCAATTTCTTGAGCAGCAAGAGTAACCATACTTTCTTCCTTTTTATCAGTTAAAGGTTCAGCACCCTCTGCAAGTTGTCTAGCTCTTTTTGATGTAACTATAACTAACTTATATCTGTCATTAACTTTTTCTAAAAGTTCATTTACTGTTGGTTTTACCATCATAATTAATACGCCTCCTAAACTTTATTCTTCATCTTCATCTTTATCTAATCTACCAGCAACTGTCTCTGGTTGAACAGCAGACAATATAACATGTCCAGAGTCCATTATAAGAACAGCTCTAGTTCTTCTTCCGTATGTAGCATCTATAGCCATTTTAGAATCCTTTGCCTCTTGAACCAATCTTTTTATTGGAGCAGAATCTGGACTAACTATAGATATAATTCTATTAGCAGAAACAATGTTGCCAAAACCGATGTTAATTAATTGCATAAACATCTTCCTTTCTATTCAATATTTTGAATTTGTTCACGTACGTCTTCAATTTCAGTTTTAAGTTCAATAACACCTTTTGAGATATCCATACTATTAGCTTTAGATCCAATAGTATTAACTTCTCTATTCATTTCTTGAATAATAAAATCACACTTTTTTCCAATAGGTCCATTTGCATTATTAACCAAATCTAAAAATTGAGAAATATGGCTATCTAATCTAGTTAATTCTTCTTGTATAGATGATTTATCAGAAAAAATAACAATTTCTTGAGCCAATCTGTTTTCATCTATAATATCTGTTTTCATTAGTTCTTTTACCCTTGTATTTAATTTTACTATATATTCTTCAACAAGTCCAGCAGAAAAATCAGAAATATTTGAAACTTTTTCCTTTATTCTAGCCATTCTTACTTTAAAATCATCACAAATTTTATTTCCTTCAATTTCTCTCATTGCAACAAATTTATCTAATGCTATATTCAAAGCTTCTGACAATTCTGTCCAATATATTTCTTCATTTTCTTCATTTGAAATATTTAAAACTTCCGGAAATTTAGATATATCAATAACATCAATATTGCTTGAAATACCAGTTTCATTTGCTAGGTCTCTAAGTTCAGAAATATATACCTTTGCTATTTCTTTATTAATTTTTATTGATTTACCTTTTTCACTAAAATCTTGCATTGTAATAAAAATATCTATTTTCCCTCTAGCAATCCTTTTAGAAACTTCTTTTCTTACATTTTCTTCTAAGTAAGAAATCTGCCTAGGTAATTTTATTGAAATATCACTATACTTATGATTAACTGATTTTATCTCAACTGTATACTCTCTTCCTTCGTTTTCAAATTTACCTCTACCAAATCCTGTCATACTTCTAATCATTTTCATTATCACCATTTTCTTTTTTATTTTTTCTATTAGTTGCCATTGATTTTACTTCTCTTTTTTTCTTTCTTCTTGATACTTTTTTATCAGAGTTTGATTCAACCTTTTTTTCTTCTGTTTTATTTTCTTTTTCTGTATTCTGATTAAATTCTTTTATAGCTTCTGCCTCTTTAGAAGTCTCTTCTGCATTTTCATTTTCATCTAATTTTTTCTGAGACCTTCTTTTTTTATTTTCTTTTCTAATCAAATCAATTTTTCGTTTATTCTTTTTATTTTCTTCTATCTTTTTTTCTATTTCTTCATCAAATTTACGAACATCCTCAAACTTTCTCTCATTTTTTTCATCTAAATAAGAAACATCTTCATCTAATATAATTTCTTTTACATCACTAAGACCAGAAATATATTTTTTCACCTCTATTTGATATATTATAAGAGCTTTTATAGCATAATATATTGCAATATACATAGATGAAAAGGAATATAAAAATCTAAGAGCCAATCCCCTATAAAAATAAATATATGGCATAAATAACGTTAAAATAGCTAATACCAGTATTTCAACACTATGAAGAGCAATCACTCCACTATCTTTTCTATAAGCTATCTCAAACATAACTATTGTAAAACATATGAGAATTCCAGCACAAGCTTTTAAACAATTTATATACATGTTATCTTCTAATTTTCCATAACTTACATTTACAAATATAAAGTAAATAAAAATAGCAATAGCCATCCAAAATTCTTTTACAAGTTTAGCATAAATTTTCTCTTTTTGTTCTTTCGGTAATTTCACTTTTGTAGCAATTGCATTAGCTCCCATCTCAATTTCTTTTTCAGTTGTATCCATCAATAACTTTTACTCCTTCTTTTGTATAAATTAATACTCTAGTTCATACATAATCATTGCTGAAATAGCAACAGGTGCAGTTTCTGTTCTTAATATCCTTTTTCCTAATGTAACTGATTTTGCACCTAACTTAGTAATTTCTACCGCTTCACTTTCATCTATACCACCTTCAGGTCCAATAACAACAGCTATATTAAAAATGTTTTTATCAACATTTTTTAATACATTCTTTAAAGATGTGTCTTTTTCTTTTTCATAAGCCAAAATTACTAAATCATATTTTTTTAATTCCTCCAACATATCTTGAAAAGGAAGTATTTTATCAACTTTAAGAATATCATTTCTTAATGATTGTTTTGAAGCAACTTCAGCAATTTTTTTCCATCTATCTAATTTCTTTACTCTATCTTTTTCATCAAGTTTTACAACACATCTTTTCATCTCTGTAGGAACAATCTCATAAACTCCAAGTTCTGTACATTTTTGAATTATATACTCTATTTTATCAGCCTTAGCTAAACCTTGAAAAATTGTAAGGTTGATTTCTCTATTTTCAATTTTCAAAGAATCCAATATATTGCATTTAATTACATCTTGAGATATTTCAGAAATCTCAGCCCTATACTTAATATCATCAGAAACAATATCTAATATATCTCCTATAGTTTTTCTAAGAACATTTTTTATATGATTTACATCAGAGTTATCAATATATATGAAATTATCTTTTACATTTTCTTTATCAACAAAAAAATTCATAATATCTTCCAAATTTATTTTTAACACCTAAATTATAAAGCAAAAATGGACTGATTGCAAGTTTTAAACCTTAAAAACTCACAACCAATCCACAATATATACTTTTTTAACTATTTATCAATAGTTCTATATTTTACAAATCCATATGTCCCCATACCTATTATAACAATTATAGCAAAAAATATTATTACTTTTCCTGTAAACGGATACTTTCCTTCAGCTATAGAACCATCACCTTGAGGCTTATTAGCTCCATTAGAAGGTGTCTCTTCTTTCTTCACTCCATTAATATATTCTTCCTTTTGTTCAGCTTTAGATACATCCATTGAATTAGTAATCAATATCTTCGTTTGATTTTCTCTAATAGCTATTTCTTTTACATACAAATATAAATTATCTGATTTTGAAACTTCATCATAATTTTTTAAATCTTTTGTGTTTATCTGAAAAGTTAATTTTCCATTATTTATTTGTACATTATCAAGTTTAATCCAATCAGATTCAGGAATATTACCTATAGCTTGTTTAGAAGATAAATAATAAGAATATGACAAACTATCATTTACTGTAGCTTTTTTAATATTTGATATTTCAACATTAATTAAAGCATAATCCTGTGAACTATCAGAAGAAGTATAATATATTTTCATAAGTTTATTTTTAGCAATAGCACTATCAAAATCAGAATTTTCAGGCAACTTTTGTTCTTTTGCAACAATATCAACTTCAAAAGTAACAGATAAATTTAAGTATTTTATAGTAATTGTATTTTTTCCAATTTCAGAATTATCAAATCCTTCAGCACTAACGCTACTAGAAGTCATTTGTACATCCTCACTAGAACCATCATTATATCTAACAGTTATAATTCCTCCTGTTAAATCCAAATCCTCTTCACTTTGAATATATGTAATTTTGGTTGGATTAGTTTTTACAATAATAGATGTAGCAGTTTTAGCAGAAACTGTAATATTTTGAGTTGCTTCTTGTCCTTCAAAACTTATTGTCACACTAGTTTTATCTTTAGTTAAGTTCACTCCATCAAGTACAGTATAAGATGTAACTTCTTTTTTAGTTCCATCTTCATATGTAGCAAAAACAATCATACCAGTTTTATCAAAATCTTGTCCCTCAATATAATTTGTTTTAGTAGGTGGTGTAGTTATTTCTATCTTAGCAACCTTATTCTCTGAAACAGTAATTGTCTGTGTTACTTCTTTACCTTCATAAGAAATAGTTACACTAGTTTGTCCATTTTTCAAATCAGTTCCATCAGTTATTACATAATCAGTTATCTCTCTTGTATCTCCATTTGAGTATACAGCTGTAATAACCATACCCGTTTTGTCAAAATCTTCTCCCGCATTATAATTTGTTTTAGTAGGTGGTGTAGTTATACTAATACTTTCCACATTATTCTCAGAAACTGTTATAGCTTGAGTAACATTTTTTCCCTCATAGCTAATAGTTACACTAGTTTTTCCTGCCGGTAAACTATTACCATCAGTAACTGTATATTCTGTAATCTCATTTGAATTTCCATTATTCAAATAAGCTGTAACAATCATTCCTGTTTTATCAAAATTATCACCTTCAAAATATGATGTCTTATCAGGAGGATTAGTTATTTTTATTTCTTTTAAAGAATCATCATTAAGTGTAGTTGTTGTAAAAGCCTTTATAGTAGAATCTCCATCTGAAATAGGATACTCATCAGAAGCAGTATTATAATAAAGAGTTGATAAATCAAGCCAGTTATTATTATTAAACGACCTTTCATTTGCAACAAAACATTTTCCACTTTCTAATGTTACCACACTATATGAACTTATAGATGCATTTTCAGGTATAGTATAACCTGGATATACTTTATTATAAAATTCAGGTATATTTGCCTCTATTGAAACATCTATTGCATCAGTTCTTTTCCCCTGAGTTTTTACAACTACAACAAAATCATTTCCAGTAATTTCTATTGGATTCAATAATTCTAAGGTATGATATCCTGCTTCAAGCTCTTTAGATTCGCCTTCTTTTAGTTGAACTGCTTGTAAATCAGATTTATTCATACTATTTCCATTAGGATTTACATAAACTTCACAAGTAACTGTTTCTGGAACAGTTATAGCTACTTCATTCAAATATTCTGTAGAATTTGTTTTTTTAGAAAAAATATTTCCTATATATGCTGTATCGCCTACCAAACTAAATGATGTAACTGCTCCATATATATCATACTGGTATATATTTTCACTATTATTTTCTGAACTTGATTTTAATATTCCCATTAACCCATCATATACATTAACATCTTCATATGATACATATAAATAACCATTATCATTATGTAGTCCCCCTGTACCATGTGAATCTTTTATTATCCAAGCACCATTTGATTTAGGTCGAGTTGTAAAATTTGAAATACTATAATTATCGTCCCATCCAACAATCATTACAGCATGATTATAAGGATGTGAGTTAAGATTATCGCAATACAAAGCTCCTGTAGATGTATTTAAACAAGAAGTTCCTTCATGTATACTAGTAAATACCGCCCCATAATTTTTTATATGAGTTTTTAACAAATTTTTTAATTCTTCCCTACTGATAGTTGATGTAGTTGGAAATTCAATAGTATCATATAATTTTGCAGTAACATCTTTTCCTTGAATGTTGCTTATATCAATAAGTTCTGAAGAATCCGTATATGGCATATCAGATTCATTTATAGGTCCCAATCCATTAGTCAAATAAGCTATAGCTAAATTATATGTTCCTCCGTCTCCAACTTCCCTATTAAATCCCATTGGATTAGTAATATTATTACTAAAGATTCTAGAAGTAGCATATTCCAAATGTCTAACAGAAAAATCAAAAACCTGAGCAGGTCTATTATTAAAATAATTCTGTATTGCTAAATTAGTTTGTAATGTACCTAAAGATGCAAAAGCCCAACAAGAACCTAACATTCCTTGATTTTTTATTGCCATGTTTTCACTAATGTATTGATTAAGTGAAAATCTAGTATCCGTTTCAGCACCAACCATTCTAGCCCATTTTAATCCATTATAAGATTCAATTATAGAATCATCATGATAAACATTATACATTCTAGGCATTATCGAATTTTCTTTAGTTTCATCATCAAGTTCTAGCCAATCTAAATATTCCTGTGAATAATTCATTTTAGCATTAAGTATGATATCTTGGGTATTTGCATAATTAACTAAGCTACAATTAAATAAAATAATTACAAATACCAAGAAAACTTTAGGTAACATCTTTTGTACTTTTTTCATTTTTTTCTCCCTACTTTTTCTTTTTAAAAATTATTAATTTACTAAATATATAATTTAAAATAGTTACAACAACCTGACTAACCATTTTTACAATAAAGCTTGGTAATTTCATAATTGTACAACCTATTAAATATATCAAAAAATCCATAAAAAATGAAAATGCTCTACAAGAAAAAAAAGAAAACATTTCTTTAAAAACTTCTTTTTTTTCAGTAATTTTGCTTTTAAAAACGAACTTTCTATTTGTCACATAAGCAAAGAAAATTGAAACAATTGTAGCTGTGACATTACATACTATACCAATAACTCCCGCTTCAGTTCTACATAAAAAAACTAAAATATAATATGTTACAAAGTTAACTATTGTTGTAAGTACTCCAAAAATTAAATATTTTATTATTTCTTCATATTTTTTATAATACTTCTTTATTGTCTCCAAATTTAATTACAACCTTTCTAAATTACAAATATTTTATTGATTAAGTACTACACCAGCTTTCAAAATCTTAGAAAGTTTTGCATTTAAACTTAATAAATTATTACTTTTAAACTGTTTATCTTTTAAATTTTCAGATATTTTAGTATTTGATAGCTCTTTTTCTAAATTATCATTTTCTTTAATCAACGCTTGATTAAGTATTTTATAATATGCCTTTTTTTCAAAAAATCCATAAGGCAAAATATTAGCTGTTTTCCATAAGTATTCAGCATTTCTTTTTACTGTATTTCTATCAATCATAAAATTTTTAATCATATCATCTTGCAAGCACAAAAGAGCACCTGTTTTTATATCTGTATTTTCAATCATAGAAACAAGTTCAAAAACATTTTTCTTCTCTCTTCTCTTTAATTCATATTCTCTTTCTAATAACTTAATCCTCAACTCATGATTTCTAATCTTTAATTTTCTATATCTAGAAATTCCAAGAAATTTTTCAATCAAAGAACTTTCTATATTATATGAATTTAAACTTTTTCTCTCATAATTAAGCTTAGCATCATAAATTGCTTTATAAACAATTTGATTCATTTCTTTTTCTTGAACAGAATCTATTCTTGCAATCTCTTGTTTTATTCTCATCATAAGACACATATAGTTCTTAAACATTTCTCTTTTTAAATTTACAACATCTCTATCATATGGTGAACCTTGTTCAATTTTTTCATGAATATAATTTCTTAACTTTTCAAAATAAACTGGAGATATTAAAAATTTAACATCAAATTCAAAGCCAAATTTACTACTATTTCTTCGATATAAACGAATTTTAGCATCTAGCTTATTAATTTCCGAAATCAAAAAATCTAATTTTTGTATAAAATCAATTAGATAATTATTTTTCATCATATTAAATTCATCTCCTTTCTTTTTTCTTTTGTAAAATATTTATTATAATTCAATAACCACATAACTATCTGTATTAGGTCTAGCAACATCTTCATCTGTAACATTATTAATCTGATAACGATATACTGCAGAAACATTTACACTTGATTCACCATCACCATAGCGAGTATCCATTCTAACAATCATACCAGTCTTTCTATCAAGCCAAATTTCAAAAACAGTATCAGTATTTTTTATTTCAAAATTGATACATTTTATTCCATTCATTGTAGTATAGTTTTTAAATGTATATTCATTTTCTTCATTTTCAAGTAATGACTCAACTGTCAAAAGCCTTTTCATAAAAGCATCTATCTCACTATTATATTCACTATACGTATATACCAATTCTTCTTCTTCATCAATTTGCATTAAAGTTTGCTCATTTTTATTATCATATATAATGAAATCATCAGCTCTACTAAGCATTATTCCATCTTTTAATTTGTAGTCTTCTACAGATTGATTATTATTATCTGTACTATTACTAGTAATAACCTCACAAGAAATATTATCTATAGTAGCAACTTTTTGAGATAAAAGTTTTATATCATCTCTAGTCATTTTTTTAACATTACGATTATAATAAATAAGAGAAATTCCTATAATAGCAACAATTATTATCAAAATCGTTGGTATCGCTAAAATAAATTTTTTTCGCTCTTTCATTAACTTCTCCTTCTATTTGTCAGTATATATCAAAAAGAATCTTTTTTCAATATAAAACGCAATAAATTTACAATGCTTTTTTAGTTAGTCATTTTGACTAAATCTGTCATTTTATGTCGATGAAAAAAGCTTGTCAAACCCTAACTACAAGTAGTATAATCCCAATAGTTAATATTTATTAACGTTTTATTTCTTTACTGCATTTTATTCTAAATGCAAATCTTCCCTAAAATTTTTAAATTGGTATTTATATTATTTTTACGTTAATACAAATATTAACAATTTTTAAAGAAAGGAGTCATTTATTTTATGCCTAAAAATATTCAATAATTTATCTTGCAGTTTAAAAGGTATAGCCCCCAATTAATCTAGCAAAAATAATTACAGCCACATAAAATAATAATCATATTAGAAAAAAGTGAAATATAAATACCAAAAACTTACTACTACTAAAAAAAGCAGAGATAAATTTTAATCTCTGCTTTTAAATTTCTTCTTTTATTATTCCCTCTTTATAAGCTTTAATAAGTTCCTTTAAATCTGCAATTTCGTTTTTTAATCTTTTACCTATGTCAGTATCTGCAACAAGTTTTCTTTCTGTTTTTTTCTCGTTAACCATAATATCATATTTAGTATCAATTTCATTTCTTATAGCTTCATCTTTAGAATCAAATGGTTCATTCGCAGAAAGAAGTAAGCCATGTGAATTATAACTAAGTGCATAACCAGCTCTTCCAGTTTGTGGTCTATAACTCTTAGCAAAACCTCCATCTATTACTAACAACTTTCCATCAGCACGAATTGGGCTCTCTCCCTTTTTTTCTTTAACAGGCATATGCCCATTTATAATATGTGAATCATCATCTTCTATTCCAAATTCTTTTAAAATTTTATCACAAATTTCAGGACTCTCAACCAATGAATAATAATAATTTTTATTTTCTTTGTGAGTTTCTTTTTCATCTACAAAATATCTTTCAAAAGTAGCAGCTTTATCTTTTCCAAACAAAGGAGATTGATATGAACACCATAAAAACCACATAATATCACTAAAATCATTTTCCAAATTTTCTTCTCGTTTATAAAAAGCTTTTCTAGCCATTTTATCTAAAAAGTCAAAGTACTCTTTTCCTGAAAGTTCTTCTCCCATTATTTTAACTTTCAAAAACTCTCCATTTTCATCCATAGGAACGCAACCATGAAAAAGCAAGTTTGAATTAAATACTTTATACATTGACCCCTTTGAATATAAAAAGTTTATATGTTCTTTCAAAATCTGACTATTCATAAAAGATTGTCTTAATCTCTCCATTAGTTCCTTCTCTTCTTTTGAAAGCTCATAAGGATTATTTCTATTTATTGTTGGAAAATTTTTATCATTTAATTCATATATTTTCCCCGCAATTCTAACTCTTCCATTTTCATAATCTATTTTATCTAGAAACAATCTATCTTCCATTTCATATTCAGGTCTTCTTTTAATAAGTTGTCCTTCTACTTTAAATTGAATAACAGAAATCGCTTTTTGAATCTTAGCTATTATCTTTTTATCTGTATCAATATACTTGTTATAATCATAAACTTTTGGAAAGAACTTATCACAATCATCATGATATTGTTGCATAGCAAAAGTTGAAAGTGGTCTCATATTTATTCCATAACCATTTTCCAAAGTTTCCAAATTATCATATCGAGCGCAAATTCTTATAACATTTGCAATACAAGCAGCATTACCACAAGCAGCACCCATCCACAAGATATCATGATTTCCCCATTGTATATCTAAACTATGAAATTTCATAAGTTCATCAACAACTTCTTTAGCGTAAGCTCCCCTATCAAATATATCCCCTATAATATGTAAATGATCAATTGCCATTCTTTTTATTAAATCTGAAATAACAACAATAAATTCATCAGCTCTATCTAGATCAATAATAGATTTAATAATCTGCTTATAATATCTTTCCTTATCCTCACTATCTCCACCAGAATGTAATAATTCATCAATAATATAATCAAATCCTTTAGGCATAGCTTTTCTAACTTTTGATCTTGTATATTTTGAACTAACTTCTCTTGCAACATTAATTAATCTATAAAGAGTAATATGGTACCATTCATCAATATTTTCAACTTCTTTTTTTACATATTCTAATTTTTCTTCTGGGTAATAAATTAAAATAGCTAAAGTTTTTCTATCCTTTTCAGGTAAAGTATTAGCATAAATCTTATCAATCTTATCTTTAATAATTCCAGAGCCATTTTTTATTATATGTGAAAAAGAGCCATATTCACCATGGATATCACTTAAAAAAAGTTCTGTTCCTTTTGGAAGATTTAAAATGGCTTGGAGGTTAATGATTTCCTCACTAACCTCCCCAATATTCTTATATTGCTTACTAAGCATCTCTAAATACTTATAATCCATAATTTACACATCCTTTATCATTTTTCTAAAAATGTTTTCCGCCTTTTCTAGTAGATCTTAATCCTCTAGACTTAAATAATTTTCTTTCATAATCTACAGCTTTTTCTAAAGTAGATTTATCATCCTCAGAAGCAAGTTGAACATTAGGTTCTTCTTGTGAAACAGTTTGAGTATTATCAATCTCATCTATATTAGAATCAGGAGTTTCAACATCATTATAATATCTATTCATTTTCCCAAATTCTGTGTCATCTTCATACTCTTCATCATATTCTTCTTCATATTCTAAAAGCTTTCTATGTTGAACATATGCGACAACAGAATAAACAAAAGCAATAAAAGTAACTAAGCCAAATGCAGCCAATATAGCAAAAATTTGCTGTTCTTCAGTAAGTCCAAACATTCCAGTAATAGGTGTTCCTTTAGAATTATTTGTTTTTGCAACCACACCTATAACTTCATCTTTTTCTTCATCTTCAACTTCAAAAGTTATAACATATTTAGCATATTCTTTCTCTTCATCTTCCACAAAAACAGTTATTGTAGCTACTCCTTCTTCAGAAATCTCAGCTTCAACCCTTACAGTAACTCCTTCCGTATTAGCAACAGCAATTACTAATTCCTTAATCTCATTAAGTTTTTCTAAAGTAAGATCCTCTTCAACCTTTACTACATATTCATAAACAGAAGTCTCAAATTCTTTATCTAACTCATAGCCTTCTATTTCTAAAGACTCTAGACCAATTCCATCATTTTCTTCTGAATTTTCTTGTTCTTCTCCATCACTTTTATTCGCTGGCTCATCACCATCTAAAGTAGCTCTAGTAACAATAATATAATAAGTAAAATCTGCATTTGATACTGTAAATTTATTTGTACCTTCTTTTAAAGTTTTAGTACCTGTTCCAGATGTAGCACCATTAGCATATATCGTTATAGAAGAAACTTCATTTGGAACTTTTGCATAATAAGTACTTCCACTTGGTGCACCAATACTATAATTTTGGAAATCATACTCATATGGAGTTATTCCCAAACTTGTCATCTTAGTTTTAGAAGTGTTATTAGTTGTTCCTCCACCACTTGTTCCACCAGTATTGCCACCTGAATTATTTCCAGTATTTGCAGCCACAACAGTTATTGTACAAGTACGAGATTGAGGAGTAGAATTATTTGCACTAATATCTGTTATATCACCAGAAAAAGTAAATACATATGTTCCTATATTTGAAGCAGTAAAAGTAATACTTGTACTAGCAGACTGATTTGAAGCTACTGAACTATTGCCAACTAAGCTTTTACTTTGCCCAACCCCTGAAAGAGTCATATTCCAAGCAAAAGCATTTACTGTTCCAGTTATCGTAACTGAAGAACCTTGAGTTACAGTCCTATTTTCTGTCAAAGAAGATGATGCAGCTTTTACCTTATTGCACCCAAATATCATTAAAACTACCAAAAACATTCCAAATAAAATTAATATTTTTTTTACTTTACTCATTTTCATCTCCTTATTATAATCCTATATCAGATACTCTTAATAAATATTTTTGAATCACAGCCAAATCCGCAGAATCAAGTTTTCCATCTTTATTAGCATCTGCAGCATTAAAAACAGTTTCATCTGTAATTTTAGAAAATCCTAGCAAATGCTTTTGCACAACCGCTAAATCTGCAGAATCAAGTTTTCCATCACAATTAGCATCTCCATACTTAACAGCATTATAATTTTTTGAATCAATTATTATAATTGCTCCAGTAGGAACAAAAGCCGACTCATCTGAAATCACTGTACCATCAGCTTTCTTTATTACACAATTTGAATATTTATCTTTTACATTTTTTACTATTGTAGCTGGTGTTAATACAATAATCGAATCCTCAATTTTAAAATCAGCCTTACCAAATACACTTGTTGGTGGCGTAGAACTTCCTGTTCCCATGTCCACCTGACCTCTATAATCAGGTATATTATCAACACCAACTTTAGCTAAATATTCTGAAGAAACCCAACCTGTTTTAGTTTCATAATTCCATTGCTTTGTAGAAGTATTAAAAGTAGTAGCAGCTCTTAATTTTACCTGACTCCAAGCTCCTTGAGTAATAATACGCGCAACAACCGTATCTTTATAAACATTTCCTAAAGAAGCATACCCACTCCCCGGTCCAGTTCTAAACTCAATACCATACTTTTTCAAACTATTAATATAATATAATTCTCCATCAGAAGAAGTTAAAGATGTAGGAACACTAACAGAATCTGGCATATCATTATAAACTGGAATTGTAAAAATAAGCTTACTATCCAAAATTTGATTATCCGCATAAATATCATATAAAGCTCCAGCTTGACTTGAAGGATCTCTTAAATTAGTCATATATTGGTGTCCATAAAAATTATCACCATTTACATTATACGTTCTACTTCCCATATCTTCAGTCAAAATTTCAGTTCCAATTACATCAAATTTATAAAAATATTTCGTTGTTTGCCCAACAGATATATAATTATTTGCAAGAACTTTTTTAGCACCATCTATAAGAGCATAACTTGGTGAATTCCATCCCATTGAAATTGCCTTTTGTAAAGCCTTTCCTAGCGTGTCTCCACCATCCGTAGCACCATAATTATAAAAATTATAATATCCCTCATAGCCCTGTACATTACCAGAAATTACAGATGGCATACCTGTTTTATCTCCTAATTCTTGAAATATTGTAGCAACAATATGTAATGGATTTATTTTAGCTTCACTTGCAGCTCTCATAATATCATCAGTATATTGTTCTAAATATGTTCCCCTTGTTGCAGATAGAACATTCTCTCTTGTAATTCCATCGCCATTAGACAAGTCTAAAAATTGAAATACCATTGCTTCTCCTAAAAAATTTCTAGGATCAAGATAATATCTAACCATTATATTAGATGCATCATAGTATCCAACATCACCTTGCTGACCACATTTACATAATGTAGCTGGGTCTAATAAACTTCCTTTATGTATCGTATTTTTCATACAAGCATTTTCTGCAGAAGTTGATACAAGTTCATCCCAACTTATACCTGTATAATATGCTTTAAATTCCCAATTAGGATGCAAATATTTTAAATATGCCAACTTCTTTTGATAGCTCTCTGGAAAATTACTGATTCCAGACTTTATATATTGAGTATATGTAGTGCTAAGAGCAGCATATACTTCTTTTTTAATCCAAAATGCTTGAACAAAAGTAAATATAATCACAAATATTAGAATTATTGACAAAAATCTAATACCTATTTTTTTCATTTGTTCCTCCTTATTGCATATTGCAACAATTTTATCTAGAAATAGTATATATTATACAATTTTTTTAGTCAACAAAATAACTATTACAATTTCATGTCATATAACATCTCATTTATAGCCTATTTTTAACCTCTCCATTTCAAAATACTTACCAAATACTAGAAATATATCTAAAAAGTATAAAAGAAAAATATTTTATGATATAATGAAAAAAAATAATATTTAAGAGGGAAAAATGAATAATCAAAAAGTAGAACTTTTATCTCCAGCAGGAGACTTTGAATGTTTAAAAGCTGCTGTTCAAAACGGTGCTGATTGCATATATTTAGGTGCAAGTTTTTTCAACGCCAGAGCTTCAGCAAAAAATTTTAATGATGAAGAATTAAAAAAAGCTATCGAATATTGTAAAATTCGCGGAGTTAAAACTAATTTAACATTAAATACTCTAATAAAAAATGACGAATTTGAAAAAGCATTTAATTTAGCAAAAACAGCCTATGAAAATGGAATTGATGCAATTATAGTTCAAGATTTAGGACTAGCAAAAACATTAATAAACTCTTTTCCCAACTTACCTATACATGGTAGTACTCAAATGTCTGTCCATAATCTTCAAGGAGCTTTAGAGCTTCAAGAGCTTGGTTTTAAAAGAGTTGTTTTATCTCGAGAATTATCAATTGAAGAAATAGAATATATTACTCGAAATACTAATATCGAAATAGAATGTTTTATTCATGGTGCACTTTGCATTTCATACTCAGGCCAATGTCTTTTTTCAAGCATGATTGGCGGACGTTCTGGAAATCGTGGTACATGTGCACAAGGATGTCGTCTGCCATACGAATTAATAGATAATGAAAACAATCTATTAGAAAAAGGATACTTATTAAGTCCTAGAGACTTATGCAGCTTAGAGTATTTACCTAGATTAATATCTTGTGGTGTAAAATCATTTAAAATTGAAGGGAGAATGAAAACTCCAGAATATGTAGCTACTGTAACAAAAGTTTACAGAAAGTATATTGATTTATACCAATCTAAAAATCCATATATAATAGACGAAAATGATAAAAAGGATTTAATGCAAGTATTTAATAGAGGAAACTTCTCAACTGGTCACCTATCTCCTAAAGCAAATAAAAATTTGATATTTTCAGAAAAATCTAATAATATGGGATTGTTTCTAGGATATATTGCCAAATATAATTCATCTAAAGGTATAATAACTCTTAATATAAATGAACCACTAGAAATTGGAGATACAATATCAATAGAAAACGAAACAGGTACATACACAATCTCTGAACTTATGAAAAATAAACAAAACATAAAATCTGCTAATCCAAATGACTTTGTCAATATTGGTAGAATGAAAGGAAAAATTAAAGTTGGAGACAAAATTTTTAAAATGTCTTCAAAAAAATTACAAACTGAAACTATATCAACATTTGAAAACGATACTCAATCTAGAAAAGTACCACTAAATTGTGAAGTAAAAATTATTAAAAACACTCCTATATCTATTCACGTAAGCTCTGCTTGTGACTTAGAAATATATCGAAAGTTAGACATATATTGTGAAATCGATGCTATTCCAACAAATTCTATAAAACACCCTCTAGAAAAAGAGAAAATAATTTCACAAATTTCAAAAACAACTAACACACCATACTATTTTAAAAATATAAAAGTAAAATTAGAAGAAAATACTTTTCTGGCAAATATAAAATCAATAAATGAACTTAGAAGAACAGCTCTAGAACTAGTTGAAAATTTTGCTAAATCTCAAATTCCAAACACGTCAAGTTCAAACTTAGAGCAAATCAATATCAATAAAATAAATACAACTCAAACAATATCAGTACTATTAAATGAATTAGATAAAACTAAAGATTATAGTCAACTATCTGGATTTGATAATATCTATATACCACTAAAATACTTTACTCAAAAAGATTATGAAAAAACAATAACTTCTTTAAATAATAATTTTAATATATATATTTATTTACCAACAATTATAAAATCAAATTACAGAAACTTATTATCTTCAAAAATTGAATCAACTATAAAAAAATATGATATAAAAGGATTTATATTATCTAACATATCTAATTTTAAATTTTTAGAAAACTTTAATTCTGACAATTTTGAATTTATTGCAAATTATACTTTTAATATATTTAATAAATACACAATAAAACAATTATCAGATTTAGGAATTAATAAATGCACACTTTCTCCAGAACTAAACAAAGAAGTTATAAACGAATTAAATAAAATTTCTAATCAAGAATTAATATGTTATGGAAGAACTCCTTTAATGAATATGAATTACTGTCCATTAGGAAAAAGCAATTACTGTTACCCAGGATGTGATATGAACTGTAAAAATGGCAAAAAATATTACCTAAAAGATAGAATGAACTTTACATTTCCAATCATACCAGATAATATTCAAACAGTATCTACTTTATATAATTCAAAAATCACTTCTATCTCACCAAATGATTTTGATAATCCTTTATCCCTTCGAATCGATATCTTAGAAGAATCTATAGAAGAAATTCAAAACATTATAAACACTGTAAAATCAGGACAAAGATTAGAAGGTCAGAATTACACAAATGGAAATTTGTATAAAGAAATATAACTTCTATCACTTTTTTAAATAAAAATTATACATATAAAATTTTTATAATATTCGTTTTCTAAACATTTATACTATACAAATCAGAAAAGGGCTGCGACAAATGTCGCAACCCTTTTCCTTCTTCTAACTTAAGAAAATTACCTGACGTACTTTTTGTACCTCCTTTGACTTAAAATCCAACACATGGATAGAACCAGGCATATCATCCTCATCGATAAAACTTTGGGTATTATTTAAGCGATACTGGATATCATCACCGCAAACTCGCAAATCTTTACTGCGTTCCTGAATAGAAAATTCTGCGTCTGTATACTTCGCTAAAATAATAGCCTTTTTTGCAAAGTTCTTTGGAAACCGACTCCATACATGAATCAAATTTGCTCGGAACAACTTCTTTTGCTTCAAATCGAGCACATAATAAGCACGATACACAGCAGGCGGAAAAAGAAGAAAATCTTTGTTCCAATCCAATATTTTCGTAGTTCTTACAGGTTTCAATGTATATCCTACATCAACCGCCAAGTTGCTTTCCGAAAAAATTTTAAAATTCTCAATCCCCCATCCATCTTTGCAAACAAGAACAATCTGATCCTTACCATCTGTTACTAATGTCTCTCTCCGATACATAGTACACCTCCTAAATTTTTTCTATATATGTATTATATATTAGTTTCGGATATTATGTCAAGTTACTCAGGGTTTCTGTTATTTGTAATATATAAAAAGAGTTCATTTATAAATGAACTCTTTTTTATTTAATATTGTTTTGTACTTAATTCAATAATTAAATTCATATCATCATCTTCAGCTACCTTATTTTTACGAATCATGCCACATTTCTTACATTTAAAAACAATAACATATCCTTTTTTTCCTGTTTCTAATCCTACAGGTTCTAAATCACCATGACACATCTCTTCTCTATCACCAGGATTTTTATCTACATGCTTAGAATGTAAACATTTCGGACAATGATTTCTACAAGAATATCCTAATTTAGGAACTTTATATCCGCAATTATCACATATAAATTCTTCATCAATTACAACAAAATTCGGCATTATTTTTTCTTAGTCTCCTTATGATATATACTACCTCCAATAAACTCTCTAAGAAGTGACGTATTAGGAATATCGTCATCAGGAATATCATCAAAATACTCTAAAAACTTAATTAATCTTTGTGCTTCCCCATATTCCTTATGAGTATTATCAATTTCTTTTAATAAAGGAACTGCATATTTCTTTTCAGCTGCTAATTCATAAATTAGTGAAGAATTAAACATATAATCAGCCTCTTCTTGATATGGATAAATATATTTTTCTTCTCCTCTATTTACTGAATACCAACTTTTTAAAGTACTAAGTGCATCATATCCTCTATATTTATAATCTCTAACAATTCTTCTTATAAGTCTTGTATCTGTAGTAGAAATTCTATTAAAATAATCTATATTCAACACTGTTAAATCACTAATATAAATTTTTACCTTTTCATCTTTTGGAATAGCTTGAGTTAATCTATCATTTAAACAATGTATTCCTTCAATAACCAAAATTTCATCTTTAGCTAAACTCATAGTTGTTCCATCATAACATTTAGTACCAACCTTAAAATCAAACTTAGGAACTTCAATTGTTTCACCATTTAAAAGTTTAACTAAATGTTCATTAAATAATTTTAAATCTATTGCTTCAATACATTCAAAATCATAATTTCCAAATTCATCTTTAGGATTATCTTTTCTTTCAACAAAATAATTATCTACAGAAATCGTAACAGGTTTAATTCCTTTTAATCTAAGTCCTAATGATAATTTTCTAGCAAAAGTAGTTTTTCCAGAAGAAGAAGGTCCTGCAATCAACACCATTTTTACATTAGATTTTCTAGCTATCTTATCAGCCAAAATTGAAATTTTCTTTTCATGCAAAGCTTCTGAAAGTAAAATAAAATCATTTATTTCACCATTTTCAACTTTTTTATTCAATTTATGAACAGTATTAACATTTAGTAATCTATAAATATCATCATATTCATCAAAAGTTGCAAGTAACTTTTTAGTTTCTTTATATTCACCCATTTCATATGGCTTAGTTTTATCTGGATAACGAACTAAATAACCATCTTTATACTTTTCAATCTCGAAATATTTTACTATTCCCGTAGAAAGAGGCATTGGTCCATACAAATAGTTATAATAATCCCCACAAAAATATAAAGAAATTTCTTTTGCATGATTATTAATTTGGAATCTTCCATTAGCATTTTTGCTATGAGCATAAAAAGCTTTTGCCTCTTCAAGACTCATAACTGTTTTTGTAATAGGTAAATCTGCTTTAATGATTTGTTTCATTCTTTCACGAACTTTATCAATCATTTCAGTAGTAACTTTCATATTATCTATTTGACAAAACATAGAATTATGTAATTGATAATTTACTGAAAGTAAAGCCTTTGGATAGCAATCAGCAAAAGCTTTTCCCATAACAAACATAATTCCTCTTATATAAACACTTCTACCCTCTTTAGTCGATGTATCTAAAAGTTCAATCTTAGAATCTTCTCTTATTTCATAATCTAATGCATGTACTTGATTATTAACAATACAAGCAATATGTTTTTCATTAATATCATCTTTTAAAAGTTCATTAACCTTAATCGGTTGACTAGATTCAAAAATTTTTTCTTCATAAGTAATTCTCATACAACTTCTCCTCTTTTATTATAAATAAAATAACAATAGTACACAGCCAACAATTACAAATATGAACCCAAATATTTTAAGTCCAAGAGCTCCTTCATTTTGGTCACCAAATCCAAAAAACTTTTTAGTAATCGGTCTTGCATCATATATTAAAATTATTCCTATTAAAACCAAAATAGCACCTAGTACTTTTAAAAATAAGTTCATTTTTTACATCCTTTTTTATAAAAATATACATTAATTATATAAGCTACTCAAAAAAAAATCAAGTACTGCTCCTAGTTTTCAAATCCTTAAAAAGCGAAAGTTCCCATCACAACTTCTGTGATGGGAGCTTTCTTTGAACCTAAATACAGATTAACAATTTTTTTCCCTGATTTCATTCACACATTTTAATACATATGTGTACAGCGTCTCTCCTTTTGGAAGAATAGCTTTTACTTCACTATCTACTTCCATTCTGATTTCATCAGCCGTCTTATGCCCCGGATTTACAAAAGTTTTACGAAACGCATATTCATACATGCACTCTTCAGTAGAATCATCAGCTATAAGCTTCTTAAAAATCATATTCTTCAAAATCTCATACGCAAAATAGTCCTTAAACTTCTTTTCTCTCATGAAATTGATTGTTGAAGAATAACAGTAGTCTTTTTTCACATCATAAACTACTGAATCCATGAATTTCTGAATGATTTCTTTCTCCGATAAAACAGGCTTAGTAACATCACCTTCCTGATGAAAATCACAAACTCTCATCACAGGCTCTATACAATCAAAAACCTGTAAATAAGCCTCTTCTAAATCAGTAGGAGATCCAGGAATTTTTGAAACATCCACAGCTCTCTGCAAAGCTACCTCCAACGTATATTCTGGATGATCCACTAATCCAAAAATAACTCCTCGAATCAAATCATATCCACGTAAGTCTCGCGGAATTCTTCTTCGTCTTAGTGCTCCAGCAATTGATGAGTGTAATCTTTCGCGTGAAAAGCTCACTTTCATGTTTCTAGTTTCTTCGTTCTGCATTTTTTTCATCCTCATGTCTTTCTTCAGACTAAATTGTCTGTTGCATATTATCAGTTAACATAAATATTATAGCACATTTTTTCTTTCATTTCAAGGTGTGCAACACTTGATTTCATCGCATTTTTCGACATTTTATATCTCTATTCGACTTCCAAATTTCTCATCAATAACTTGTCTAAGCAATTTATTCTTATCTTTTTCCAATTTTGGATCATCATTAATAATTTTGATAGCTATTGCTTGAACAGCCTTTAATGTTCCTATATCTTCAAATAAATTTGCAATCTTAAATTCTGGTAATCCATGTTGCTTAGTTCCAAAAAACTCACCTGTTCCTCGAAGCTCTAAATCTTTTTCAGAAATAATAAAACCATCATTTGTATCTGTCATTACTTTCATTCTCTTTCTTATTACATCTGAATTACCATTATATTTTAAAATCGCATAAGACTGATATTCTCCTCTACCGACTCTACCTCTAAGCTGATGCAATTGAGCAAGTCCAAATCTCTCAGCATTTTCAATCACCATAATACTACTATTTGGAACATTAACACCAACTTCAATAACAGTAGTTGAAATTAAAATATCAATATTTCCATTTTTAAACTCCTCCATTATTGCATCTTTTTCTTTAGCCTTCATTTTTCCGTGTAAATATTCCACTCTATATTCTGGAAAGATTTTCTTTTTATAATTTTCAGCAAGCTCCATTACAGACTTAGCATTAATTTCTTCATTTTCTTCTACTAATGGGCATACAATATATGCCTGTCTTCCCTCATCAATATTTTTCTTTAAAAACGCATTTACTCTATCATCCATTCCCTTAGTAACAGCATAAGTTTCAATCTTTTTTCTATTAGGAGGAAGTTCATCAATTATAGAAATGTCCAAATCTCCATATAAAATAAGAGCCAATGTTCTAGGAATAGGCGTTGCCGTCATAACTAATACATCTGGATTATCACCTTTTTGAGCAATTACACTTCTTTGACGCACTCCAAATCTATGTTGTTCATCAGTAACAACTAATCCTAAATTTTTAAAAACAACATTTTCTTCTAACAAAGCATGTGTCCCAATAATAATATCTATTTCACCTTTTTCAAGTCTATTTAAAATTTCCTCTTTTTTCTTTTTAGTAATTCCACTAATTAAAAGTTCACACCTTATTCCAAAATCCTTCAAAATTTCAGTAAAGCTCTCTAGATGCTGAGTAGCCAAAATTGCTGTTGGAGCCATAATAGCAGCCTGATATCCACACTTTACACATTTATATGCTGCAATCACTGCAACTATTGTTTTACCCGAACCAACATCTCCTTGTAACAACCTATTCATTGGCTTTTCTCTTTCCATATCATTATCAATTTCTTCTAATACCCTAAGTTGCGCTTTTGTTAATGAAAATGGCAAAACATTAATAACATCCGACATTTTAACATTCTTGCTAAATGTAATTCCTTTAACATCTTTAGTATACTGATTTTTCAATGCCAATAATGCAAGTTGCATTGAAAGTAATTCTTCAAAAACCAATCTATTTCTAGCTAACTTAAAATCATCAAAAGTTTTTGGAAAATGAATTTGATTTACCGCATCATTAAGCCCTAACAACTTATATTCAGAAATCAAATAATCAGGTAATGTTTCTGGAATTTTTCCATCTAATTCACACAGTCCTGTTTCTATAATTTTTCTTAGAGTATTTTGAGGAAGTTTATACGTAGTAGGATAAATTGGAATAATTCTTCCTGTATTCTTTGCTTCTTCTGCCTTATCATAAACAGGAGAATTCATTTCTATTTTATTTCCCTTTTTTGAAATTTTTCCATAAAACTTATAATATTCTCCTGGTCTAAACATATTTTTCAAATATGGTTGATTAAACCAAGTAATTTGACAAACCCCAGTATCATCTCTAGCATTCATTTTTAAAATTGTCATATTTCTTCTAATATGAATTTCACTAACTCGAGTAACTGGCATAACTTCAATTAAAGCTTCTTCACCATCAACAAGTTCTTCTATTTTTTTAGGAATACTTCTATCCTCATAAGTTCTTGGATAATAAGTAATTAAATCTTTTAAAGTAAATATTCCTAATCTATTTAAAAGCTTTGCTCTAGCTTCTCCTACTCCCTTTACATATTGAATATTCTTATCTAAACCAACCACAAATAACGCTCCTATATATTTTCTTAAATTTATTACAATATATCACAAGGCATTTTAAAAGTCTAGAAACAAATCCCTATATATTTCTACCATCATCATTTCAAATTCTATTATAATTATTGATTTTTCATGCAAAAAATTTTATAATTATATTAGTACCTATAAACATTGCTCTCACAAAAAAGGAGGTCTGAAAATGTCAGATTACTGGGAAATGACCTACGGTGATGCGCTAAAAGATGCTCTCGAGCATATCTCTTCCAACGTCCAACGGATGTACTTTCTGAGTGTATTCCAACGGATGGGAGAATATGTTATCGAGAACGACGCTGATGGACTAACCTTCCGAGAGTATTTCGATATGTTCGAAAGGTAACAGCAAAAAGGGCAGCGACCACAATTTCGCTGCCTGCTTTTTTATATCTAAGCTTATATAAAATATTTTATAATCACATAAATCACAAAGAAAATCTCTGTAAGTAATATTACTGGAAATCCTATAGCAAATCGAAGTTTTTTTGTTTTATGTCTGAAAGTATACATTCCTGCAATCGTTCCAAAACCGCCACCAAGAAAAGTAATTGTAAAAAGTGTCTTTTCAGGAATTCTCCATGAACCCTTCTTAGCTTTTGCTTTATCAATCCACATTGCAAAAAAACCAATGATATTTATAACTATTACATATATTACTGCTACTTGCCAAGTAAAAATCAAACCATATTCCCCCATCTTAATTCCTTTCATTTTCTAATTACATCGCAAAAAGTGACATTTGATTACTTTGAGTCATTCCCTCTAAACAACCATGATCTGCAAGAATTTCAATAACTGACTTTCCAACTTTTCCTCTTAATTGTAAATCATCTATACACATAAATTTCTCTTCTTCTCTAGCTGCTTGTATGCTTAAAGCTACAACAGTTCCAAGTCCAGGAACACTATTAAGTGATGGTCTTATTGCACCATCTTCAATTTGAAACTTTGTAGCATCTGATTTATATAAATCGACTGGTAAAAACTTAAATCCCCTCTCATACATTTCTAATACCAATTCTAAAATAGGATACATATCCTTATCTTTTGGTAAAGCAGCATTACCAGCCATATCTATTTCTCTCATCTTATTTAAAACTTTCTCTTTACCATTACACATAAGATCATAATCAAAACCATCAGCCCTAATAGAAAAATATGCTGTATAATATGCTAAAGGTTCATGAACCTTAAACCACGCTATTCTAAAAGCATTTGTAACATATGCGGCAGCATGAGCTTTTGGGAACATATATTTTATTTTTTCACAAGATTTTATATACCAGTCTGGAACATCATGTTCTTTCATCATCTGAACATATTCAGCCCATTTAGCAGGATCTTTCAAAGCTTTACCTTTACGAACAGTCTCCATTATCTTAAAAGCATGATTTGGTTCTAGACCCATTTTCATCAAATAAACCATAATATCATCTCTACAACCAATTGCTTGACTCAATGTAACAATTCCTTGATTAATTAATTCTTGAGCATTATTAAGCCAGACATCTGTACCATGTGATAATCCTGAAATACTAATTAGTTCAGCAAATGTCGTAGGTTTTGTATCTACAAGCATACCTCTTACAAACTTAGTTCCAAATTCAGGAACTCCAAAAGTTCCAACTTCTGATTTAATTTGTTCAGGAGTAACTCCTAATGCATCTGTCGATGAAAAAATTGACATTGTTTCTTTATCATCCAAAGGAACTTTAGTTGGATCAATACCAGTTAAATCGAATAACATACGAATCATTGTTGGATCATCATGTCCTAATATATCAAGTTTCAATAAGTTCTGATCAATAGAGTGATAATCAAAATGAGTCGTTATAATATCTGAATCCGGATCATCTGCTGGATGTTGTACCGGACAAAACTCAAAAATTTCCCTACCTTTTGGAACAACAATAATTCCACCAGGATGCTGCCCTGTAGTTCTTTTTATTCCTGTACATCCAGTAGAAAGTCTAGCAATTTCCGCACTAGTAACAGGTATATGTCTTTCTTCATAATAATTTTTTACATAACCATACGCCGTCTTATCAGCAACAGTACCAACAGTTCCTGCTTTAAAAGTAGTACCTTTTCCAAAAATTACTTCTGTATATTTATGAGCTTTAGCTTGATATTCACCAGAAAAGTTAAGATCAATATCAGGTTCCTTATCTCCATTAAATCCAAGAAATGTTTCAAAAGGAATATCCATTCCATCTTTATCTAGTTTGTGACCACACTTTGGGCAATCCTTATCAGGCAAATCAAAACCATTTTTTACACCATAATCTGTAAAATCTGAATATTTACAATTAGGACACCTATAATGAGCCTGAAGAGAATTAACTTCTGTAATACCTGTCATATTTGCAACAAATGAAGAACCAACAGAACCTCTAGATCCAACTATATAGCCATCTTCATTAGATTTCCAAACCAGTTTCTGCGCAATAATATACATAACTGAAAATCCATTTTTTATAATTGAATCCAGCTCCTTATCTAATCTTGATTGAACGATTTCAGGAAGTGGATCTCCATAAAGTTCATGCGCTTTTTCATATGCAATATCTTTTATCGTTTGCTCACACCCTTCAATATGAGGAGGACATTTTTCATCAGAAATAGGACTGATTTTATCACACATATTTGAAATCAAATTCGTATTTGTAACACAAACTTCATACGCCTTCTCCTCACCTAAATAAGCTAACTCATCTAGCATTTCTTCAGTTGTACGCAAATATAATGGTGCTTGAAAATCTGCATCATCATATTTCTGACCTGCTTGTAAAATACGTCTATAAATCTCATCTTGAGGATCCATAAAATGAACATCACAAGTAGCAACAACAGGCTTATTTAATCTATCTCCAAGATCTACGATTTTTCTATTGATATTTTGCAATTCGAAATCATCAGCTACAGTACCATTTCTAACCATATATTGATTATTACCAATAGGCTGAATCTCTAAGTAATCATAATATTTAGCAATAGCCTCAATTTCTTCTTCCGGTCTACCAGCAACAATAGCTCTATAAAGTTCTCCGGCCTCACACGCACTTCCTAGAATTAAACCTTCTCTATATTTTTCAAATAAACTTTTTAAAATACGAGGTTTCTTATAAAAATAATCTAAATGCGAATAAGAAACTAATTTATATAAATTTTTAAGTCCAACATAATCTTTTGCTAAAATAATAGCATGATAAGATGGAAGTTTTTTATAAGCTTCTGGATCTCCAGCAAAAACATTATCTATATCATCAACTGTCTTTGCTCCTTTTTCTTTAAGCTTTTCAATCATAATATTAAACACTTGCACTAATGTTTTTACATCATCTAAAGCTCTATGAGCAACTTCTACAACAATATCTAACTTATCAGCAATTAATCCTAATTTATATTTTTTCATTTCTGGAAATATAACTTTAGCTAATCTTAAAGTATCTATATATGTATTATCTAAACTATATCCACACTCAGAAAAATTATGTTTTAAAAACCCTATATCAAAATCAGCATTGTGTGCAACTAGTACACTATCCCCTATAAAATCAATAATCTTAGGAATAACCTTATCAATTGTTTCTGCATCTTTAACCATATCATCTGTAATATTAGTAACTTCAACAACCTCAGGTGGAATAGGTTTTTCTGGATTTACAAAACATTCAAATTCATCTATAATCTTACCATTTCTAATTTTAATAATTCCAACTTCAGTAATCTTTTCAGTTCTAAAAGATAAACCTGTTGTTTCTAAATCCAAAACGCAATATTCTCCGTCAATATCTTGTTTTCTAGGATATACAACACTTGGATCTTTATCAGGAACAAAATATGCCTCAACACCATAAATAACTTTTATTGCATCTCCAACTTTACCTAAATATTTATGAGCCTCTGGAAAACTTTGAACAACGCCATGATCAGTAATCGCAATAGCATTCCATCCCCAACTAATAGCACGTTTTAATAAATCCTCAGCCGAAGTAACAGCATCCATCTGACTCATTTTAGTATGCATATGAAGCTCAACTCTTTTTTCAGTAGCATTGTCCATTCTCTTAGTTTTCTTCACACCTTGAGTTTCTAAAATAGTATTGGCCATAACTGTAATTTCTTTAGCAAAATTATCATATTTAGCTACACCTTCTATTTTAACTCCTTTAGCACTTTTTAATCTACCCAAAACTTCTTTTGTTTTCTTTGACTCTATAAAAGCCTTCATTGTCATAGTACTCGTACCATCATAAAGATTAAACATTAAAATTGTTCTATCACCTTTAATATCACGAGTATCTGTACTTATAACTTCTCCTTCTAAACAAACTCTATCTGTATCATTATTAATATCAATAATATTAATTTTAGGAGTTTTAATAGTTAAACTTCTACCATAAATCAAAGGAGTCTGTTCTTCTGGTTTAGATTCCTCATTTACACCATCTCCACCTTCAGATTTTGATAATTTAAAATCTGAAGCAACAGCATTATTTGCCATAATAGTTATTTCATTTGCATAATCATCAAACTTAGCTGTTCCATCTACTTTAACACCTTGTCCTTCTTTTATTTTTTGCAAAATCGTCGGTACTAACGGTGTATCAATAAAAGCCTTACAAGTAATACTACCATTACCATCATCTATACTAAAACTAATAATCGTTCTATTATTTTTTATCTCCCTAGAATTAACATTAATAATTTCTCCCTCTACATTAACTTTAGTTGTACTATCATTAATATCAGCGATCGAAGCAAATTTACTTCTAAACGTAGAAGTTTTACCAAATATTAAACCATCTGGAGACTCAATTTTAGTTTCATTTTCACCTTCACTAGATTCTAAAGCCACCTGCTTTACCATAGTTTCTTGTTTAGCCTTCTCGATTGCTCTCTGCTCTGCTTCCTTTCGATTCATTTCCTGCATATGCAAAATAGCTTCATGTTCCTGAATCTTTAAATATTTTTCATATTCCTCATTAGTAAATTGTTTTTCTTCTTCAAAATTAACTTTATAACGCTTATTATATAAGTTATATAATAAATGTTCTAAACCTTTATCAAACTTTTTAGAATTTAAAATATCTGCACCCTTTATTTTTAGTACAACATAAATAGTACTGTCATCTATTCTAACAGTACTATTTTTTAATATTGCCCTTGTCATAGGCTCTTTTTTTGACATATATAATACTAAATTATTCCAATCTTTTTCTATTGTAGGTTCAATATCTATTCCTTCATATGTAATTTCTATACGAGCACTAGATACTTTAAATCTATTAACAATATATTCTTCAAAGTTTGAAATTTCGTCAATTGAAATTTTTAATTTACTAGTTAAACATACTTCTAGTCTATTACTTTTCTTATACAAGTTTGCTTTAAGAAAATCCGCTTCATTTATATTTTCTTGTTTATTTAAATAATCACTAAATATATCTTTAACCTTCTCTAGCATTTACTACGCCTACCTTATTAATTATATATCTCTTTTATCTTTTCAAATACATCTTCTACATTCTTTACAGCTTCAATACAAACAGTTCTTTCCATCAAGTTTCTAGTATTTCTTTTAATTACTATGTTTCCATTATTAAATACTTTATTCATATTTCCTTGAGTATAAGAAATTTCCTCTATTTCTGAATAAGGAATTTCTTTTACTTTTTTTCTAAATATTCCCCTTGTAATGTTTAATTTTGTTCTATACATAGTACAAGACACTGCTGAAATTGAGAACTTTAAATAAATCAAATAGCAAATTTCATAAATAACAAATAAACAAGCAGCAATAACAACATATTTCCATAATCCGAAATCAACACTTAAAGCCAAAATCATTGCAAATATTGCAACACCAATCTGTTCAATATGTCTAAGTAATTCATATCCTAACATAAATTTGCTTCTAAAAGTAAATTTAGGTGCTTTATCATTACGCAACTCCTGTTCCTTCATCAATTTGTTCATGCAATTATTACATAATTCTCCATCCTTTTTTAATTCAGCTCCACAAATTTTACAATTCATTTCTTAATCTCCTTTAAAAAAATCTTAGTATATCTATATACGAAATATAAATTGATAACAATATTAATAAAGAAAATCCTATCATCTGTATAAAAATTTCCGTACTTTCATTCATTGGTTTTCTTCTAATAGCTTCTATTAATAGTATAAGTATTTTTCCTCCATCCAAAGCTGGTATTGGTAACAAATTCGTAATACCTAATGATAGTGAAATCAATGCCATTAAATAAATAAAATCATATATTCCTGATGTCTCTGCAACAGTTTTTGAAATACCTATAGGTCCCATCATATCATTAACAGATACTTTTGCAGTAAACAAGCTTTTAACATTATCAGCCAGTGATAACATAAAGTTTCCTGTTTCAAACCACGAATAATATAATCTTGTTTGAAAATCCTTAGAAGCTTGCTTAAATACTACACCAATATAGTAAGTTGAGTATTCTTTAGGAAGAATAGAAACATCTTCTTCTTTACCACCAGATTTTACCTTTAACAATATTTCTCCATCTGATTCTTGAATTATTTGAGTTAATTTTTCATAATCACCGTTTATCTCTTCTCCATTAGCAGCCAATATAACATCACCGATTTTTAATTTTTCATCTGCTGGAGAATCTTTATAAATATATGATATTTTACACTCATCTGAATCGTCAAAATAGATTCCAATAGACTTATTTTTCACTTCTGTTGGAATAACTTTTATATTCTTCTTTTCACCATTTCTTTTAACTACTATATTAAGTTCATTATTACCATTATTAGAAACTACTTTGGAAATATCTGAAGAAATAAATATCTTCTTTCCATTAATAGAAACTATTTCATCACCAGGCAATATTCCAGAAGTTTCTGCTCCATATCCGCTAATTAGAGAATCCACTTTATTTGAAACAAAATTTCCAAGGCAGAGTAATAAACAAAAATAAACCAAAAGTCCAAAAATAATGTTTACTAAACCACCAGCCGCACATATAGCAATTCTCTTTGGAACAGATTGTTTTGAAAAAGATCTTTCATCATCAGAACGCTCATCTTCACCAAGCATACTGACAAATCCACCCAAAGGAACAATTCTGACAGAATATGTTGTTTCTCCCTTGGTCTTAGAAAAAATCTTTTTTCCAAAACCAATAGAAAATTCATTTACCTTCACCTTAAAAAATTTAGCAACTAAAAAATGGCCACTTTCATGAATAAATACCAAAAAGCCTAAAACAAATATAATCTTTACCGCATTTATAAAAAATGATAACAAATTGTCCTCCTAAATTAATAATGTTAATAAATAATACGCAAAAGGTGCTGCAAAAATAACACTATCAAATCTATCTATAATTCCTCCATGTCCAGGTAATAAATTAGAAAAATCTTTTACTTCAGAATATCTCTTAATACACGAAGCAGAAAAATCACCAATTTGACCAAGTAAATTTATTATTAAAGCAATAATTCCAATAATTATATAATTATTTTGTAAATCAAAACAATTATTAAATATGATTGCAGCTATTATAACTAAAATGACTCCTGCAAACGTTCCAGCTAAACATCCTTCTATTGATTTTTTTGGACTAATTTTACTAAATTTATGCTTTCCGAATTTTACACCAACTAAAAAAGCAAATATATCACTTCCCCATGTTGCTAAAAACAAATATGCTATGTAAAACTTACCAAGCTGTTGACCATTTTTCTCAAAAGCATATAATAGAGCTACAAAAGCAAAAAATCCAACAACATAAACAATGCCAATTAAGCTAATTGCAATATCTGCAAAATTAATTTTCATGTCTGTAAAAACAACATGCATAAAAAGAATTGCTAAAATTCCTAAAATAACTAAAGGTAAATATGTTGTTATATATACCTGTGGTATTATATGTAGAAAAGCAATAGATATTGCTGCAAGATATCCAATCCATGAAACAGGTTTAAATTTGTTTCCTACACATTTCATATATTCATATATTCCTAAAACTGCCAAAATTGCAACTATAACATCTAGAACATATTTATTACCTAATATAAGAACTACCAAAACAATTGGTAATCCTATAATGGCAACTAATGATCTTTTAATCATATCAACCATATCATAACTCCTACTATTCTATTTTGCGCCAAATTTTCTATTTCTCTTTTGATAAACCTCAATTGCATTATCAAGATCTTCTTCTGAAAAATCTGGCCAATATTTATCTAAAAATAAAAATTCTGAATACACAATCTGCCAAGGCAAAAAATTACTAGTACGCAATTCACCACTTGTACGAATTACTAAATCAGGATCCGGCATGCCGGCAGTATATAAATTATTTGAAACTAATACTTCATTAATATCTTTTATATCAATTTTTCCATTTTTTACATCTGTAGCAATAGATTTCACTGCTCTAACAATTTCATCCCTACCACCATAATTTATACCTATACAAAATGTAATTCCATCATTATTTTTTGTTCTTTCTTCACATTTTCTAATAGTTTTTTGTAATCCATCAGAAAGAGCACTCAAATCTCCCAATACTTTAACCTTTATATTTTCCGTATCAGCTCTTTTAGAATAATCATCTAAATAATTCTTAAGCAATAACATTAATGCTCCAACTTCTTCTTTACTTCTTTTCCAATTTTCAGTAGAAAAAGCATACACTGTTATATACTTTATACCTATCTTTTTAGCATATCTTACTATTTTCTCTATAGTTTTAGCCCCTTCTTTATGTCCTACTTTATAATCTAAACCCTTTTCTTTTGCCCATCTTCTATTACCATCCATAATAATAGCAATATGACTAGGAATATTAGTTTCATTCATTATTTCATTTCCTTTCTGCTAACTACTCTTGCCCTATATAGACATAATTTCTTTTTCTTTTTTCTCTAACATATTATCAATTTCAGCTATCTTCTTATCTGTTAATTTTTGAATTTGATCTTCTGCCTTCTTTAATTCATCTTCAGTAATCAAAGATTCCTTTTCCATTTCTTTAGCTTCATCAATACCATCTCTTCTAATAGATCTAATAGAAACTTTTGATTCTTCAGCTATTTTCTTAACATCTTTTACTAAATCTTTTCTTCTTTCTTCAGTTAACTCTGGAAAAGATAAACGAATAACTTTACCATCATTATTTGGATTTAATCCTATATCTGAAGCAAGTATTGCTCTTTCAATTTCTTTAAGTACACTAGCATCCCAAGGTTGAATAACAATTAATCTAGCCTCTGGAACTGAAATTCCTGCCACTTGATTTATTGGTGTTGGAACACCATAATACTCAACTGTTATCTTATTTAAAACTGCTGGATTAGCTCTACCAGCTCTAATTTCTGAAAAATTTTCTTCTAAAACACTTAATGTTTTATTCATTCTTTCTTCTAATTTGTCAAATTCCATTTTTTTCTCTCCTTTATTTAACAATTGTTCCAATATTTTCCCCATTTGCAGCTCTTACAATATTTTCTGCATCCTGAAGTGCAAATACAGAAAGTGGAATATTGTTATCTCTACAAATAGCAATGCTTGCAGCATCCATAACTTTTAAATTTTTACTTAAAACTTCATCATATGTAATCTCCGTATATTTTACAGCATTTGGATCCAATTTAGGATCTGCTGAATATACACCATCAATAGTTTTAGCAACTAAAATAACATCTGCATGCATTTCAGCAGCTCTAAGTGCTGCAGCAGTATCAGTTGAAAAGAACGGATGACCTGTTCCTCCACCAAAAATAACAACAGCTCCTTCAGCAAAATGTCTTTCCATATCTCTTTTAGTATATGGCTCAGCAATCTGTGTCATTATAATTGATGTTTCTACAACAGCATTAACACCTTTAGAAACTAGTGCATCTTTTATTGCAAGTGAATTTAATATAGTAGCAAGCATACCCATATAATCAGAAGTAGTACTTTCCATTTTATAACCATTCTTGCCTCTCCAAAAATTTCCACCACCAGTAACAATACCAACCTGAATACCCATATTAGCCATTTTCACAACTTTTTCGGCAATCAAATCAACAAATTCAGCATCAATTCCAGTTTTTTTATCACCAGCCATAGCTTCGCCACTTAATTTTAATAGGACTCTTTTATACATTTTATAAACAACTCCTCTTATTTTTTTCTTTCGTCATTCTATCACATTACTGTCAATCTCGCTACCCATTTTATAACTTTTTTATATTTTTTTACTATTTACTTACCTTTATATTTTTCCTTTTTTACTATATCTTCATAAGTCAAAAGATATTTATATAATAACATATAAAAAAAAAGAATGAAACAAAATTTAATTTTAGTTTCACTCTAGTTTGATTCCCATCTAACAATTTTAATATCTTTATACGTAGACAAAACTTCCATATACTTTTGATAATCTTCCTCCCATAAAACGTTAGGTACTTTATCAAAAGCTTCGAAAACTCTCTCAGCTTCTCTTAAAAAAACTAATTGTTCATTCGTTGTTAATTTTTCATACTTCTTTGAAAACGCATATAACTTGTTTAATGTCTCATTAGCTTTAATAAATGTCCAAAAATCTTTAACATTCATTCCAGCCATTTTAATCTGAGCAACAGCAAGTCCAATAAGCATAAATACTATTATAAGAAGCATAAAAATTATCACAAGAAACCCTGTCATACTTTTACTCCTTTGTACAAATCTACGAAAATTGTAACATATAAAAAATAAAATATCAATCATTTTTAATTTTATTTTAATACCGCATAGCAATCCAATGAACAATTTTAATTACAAATACGATTCTATTAACTTATAAAATTCAAGTTACTTATCTATAAGTCGCAAAAAATATTTAAATTTATATATTTCTAACATTTTATAAAAAAAACTTGCAATATTTATAAAATTATAATATGATAAGCAGGGTGTAAAAATGAAGAATTTAAGAAATGTACCAACTGCAAACAAAACAAAAATAGCTACAAGAGCATTATTTCTTATTTCTATCATTTCTTTTTTATTTTATATTTATGAATATTTTAAATACTAGAATTTACTTCTAGTATTTTTTTTATTCAAAATTTAAGGAGGTTAAATAAATGGAAGAAACATCAAAAAGTAACAATTTAATATTAGACGTAAATGAAAAACCAAAAATACTACAATGGATTATACTAGCTTTTCAGCATGTATTTGCAATGTTCGGAGCCACAATCTTAGTTCCAATTTTAGTAAACACTGTATGCAATGCTGAAGTAATACCAATACCTGTCGCATTAGTAGCATCAGGAATTGGAACTTTAATTTACATCTTATGTACAAAAGCACAATCACCAGTTTATTTAGGAAGCTCTTTTGCTTTCATTGTCCCTATTACAGCAGCTTACCTAAAAGGTGGCATTGCTGGAGCAATGACAGGAATTATGATTGTAGGTTTAATATATATCATATTTTCAATAATAATCAGAATTATAGGAAAAAACTGGATTGATAAATTATTACCACCAATAATAATTGGCCCTATGATTATGATTATTGGATTAGGTTTAGCTCCTAGCGCAATAACTCAAATTGGATTAACAGGTGAACTCACAGATAATTGGAAAGAAATAATAGTTGCATTAATAACTTTTCTTTCAACAGCAATTATAATGGTAAGAGGAAAAGGATTTTTAAAAATAATACCTTTTCTAGTTGGTATTATAATAGGATATATTAGTGCAATTTGTTTTGGATTAGTTGATTTTACACCAATAGCAAATGCAAATTTCTTTAGTATGCCAAATTTTAAAATTCCATTCATACACTATACACCAACATTAATAGCAGCATTAACAATAGCCCCTATCGCATTAGTAACAATGGCTGAACATATTGGAGATCACACTGCATTAAGTGCAATAATTGGAAAAGACTTATTAAAAAAACCTGGTCTAGACAAAACACTTTTAGGAGATGGTTTAGCAACACTTGTAGCAGGAGCAATTGGTGGACCTGCAAATACAACATATGGTGAAAATACATCAGTTGTAGGAATGACAAAAGTAGCATCTGTATGGGTAATTGGAGTAGCTGCAATATTTGCCATTTGTCTTGGTTTCTTAGGAAAGTTTACCGCACTAGTAAGTACAATACCAAACGCCGTATTAGGAGGAGTTTCTCTTCTACTATATGGTTTCATTTCCGTAAATGGTTTAAAAGTTTTAATTGAAAATAGAACAGATTTTAGCAAAAATAAAAACATAATATTAGCTTCAACAATGCTTGTACTAGGATTAGGTGGAGCCACTGTAGCAATAACACATGGAGACTTAAATATTTCATTCTCTGGAATGAGTTTAGCAGCCATTATAGGTATTCTTTTAAACTTATTCTTGCCAAACGAAAAAGAAGAAAATATAAAAATAGAAAATGATAATAACACCCACAATTTAGAAAAAGAGAAAGAACATAAAACTATGAAAAAAAATGAACAAATAATTGAATTAAATCACCCTTTAATAGAACATAAATTAGGAATTTTAAGATCTAAATCAACAGGAACAAAAGAATTTAGAGAACTCGCTGGTGAAATCGGTTCATTTCTTTGCTATAAAGCAATGGAAGACGCAGAACTTGAAGAAACTGAAATTGAAACACCAATCTGTAAAATGAAAACAAAAAAATTAAATGAAGATAAATACGCATTCGTTCCTATATTAAGAGCTGGAATGGGAATGCTAGATGGAGTAATAAATGTAATACCAAATGCAAAAATTGGACATATAGGAATGTATCGTGATGATACCAATAATCACAAACCAGTAAATTATTTTTTCAAAGTTCCAAAAAATATTGAGAAAAAAGAAGTAATTTTATTAGACCCTATGCTAGCAACAGGTGGAAGTGCAATTGATGCAATAGAATTATTAAAAGAAAAAGGTGTAAAGAAAATCAAGTTTTTATGCATTATTGCTGCACCAGAAGGATTAGAAAAAGTTACTGAAAAGCATCCTGATGTAAAAATTTATTGTGCACATATTGACGAAAAACTAAATAAAGATGCATATATTGTACCAGGTTTAGGCGATGCTGGAGATAGAATTTATGGAACAAAATAATTAAGATTTGACTTTTTATGTAAACAATGTTATAATAGTAACGTACTTTTTATAATACTTAAGACTACTTTATTTTTGACTGCATCCAATAAATGCCACTTTAGAATTCGGATTTAAGTATTATAAATTCTAATCACTGTAGCAATGCTACGAGTTAATCTTTTTACCAAGATTGCCGAATTCTAAAATACATAAAAAACATTTAACAACATGTTTATATGAAGATTTCGCGGGACTGAAAATATAACAATTTAATTTTCAGATTCCCGCGTTTTCTTTATTCTTTCACATCATTCAAATTTTCTAATTTTGAAGTACAATGAGGACATCTTGTAGCTTTATACTTTACTTCTGATAAACAATAAGGACAAATTTTAGTTTCAGGTTCTTCATATACCTCTTCCTCTTTTTTCCCCTTATTCTTTTTTAATTTTTTATTTAGCTTTCCAGTAACTTCTTTATTCATTTCCTCAAATCTTCTGTTAATACTTACTACAACTTTTAAAGCTATAAATATTGAAAGAGCAATAATTAGAAAATTAATCAAAGCTGTAATAAAAGATCCTATTTTTATTTGTGCTGTAGAAACATTAATCACCCAATTAGTATAATCTACATTACCAGTAAATAAAGCTGTAAAAGGCATAATAACATCTTCAACCAAAGATTTTATTATTGATTGGAAAGCACCTCCTATTACTAAACCTATTGCCATATCTAAAATATTTCCCTTCATGGCAAACTCTTTAAATTCTTTTAATACTTTCATACTTTCTCCTTATATTACATTTATTATTTAGTATATCTATATTTTTTATTTCAGTCAAATAAATAACTAACTTATTCTTTAACTCTCATATAATAAATAAAAAGGAGGCCAGAGCCTCCCACACCACATTTTTGAACAGTTATCACATATGCATAAGAATTAAAAGCCGATTACGAATTTTTTCCAAGGATGCCTTACAGTTCATAACTTCCACAGACTCATCTAGTACTTTCGCATACCTTCTGTTAACATACCACCTCAAAATCACTAATTGAATTCGACTCCAAATAGTATCAGGTTCGTCCATGTCCACATATAAGACTGATATTGCCTCTGCCCAATCGGCAATTTCATCCCCAATAATATCTAATAACTTGTCCAATTCACTTATAGCATTTGTCAATTGCTCGATATGAAACTCAGAATCTTGGGTCAAATTACGTATATCTCCATCCATCATCCGTTCATATCTTGCTATAAGCCGCTTACATCCATAAATGTCTCTCATACCTATTTTGCCATCCTTTCTATGAAATATTCTAAAGCAAAGTATATATATTATAACACCATACGTTAATTTGTTCAATCACATATTATCTGCAATACTTATCCAACTTAATTGCTGTAGTTGTATATACTGCATTGTTCTTACCATTATTAAAAAACAATGCAAACTTTCCAGTATATTGGTCATATGTCACACTTTCAAGTTCTCCAGGTAGTGTAACATGATATTTTCCTAAGTATTGTCCATTACTAGCTCTATGAATATACAAATACGCATCTCCTTTTTTTACATAATCTATTGCTAATATCAATCCATTATAACATCCAATATCCTGACCTATCGTATATTTATGTTTTTTAAATGTATTTAAATACTTCATATTAGAATCATATCTTCTAAGAGTTGCACCTGAAGTTGTATAATATTCATTTTTAAAAGCATCATATGCCAAACCACTAATAGGATACTTAAATGAACTTGAACCAGTTGTTAATTTACTTTTAGAAATAGTCGATGCTTTAAAAGTGAAATATTTACTTCCTTTAAGTGGAGCTAAATATATTAAGCCAGTATTAGGATTATACGTCATTCCATTAGCATGATTTAAATTAGTATAAACAAATTTTTTCACATATTTGCCCTTTTTATCATATACCTGTAAAACTTGTTTTGAATCTCCAGAATTCTTCAAAGCACACACATAATACTTATCTGTTACACAAAAAGATTGAGCTACAGGACAATCAGATAATTTAGGAGTAACGTAAAACTCTCTCTTACAATTCTTCGTGCTCAATGTAGAATCAATTAGTGAAAGTTTATCTACATTTACTTTACAACTTACCGTTTTTGAATTAATTGTTGCCTTTATTGTAGCTGTTCCTTCTCCAACCGCTGTTACCTTTCCTTTAGAATCTACCTTAGCAACTTTTTTATTAGTAGTTGACCACTTTATTGATGTAGCTGAGCTAGACGGACTAACAGTAACTTTTAATGTTTCTGAATTTTTTCCATTAGAATATAATTTAATAGAAGTCTTATTTAAACTCACTGTTGTAGGTTGTTGTGTAGGTGTTGGCGTTGGTGTCGTAGATGGTTTTACAGTAGGAGTAGTCGAAGGTGTTGGCGTTGTAGTAGATGTTGGTGCTGCAGAAGGGCTAGTAGATGGATTTTGAGTAGGAGTTGGCTCACTTGGTATCTCCTTCACTTCAATCTCTGATGAAATTTCAGTTCCATCATCACAAATAGCAATTACTTTCAACTTTGTTTTTGAAGTATCAGACAATCTATATTTTGAAATAAAATAATTTTTACTTGATGCATTAACATCATAATCCTCATAAAATTTTATCCAACTTCCATCAGAAAGTTGTTGATAAATTCTCAGTTTAGACATATTTTGAGCTGCTGAAACTTTTACTACTGTCCCCTTATAAGAATTTTCAACTTCTTCTATCTTAATATTTTCCTTTGCATTAACATGCATCACAAAACACATTAAAAATAATAAAATAGTACTTATTACGATAAACGTATCTCTAATTTTTTTATTCATTTTTTTCTCCTCACATATTTAACTTTAGTATACATATAATAAAAAAACAATTCAATGTCCAAAAGAAAAAAACAGCTAAATAAAATATAACTTCATTATATTTCATAAGCTGTTTTTAGATTTTTATTATATTTTTGAACTATTTTACATATGCATTTAGCACATCATTTCTATATTCCAAATCTGGCATCTGAGCAGTTGGAATATATCCAGCTTCCGCATTAATTACATCAGGTATTCTATTAACAATACTTGCACAAGTAAGTTCAACAGTAGCAGGTTTTTCAACCACTATCGTAGTATCAGGCTCCCCATAAATTGTCCATTCATTTCTATCACATTCTGTATCAGAATAAACTTTTCCTATACATTCTGTCTCTAGCACTATTCCTTCCTTAGTTTCCGTAGTAACAACTGCACTCATCCCTGTAGCATCTCCTGCTTTTATATTCATATTTAAAGTAGTAGAAAACAAATCTTTATCATATGTTTGAGGAACACATTTTTGAGTTTGTGATATAACTGTCAATCCTAATTTTTGAGCAAGCCAACCATTAACATTCCACATATATGATGGTGCATATTCCCCTCTTTCAATAACTTTTAATCTTTCCTCATCTGAAACTCTATCTGCAGCAGCAACTTCTTTATCAAATTCTTCTAAAGTAAGTCCAGCTCCATGAGCTTTTGCTAAAGCAATACCATAATCTTCTACATTATAACTTGAACTACCTTTTATTTTTGTAATTTTATGAGTAGAACCAGCTATTGACGAAATTAGCTGTCCCCAATAAATATCTTGATATCCACTTCCTGTAATAGTACATCCTGTCTTTTTAGCCATTTCATCAAGTCTATGTGTTAATATTGGATTTGAATTTCCTGGGAAAAACGCTTCTTCACATGTAGTAATAGCATTAATTCCAAGTTCAGCGCACATCATTAAAGGTTCTTCAACATCAGAAAGCAAACTCATTGTTGTAACAATACAAATATCTGGTTTAATTTCTGCTAAAATCTCTTTAGCCTTTTTTGCATCAGAAACAATAACACCTTTGTTTTCTCCTCCAATAATCTCGCCTATATCTTTTCCAATTACATTAGGATTAATATCAAAAGCACATACTATCTCAGCACCCTTTTCATAAACATATCTCATAGTATATACAGACATTTTTCCAGTACCATATTGAGCAACTCTTATCTTTCTTTCCATAAAATAAAACCTCCTTATTTCTTTATTAAATAAAGTATACCCATAATTAAAACATGTATACTTTTTTTAATTATATCTATAATCTTCTTAATAAACAAGTAAATAATATTTATAGTAAAAAGTATATCTTCCTTCAATTTAATAACAAGCTTAATACAAAAAATAAGAAGATACTTGAAATAATATCTTCTTATACTTTATAAAGACATAAAATTTATATTGCTATTTTCTCTGTTGTTTCCATAATCTTAACTATTATATAAAAAATCAATCCTTTGCTGATTAATTTTTTTATTCGAATTTTCCTAATTATTTTTTGAAACAAAATAATATACTATTAAGTAAACCAATATTGAAAATCCTGTAAATAAATTTAAAGAAGATGCATATTCTTGATATTGTCTACAGAAAAATGTAACAACAAAATCTGTAATAACAGATATCCAAATAATAATTTTAAATGTCAAAGCAAAAGATTTATCTCTATTACTCTGTATTCTTTCATCCATATAAATATTTTCTTGCTCATCACTTTTTTTCTTATTTTTTGAAAGTCTTATAAAATATAAAATTAACATTAATCCAACAATTAGATATGTTAAACCTAAGCTATACATAGAACTACTATTATCTACAGAATCTTTCATAATTGCTGTATAAATTACACCTACTAATCCCATTATTATTATTGATAAAGAAATTATAATTCCCCTTTTTTCATTTTTCTTCATTTTACATATTCTCCTCATAAATAAATATTTCTTCAATAAGCTTTCCATAATGTTTAGCAATTTTAAATGCTAACATAATAGATGGATTATATTTACCTCTTTCTATTGAGATAATTGTTTGTCTTGATACTCCGACAATATTGGCCAAATCCTCTTGCTTTTCTTTATTAAGATTTCTAAATTCCTCAACCCTATTTTTCAAACTATCACACTCCTTTTAGCAAAAGTAAAGTTAACTTTACTTTATTATAGAGTCTTTCTTGATAAATGTCAAGCTTATTTTACATTTATTTTAAAAGAATTGTTTTATAGTTCAATTCATTGAATATCTAATTCACTTGTTATTGTTAAAATTACATCTTCATCACTTAAAGTTTTATATTTTAGTCCATTCTCTCTGCAATAAATTACTGTAGCTTCTATCAGTTCGCTTTCAGGATGATTAGATTTATAATATGGTATTGATAAATAATCTAATAATCCTATTCCTTCATAGGAAATTTCATCTTTATTATATGATATATGATGATAGATATAGTTTCATTTTCATCTCTCCTCTTTTTATAAAAAAACTAATCGTTATTCAAAACATTATATTAATAAGCTATATATTTTACCATAATAATTCTTTTATTACTTCAAATTTAAACATAAAAAATGTCCTCCTTTCTAGAAAGAGAACAATTTAGTTTTATATACAAAAACAACCTACAAACTGTATAGTTCGCAAGTTGTTATAATTTGGTGGGCAGGGATGGATTCGAACCATCGTACGCTCTCGCGGCCAGATTTACAGTCTGGTGCCATTAACCACTCGACCACCTACCCGTATAAAATTGGTGCGCCCTCAAGGATTCGAACCTTGGACCCACCGGTTATGAGCCGGTTGCTCTGACCAACTGAGCTAAGGGCGCAATTGCTAATCGCAAGACCTATTATAATTGAAGTTTTATAATGTGTCAAGTATTTTTTAAAAAATTTATATAATATTAATCCACATTTTTAATGTTTTTTGATAAATTTATCCACATTAATCACAAATTAATTATTAATAAAACAAAAAAGGTTGCATAAACAAATATGCAACCTCTATATTTTTATATTAGAAATTATTTTCTCCTCTGCCTTCTGGTAAAGCTGGAAATTCAAGAACGACCCTAATTTTCATTATATATCTAATAGTTTTAACAATTTTAGAATTCTTGAATCTTTGCCATAATGAAGGCTTAACATCAAATCTAGTTTCTTGCATATACATGTCATTTAATACTCTATCATCAGCTTTTTGTTGTTGAACCTGATTAAGAATTGGATTGACCTTTGGTGTAGGTTGCTTTTTAACTGTTGCAGCAGCTATATTCGTACCTCCCATAACCGGTTTTTGTTGAACTTGAGAAGCTACTGGTTGTGGTTTTACTACACTTTCTTGAATTTGCTGAGGTTTTTGCTGTGGCACAACATTATTAACTTGAGGTTGTGGCTCAACAGGTGTTGAAACAACACTAATATCCTCAACTGGAGTAGGTATATATTTTAAAGCTTCTGCAATCTCTATTCCAATGTAACTTAATGCTTTAGACTTATCCTCTATTCTTTCCATATCTATTTCAATATGGAAATTAGACTCTAAATTATTAATTCTAGCATCTATCAATTTTCTAGCAGCTTGTTTTTCTTCTTTAGCAGCATCACCAGCTATAATTTTTAAAGCTTCATTTATATCTTCTGAATACTTAGCAGCTGAAATTTCCAACTCGCTTTCATATCCTTCTTCTTTTTTGATTATCTTTGATAATGTAGTTTTTAGTTCAAAGGCAAGACCAATATTCTTTTCTCTTTGAATAATCAATTCTTCTATTCTCTTAGTATTTTCTTCAAATTGATTTGTTGCAAACTCAACTAAATCATAAGCAGCTTTATATACACTTCTTGGAAAATTCTTTTTCTTTGGATATTCTTCAAGATAAGTTTTTATTGATTCAACTAAATCCTTAAAGTAAGAATCATCTTCTAATTGTACAATTTGTTTTTTACTTTTTGGATTTATCATTTTTTGAACTTTTTCTATATTAGATAATATTTTCTCTTCCGTGATTACCATCCTCACGTTTACTATACCTTGTTTATTATTAAATAACCTATCAAACAAAAATGGCATTGTAAACTGACCTCCTTTAAAATTTGTACAAATTCAAATTTAACTAATATAATTATAGCTATAAGCAAAAAAAGATACAATAACTTTTGTATCTTTTTTATATTACATTTTCGTTACAAGTCTTATTTCCCTAAGACTTTTTTAATTTCTTCATGTCTTTTTACTTTTTCTGTAGTTGTCTTAATTAATTCTTGATCAGTAACAATAATTTCTCTTATATATTTATAAGGAGGCATTGTTTTATTAATCTCTTTAATGTGTTCCCATATATATTCTTTTATTTTCTCTTCATCAGTAGTATTTAAAATTTCTTTTATTCTTTCTGGTTCATAAACAATTTCTGCATTAATCTTTGATTCTTTCTCATCAGAATTATTAGCAGGAACACCATAAACAAAAGATTCTTTAACACCATCTATTCTTCCAATTAGTCCTTCAAGTTCCTCTGGATAAATATTCTTACCATTTTTTAAAACAATAACACTTTTCTTTCTACCAGAAATAAATAAATAACCATCTTTATCAAAATATCCTAAATCACCTGTATGAAACCATCCATCTACAATAGATTCTTTAGTTGCTTCTTCATTATTATAGTATCCAAGCATTACAGAATCACCTTTGGCAATAATTTCTCCTACCCCATTTTCATCTGGTTCATATATTTTTACTTCAACACTTGGAAATGGCTTTCCAACAGAACCATTTCTAGAATATTTAGGTAAGCCATTACCCGCAGCCAAAACAGGTGAAGTCTCTGTTAAGCCATATCCTTGAGCCATATTAATCCCTAAACTATTAAATCCTTGCTCAACCTCTGGATCAAGTGCAGCTGCACCATTAATAAATAATCTTACTTTTCCACCTAATAAATCATGTATTTCCTTAAATATTTTTCTTCTTACATCTATATGTAATTTCATTAATAAATTGCTAACTTTCATACCTTTTTGAACTTTTTCTAATTTACCTTTTTTAGCAATTCCTCTCATAACTTTTTTATACATACTTTCATATAAAATTGGAACTGAAATCATAGCCGTAACATGATATTCCTTAATATTTTCAGCCAAATGTTTAACACCATCACAATAAGCAATCGTAGCACCTACATATATTGGATATAAGAAACCAACTGTTGACTCAAAAGTATGATGTAAAGGTAAAAATGAAAGCATAACATCTCCTGGAGCAATATCAAACATAGAAGCAATATCTTGTAAATTAGTACATATATTTTTATGAGACAAAGCTACGGCCTTTGATTTTGAAGTAGTACCTGATGTAAAAAGCATTATAGACATTTTTTCATTATCAATTTTAGATTCAACGAATCTATTATCGCCATCATCTAGTAATTTCTTTCCCTTTTTTATCAATTCTTTTTGAGAAAGAATCTTATTTTCCTCTTTTTCTAAATCCATAGAAATATAATATTTCAAATTTGAGAAATCATCTTCTTTAACTTTTTTCATTATATCATCATATTTTTGGCTATAAATAATCGCATCAGCTTCTGATCTCTCAATTAAACTCCTTAGTTCATTCTCTGGTAAAGATTTATCCAAAGGAACTACTAATCCCGTACCAGCAACAACAGCTAAATAAGCTACTCCCCAATCATATCTATTTTCTGAAATTACAGCTATACGTTTGTTCTTTAACCCCAAATCAATCAAAGCTGTTCCAAGAGCGTTAATTTCGTCATAAAACTCCTTATAAGTCGTTTCTCTAAATTCTCCTGGGGTATCAGTTTTAAATCTAAACGCTGGCTCATCTCCAAACTTTTTAGCCGACTTAGTAATCATATCTTTCAAATCAGATATTTCAGTATATTCATATATTCCTTTTCCCATATCTTCCACCTTCTCGAATTTCTATTTTTCTTTTTTTAAACCATATATCATTTTATCAAATTCACCACATAGTACCTTAATATCAATCGGTAAACCTGATTTTATCTTAAACATGAATCCAGCACATGTAAAAGAAAATATCTCAGAAGCAATAATACCACTATTTCCTTCCTTCAATTCTCCTTTTTCTATACCTTCTTTTACAATTTCTTCAATTTTTCCTATGTAATCATTAATATATTTTTGACATTTCTGATTTCTTTCATCACTACCCCAAACTTGTGACAAATAAATAGTTATCAAGTTTTGATATTTAGTAATGATTCTAAGTTGCAACAAAGCAACCGAACGTAATTTATCAATTGAATTATTTAATTTGGAAACTTTAACATCTATATTATTTATTAAAAGTTTTGTTCCTTCTTCTAACAAAAAATTATATATTTCCTCTTTACTAGAAAAATGATAATAAAGTGTTCCTTTAGCAACTCCTACAGTAGCTGTAATTTCTTCAACGCTTGTCGCATCATATCCTTTTTCAGCAAATAACTTCATTGATGCCTCAAATATCTTTCTCTTAGTCTTATTCATATAAAACATCACCTATTTATAAAATATACATAATTATATATTTTTTTATTTTTTTTTGCAATATTTAAACATCTAAGCAATGCCTATTATAGCAACAAATAGCCAAATTTAAGCATATTTTCTAACTTCTAAAATTAACCTATCACCTCTAGTATTTCTGACCAATCCGTCAATAATAAATTTTCCTTTTCCTCTAATAGTAACTATATTACCAAATTCAACTACTTTAGAATTTTTCAAAACAGTTTCATAATTTACCAATACTCTTTCCTCTTCAATTAATTCTGATGCCTTATTTCTAGAACAATAAACAAGTTCTGAAACTATATTATCTATTCTCATACTTGAAACAATAATCGTAAACTTTTCAAAATTCTCTTTTCTCTTTCTTACTTCATTAATACCTATTTTTTCTATATTAGATTTCTTAAATCTAGTAAGTTCTGATAGTCCTTGGATAATATAATTAGAATTCAAATTAAAAACAAATATATCAGCACCGTCCTCATCAACTAAAATATCACCTATTTTTGATCTTTCAATTCCAATTTTTATAACAGCAGACAAATAATTTCTATGCTCATATTCTCCGCTTTAATTCATTTGGCAAACTAATTCTAATTACAGATATAATACTTTTTAAACAATTTCTTACTAAGCTCTCAGAAATTTTTTCTGGATAAAAAATTAAAACCTTTCTATCCAAATTTTCTTCTTTTCCAAACCAAAAACAAGTATCAAATACAAAATTTTTCTCAATAATCATTTGTTCTTTTTCATTCAAAAAATCTGAATACATAACCTTATTTTTAGTATCACACAATCTTTTTTTATCTAAAATTTTAGCAATTAAAATTTCTTCTTCGCTTTCATATTTTTTTTTCATTTTATCACCATATCAAAGTTAACTCTATATACATAAATAAGTAAGAACTGTAACAACAATTGGAACTGTTATATTATCTAAGCCTTTTATAGAAATAGCTTCTAAAGCAGTAGCAACCAAGGCTATTACTAGCCCTTTAAAAAAGAAATATTCTACAGCAAGTAAATTTAAAACTAAACTAGAAATAAAAAAACTAATAACAAACATTGTAATTGAGCCAGCTATAGTTTTTACAGCATTTCCAACTTCATATTCTTTGCTTTTTATCTTTTTTCCAACCACAGCAGCCATTCCATCGCCATATCCCATAATAAGCATTCCTGACATACCAAGCATTGGATTTTTTTGTAAATACGTAAACACTGTAATAATTAAAATAGAAATTGCATAATAAATTGTTCCAAAGCCATCATTTTTTTCTCTTTCCATTGTTTTCAATATTTTAAACTTATAAGAAATAGTATTAATAATAGTAAATGCTATAGGCAATATACATGCAACAGCCAAAGAATCTATGAAAAAATAGTAAATAATCCAAACATTTGAAAGCAATATGTGGATAAATTTTCTACTAGCTTCCTCACCTTTTTTAGCTATCAATTTTGACAATACCAAAATTAAAACTATATATACACTTGAAATAATTATTCCCACTAAATTCTTCATTTGTTTCTCCAATCTTTGAAAGTAAATGCATTATACCAAAAAAGTTCTTTTATATCAAGGATTTCCAAAAGTAAACAGAAAACCTAATAGATTTCACTATTAATCTTTTCTTTCCGTTTTATATAAATAATATTTCACCTTTTAAAATATCATAATATAAGACAAAAAAATAAGAATTCTCCATCAAATTCTTATTTTTCACTACTGGCTGGGGTACTGTGATTCGAACACAGGAATGTCGGAGTCAGAGTCCGATGCCTTACCGCTTGGCGATACCCCAATATTTATACGAGTAAAGTTTCCGCTATTAACTTAATGTAACGTTCCTTCGTCACTAACATTAAGTAAAGCTTGGCGATACCCCAATATTTATACGAGTAAAGTTTCCGCTATTAACTTAATGTAACGTTCCTTCGTCACTAACATTAAGTAAAGCTTGGCGATACCCCAATATTAAAAGCGAACTTTTTCAGTTCGCTTCCAATTATACATCACAAAATAAATTTAATCAACCAAAACTTAAAATAAATCAATATAAAATTATTCCCATTCTATCGTTGCCGGTGGCTTACTTGTAATATCATATACTACTCTATTTACATGGCTAACTTCATTTACTATTCTTGTAGAAACTTTTTCTAAAACATCATAAGGTATTTTGCTCCATGTTGCAGTCATAAAATCAGATGTAGTAACAGCTCTTAATGCTATAGTGTAATCATATGTACGTTCATCACCCATTACACCAACACTCTTTAAATTAGTTAAAACTGCAAAATATTGATTTAGTTCTTTATCTAATTTTGTATTAGCAATTTCTTCTCTAAAAATAAAATCTGCTTCCCTTAGAATCTCCAGCTTTTTCTCGGTTATATCACCAATAACTCTAATAGCAAGACCAGGGCCAGGAAATGGCTGTCTATAAACTAAAGATTTTGGCAAACCTAATTCTTCTCCTACTTTTCTAACTTCATCCTTAAATAAATTTCTAAGAGGTTCTATAATTTCTTTAAAATCCACATACTCTGGTAAACCACCAACATTGTGATGACTTTTTATTTTAGCACCAACTCCAACTCCACTTTCTATAACGTCTGGATAAATCGTTCCTTGAACTAAATAATCTATTTTGCCTAATTTTTTTCCCTCTTCTTCAAAAACCCTTATGAATTCTTCACCAATAATTTTTCTTTTCTCTTCTGGATTATCAACTCCGGAAAGCTTGTTCAAAAATCTTTCTTTAGCATCAATCTTAATAAAATTAACATCAAACTGTTTGGTAAAAATTTCTTCAACTTCTTCCGCTTCATTTTTTCTCAACAATCCATGATCAACAAAAATACAAGTTAAATTTTTTCCAATTGCTTTATTAATAATAGCTGCAGCAACTGAAGAATCAACACCTCCAGACAAAGCACAAACAGCCTTTCCATCTCCAATTTTCTGTCTTATTGCTGAAATTTGTTCATCACCAAAAGAATTCATTTTCCATGTGCCAGAACAATTGCAAATATTATACAAAAAATTTCTAATAATTTTAATTCCATTATTCGTATGATTTACTTCAGGATGAAACTGTATTCCATAAAAATTATTTTTTATATCTTGCATTCCTGCAAATTTGCAATCACTTGTCCAACCAATTTTTTCAAAACCATTTGGAAGATTTTCAACATAATCCATATGGCTCATAAGACATTTATTTACATTTTCTAATCCATTAAATAGCAATGATCTATTATCTATATTAACATCTACTTCTCCAAATTCTCTTTTATAAGCTCTTTTTACCTCACCTTTTAGCATATAAGTCATAAGTTGCATGCCATAACAAATACCTAGAATAGGAATTCCAAGTTCAAATATCTTCTCATCACATTTAGGACTATTTTCTAAATAAACACTAGCTGGCCCTCCTGTAAAAATAATACCTTTTGGATTTTTTTCCTTTATTTTTTCTACTGGAGTATTAAAAGGTAATATCTCACAAAAAACATTACATTCCCTGACTCTTCTTGCAATAAGTTGATTATATTGACCATAAAAATCTAAAATAATAATTTCTTCCATATTTAAAGCCCCTTTTTTATAAAATAAATATCATAAAACTAATTCTTACTTTCAATTTCTTTTAGTGTAACATCATGTGCAGAACCTTCTTTTATACTTATATTAGAAACTAATGTTAATCTAGCTTTTTTATGAAACTCTGGAATAGAAATAGAACCACAATTACACATTGTAGATTTTATTTTACTAATCGTAATACTTAAATTATCTTTTAAAGAACCTGCATATGGAATATAAGAATCTACTCCTTCTTCAAAACTTAGTGTTTTTTTAGAAGGATCACCTAAATCGTATCTTTGCCAATTTCTTGCTCTATTAGAACCTTCGCCCCAGTACTCTTTAACAAAATTATTTCCAATTCTAAGAACTCGAGTTGGGCTTTCATCAAATCTAGCAAAATATCTTCCCATCATTACAAAATCAGCTCCAAAAGCTAAAGCCAATGTAATATGATAATCATGAACAATTCCTCCATCAGAACATACAGGAATATAAATTCCCGTTTTCTCATAATATTCATCTCTAGCACTAACAACATCTATTAAACTACTAGCTTGTCCACGTCCTATACCTTTTTGCTCTCTAGTAATACATATAGAGCCTCCACCAACTCCAACTTTTACAAAGTCCGCTCCTGCTTCCGCTAAATATAAAAATCCTTCTCGATCAACAACATTTCCTGCACCGATTTTTACACTCTCACCATATTTTTTTCTCACAAAGTCTATAGTATTTTTCTGCCATACAGAATACCCATCTGAAGAATCTATACATAAAATATCAACTCCTGCATCAACTAAAGCAGGTATTCTTTTCTCATAATCTCTAGTATTAACACCAGCTCCAACAATATATCTTTTATTGGCATCAAGTAAAGAATTTGGGTTATTCTTTCTATCTTCATAATCTTTTCTAAAAACTAAAAATTCCAAATTATCCTTTTCGTCTAATATAGGAAGACAACTAACCTTGTTCTCCCAAATAATATCATTTGCTTCTTCTAGTGAAATTCCTTTTCTTGCACAAACAACTTTATCTTTTGGTACCATAAATTTATCAATAGGATCATCTAAATTCACTCTACTAATTCTATAATCCTTATCTGTAACAAGTCCTAAAAATTTCCCCTTACTGGTTCCATCTTCTGTAATCATAACAGTTGAATGTCCTGTCTTTTCAATAAGAGAAATTACCTCTCTTAAAGGTGTACCCTTTTTTACATTAGAATCGCTATCAATAAATCCTGCCTTATACTTTTTTACATTTCTCACCATCTGAGCCTCATCCTCAATAGATTGTGAACCATAAATAAAAGAACATCCACCTTCGCGCGCAAGTGCAATTGCCATTTTTTCACCTGAAACAGCTTGCATAATTGCAGACACAAAAGGGATGTTCGCATAAAACTTAGGCTCTTCACCTTTTTTAAATTTCGTAAGTGGAGTTTTTAAACTCACATTTGATGGTATACATCTTTCATCAGTTAAATTTGGTAGTAATAAATACTCATTAAAAGTCCTTGAAATATCATTTAATATCTCTGACATAAAAACCTCCTAAATATTTATTTTTCTCGAAAAGCTATTCTTTTTAGTATATAGTCAAATATTTTACAATATTTAATAAAAGTTATCAAGCTTTTTATAAATATTTATTTTACTACTAAATATTATTCATTTTAGATTCAATAAAACATATACTATTTATATTAACTTATTTTTCATACAAAAAAGATACTATAAATTACAATAGTATCCTTTTTACGTCTATTATTTAATCTCTTTTCGTCATAAAATCTGAACTCAAAATTATATCATCATCAAAATCATCATTAGAATTTTTTACTTCTTTGCTCTCTGTAATATTCTTCATTTTTTCAACTCTACTAAATAAAATTTGATTTTCTAATCCTTCATTTTGAAAATTTCCTAATTCTTTACTCTTCTTTTTGTCTTTTTTCTTTTTAAGTTTCTTCTCTTTCTTAAATTTTTCCTCTTGCAATTCTTCCTGTTGAGCTGCAATAGCCGCCTCTAATGTCAAAGTTTTTTCATAATCAATAATATTATGTTCCTGTTGCCTATACATATTCTCAATATAAATATCATTATTTCCTTTTTCAAACTGAATAAGGTCACTTGAAAAATATCTATTGATAATGTTTTTCTCTTCTTTAGTTTGAAGTTCTGGATCAATTTTCAAATTTTTATATCTCCATATAATATGTCTTTCATATGGCGAAAATTCTGCATTAGGTCCTAAATCTTCATACCCATATTCAACTTTAAATTGTAAATTTTCTATAGAAATAGTCAAGTTAGTCCATAAACGATTTTTAATTTCTCTATGAACATTTCTCAATTGTTTTATATCCAAATATAATCTTTGAACTAATTCATTATAACTTTCCTCATCTATATTAAAAAGACTTGGAATTTGATACACATTTACAGGTTTTCTTTTTAAAATTCCTTTAGGAATATAATAAAAATACATTTCCCCTATTGGTTTTTTAAAAGGTTCCTCTATAATTGAGGCATATAAATAAATAGCATCCCATCTCTCAGGAATCATATAAAACAATTTCTTTTGTATCTCTGCAAAAATGATTATTTCTTTATTAGAAGTAGCCATTTCTCCCCCCAAACATACTAAGCTTCAATTAAACTTTCGCCAGTCATTTCTTCTGGTTTCTCTAAGCCCATCAATTCTAACATTGTAGGTGCAATATCTGCAAGTCTACCTTCTTTTAACTTAACATCTTTTCCTACTAAAACACATGGAACTGGATTTGTTGTATGTGCAGTATGAGGTTCGCCAGTTTTATAATCTATCATTTGTTCACAATTTCCATGATCTGCTATTATAAGCAAATTACCTTGTGTTTCTTCTATAGCATCTACTACTCTTTGAACACAACTATCTAATGCTTCTAAAGCCTTAGTTACAGCTTCTATATTTCCAGTATGTCCAACCATATCCGGATTAGCAAAATTCAAAATAATACTATCATATTTTCTAGATAAAATTGCCTCAACAACATTATCAGTAACTTCATATGCACTCATTTCTGGTTTCATATCATATGTCTCAACTTTTGGTGAAGGAATTAAAATTCTATCTTCACCTTCATATTGTTTTTCTTCTCCACCGTTAAAGAAGAAAGTAACATGAGCATATTTTTCTGTTTCAGCAATACGAAGTTGTGTCATACCATTTCTACTAATAATTTCTCCAAAAGTATTTTTAATCTCATCTTTTTTAAAAGCTATTGAAACATTTTTTATTGTCTCATCATAATTTGTAAATGTTACAAAATTTGTCTTAAAATATTTATCTCTTTCAAAGCCTTCAAAATTCTCGTCTACAATAGCATGTGTAATCTCTCTAGCTCTATCAGGTCTAAAATTAAAGAAAATAACTGAATCATTTTCTTCAATTGTAGCTATTGGTTTATCATTATTACAAATAACTGTAGGAACAACAAATTCGTCAAAAACTTCTTTTTGATAAGAATCTTCAATTGCTACTGAAGCTGAAGTAAATTTTTCCCCTTCACCTTTAACCATAGCATTATAAGCTTTCTGAATTCTTTCCCATCTTTTATCTCTATCCATTGCATAAAATCTACCCATAATAGTAGCAATTTTACCAACACCTTTTTCTTTCATTTTGCTCTCAAGTTCTGCAATATATCCTTCAGCTGAAGCTGGAGGTGTATCTCTACCATCTAAGAAACAATGAACATATACATCTTCAAAATCTTTTCTCTTAGCAAGTTCTAATATTGCATATAAATGACGTTGATGACTATGAACTCCACCATCTGATAAAAGTCCCATTACATGCAATTTTGTGTGATTTTTTTTGCAATTTTCAATTGCAGTTACTAATTCAGGAATACTGAAAAAGTCCCCATCTTCAATTGATTTTGTAATCCTAGTTAGCTCTTGATATATAATTCTGCCAGCACCAATATTAGTATGTCCAACTTCTGAATTTCCCATTTGACCTTCAGGAAGCCCAACATCTAATCCACTAGTGTGTATAATTGTATTAGGATATTGTTTCAAAATTCTTTCGATATTAGGAATATTAGCCAATTTAACAGCATTTCCCTCTTCTTTTTCATTAATTCCAAAACCATCCAATATCATAAGCATTGTAGTTTTCTTATCCATTTTTTTATCCTTCTTCCTACTCCTATTTATAATTAACTATTTTTGCAAATTCATCAGGAACTAAACTAGCTCCTCCAACTAATCCGCCATCAATATCAGAAGTTTCGAATAGTTCTTTTGCATTTGAAGATTTTACACTTCCTCCATATTGAATAATAATATTTTCTGAAACTTCTTCTCCATAAATACTTCTAATTTCTTCTCTAATAGCTTTTATCGAATTGTTAGCATCATCAGAAGTAGCAGTTTTTCCTGTTCCTATAGCCCAAATTGGTTCATATGCTATAATAACATTCTTAACTTGAGAATCAGTTAAACCTTCTAAAGCAAGTCTAGTTTGAGAAGTAATTATTTTTTCAGTTTCTCCAGCTTCTCTTTGTTCTAAAGTTTCACCTACACAAACAATTGGCTTCAAATCATTTGCAAAAGCAGCCTTAACTTTTTTATTCACTGTTTCATCAGTTTCAGCAAAATATTGTCTTCTTTCTGAATGTCCAATAATTACATATTCAACACCAATTGCTTTTAACATTTTGCCAGAAACCTCTCCTGTATATGCACCCTTCTCTTCAAAATGCATATTTTGTGCACCAATTTTTATATTAGTATCTTGTGCTCCCATAAGTGCATAAAACAAATCTGTATATGGAACACATAAAATAACTTCATTTTCAGTATCCTTAACTAATTTAGAAAATGTTTCTATATATTCCATTGCTTCATTAGGAAGCATATTCATTTTCCAATTTCCTGCAATTACTTTTCTTCTCATGTATCAATTTCCTCCTACCATTTATTGATATTGATATGATATAAGTTTTCCTTCACTATTGAAAATAAATTTAATTGTATTATCTACATTTTCTTCATTATATTTTCCTTCATATTTTGCACTTTCTATTACCGTTTTTTCTTGGTCATCAGCAATAAAAATAGCATCCACTATAATTTCTGTATTTCCAGTTTCAGAATTTTCTTCCATGAATACTGGATAATAATATAATGTTTTTTCTATATTTTCATCAAACAAAAATCCTTTATATGTTCTTGAATAATATTCATTTGTTTGCTTATCAAAATCTACTTCGGGAATTCCAAAAAATTCTTCTGTAATTTGGTTAACAGTATCAAGTTCAACTAAATACGCTGTAGTTCCATTATGTAACGTTTTTTCAGAAAGCATACTAGAATATCTTTCTACTGCTATATTTAAAGCAAATCTAATCATATCATCATTCGAAAAAGTTGTAACCTCATTAGAAACTGGTAATCCCATCATTCCAACTAAATACTCATCATTTTGAGCCAAAAACTTAATTTTTTCTGTTTGAGAAATATTTCCTCTATTTCCATAATATTGCTTTTCTTCTACTTGTTCAGTAGTAGTAGCTACATCCTTCTTTTTGCTTCCCCTCCAAAACAAAAATCCTACAACACTTACTACAACTAGTATTGCAACTATTAATACGATAACTACTTTTTTCATATCTAAACTCTCTCTTTTATTTATCTTGTAATGCTTCTATTCCTGGTAATTTTTTTCCTTCTAAGAACTCTAATGAAGCTCCACCACCAGTAGAAATATGAGTGAATTTTTCAGCAAGTCCTGCTTTTTCGATAGCTGCAGCTGAATCTCCACCACCAATTATTTTAATAGCTTCAACATCAGCTAAAGCTTTTGCAATTGAATTTGTTCCAATAGCAAATTGATCAAATTCGAATAATCCTAAAGGACCATTCCAAATTACTGTTTTAGCTTTTTTCAATTCTTCTGTATATAATTTTATAGTTTCTTCTCCTATATCATAACCTTCCCAACCATCAGGAATTTCTGTATATTTAACAGTTTTACTTTCAGTATTAGGATCAAATTCTTTACCAACTTTTGTATCAACTGGTAACATTAACTTAACACCTTTAGCTTCTGCTTTAGCCATAAGTTCTTTTGCTAAATCTAATTTATCTTCTTCACAAATTGAATTTCCAACATTATATCCCATTGATTTAAAGAATGTGTATGCCATAGCACCACCAATCATCAATACATCAACTTTTTCTAATAATGCTTCAATAACTCCAATTTTATCAGAAACTTTCTTTCCACCAAGTATTGCCATAAAAGGTCTTTCAGGGTTTTCTAAAGCTTCACCTAAAAATTTTAATTCTTTTTCAATTAAAAATCCTGATACAGCTGGTAAATAATCAGCCACACCAGTAGTAGAACTATGAGCTCTATGAGCTGTACCAAAAGCATCATTTACATATACTTCTGCTAAACTTGCAAATTTCTTAGACAATTCTGGATCATTTTTTTCTTCTCCAGCTTCATATCTAACATTTTCAAGTAAAACAATATCTCCTGCTTTCATTTCTGATGTTAACTTTTGAGCAGATTCTCCAACAACATCTCCTGCAAGTTTTACTTCTTTATCTAATAATCTAGATAATTCTTTAGCAACTATATCTAAAGAAAATTCTGGTTTAACTTCTCCCTTTGGTCTTCCTAAATGAGAACATAAAATAACTTTGCAATTTTTCTCTAATAAATATTTGATTGTTGGAAGAGCTGCTACAATTCTTCTATTATCTGTAATAACTCTATTCTCGTTATATGGAACATTAAAATCGCATCTAACTAATACTTTTTTATTTTCAATATCAATATCACGAACTGTTTTTTTATTCATATTTTTCACAATCCTTTCAAATTCATTTATAGGGGGCCTTAAAAGTAGAGCCCCCTACAATTCCATCTCTATAATAATTTAGCTAATTATTTATGGTCAACACCAGCAACATAAACAGCTAAGTCAACTAATTTATTTGAATATCCCCATTCATTATCATACCATGCTACTAATTTAACAAATGTATCTGTTAATTGGATACCTGCTGTAGCATCAAATATTGATGTATGGCTATCATGTAAGAAATCAGAAGAAACAACTGGATCTTCAACATATTCAATTATTCCTTTAAATTCATTTTCAGAAGCTTTTTTCATAGCTGCACAAATTTCTTCCATTGTAGCTGGTTTTTCTAAATTACATGTTAAGTCAACAACTGAAACATCTACAGTTGGTACTCTAAATGCCATACCTGTTAATTTTCCATTTAATTCTGGAATAACTTTTCCAACTGCTTTTGCAGCACCTGTAGATGAAGGAATGATATTAGCAGCTGCTGCTCTACCACCTCTCCAATCTTTTTTAGAAGCACCATCAACAGTTTTTTGAGTAGCTGTTGTTGAATGAACTGTTGTCATTAAACCATCTTTAATTCCAAAATTGTCATTAATAACTTTAGCAAGTGGTGCTAAACAGTTTGTTGTACAAGAAGCATTTGAAATTATATTCATACTTGGATCATATTTATCATTGTTTACTCCCATAACAAACATTGGAGCATCTTTTGATGGGGCACTAATTATAACTTTTTTAGCACCTGCTTCAATATGAGCATTTGCTTTTTCAATTGTTGTAAATGCACCTGAACACTCTAATACGTATTCAACACCTAATTCTCCCCAAGGAATATTCTTTGGTTCCATTTCATTAAATACTTTTACTTCCTTACCATTTACTATTAAAGTATTTTCTGTTGAGCTAACTTCTCCTTTAAATTTACCATGAACAGTATCATATTTAACCATATAAGCCATATAATCTGCTGTTAAAAATGGATCATTTATAGCGACAACCTCAACCTCTTCTTTCTCTAGAGCTGCTTGGAAAGTTAAGTTTCCTATTCTTCCAAAACCATTAATTCCTATTTTAACTGACATATAAAATCCTCCTTTGATTTACATCTTTTATAATTTGGTCAAAATAAACCATGCATATTCTATATCAAAACATCAAGAAATGCAATACTTTATTCTATTTTTCCTAGTTACAATTTATATATTCAAAAAGGCAAATAAAAATAAATTTTAAAAAATCATGTACCCAAAAAATACATGATTTTTATTTTACAAATATTCTTTTTATAATATTTAACAACTTTTTAAAAAAACTCTCTTCAATTTTTACCATCGAAGTTTCACTTCTCTCAACTTCTTTTTCATCTAAGCCTATATTTATATCTATATTATTAAAAACTCTATTCGGATTATATTTTTTTCTTTTTTCATTTTCAGTAATCTCAAAACATTTTTGATCATACTTTTTCCAATACTCATTTTCTGATTCATCAGATAAAAAACGCCTATACATCTCTATAATCAAAGCTTTAGTTTCAACCATAAAATCCTGTTCCAATAATCCAACTGACTCATTATAAACAAATTCATAATCAGTATCCATCTGTTCATGAACATTCATAATAAAATCATTTGGTAATTTTTCTAGCTCCGATTTTGTAAGTCTTCTAATTACTTCATATAATTCTTTATAGGCTTTTTTATATAAACTTTTTTTATGCGGTAACAATTCATTTCACCTACTTTTTATTATATAAAAAGGCATTACAAAAAAGTAATGCCTAAATAAAATCATTTTTATTATTTTCTGTTTGTTCCAATTTTTAATATATCCATAAAACCTTTGAAAGATAACTCTTGGAATAAAAAGTCATGAATCTCAGTTAAAACTTTTTCTTCTTTAGCTGATAATTCTATAGAAATTTCTTGTGTCAAATCAATCTCTTGGAACAAGAAAGCTTTAAATCTTGTCCATAAACTTGGTTTAGCTAAAGCTTTTGAACCTTCTTTTACTTCTATTTCATTAGAAACATAACCTGAAGATTGAGCTTGTTCACTTCCCACAAAGCCTCCTACATATCCACCAGCTTGTTGTGAATTATCTTGTTGTTGTCCACCAATAAATCCCCCAACATATCCTCCATAGCCAATTGGTGGTTGCATAACACCTGCTATTGAACCTGCATCTTCTTTAGGAGCTTGTTTTTGTTGTCCTAAAGCATTATTTTCTTGACCTACATAATCTCCTGTAAATATACTTCCTTCATATTTTTCTTTTCCATTACCAAAATTTATATTACCCATTATTTCCTCCTTAGTAGAAAACTAATTCATCTTACACTAATTTATACTATATTAGCCCTAAATATTCAATACAAAACATTTATCGTTTGCATTACATTTATATTTCATTTTTGTTTCATGCCTTGAAAATATTCTTTCTATTTCCCAAAACTAATTATTCTGCTATTAAACAGTCTTTCTCCACATTCAAAACATTAACTCTAATAATTTTATTCAAATTTTGCTCATCCAGTTTAGCTTTAACTAGAATATAATTTCCAGTATGACCTTTTAAATATTCACCATCTTTTTCCTCAAACAAAACATCAACTTCCTTACCAATATATTGTTCTAAATACCCTCTTTCATTTAAATCAGATAGTTCCAGTAATTTTTTACTTCTAAATTCTTTAACATTAGCTGGAATTTGATTTTTCATTTTTGCTGCAACCGTTCCATTTCTTTGAGAATACTTGAAAATATGCATTTTATAAAATTTTATTTTATTCAAAAATTTATATGTTATTTCAAAATCTTCATCTGTTTCATTTGGAAAACCGACAATAATATCTGTAGTAAGAATTACATCATCATATAACTTTCTTAACCTTCCAACAACTGCTTCAAAATCATCTGTAGTGTATTTTCTGTTCATTTCCCTCAAAGTTTTGTCACAACCACTTTGTAAAGACAAATGAAAATGATGACACATTTTTTCTAATTTTGAAATTCTTTGGCAAAATTCATCAGTTATCATTATTGGTTCAAGAGATCCTAACCTAATTCTTTCAATTCCATCAATCATGTTAATTTCTTCTAACAAGTCTATTAATCTGTATTCATTTTCAAAATCTTTTCCATAACTAGAAACTTGTATTCCTGTTATAACAACCTCTTTTATACCTTTTTTAGCAATTTCAGTAATTTCTTTAATAACACTTTTGGAATCTCTACTACAGATTCTTCCTCTAGCATAAGGAATAATACAATATGTACAAAAATTATTGCAACCATCTTGTACTTTTATAACAGCTCTTGTTTTTTCTGTATATGTAATAGAACCAAAGTCATAAAAATAATTTTCGATTGTCTTATCATTTAATTCTTTTCCCTCAAAATAACTTTCAACATATTTGTCAATATCTGCTTTTTGATGATTTCCCAAAACTAAATCAACCTCATCCATTTTTTCAATTTCTGTTTTAGCTACTTCAGCATAACACCCAACAGCAATAACAATAGCATTTGGGTTTAATTCTTTACAACGTCTAAGCATTTGTCTAGATTTTCTATCTGACATATTAGTAACACTACAAGTATTGACAATATAGATATCAGCCATTTCTTCAGGATCTACCACATCAAACTTATTCATCAATTTTTGAATCATTCCATTTGTTTCATATTGATTTACTTTACATCCGTAATGTATAAAAAGCAACTTTTCTCTTTTTACTTTTATTTTTAAAATTCATACTATATCTCACTTTCACATTTTATAACATCATTTTTCTAAATCTTCATTCTAAAGCTGTATTATTATAGCACTAATTGGCTCAAATAACAATATATCAAGCCTAGGTTAGTTATTTTTAAACAAACATTTGTTAAGTAAAATTTTATTTTATATACTATTATTTTTTAATGATAAATACAAAAATACACCTATGATTAAAATATACAATAATTTTTATAGTATACTAATCAAAGGTGCATTTATATTTTAGGCTTCTTTATTTTCTATCTATTGTATCTAAGTTATCCAAAGCTTTACCTGTTCCTAAAGCAACACATGATACAGCATCTTCTGCAATCATAACATTTATTCCTGTTCTCTCCTGTAAAAGTTTATCTAAACCATCAATTAAACATCCCCCGCCAGTCATATAAATTCCTCTATCACTTATATCAGCTGCAAGTTCTGGAGGCGTTTTTTCTAAAACGCTATGAACTGCATCAATAATCATATTAACTGGTTCTTCTAAAGCTTCCATCATTTCACTAGAATGTATCGTAAGTGTTCTAGGAAGTCCAGTAATTAAATCTCTTCCCCTAATATCCATCTCAACATCTTGCATCTTAGGATAAACACATCCGACATTTACTTTTAAGTCTTCAGCTGTTCTTTCTCCAACCATTACATTATATTTTCTTTTTATAAATCTAACAATAGCTTCATCAAACTTATCACCAGCAACTTTTATTGATGAACTAACAACTGAGCCACCTAGAGAAATAACTGCAATATCAGTAGTTCCTCCGCCTATATCAACAATCATATTTCCACAAGGCTTTGAAATATCTATACCTGCACCTATAGCAGCAGCAATAGGTTCTTCAATCAAATAAACTTTTCTAGCCCCGGCATTAGAAGCTGCATCTATAACAGCTTTTTTTTCAACCTCTGTTACTTGTGATGGTATACAAATCATTATTCTTGGAGCAAATAAAAATTTACCACCTATTTTACTAATAAAATATTTAAGCATCTTTTCTGTAACAGTATAATCTGAAATAACTCCATCTCTTAAAGGTCTTGTCGCAACTATATTTCCAGGTGTTCTTCCAAGCATTCGTCTAGCCTCATGTCCAACAGCTAAAACCTCTCCTGTTGTATTATTAACAGCAACAACAGAAGGTTCTCTAAGTACAATTCCTTTACCTTTAATATATGCAATAACTGTAGCTGTTCCTAAATCTATACCTATATCTTGTCCAAACATCCGAATCTTCCTTTCTCATTTACACATTTTTTACAAACCTGTTACGATTATATTACACTTCTTTTTAAAATTCAATCGATTTTATTAGATTTTTATTACTCTAAAAACGCAAAATCGTTCTATCCTAGTAATCATCATTTATTGCCTCTTTATAAAATTTATTTTATGTTTTTTATTTCAAAATTATTCCATTTTTTGTTCAAATTCACATATTTAATTGAATTTCCAAGTTTTTTATGAGATAATCATAAAAATATTTTAATATACAAAATCTATAGTATATAACCAAAAAGGAGAAAAAATTGCAAGACATTTATTTAGAAAAATTAGAATTTAATAAAATTAAAAATATACTATCTAAATTTGCAATAACAAATTTAGGTAAATCAAATTGTATAAGTATAGTTCCACTAAAAGATTACAAAAAAGTAGAAAAAGCTTTAAATGAAACAACTGAAGCAGTCAGTCTTCTTTATAGAAGTGGTAATCCACCTTTAAATGAACTTAACAATATTGAATCTCACATTTTAAGTCTAAAAAATCAACAATTTCTTTCAATAAAATCTTTGTTAGAAATAACAGCTTTACTAAAAACAAGTAGAAACTTAAAAGAATATTATTTTGATAAAGAACTAAACCAAACTGATTCTCTACTAAATTACTTTGACCATCTATACACCAATACTAATATTGAAGAAAAAATATCATCAAGTATAGTAGATGAACAAAATTTAGATGATAGAGCATCATCAGAATTATATAATATACGAATCTCCATGAAAAATATTCAAAAAGAAATCAAATCAAAATTACAAGCATTATTAAATAGTAAATATCTTCAAGATTCCATTATAACAATTAGACAAGGTAGATTCGTTGTACCAGTAAAAGCTGAATATAAATCAGAAATAAAAGGATTCATACATGATACTTCTACAAGCGGTTCAACACTTTTTATTGAACCACTAAGTATATTTGAACTAAACAATACATTATCTGACCTACAAATTAAAGAAAATATAGAAATAGAAAAAATATTACAAAAACTTTCTTCTCTATTTTTTGACATTACAGATGAACTAGAAAATACATATAACCTAGTTGGAATTATAGATTTTATATTTTCAAAAGCAAAATATTCAAAATCTACAAATAGCAATTGTCCACAAATCAATAACAAAAAAATTATTCATTTAAAAAACGCCATACATCCATTATTAAACCCAGAAAAAGCAGTACCCATAACAGTTAACATTGGTCAAAATTTTTCTTGTCTTTTAATAACAGGACCAAATACTGGTGGAAAAACAGTAACACTAAAAACAATTGGACTTTTAACATTAATGACGTGTAGTGGTATGCATATTCCAGCATCTGCTGAAAGCTCAATCTTTATATGTGATAATGTCTTTGCAGATATTGGAGACGAACAAAGTATTTTAGAATCTCTAAGCACGTTCTCCTCTCACATGACACACATTATTAACATATTAAGAGATAGTACATCCAACAGTTTGGTTTTAGTAGATGAATTAGGATCTGGAACCGATCCTATTGAAGGAGCGTGTCTTGCTCAAAGTATTCTAGAAGATCTTAAAAGTAGAAATATTTTAACAGTAGCAACTACACACTATCAAAATCTAAAAGAATATGCTTTACTAACTGAAGGAATCGAAAATGCCAGCTGTGAATTTGATTTAGAAACTCTATCTCCTACTTACCGTCTATTAATAGGTGTTCCAGGAAAAAGTAATGCATTTGCTATAAGTCAAAAACTTGGACTAGATACATCAATTTTAGAAAATGCAAAAACGTTGCTCAATTCTGATACTGCAAAAATTGAAGACTTACTAAAAGAAATTTATGATTCAAAAGCATTAATAGAATCTGAAAAAGAAAAAATTTTAAAAGAATCAAAAGAAATATCTATACTAAAAGAAAAACTTCAAAACGAAACAGAAGATCTTGCTACTCATAAAAAAGAATATATACAAAAATCTAAACAAGAAGCAAAAGAAATTTTACTTCAAGCTAAGCAAGATGCAAATGAAATAATAAAAGAAATGGAAAACTCAGGTCAAGATTATAAAAAATTAAACTCATTAAGAAAAAAACTATCTGATAAAATATCAAAAACAACTGAAAGTACTAAAATTACGCAAGAAGAATCTAATACTATTGCTGAATCAGAAATAAAACCAGGTTTAATTGTTTTTATACCATCTTTTAATAAAAATGGAACTATTCTTAGTTATCCAAATCAAGCAAAAAAAGTTAATATTCAAATAGATAATATAAAAACAAATCTACCAATTTCACAATTAACAAAAATAAAAAATGAAACTACTACAGCACCCAAAACAGAAATCACACATAAAAAACATACTCAGTTTACCCCTAAAAAAGTAGAAACAGAATTAAATCTAATAGGAATGAATATAGAAGAATCAATATTTTTAGTAGACAAATTTTTAGATAACGCCGCACTTTCTAAATTAGAATCAGTTAGAATTGTACATGGAAAAGGTACTGGAATTTTAGGTAAAGGAATTCAAAAATACTTAAAAACTCATCCGCATGCAAAATCTTTTAGATACGGAACATATGGTGAAGGTGAAATGGGAGTTACAATAGTTGAAATAAAATAAAAACGGCTATACACATACATGTATAGCCCATTTTATTTTATAATTACATTTTTCTAAACACACCAGCCACTTTTCCTAATATCTTACAATCAGGAACAATAATTGGTTCCATTGTAGAATTTTCTGGTTGTAATCTTATATAACCTTTTTCTTTATAAAAAGTTTTTACTGTAGCTTCATCTTCAATTAAAGCTACAACAATTTCTCCATTATTTGCTACATTTTGTTTTTTTACTAATATATAATCACCATCTAAAATTCCAGCTTCAATCATACTTTCTCCTCTAACAGTAAGCATAAAGCTTTCAGAATTTCCAACAAAATCAATTGGAATTGGGAAAGTATCTGTTACATTTTCAACAGCAAGAATTGGTGCACCAGCAGTTATTTTTCCTATAACTGGAACTTCAACTAATTCTTTTTCTGCATAAACAGATTTTTCTTCAGGAGTAAATGTTTCTTGACCCTCTAGAGCTCCTCCTTTTAATAATTTTAAAGTTCTACCCTTTTGTTGTTCTTTTTTAATATATCCTTTTTCTTCTAATTGATTCAAATATCCATGTACAGTAGCTGTAGATTTTAAATCAACTGCTTTACCTATTTCTCTAACTGAAGGTGGATATCCTTTCAATTTTATTTGTTTTTCAATAAATCTTAGTATTGCTTTTTCTCTTTTATTTAACGCATTTGGATCTTTTTTCTTCAATTTCATCACTCCTAATATTATTTTCGAAATGATAATAACATATAAACTTTTATTTGTCAAACAAAAGTTTTCTTTTTTGTTATAAAAACTTTTTTGTTATTTTTTTGTCACATTTTTGTAATTTTGTAACTAAAATATAATCTTAATGATATTATATTTTGTTGAAAAAGAAAGAATTAAATAATATAATCTTAATAAATATTATATTTAGGAGAAAAATATGGATTTTACAAAAGATATATATATAAATAAAGATACAATTTATGAAGACCAAGAAATTGTGTTATTATATAAAGGTTTTCTATTTTCAAACAATCTAACAGACGAAGTTTACATTTCATATGGATATGGAAGCAATTGGGAAAACAAATCAGAAATCAAAATGAAACCATCAACATTCGGATATTTAGCAACAATAAAAGTAGAATCTGGTGAAAATCTTCAATTCTGTTTCAGAAATAATAATGGTGAATGGGATAACAATAATTACTCTAACTATATATTACCAATTCAAGAAAATGAAGAAATTCTTTCTTTTAAAACTTTAGCAGACACAAGCAAAGAAGTAAAATTTGAACTATTTGGATCAGAGGAAGATGAAAAAGAATCAGAAGATATTTTAGAAACATCTGTATTATCTTCAAATTCTGTTGAATTTTATAAAACCGTTGATTTAGAAGATATTAGTAAACAAGCTATTCCAGATGACACTATAGTTACTCAAATAAAATTAGATTCTACAAATAAAACTGAAAGCATTGTACAAGAAGCTGTTATAAAATCAGAAGAACCTAAGGAATCAACTTTAACTGCATTTGCTGAAATAACTGAAAAAGCAAAAGCTGAATCAGTAAAAGCTTTTGATGAAGATAAAGTAACAACAGGATCTTTATATGTAAATTCAATAATGAAAGATATTCAAGACCACCCACAAAAAGTTGCAAATATTGAAGAAAAATCAATTGTAAAAATGGATAATATTACTCCAGCAGAAAAAATTACATCATTTTTCAATGTATTATTTAAAAGCACAAAAACAGCTTTTTCAAAACTAATCAAGCTTATAAAAACAAGCTTAAACTTCAATGAAGATGAAAATTAGTTTTTCATAATTTTTTCAATATAAATACATTTATTAAAAATAAAAGAGACTTAATATTAATAAGCCTCTTTTATTTTTAGTAATCAAACCATTCAAACTCCCAATCCAAAAATTTTACAGTATCCCCTTCTTTAACACCTTTTTCTCTCAATGCATCATTTATTCCTAAATCATTTAAATTTCTTTCAAAATATGCCATTGATTCATTATCACCTATATTAATTCTTCCCATCAATCTCTCAATAGCAGGTCCTGTAACTATAAACTCACCATTTAAAACTTCAATACTAAATTCTTTTTCATTTTCTTTAAGTGTATAAACCTTTTTCTCTTCAATTTCAATTAAATCTTCTTTAGGTAAAGTCTTAAGAACTTGAGAAACATGTTGGAATAATTCCTTTACACCTTCTCCAGTAACAGCAGAAATTTTAAAAATTTCAATATTCTTTTCTTTTGCCATTTTTTCTAAAGCTTTATAGCCTGATTCATCTTGAATAACATCTGCTTTATTAGCAACAATAATTTGCTTTCTTTTAGCTAATTTATCACTATAGTTTTTAAGTTCTTTATTTATTATATCAAAATCTTCAACAGGATTTCTTCCTTCACTTCCAGAACAATCTATAACATGAAGCAAAAGCCTAGTTCTTTCAATATGCCTCAAAAATTGAATTCCTAAACCAACTCCTTCACTAGCTCCCTCAATAACTCCGGGAATATCCGCCATAACAAAGCTATCACCATACTCTGTTTCAACAACACCTAAATTAGGATAAATTGTTGTAAAATGATAATTAGCAATTTTAGGAGTAGCTGCTGTAACTCTAGAAAGAAGTGTTGATTTACCTACATTTGGGAAACCAATTAATCCAACATCAGCTAAAAGCTTAAGCTCCAATATAAGTTCTTTTTCAAGCCCTTTTTCACCATCTTGAGCAAACCTAGGAACCTGTCTTGTAGAAGTAGCAAAATGAGAATTTCCTTTTCCTCCTCTTCCACCAGGAAGAATAAGTCTTTTTTCTCCATCCACAGATAAATCAGCAATAACACTACCTGTCTCAGCATCTTTTACAACAGTTCCCTTTGGAACCTTAATTATTAAATCTTCACCGCTTTTTCCATATTTATGTGCTCCACTACCATTTTCACCATTTTGAGCTTTAAACTTTTTATTATATCTAAAATCAATTAATGTATTACTATCTGGGTCAACAATGAAATAAACATCTCCACCTTTTCCACCATCTCCACCATCAGGTCCACCAGCTGCAACATATTTTTCACGGCGAAAAGACACAGCACCATTTCCTCCATCACCAGATTTAATTATTATTTTTGTATAATCTACAAACATCTTTATATCTCCTTATAAATATAAAACCTATTCAAAATAATCAAGCTTCATAGCCTTTTTAACTTTTTTCATAGTAGCTTCAGCCTTAGCTTTAGCTTTTTGAGTTCCTTCATATAAAATTTTATCTACTTCTTCTGGATGAGCTTCATAATAAGCTCTTTTTTCTCTAATAGGTCTTAAAAAGTCTATAATATTTTTAGTAAGTTGCTTTTTGCAAGCAACACATCCTCTAGCCCCAGCTTTGCATTCTGTGCAAACTTTTTTACATTCTTCATCAGAACTAAATAAGTTATGATAATAAGAAACCATACAAACATCAGGATTTCCCTTATCATCTTTTCTAATTCTATTAGGATCAGTAACAGCGCCCATAACTTTTCTTGTAATTTCTTCTTCTGAATCAGATAGATAAATAGCATTTCCTAACGATTTACCCATTTTCTCATTTCCATCTAATCCTTTAATTCTCTTAGTAGAAGAAAGAACTGCCTCTGGTTCTCTTAAAACTTCTCCATATATACTATTAAATTTTCTAACAATCTCTCTACATTGTTCTATTAAAGGAAGTTGATCTTCTCCTACTGGAACAATAGTAGCATCAAAAGCTGTTATATCCGCAGCTTGGCTTACCGGATACCCTAAAAATCCATAAGTTACACTCTCTCCAAAAACATCTCTTTTTTGAGCTATTTCTGTTTTTACCGTAGGATTTCTCTCTAATCTAGCAATCGTTACTAAATTTGAATAAAATACTGTAAGTTCTGCTACCTCTGAAATTTCAGATTGTAAATATATAGTAGCTTTCTTTGGATCAATGCCAACTGCTAAATAATCCATTACTACTTCTCTAACATTACTCCTTACCTTTTCTGGATTATTAAAATTATCAGTTAAAGCTTGAACATCTGCAACCAATATATAACATTCATCTACTTCATTTTGCATTTTCACTCTATTTTGTAAAGAACCAAAATAATGACCTATATGAAGTCTTCCAGTTGGTCTATCACCTGTTAACATTATTTTTTTACTCATTTTTAATCTCTCCTTTTATTTAATTTTTATTAATTATTTTTCTTTTAAATACAAAAATCAAATAAAATTCGCCATCGCTTCTCCTTAAACTTTAACATATACTATATCTTCCTTCGTTTTATAAATCCCTTCTATTATACTGTATTTTCAAGAAATTTACAATATATAGAATATTTTTTATGTAAATTAATTTTAAACGCATCTTGAATTTGTTAACATAATATTGTATACTACTATATGTACACATTAATTATACAACCAACAAGGAGGTACCATTTATGGAAAAACTTCAAATTAATGAGCTTCGGAAACATTTAATCAATTTTTTTCCGCTCATTAACCTAAACACAAGCACTGTAAACATCAGCGAAAACGAAGACGGATCATACAATATTGACATCGGCAAGGGACACCTCTACACAGGTTTCTATCCGAAGAGCGAAAACAACTCCATCTTCACACTTCTTATAGTTAACGGCAAAAAAGAACTATCCAGCGGTATCGACGTTGACTATATCGAAGGGTTCATCTTCTTTACCAAAGGGTTCATTCCCTACAAGTTCGTGATACACCAGTATCCACAAACTCAGACTATTTATCTCACTGAAGATGGACAATTTAACAAAGGCAAAATTGTTTACCAAAACAACTGTCCATGTGGAGCAGAATCAAGCAAATTTACACTCGAAAATCCCGCTTTGGTATCTGAATCGGTTGACTTGGCCAAACTTCTGGCCTAACAATTAAAAAAGGACTTCTCTGGAGCAATCCCGAGAAGTCTTTTTAGTTTTATAATATTAGCTTTTAATTTTTTAATAAATCTCAAAATCATTTAATTATTAAAATTTAATTTTTTCTGAAATCCAATCTTCTAATTCATCAATTTTAACTCTTACTTGTTCCATAGTATCTCTATCTCTTATAGTAACAGCTTCATCCTCTAAAGTATCAAAATCAACTGTAACACAGTAAGGTGTACCAATCTCATCTTCCCTTCTATATCTTTTTCCAATACTTCCCGCTTCATCATAATCACACATAAAAGATTTAGAAAGTTTTTCATATATTTCTTCTGACTTTTCACTTAATTTTTTAGATAAAGGAAGTACAGCTACTTTATAAGGAGCAAGAGCTGGATGTAATTTTAAAACCGTTCTAACATCTCCTTCTGCAATTTTTTCTTTTTCATAACTATTACATAAAAATGCAAGAGTTACTCTGTCTGCACCAAGTGAAGGTTCAATACAATAAGGAACATATCTTTCATTTGTTTCAGTATCTAAGTAAGTCATATCCTGTTTAGAAAACTCTTGATGTTGAGTTAAATCAAAATCAGTTCTATCAGCAATTCCCCAAAGTTCTCCCCATCCAAATGGGAATAAAAATTCTATATCAGTAGTACCATTACTATAATGAGAAAGTTCTTCTGGTGAGTGATCCCTTAATCTTATATTCTCTTTTTTCATTCCTAAATTTAATAACCATTCTTCACAGAACTTTTTCCAATAAGCGTGCCATTCTAAATCAGTTCCCGGCTTACAGAAAAATTCAAGTTCCATTTGTTCAAATTCTCTAGTTCTAAAAGTAAAATTACCAGGAGTTATCTCATTTCTAAAAGATTTACCAATTTGAGCAATACCCATTGGCATTTTTCTTCTAGTAGTACGAAGTACATTTTTAAAATTAACAAATATACCTTGTGCAGTTTCAGGTCTCAAATAAATTTCAGATTTAGCATCTTCAGTTACACCCTGAAAAGTTTTAAACATTAAATTAAATTTTCTAATATCAGTAAAATTCGTCTTACCACATGATGGACAAGGTATTTTATTTTCCACTATAAAATTAACTAATTCTTCATCTGACATACCATCAGCAATCATATCTTTTCCTTGTTCATGAGCCCATTCTTCAATTAACTTATCAGCTCTATGTCTAGTTTTACATTCTTTGCAATCAATAAGTGGATCAGAAAATCCTCCAACATGTCCTGAAGCGACCCAAGTTTCTGGGTTCATCAATATTGCAGCATCAAGTCCAACATTATACTTATTTTCCTGTACAAATTTTTTCATCCATGCTTTTTTTACATTATTTTTTAGTTCGACACCTAGTGGTCCATAATCCCAAGTATTAGCAAGCCCTCCATAAATCTCAGAGCCAGGATAAACAAATCCTCTCGCCTTACATAAGTTTACAATTTCATCCATTGATTCTACCATTTTTTAATTCCTCCTTTTTATTTTCTTGGAATAAAAAACTTTTATTTACTGTTTTTAAATACAAAAAAGCCTTTCATCCCAGATAAAGGGACGAAAGACATAATTTTCCGCGGTTCCACCCTATTTGATCTTTTAGATCCACCTTAATTAAAATATGCTCCAAAGTTCCATCCTATACACCTTACCACCAGCTTTCACCTAATCCCTGGCTCTCTTTAGATAAAGAAATTATATTCATTCTTTTTCAACGCATTATTAACATATTGTTATTTTAATACTTTTTTTATATATTGTCAATATTTCATTACTATTTAAAAAAATCGCCTGTGGATAAATCAAAAAAACTTCGATTTTACAACATTTTTCGACTTTCCTAATTTCCCGATTTTTTTTCTAAAACCATTGAAAACAGGCATTTTCCATATTTACGTAAACTATCTGTAACAATTTTTAAGTACCTTTTGTTATTGTGGATAATGTGGATAAGTCTGTGAACAACCTATTTCATCGATATTTTTCGACACACTTATTCACAAGCACTTGTGGGTATAATTTTCAAGTTTACAAAATAAAATTATTTCTATTTTTTATGTGCACAGTATATTTGTTTGGTACATTTCGCTGCTTTTTAGTCCATAAAAACTCTTACTAATAATTTTCCTTTTTTTGTCTAAAAATTTTTTTTTGAAATTGAATATACTTTTTTTTTCTTAATTATTCGATAATTATTTAAAATTAAAATTGCATATATTATTTATTATTACAAGATATAGCTATATTATTTTTTTATTTGGAGGTAATTATGAATAAAAAAACAAAAATACTATTAGGATGTTCTAGTGTAGCACTATTAAGCATGTTAACTTTCGCATATGCTACGAGTAGTAATCAAGCTACTATAGATGCCGACACAAATTCAAACATAAGTCAGATGTCTTTAAATAAATCATACGAAATTCTTGATACATTAAATTCAGAAACAGCAATTACAAATTCCAAAACAGCATTCGATAAATTAGAAAATCAAAATTATTTTATTATTGAAAATAATGATTACACAATAAAATTAGACACAAACAACTCACTAAAAGGAATCTATTCAAAAGAAATTTCTACTGTTGCAACTTCTTCAAATTTATCTAAAGAAAATGCACAAGAATACATCTGTGCTAAATATAATGAATTAAATTTACCTTCTCAATATGAATTAAGTTACATAGAAAAATATGATGATATAATTTGGCAAGCAAATTTTGAAAAAAATTATAACGGAATATATAACAAATACGAATCTGTAAAAATTTTCTTTATTCCTGATACTGATGAAATAATTGCCCTATCAGTATTTAATGAACCTACTACTTCCTCAGAAGTATCTATAAGTCAATCAGAAGCAATACAAGTAGCAAGTCAAGAGCTAAATATAGATTCTAATGATATAGTTTCTGTAAACTTAGAAATGGAAAAAGCAAATAACTATTATGACTCTTCAAATACAGACACTAGTGTTCACCCAACTTGGAAAATTCAAACTACAAATGATACATTTATTTTTGTAGACGCAAATACAAGTAATATAATTGGAGGTGACGAAATCAATGAATAAAAAAATAATTTCTACTTTATTATTAATAATTTTAATTATTTCTATATCTGCAGGTTCTTGCCACGCTTCAGCCAGTGCAAAAGTATTTTCAAGTAGTAAAAGTTCTTATTATGGAGAATGTGCCGCATATGCTCAAAGTGGCTTAAGAACATTAGGTTATTCATGTACAGCAGTTACTGGAGCAATAACTAGAGATAGTATGTTAGCATGGATTGGAAACACTGGAAATGGTTATGCTATGTATGTACATACTCTAGGTGGATCAGGATATTTTAATGATTATTATGGATATTCTATTGACAGTTCTATGATTTCAGGATATTGGGATTTTGTATATATAGATTCATCTCAAAGTGCAGCAACATCTGCATTAGCAAATGCATTCCATACAACTGGATACACAAATAAATGCTTTTTAGGATGGAGTAATAATGTAACAACAGCAAATTCTAAAACTTTTAATTATTATTTTTGGTTAGAGTGTGTTGGCACATCAAGTATTAGAACAGCTGCACTAAATGCAGCTGCAAGTGTAGCCGGAACAGGTACAGCACCAATAAGACTTTATGGAAGCACTACATATACAGGAGCAGCTAGATAAACTAGCTGCTTTTTTCTTCTGTTAAATATTCATTTTTAGCAGTTACATCAAATACTTCTCCAGTATATGAATCTATATACAATGTTTTTAAACTTTCTGTTTCTATCTTCCAAACTTTTCTAATATCATACCTTTCTTTTGACCATTCTTCTAAATATAACTCATCATTTTCCCACACTTGTTCAGTATAATTATCCAAAGAATTTTCTCTATTTTCAAAAACATTCTCTATACATAAATCAATCTCTTTAACCTCTTCTCCAGTTAATTTACATAGTTCTATTGCTTCAGTTTCATCAATTAACATTTCTTTTTCTTCATATATAATATTAATACTGTAAATTGTTTGCAAAGAACTTTCCTTATAAATAATTGAAACAGATTCATATTTATTAAATAATTCACCATATTTTTTACACAAAATCACGTGTGTAAAATCATATAACTTTTCTATATTATATAATTCATATCCATTAATTTTCAAATCTTCTAACAATTCTAAGTATTCCCTATCTTCTAATATCTCATTTAAACTAGAACCATAAAATTTAACTAAAGCTCCATCTTTAGCATCTATGTAAATACTATAATCTTCACTATCATAAATCCAACATAACTGATTAACCTCATAATCTTTAATTAACTTTATATCATTACCTAATATTACATCTTTTCTTTCAATAACAGATAAATAATTTCCAATAAACTTCTTAGCCTCTTCTTCAGAAATATCAGACTCCTCAATTGGAATCTCCTGTTTCATTTCACTTAAAGTATAAGTATCTTTTTCTTTTATAATAGATTCGTAAATCTTAACAATAGCATATGTTAAACCAGTTACCATAGTAATTGATATTACTGATAAAATAATAATCTTTATAATCTTCTTTCCAAAATACTCTTCCACAATATCTGGTTCATCATTCTCGATTAATTTTTTCAAACTATTTTTCGCTCTAAAAATTAAAGATTTAACACTAAGTTCCGTCTTTCCAAGAATTTTGGCAACATCCTTATAAGATAACCCCTCTATATAAACAAGTTCAATTGCCTTTCTCTGCATCTTAGGTAACTTACATAAAAATTTTTCTAATCCATATTCTCCATCTATCTTTTCAAAGTATTCATAAACCTTTTTCTCATTTTCCTCAACTATACGTTCATATCTTGTATTTTCAGACACTCTTTTTCTATAATATTCAACTAAAACTTGATTAGCATTTACTAATATAAAATTGCAAAGGTTACCTTTATTTTTGTCATATAAATTCATATTTTTATATACTTTAACAAATACTTCTTGAACAATATCTTCTATTTCAGATTTATTTTGAATTCTCCCAGCTATATACTTATAAACTCTTTTATTATATTTTTCATATATTTTCTCAAAGTTATTCTCCATATTTTCCATAAATATTTCTCCACATTTTTCTAAAATTTTCGCAACTTTTATTTAAAATATATCGTTAATATTAATGTAAGCATTTTTGATTGGAGAATTTTATGACCAGTATATTTATCTTCTATGATGATTTAGAATATTTATCTTTACTTTTAAACCAAATATTAAAAAAAACATCAGATATCAAAATATTAGGCTTTAATCAAACAATAACAAAAGATTCTATAAAAACTTGTAATAAAACAATGCCTAATATAATAATTAGTAGTTCTTCTACAAATAAGAAATTAAAAAAACATCTTACATTTCAATACATTTCTCTAAATATAGAAAAAAACAATAAAAAAAATATTCAAATCATATGTCACCAACTAAAAATGCTTTCATCTGACACAAAATATTCCCACAAATTAAATATTATTAATCTAAGAAAAAAAATCTATAAAGAACTTATAGATTTAAGATTTAATCCAAATATGATTGGAACATACTATTTGTTAGATTGTATATTATGTTCATACGAAAATCCATATTCGCAACTGACTCATCTCGAAATTATAAAATATTATAAAAAAATAGCACTAAAATATGAAACAGATTATCAAGCTGTTAATTGGAATATACAAAAATCAATAGAAAATATGTATAAAAATACTTCCAAAGAATTTAGAAAAACTCACTATAAAACTGAAGAATATTTAGGATATTCTTCACTAATAAATTATTTTCGATTTTTACATTAAGAATTATCCAATATACTAATTGTCCCAAATTATTAGTAAAATTCTTAATGTAAAATAAAACGAAGCAGTTTTTCTGCTTCGTTTTTTTATTTTATTCAGTTCTTAAAGCCTCAACCGGATCTTTCTTGCTAGCCATTTTAGCTGGTATCAAACCAGCTACCATCGTAAGAATCATACTAATTAATATAAGTATAACCGCTCCTACAAATGGTAATTTAGAAAGATTTGAAACTCCTGCTACATTTTTAATAATAGCATTTATTGGAATATTAAGTAAAATAGTAATTCCTATACCTATAATTCCTGCGACTAACCCAACAATAAAAGTTTCTGCATTAAACACTCTAGAAATATCTTTCTTTGAAGCACCTATACTACGTAAAATACCAATCTCTTTAATTCTCTCAAGAACAGAAATATAAGTAATAATTCCTATCATTATTGAAGAAACAACTAATGAAATAGAAACAAACGCTATCAATACATAACTAATCATATCTACAATAACAGTTACAGAATTCATCATGGTTCCAACTAAGTCTGTATATTGAATAACATCATCTTCTTTCCCTTCATTTCGTTTATCTTCATTATATTTTTCAATAGCATTGACAATCTTCTCTTTACTCTCAAAATCAATTGGATAAATATTAATTGATGAAGGTGACTCTATATCACAAATTCCTAATTTAGAAATATTTTCTTCATATGTAGAATTAGACATATCTGTGTACGAAGCAATCATTGCAGCCATCTCTTCTTGTGAAAGGCTCGCCATATACTGCTGTTCTTCTGCTGACAAGCTTGAATAATCAAACCCAGAACTTGTAGTTGAATCAGCTACATCTACAAATTCTTTACCAGTAAATACATTAATTGTAGAATTTGATTTTTGCTCTTTTGCAATCTCAGATTCATTAATCTTATTAATAACATATTCTGTAAGTTCTTTTTTATATCCTATTATTCCCATATCTCCCATAGAAGTAGCAGAAGCTTCTTCATTAGGCTTTACAATTCCAACTATTTTTACTTCTAATGCATCTTGTAATTTTTGTTTCATATAAGTTTCATCATTCTTCTTACTAATCCAAGATGTTCCTTGTTTTTCATAATAGTCAGTATTTAGTGCAACTTTATACGTTAATCCTAAAAAATCGTCATAAGAATAAACCTCATCTTCTAATTCTTCAATTTCTTCACCAGCTATAATCTTATGCATTTTCTCTGTAAGTTCATTTTGATTCTTTATGCCTAAAGTATACAAAGAATAATCACTAATTATGTTATTTTCAGTTATTATAAGCATTACTTCATTATATTCTTGTGGCCATTGTCCTGCTACAATATCATATTGAGACTTTAGTAATTCATCATTATCAATCATTTCAGACCAAACATCTGTAGAAGAACCCATAACATAAGTAGAATCTTCTGAAGAATTTGTCATTCCTAATTTTTCAAAAGTTGTAGAAGGATTTACTTGAACTATTCCATCTTCTACATTACCTTTATAAATATTTAAAGTTAAATCATATCCATATTGTACAGCATTTGAATATTTTTTTATATCATTATCTGTATCATCAATATATTTCTTAAAATCAGTTAAATTGTTCCTTTGTACTTCTTTAGAAAGCTGATCAAAAATCTTTCCAACTAACTGATTAGAATGAATCTTTCCATCATTATATTCATCTGTATTTTTTTCCATAAAAACTTGCATTAAAGAAGACGCATCAACACTTTCTTCTTGAATTGTTAATGGATAATTTGAAAGAGTATCCTCTTGAACTTTAGCAATATAATCATCTACACCATTTGATAAAGATAAAATAAGAGCAATCCCAATAATGCCAATACTTCCTGCAAAAGCAGTTAAAAAAGTTCTTCCTTTTTTAGTCATTAAATTATTTAAACTTAGGGATAAAGCCGTAAAAAAGCTCATTGAAGTTTTTCCATATTTAGCCTTTAATTCTCCTTCACTTTCCTTGTCATGCTCTGTATAAGGATTAGAATCACTAATAATTTTTCCATCAATTGCTTTAATCAATCTTGAAGAATATTTTTCTGCTAAATCAGGATTATGTGTAACCATAACAATAAGTTTATCTTTAGAAATATTCTTTAATATTTCCATAATCTGTACACTAGTTTCAGTATCTAGCGCACCTGTAGGTTCATCTGCAAGAATTATATCTGGATCATTAACTAATGCTCTAGCAATTGCCACTCTTTGCATCTGACCACCAGATAGTTGATTTGGCTTTTTATGAATTTGTTCTTTAAGTCCAACATCTTCCAAAGCTTTTATAGCTTTCTGTTTTCTAATTTTCTTACTAACACCAGATAATGTAAGAGCAAGTTCAACATTAGCTAAAACTGTTTGATGAGGTATTAAATTATAACTTTGAAAAACGAAACCAACAGAATAATTTCTATAAGCATCCCAATCCTTATCTTTAAACTCCTTTGTAGATTTTCCGTTAATAATTAAATCTCCACTTGTATATCTATCTAAGCCACCAATAATATTAAGTAATGTAGTTTTTCCGCAACCACTAGGACCTAAAATAGATACAAATTCAGATTTTCTAAACTCTATATCAATTCCTTTAAGTGCATGAACAGTTTGATTTCCTGATATATAGTCTTTTGTTATATTTTTAAGTTGTAACATATTTTCTCCTTTCAAAACAATTATGAATATTATAATTTATAAAACCTTCAATATCAATAAACAACTACTCTTTATTTGTCATACTTTCTCGTCTATTTAAATTACTATATTCACAAATAAAAGAAGACACAGGATTTTACTCCTGTGCCTTCTCCCATGAAATCAGCGTCTGCTAATAGTATTCATCCTAACAGTCAAATCTCCTACAATAGAAAATACTAACCGATTCGGAAAAACATTACTAACAGCGACATCGCCGGTTCTACCAAGTCTTTTCAAGACATAATCATAAAGTTCGCTATTATGTCTTGTATCAACATTCAAAATAGGTTCTGGTCTAAATGATTTAACCAGATTGTACCACCAGTTAGTCGAGTCTGGCAAATTCTCTTTCAAAAAGAACTGCACATAACTCTTAACCAGCATACTTTCGCTACCACGACGAATATTATAGTCGTTTTTCTCTGCCGGGTCAGTTGAGGCATTATACCTCACCTCCAAAAAATGATCATAATAACCCATCAAAAGAATCGACATAAATTCAATCGTATCTTTTGAGCTCGAAAAAGTCACCTCCCCATTTCTAATCAACGTATTGCGATACCGATAATAATCAACTGAATTCATAAATTCACCTCCTAAGAATTGATAATTAAATTATACTATTTTTTTGCCCAAACGTCAATTTATGTTAACTTTTATTCTGAATATTAATTTCCTAAATCCTCCTCTAAACAATAAAAAGGAATATTTCTTAAATAAGAAACATTCCTAATTTATAAACTCAACTATTTTTTTATTGCTAAGATTTTATATTTCATAACACCTGCTGGAGCCTCAACTTCAACTACTTGACCTTTCTTTGCTCCAAGTAAAGCTGAACCCATAGGTGATTCATTTGAAATTTTATTTTGAGATAAATCAACTTCAGTAGAACCTACTATAGTATATTCAACTTCTTCATCGAATTCTTCATCATGAACAGTAACTATATTTCCAATTTGAACTGTTTTTGTATCAATTTCAGATTCATCTATAATCTTAGCAAATCTTATTTTATTTTCTAATTCTGCAATCTTGTTTTCATTTGCAGCTTGAGCACTTTTAGCTTCGTCATATTCAGAGTTTTCTGATAAATCTCCAAACCCTAAAGCAACTTTAATTCGTTCTGCAATTTCAGTTCTTTTTTCTGTTTTTAAAAATTCAATTTCTTTTTCTAGGTTATCATAACCTTCTTGTGTTAATAATATTTCTCTCTTTTCTTCCATCTTCATCAGACTCCTCTCTAAAACTTATTAACAGCTCTTATCATAGTATTAATCTTAAAATTTGTCAAGTACTTTATTTCTTTATCTCTCTAAAATTTAATTTACCATGCAATCCTTCTAAATATTTTATTTTAACATTATCCCTTTTTAAAATTTTTCTAACACCAGAAAAGGAAGTATTATAATAAAGTAAACTCTCATACAAAATTTCTAATTCAAAATGTTTCATTTTAGTCCAAAATGATAAATATCTTTTCAATATATCAAACTTATAATTAGTTATTACTAAACCATTTCTATTATCAAATTTTTCTTTTGTACACTGAATTAAAATATTATCATCTTTAAATCTACACATATTTAATTGAGTACTCAAAAAATCAATATTAATTATTATATCTGAATGTAAACAAGCCTTTTTTACATTTGATGACACAATCAATAATATTCCAAACTTATCATACAATTCATCTTCTAAATAAGAAAATTCATCAATATTTTCAGTAACTATATTCAAAATTTTACAATTTCTAGCTATAAACTTTATATTATCCAAAACAATTTCAGAAGGTTTATTACATAAAATAGTTATCTCATAATCACTAATATTTCTACCTTGAATATATACAATTTTCTTTATAATATCCAAAATTAAAAATTTATATAACCACTTTCCTTCTAATATATTAAATCTATTCTTAAAAAATTCTATAAATTCTCTCCTATTATAAAGGCTCTCTGCAAAAACAATATTTTGAACATTACTTTTCAATAATTTCTTTTGTAAATTACAAATCATTCTTTTATTAATATTACCATCTTCTACACTCATCAAAATAAAGATATTTTCATTTTTTCTAATCACACCACAATGATTTAAAATTATATATATAAGCTTTCTAAACCACTTAGGAAAACTAGCATTTAACACATCTAAATAAGAATCTAAATAATCAATATAAAAAACATTTTTGTTTCCCATAAAAAATCACTCTCAATTATTCTATGAAAGTGATTTCGTTTTATACTATCTTTTTTCATTAATTTTAATGTGTATTTCATCTAACTGTTTTTGAGTAACCCTCGCAGGTGCTCCCATTAGTAAATCTTGTGCTTTTGCATTCATTGGAAATGCTTGAATTTCTCTTATAGTATCTTCTTCAGCAAGCAACATTATAATTCTATCAATTCCTGGCGCTATACCAGCATGTGGTGGAGCACCATAATGAAAAGCATTATAAAGAGCTGAGAACTTTTCTAATATAACTTCTTCTTTATATCCTGCAATCTCAAATGCTTTAATCATAATTTCAGGAGAATGGTTTCTAACAGCTCCAGATGCAAGTTCAATACCATTACCAACTATATCATACTGATACGCTAAAATATCCAACGCATCCTTTGTTTCCAAAGCCTCCATTCCGCCCTGTGGCATAGAAAATGGGTTGTGCGAAAATTCTATTTTTCCATTATCAACTCTTTCATACATTGGGAAATCAACAATCCAACAAAACTTATAAACAGAATCATCAATTATTCCTAACCTCTTTCCAAGTTCTTCTCTAATTTGTCCAGCAAGCTTTGAAACTATTGGCTCATGTTCAGCAATAAAGAATATTGCATCACCAGCTTTAGTATTAGTTCTAGTAAGCATTTCTTCTCTCGAAGCATCATCTATAAACTTAGCAATAGGTCCTTGAAGAGATCTATCTTCTCCAACCTTAAGCCAAGCTAACCCTTTAGCCTTGCAATCTTTTATAGCATAATCTGTCATTCCTTCAAACAATGTTCTAGGTTGACTTGCTCCCTCAGGAACAGAAATAATTCTTACAATTTTTCCATTAAATACTTTTAAATCTATTTTCTCAAAAATATCTGTAACATCCTGAATAATAAGTGGATTTCTTAAATCTGGTTTATCTGAACCATATTTAAGCATTGCTTCTTTGTAAGGAATTCTAGGAAATGGATATTCAGCTATTTTTTTATTAGAAAATTCTTTAAAAACATTATAAATAACCTCTTCCATAACACCAAATACATCTTCTTGTGTAGCAAAAGCCATTTCCATATCTAATTGGTAAAATTCTCCTGGAGTTCTATCAGCTCTAGCATCTTCATCTCTAAAACAAGGAGCAATTTGAAAATATTTATCAATTCCAGCAACCATTAACAATTGTTTAAATTGTTGAGGTGCTTGTGGAAGTGCATAAAATTTTCCTGGATAAATTCTACTAGGAACTAAATAATCTCTAGCTCCTTCTGGTGAAGAACTTGTAAGAATTGGAGTTTGAACTTCAAGAAAATCTTTCTTAATCATTTGCTCCCTCATAAATTGAATAACTTTAGATCTTAAAATCAAATTATTTTTTAATTTTTCATTTCTTAAATCCAAAAATCTATATTGAAGTCTTAAATCCTCTCTTACATCTCTACTATTTTCAATATCAAAAGGTAAATCCTTTGTTCTTTTGCCCAATATTTCAATTTTCTGAGCAAAAAGCTCAACTAAACCTGTATCTATTTTTTCATTAACAGTTTCATCATCTCTAAGTCTAACAACTCCCTCTACTGAAATAGTAGATTCAAGTGGAATTCTAGCCAAAGTATCCACTAATTTTTCATCACCAGAAGCAACTATTTGAGTAATTCCATATTGATCTCTTAAATCAACAAAAATAATTCCTCCCATATCTCTAATAGTTTGAACCCAGCCTGCTAATTTAATTTTTTCTCCAACATGTTCTTTTCTAATCGTATTACAAGTATAAGTTCTGTACTCGTTCATTTCAATCTTCCTTTCTTCTCTTATTTGTTAAAGGCAAGGACAAAAAAATAGCTTTCATCCCTGCAAGGGACGAAAGCTTATATAATCTCATTCTTCCGTGGTACCACCCTAATTGAAAATTAAAATTTTCCACTCATAATAATGTACTCCAACGTGTTTCATAATTGCTTCCATTTAGATTGCTCTCAGCCGACGACAATCCTCTCTTTAAAACTTTCTATCACAATTACTTTGTGTTATCAACGCACAACATATTTAAAATACAATATTTATTTTAAACATTTTTCTCAAATTTGTCAAGTTTTATACATTTTTTCTCTTAACATTTAAAATCATATATAACATCACATAAAAAAATAATGAATTTAATTTTAAAATCAAACTCATCATTTCTTTATTTATATAATTACTTTAATCATATATATACCATAAACCTTTATCTTTTAGTTCTTGTATTATCTCTTCATGTTCATCATTTGTTTCTGAAAAATAAACTTTTCCATTTTTATCTGCAACAAAATATAAATCATCCGTTGTATTTGGATTTAAAATTGCTTTAATTGAAGATTCACTAACTATACAAATTGGTCCAACTGGAATTTCTCCTGCCATAGAAGAAGCTCTTGTATTATAACCATTATTATCATTTAGTTCTTGAGCAGTTAACTCTCTTTCATCCATTGCTAGTTGTAATCCATAATATGTAGTAACATCACTTTGAAGAGCCATATTTCTATCTAATCTATTAATAAATACACTTGCAACACCAGCTCTATCTTCTTCATTCTTTGCCTCAAGTTCAACCACAGAAGCTAATGTTAAAACTTCATGTACTGAAAAATCACTATCCTCAATTTCCTTCTGATATGGAGTAAGCACAGAATTCATTTTATCTAACATCTTTTCAAAAATACTTTCAACTGTTACATTTTCATCAGCAAAAATATATGTATCTGGATACAAGTATCCTTCAAGACTATAATAAATATCATCATCCTTTATTTCTCTTGTAATAAACCAATATTTCTCAATTAAACTATCTAGATATTCTTCATTTTTCACAAGCTCATATACATCATTTTCTGTATTATTAGTATTTTCAGCAATAATATTAGCAATCCATTTAATACTTTTTCCTTCTGGAAAAGTTATAGTAACCGTCTCATCTACAATATTTTCTTGCTCTACCATTGAAAGAATCTGATCAATAGTCATATTTTTATCAAATTCATATTTTCCTGCTTTTATCAAAGTCCTATTATTTATTTTGCAATAAATTTTAAATGCCATAGCATTTCTTATTACACCATTTTCTTCTAATTTATCAGCAATATTACTAATTCCTGATCCATAATCAATTTCAACAACTACCTTTTCACTTTCACTTTGAACAGGCTTAATTGATAAATTATACCAAGCAAATCCTGCAACCGCCGCTATAATAATTACCAAGAATAACATTAATATAATTTTGGCAAGTATACCACCTTTTTCATTTTTTAGCATATTTCCTCCTTCTATATAACAAGATCAGCAATTTTATTTAATATATTACTATCTAAACTAGCACCATTAGTAACAATTAAATAACAACCATTACTATTAGCATAAACTTTAAGTTCTTCTAAAAATCTATAAAAATTATTAGTATCTGTTGCATTATTACTTTCTATTTTTACACCAAGTCTTTTGCTAGATAAATCACTTTCAACTATTGTCTTCAAAATTTTATCAGAAATCTGTGTACATAAATCAACTCTTCCTTCATAAGTTGAAATTTTATTATCAAATCCCTCATAAAAAGATTCGTCTAATGTAATTACGATATCATTATTTATATCAAAATCCTTAAAATATTGATTTCCTATATCTAAATTTTCTCTTTCTTTTTCGGAATCAAGCAACTTTGATTTTTTCACATATCCAATCATATAATCAGATGTTTTAACTTTAATCCATTTTTTATTCATTTCTTCGATAATAGTTACCATTTCGCCTTGTGACAAATTTCTAACTGTTCTAGAAATATCAGTCATCTTATATTTTAATTCAGTATCCCTATTAACAACAGCAACCACTTTTTCTTCTGACAACTTTTCAATATTCAATTTATTTGTATCTTTTAAATAATCTACTTCTATATTATAAACATCTGTAAGTTCTGAAAGTGGAAAATAAAAAACGCCTTCTTTTTCCATTACACAACCTTTTATTTTTATAAAGGTTCCATTAACATACATATGATTTGCATTTTCAGTAATCTCAAGTATTTTATTTTGTGATGATGAAAAATACCTTCTCATATTACTTTCATTTTTTTCATAGTATAAATCTTCATCAAAATAATTTTTCATATCATCTTCAGAAAAATAAATAATACCATTATCATCAATATAAACATCATGAGCCAATTCTACATTCACATCAGTTTGAATCATAACCTGCAATTTCGAATTATCTTCTCTCTTAAAATAAGCCGCATATCTAAAAACAACTAGTACTATAATCAATAAAATAGTAACTAATATAATTTTACCAAGTAAACTATTCTTCCTTATTTTTAATTTAGTTTTCTTTTTTATATTTTTTGCCATATAATTTTTTAATCACTTTCTACATAAAATTCTAAATAAATTCAATTAAATTATATTATTTATATCATAAACAGAAAATTTATTAAATAGTAATTAATAAATTTATTTATTTTTCAAAAAAAACCTTTATTTTTCAGCATTTTTATGTTATAATCTTAATGTAATTATCGAAAAAGCAACATATATACATATAAAAAATATTTTGGGAGGAAAAAACATGAAACTTTTTTTTCTATTATTAATCGTTCTAATAGCTATTCTCTTAATAAAATCAATAAAAGTCGTTAGACAATCTGAAGTATATATAATTGAACGTTTAGGTAAATTTCATAAAGCTGCTGACGCCGGATTAACAATTATTATACCTTTTGTAGATACAATAAGATCTGTAGTTAGTTTAAAACAACAAACAATGGATGTTCAACCACAAGAAGTTATCACATCTGATAATGTTACAATAACAATAGACACAGTTGTTTTCTATAAAGTTATTGATCCAGCTAAAGCTGTATATGAAATACAATCTCTAAAAAAAGGTATTGAATATTTATCTATAACTACAATTCGTGATATCGTTGGTAAAATGGAGCTTGACGAAACATTTAGCTCTAGAGATTCAATTAATGAAAAATTAAAAAATATTCTTGATGAAGCTACTTTCCAATGGGGATGTAGAATTGACAGAGTTGAAATTAAAGATATTACTCCTCCACCAGATATCAAAGATGCAATGGAAAAACAAATGAATGCTGAAAGAAATAAAAGAGCTTTAATTCTTCAAGCTGAAGGTGAAAGACAATCTGCAATCACTCTTGCTGAAGGTAGAAAAGAAGCTGCAATATTAGATGCAGAAGCTGATAGAGAAGCCAAAATAAGAAGAGCTACTGGTGAAGCTGATGCCATAAAACAAGTTGCCGCAGCCAAAGCTAAAGAAATTCAAATGGTTTATGATGCAATTAAAGAATCAAATCCAGATGAAAAACTAGTACAACTAAAATCTTTAGAAGCACTTCAAGAAGTTGCCAAAGGCGATGCAAACAAAATATTTATTCCTTTTGAAGCTACATCAGCTCTTGGAAGCCTAGGTGCAATGAAAGAAGTCTTATCAGATGATAAAAAAGCAAAAAAGAAAAAACAACCTACAATTGAAGAACAAGCACAAGAAATTGTTGATAATATGAATCAAAATTAAAAGTAAAAAACCACGTTTTTGAAGTGAACCCCAAATAGTAGACTAATAATAAAAAACTATTTGGTGGATAGAGACTACGATTAAATGTAGTCTCTATTTTTTATTCGTACTGTATTATAAAATAATAACCAATCTTTTACAATATCTATATATTCTT
>JAGBEP010000026.1 GCA_017936925.1 Clostridia bacterium | reverse complement strand
TGAGATAATAGATGAAATGTTTTTTAGTCTAACGTATTCCCATTCAGAAGGTATCTCATAGTAAATCTGATTGGTAACATCAATTTTCTTCCCATCTTCAAACTTCTCATAATAATGATTATCAGTAGGATTTTTGTATATCCTTGATAATTTTTCTTTTTTTATCTTACCTTCAGCCATTAATTTCTTTTTTTCTTCAAGAATTTGGTCTATTAACTCTTCTGCTGTTCCATCTGATTCATCTTGTTCAACCAGTTTACCTTGCATAGCCAATTGAAGGATTTTTTTCTTTAATAATTCTGTATTCAATGTTATTTTACCTCATTTATTATTTTCTCTAATTCTTCAACAGTCTTAGCGATTTGTTCACTTTCAATTTTTATTTCATTAAAAATATCTTCAAGTGTTATATCATCTAATCCGTCATCATCATCTTTAATCCATGAAATATCTAAGTTAAACTTATAATCATTTTTTATTTGGTCATAAGTAAATTTTCTCCATCTGCCTTCAGGATTTTCATTATTCCAAGTTTCTTTTCTATTTTTTATATTGTTAGAACAATATAGGTCTACAAATTCATCTAAATCACTTTCTTTTAATGGATTTTGCTTTAATGTAAAATGCTTCCTTGCTCTAAAATCATAATACCAAATTTCTTTTGTCTGTATCTCTGGGCTAGCTGCTTTGTTATCAAAAAATAGTACATTTGCTTTAACACCTGGTTTATAAAATATACCTGTAGGTAATCTTAATATTGTGTGTAAGTTAGTTGTTTCAAGTAACTTTTTTCTAATAGTAAGTCCACCTGAACCTTCTTCAAATAAAATATTGTCTGGCATTACAACTGCACATTTTCCATTTATTTTTAAAATTGTGTGTATATGTTGTAAAAAATTAAATTGTTTGTTGGAGCTAGTACACCAAAAATCTTGTCTATTATATACTGTGTCTTCTTTTTCTTGGTCTCCTTCTTCGTTAGTAAAAGTAATTGTTGATTTAGTTCCAAATGGTGGATTTGTTAATACATAATCAAATCTTTCTCCAGGATCAGATAATAAAGAATCTGCCCTTGTTATAGGAGACTTTCCTCCGAAATCACTTATATTATGCAGAAATAAGTTCATTAATGACATCTTATATGTTATAGGAACAATTTCCCAACCTCTAAAAGTTTCATATTTCAGAAATTTTTTTTGCTTTTCATCTAAAACATAATTATCTTCGATAAAGTTTTTAGATGAAATCAAAAATCCACCACTTCCACAGCAAGGGTCACAGATATTTTTATTTGGTTCTGGAGCTATACATTTAACCATTGCATTTATAAGTGGTCTAGGTGTAAAATATTGTCCAGCTCCACTTTTAATATCACTAGATGTTTTTTCTAGTAAACCTTCATAAATTGCACCTTTAACATCTGTTGAAAATGCTGTCCATGTCTCTTTGTCTATCAAATTAATAACTCTTAATAACATAGCTGGTGTATTTATTTTATTTTGAGCAGAACCATATATTTCTTTTAATATTCCATCTTGTTCTCCTAAAGTTTCAAGCACTTCTTTATAATGTTTTGCAAGTTCTGCACCTTTTTTATTTGTTAATGTTTCCCATTTACAACTTTCTGGAATTTTCATATCTTTATTAAATGGCGGTTTACTATATTCATCACACATTTTTAAAAATAAAAGATATGTTATTTGTTCCAAATAGTCGATATTTGAGACTCCATCATCTCTTAAAACATCCGCCATGTTCCATATTTTTTTATTTATTGTACTTATATTTTCTTCACTCATTTTTTACTCCTCTATTAAGCTACTAATGCATAATTCAATTCTTCCAGTATAATCTCATAGTTGTTACCAAATAATTGATAATATTTTTGTAATCCACCCATATTATTAAAAGGTGTCAACTCTAAATCTTCTTTTTGAATATGCATTGAGAGAGCTATATGGTCTCTTATTTTTCTTAACCAATCCATTTGCTCTTCAGTAAATTGTCCATATCCTGAATTCTTATCAAAAATCCATTTTTTAAATTTGTTATTTGTCAAACTAGCAAAAGATTGCAATGAATCATTCTGCCCTAATTCAAATTTAATTAATGAAATAATATCAGCTAACTTATCATCAACTCTCGATTTTACTTTATTAGGATATAGTTCTTCATATGCACTCCATAGTTTATTTCTTGTCAAATAATATGGTGAACTAGTTAACTTATCATATAAATCATTTATCATTTTATAAGTAATTGGTCTGTTTTTATACATTTGATTGTATATTATTTCCAATGCTTCTATTTCATTTTTATTTTCTTCTATAAAACTATGGAATCTATTTATAATTTCTTGTGCATTTTCTGCTTTTGAAATATCCCATCCAGCATAAACAACTTTATCAATATTAACATCATCAATAACCTGATCGTGAGTTTTCTTCATATCATATATTCTTTGACGAAGTTTAGGATTATATATTGGTTCCACAGCTTTTTCTATCAAAGACATTTGTGCTTTTTCTATTTTTTCTTCATCTGTATAGTTAGCATATTCTTCTTTATTAGATTCCATCTCTATTTGGTCATCATCAAAAGCATTTAATAAATTACTTGCCATATTTCTTAGAGATAAGCCATTTGAAAGTTGTTCAATTTCTTCTTTTTCATTATCTTCGAATGTTTTATCTAAAAGCAAAAATCTATTAGCTAAAGAAGTTAAGTTATCTTCTGTTTTTTCTCCTATGGCTATAGAATTCATAAGTTGTTTAATTGAAACAGAAGGCTTTCTTTCTAGTTGTCTAGATGTTGTTTTTTGTGATTTAGTAACACCAACAGCGTCAACAACTATATATCCTTTTTTTCTTTCTTTCGCAGAAGGGGAAACTTTATGTAAATCATCATAATTCAATGTTCTCGTAGCACGTCCCAGCATTTGTTCAAAATAATTCTTACTTCTAACATCTCTCATAAAAATTAAACACTCTAGAGCTTTTACATCTGTTCCAGTAGCAATCATATCAACTGTAACTGCTATTCTAGGATAGTAATCATTTCTAAAAGAATTTAAAATTGATTTAGGATTTTCATCTGAACCATAAGTAATTTTTTTACAAAATTCATTACCCTCACCAAATTCTTCTCTAACTATATCTATAATATCATTTGCATGACTATCTGTTTTAGCAAAAATTAAAGTCTTAGGGACTTCCTCTCTGCCAGGGAACATCTCAGTCGTAACTTTTTCTTTAAAAATTCTTATAACACTTCTTATTTGAGAAGGATTTACTATATCCGCATCTAATTGACTAGGTTTATAATATATATCTTCATCTAATTGAGTCCACCTTTTCTTTCTAGATAATCTTTCTCTTATTTGAATTGTTTGAGCTAAATCTTTAGTGATTGTAGCACCATTTTGACCTATTTCAGTTTCAACAACATAAGTACCTTGTCTGCCAACATTTACATCGTCAATAACCGCTTGTTCATGAGTATATTCGCTAACTATATTCTGATTGAAAAACGCAAATGTTCGATTGTCAGGTGTGGCTGTTAGTCCAATTAAAAATGCATCAAAATAATCTAGTACTTGTTGCCATACATTATAAATAGATCTATGGCATTCATCTATAATAATAAAATCAAAGAAATCAGGTGAATACTTTGAATTATACATTACTTCTTTTGGTCTTTGATGTGTATAGTCTATTTCACTTGGAGAAATCTCTTCAGAATTTTCATCTAAAGACTCTCCTCTTAAAATTGAATACATTCTTTGGATTGTACTAATACATACATGCGTATCATCTGATATATTTGAAGAATTTAATCTTACAACATTATATAACTCAGGAAACAATCTTGAATCATCATTAGGTTTATATTTTCTAAATTCTTCTTCAGCTTGTTCTCCTAAGTTTTTAGTATCTACTAAAAATAATACTCTTTTAGCTTTTCCATATTTTAATAACCTATATACCGCTGAAATAGCTGTAAAGGTTTTACCTGCGCCAGTTGCCATTTGAATTAACGCTCTTGGTTTGTTTTCTTGAAATGACTTTTCAAGATTTTCAATTGCAGTAGTTTGGCATTTTCTAAAACCTGTTGAATCAAATTCAGGAAATCTTTTTAATCTATTTCTTAATGTATCTTCTTCTCGTAAAAGTTCTAATAATACTTCGGGCTTATGAAATGTAAATACTTCCCTTGATTTTGCTTTTTCATCTGCATAGTCACAGAATCTAACTATTACATCTGTAGCTTCATATGCAAATCTTAATTTTGGTTGATTAACAACATATTTCAATCCACTTTCAACATATCTAAGTGATTGTTCTGCTACCGAAACAAGATTTTGACCTTCCTCTGTTCTTTTAGCTTCAATAACACCTACTGGCATTCTATTTATAAATAATAGGTAATCAACAGGTCCAGAATTAGTAGGAAACTCTCTTACGGCGACACCCAAAGATTCTGCAGGATTAAATTCGCTCATATCTTGTATAACATATCCTACTTCTTCTAATTTCCTATCAATTACCTCTCTTGCTTTTACTTCTGGAGTCATTTTTCTTCCCCCTATAAAAATAGCTTCCGATAATTTTTTATTATCCGAATATATAATATCATAAATCGACATTTTTCTCAATAAATTCAAGAAAATTTGCTTTGCAAATTTTTCTACTTTTTTCGACATATTTTTACTTTTCAAAAAGGGATTGGGATTTCATCCCATTGAATAGAATTTGAGACAAACAGAAATTTCGGTCTCCCAATTTCAGTGCTTGTTAATACATAAATTATTACCTTAAATCTAGCTAAAATGCCTGTATCATAAAACACAATACAGGCACTTTCTTTATAAGATTTCATCATTATATACATACTCTTTTCTTACAATTTCATCTACAATATTACTAATAGCGTTCATTAATTTCATTGGCATTTTCATTATTCGTGTTATTTATTCTAAAAAATATACCTATACTAACTGCAATGATTACTATAAAAATAATTATTAAATATAGAATTTTCTTATTCATTAAAATTTCTCCTTAATTAACATTATATTGTTTCTGTAAAATCTTTTCGCTTCCCCAAAATAATTTCATCATATAATTCTAATTTATAGTCTAGCCTTTCAATGGTAGCATTTATATTATTTTGCTTTTCTATTAGTTTTTCTCTTTGCTCTTCTAATAATCTTTTTCTTGCTTTTACAGTAGTTTTTCCTTGTTTAAATAAATTAACATATTCTAATAAAATTTCAATTTCCATCCCAGCATTTCTCATACATTTAATAAATTCTATCCAATTGCAAGATTCTTCATCAAAATTTCTAATTCCTTTTTCTGTTCTAGGTACTGTTGGAATTAAACCTATTTTTTCATAATACCTTATCGTATCTGCTGTTAAATCATATTTTTTACTAACTTCTGCAATTGTCATTTTTTTCACCTTCTTAAATTATTTTATATCTATTATTTCTTTTATATCTTCAATGATTTTATCTATTGTAATTCCATTTTCTTTTAGTAACTCATCTACTACATATCTGTCTGGAAAACTTTTTTTAATTCCATAATTTTTAACTTTCATATTTGTTGTTCCATAAAAACTTGCAATTTTTTCTCCGAATCCACCTTCTAAAATACCATCTTCTAGCGTAATGACTATTTCATGTTCTTTTTTTAATTCTTCAAGCAAATTTTTATCTAATCCTGTAATATATCTTGGATTTATTAATGTTGGTACAAATCCCAATTTTTCTTTTATCTCACTTACAATTTGCTCTCCTAACTGATAAAAATCTCCTAATGCAACAATTGCTACTTTACTTCCTTGTTTTTCTATTTTATACTTATTCAAATTACTATAATCATTTTGCACTTTTCTATTATCTGAAATAACTCCATTGCATGGAATACGAATCGCTACTGGATATTTATCTTGTTCTATACTCCAATCTAACATTGCAAAATATTCCTCTTTAGATGTTGGTGCTAAATATACTAAATTTGGAATATTACTCATCATTGCTATATCATATAATCCTAAATGCGTTACATCATTCATTCCATATACAGATGCTGTATTTACTAAAATAGTCGCTGGATTATTATTGACACATAAATCCTGTGATAGCTGATCGTAAGTTCTTTGAATAAAACTTGAATGTGTAGCAAATACTGGCTTCCCTCCATTTTTTGCAATTCCTGACGCCATTGCTATTGCATGTTCTTCTGCAATTCCTACATCTACAAATTGTTTTCCTGCTCGTTCTCTCTTATCTTTTGTAAATCCAATATTGGTTGGTACCCCTGCAACTAATGTTACTACTTTTGAATCTTTTTTCATCTTATCTAATAAATAATCTGCTGTTAAATTCCCATAATCTTCTCCTTCAAAAGTTACTTTTGGTTTTCCTGTTTCTACGTCAAAAGGCATACACCAATGCCAATTTTCTTTATTTTCTTCTGCTATTTGATAACCTTTTCCTTTTTGTGTATTGATATGAACTACTATTGGATGATCAATATCTTTTATATCATAAAATGTATGAATTAGTGTTTCTAAATCATTTCCATCTTCAACATAGATATAATCTAAATTCATAGCTTTAAATAGGTTACATGGGCAAGTACCCTTACTGTCCCTTAATTCTTTTAAATTTTTATATAATCCTCCGTGATTTTCTGCAATAGACATATCATTATCATTTACAATAATAATAAAATTACTTTGTAATTCACTTGCAAAATTTAATCCCTCTAATGCTTCTCCACCACTTAAAGACCCATCTCCGATAACTGCTATTATATTTTCTTTATCTCCTTTTAAATCTCTTGCTTTTACCAATCCTGAAGCTAAACTGATAGAAGTAGATGTATGTCCAACATTAAAGAAGTCATGTTCACTTTCTTCTGAATTTGTATAACCTGAAACATCTTCAAAATGTTCTTCATAAAGGTAAGCATCTTTTCTTCCTGTAAGCATTTTGTGTGGGTAACTTTGATGTGATACATCATATACAATTTTGTCCACTGGAGAATTAAATACATAATGGAGTGCTATAATAGTTTCTACCATACCAAAATTTGGTCCAAAATGACCTCCATGTTTACTTAACCTATTCATTAAAGCATCTCTAATTTCTGATGCTAAAACCTTTAGCTCATCATTACTTAATTTATTAATATCTTTGGGTTCACTTATTTTTTCTAAATACATTATTTTACCTCCTAAATTTTTTGTATCTTATATATATCACTTAGAGTTAGCTCTAAGTCAATACTTTTTATCAAAATTCTAAAAAAAATAGAAATAGTTTGATTATACCATTTCTAATTCATATTTTTTTATTCTTAATTTGCACGACAAATTACTATCTTGTGTTTAGATTATATCACAATGGGCAGATAAGTTTCAACTGAATTACCTGCCCTACTTATTGTAATTTTTATTTTTGTTTTTCATCATCTTTTTTTGAGAAAATTAAGCTAAAAGCTGGAACAAAGCTTATACCAAAACATATACCTATACCAATTCCAGCCATACTATTTAGTACATTAACAAAAACTATACTCCATAAAATTGCCATTACAATTCCAATTATTAAGCCAATTATAATTCCTTTATTCTTCATTAATTTATCCTCCTCTACAAATTACTATTTATTGCTTACATTATATCACGCTTTTTATTTTAAAACATATGTTTACACAATGTATTAACTTTAATAAATAATAAAATTCATTTAAAAAGTGAAATACATGGTGATTATATATTACCTACAGATATAGCTTAGCTTCTTATGATATTACCCTATCTGAATAAGAAATATTTCTCTTATATCAAATCAAATACTACTTTATCTGCTTCTGCAAACTCAAATTTATATTTTTCTTTTTGGGTCTTCTATATTATATTCCCATAAACTTAAATGTCCTTTTGCCTCTATCGGATTCTCAAAAACTTCAACATCTGATACTTGCCATCCATAATTTTCTTGAAAAGAACTTTTGGTATAAATATCACTGTTTTCTTTTAATAATAACTCTTTAAATTCTGGTGACATTTTTATGCAATCTACTAATTTAACTTTTCCTAAGATCTTTCCATATGGTAATTCTTCTGGAAGATATTTTGCTAATCTTTTCATTGCTTCTTTATCTATGCCTTTCCCTGCGTGTATTAATAAATCTCCTCTATATTTTGTTTGCCAACTTCTGAATTCAAATCTTTTATCTCCTTGTATTATTAAAGTTGCCCATGGTTGTTTTATTGTTAGTACTTTCATTTTTTCTCCTATATAAATTTAAATATTTTAGTTTTATACCTCTTCAGTATTTTCTTTTTCTGTTACAAATACAAAGAAGCCTTCTGGATTTGTTCCAGAAGGTTCCTTGGGTCTTTGCGGGGAATTCCCTGAGATTTGATGTTTTTGATGAGATTATTCTTCGTCGTATGTGAAGAAGAGTTCTAACATCTCATCTAATTTGCCGTTGTGAACGAGTCCTTGTTTATCTGTGTATTGAGCATAGGATTCATCCAAAGTGGGTAGCCGGACGAGTCGTGATTTGGTGTCTGATTTTACGTAGTACCAGCCTTTCTTGAATTTGATAAAGCTCATTGTACCATAGTAATATGTACCGTTTTCGTGTCCGCTGAGCACTCTTTGTACGAGTACGTTTTGCTCTGTCATCGCAGTTTCTTTGTTGATGACTTTGAGTTTTCGGCTTTCTTCTGCATTCCAAATAACGCGACTTGTGTAGTCATTCATGATGTCTTTGAAGCTTGAACACGTTCTTTCTTCGAGCTGACTGTCGAATATGATGTTAATCTCTTCGAACATAGCGATTTGCTCCATCAGTTCTCCGAAAATATGGGGTTCTCTTTGCCTCATTCGCTTTATCCGGCGAAACAATTGTTTCATTTTGAAACACCTCCTAATAAATTTGTAATTTTTATAATACCATTTTTCTAAAATTATGTCAACACAACATTGGTTTCTTAATTACTTTCTTACTCTTGTTATAGCTAGTCCATCTCCTACTTCTAATATTTCAGATTCACATTTGTCGTTTTCTGTTATTTCTTTTATATATTCTCTTAAATGTCTAACTGCTGTTCGTTGTTTGTGTTCATTATAGTCGCTCATAACATATCCTTTGTAAAGAATGTTGTCTGCTAGTATTAGTCCTTCATTTTTTATCATTCTTATTGCGTGTTCTAAAAATATTGGATATTTTCCTTTTGCTGCGTCTATAAATACTATGTCGTATTCATTGTTCATTGTTGGTAAAATTTCTACTGCATTTCCTATGTATATGTTTATTTTTTCTTTAACTCCGATTTTTTCTATGTTTTCTTGTGCTTCTTTTGCTCTTTCTTCGCTTATTTCTATTGTGTCAATTATGCAATCTTCGTCTGTATTTTTTGCAAACATACTTGCTGAATATCCAACTGCTGTTCCAATTTCTAGGATTCTTTTTGGTTTTTCTTTTTTTAAAATTTCTTCTATTTTTTCCATTGTATCATCCATTAGAATTGGAATGTGATTTTCTAAAGCTCGTTCTTTTACAATTTTTAGTTCTTCTTCGTTAAACATTTTTATCTCCTATCTTATTTACTAGAAAAGGTCTCTGATCTTTTTCAGAGGCCTTTTTTGGTTTTTATATTTTATTTGCGTTTCTAGCAGCTCTTTCTCTTTCTTTTGAGTCTAAGATTTTCTTTCTTAATCTTATATTTTTTGGTGTTACCTCTACTAGTTCATCATCTTGAATGAATTCGATTGCTTTTTCTAAGCTCATTTGAATTGGTGGTACTAATCTTAGGGCATCATCTGATCCAGATGCTCTAGTGTTTGTTAAATGTTTTTCTTTACATACATTTATAGCTAAGTCTTCTGGTCTAGAGTTAATTCCTACTATCATTCCTTCATATACTTCTACACCTGGTCCTATGAATAGGTCACCTTTGTCTTGTGCATTGTATAATCCGTATGTTATGGATTTTCCTGCTTCAAATGCAACTATTGTTCCTCTAACTCTTGATACCACTTCTCCTTTATATGGTTCATATGAATCGAATATTGAGTTCATTGTTCCGTTTCCTTTAGTATCTGTTAAAAATTCTGTTCTGTATCCTATAAGTCCTCTTGCTGGTATTTTGAATTCTACTTTTGTGTGTCCAGCTTCTGCTGGTTCCATGTTTATCATTTCGCCTTTTCTTCTACCTAGCTTTTCAATAACTGTTCCTATACAATCGTCTGGTACGTTTACTACTAATCTTTCGATTGGCTCACATTTTACTCCATCGATTTCTTTTATTATAACTTTTGGTCTAGAAACTAGAAGCTCAAATCCTTCTCTTCTCATTGTTTCAATTAATACTGATAGGTGTAGTTCTCCTCTTCCTGAAACTTCGAATGAGTCTGGTGAATCTGTTTCTGCTACTCTTAATGATACGTTTCTGTCTAATTCTTTAAACAATCTATCTCTTATATGTCTAGATGTTATAAATTGTCCTTCACGTCCGGCTAGCGGTCCATTGTTTACACTAAATGTCATAGATACTGTTGGTTCGTCTATATCAACAAATGGGATTTTTTCTGGATTTTCATAATCGCAGATTGTTTCTCCTATATTTATATCTGCTATTCCTGATAGACAAATGATATCTCCTGCTCCAACTTCTTCTGTTTCAATTCTTTTTAGTCCATCATATGTATAAAGTTTTGTAACTCTGGCACTTTCTGTTTTGTCGTCTTTTTTACAAATTGTAACCGGCATTCCAAGTTTTACAATTCCTCTTTCTACTCTACCTACTGCAATTCTTCCGATATATTCATCATAATCAATGTTTGATACTAACATTTGCATTGGTCCGTTTTGATCACAGTTTGGAGCTTTTATTGTGTTTACTATTGTTTCAAATAAGCACTCTAAATTCTCTCCTGGCTTGTTTAAATCTAATGTTGCTGTTCCTTGCTTTCCAGATGCGTATACTACTGGAAATTCTAATTGGTCATCGTTTGCATCTAATTCAATAAATAAATCTAGAACTTCGTCAACTACTTTTTCTGGTCTTGCTCCTGGTCTATCAATCTTGTTTATAACAACTATTGGTTTTAGGTTTAGTGCTAATGATTTTTTTAGTACTTCTCTTGTTTGTGGCATTGCACCTTCGAAGGCATCTACTAGTAAAACAACTCCATCAACCATTTTTAATACACGTTCAACTTCTCCACCAAAATCTGCGTGCCCTGGTGTATCTACTATATTTATTTTTATATCTTTATAGTGAACTGCTGTATTTTTAGAAAGTATTGTTATTCCTCTTTCTTTTTCTAGATCGTTTGAGTCCATTACTCTTTCTTGAACTTGTTCATTTTCTCTAAATATACCACTTTGTTTTAACATTGCGTCTACTAGTGTTGTTTTTCCGTGGTCTACGTGAGCTATGATTGCTACATTTCTAATTTTCTCGTTAATCATTTTTTTAACCCCTATCTTTTTTTATAACACGTGCATAGGGCGTAGATACTACGCCCTATCTGAAAACTGTATAATATTATATTACTTTTAGCCAATTTTGTCAATTGGTAAATACTGTTATGGCTTTGTATTCATAACTGTCTAAGTCTGATGGATTTAGTCCTGTCCATCCTTCCCATAGTTGCCATGCTTTTTCTAATGATATAATACCTGTTTCTTTATCATATATTTCATTTAAATCATATATTCCTCCGACTCCTGTGCCACCTTCTTCAAATTTTAGTTCTACAATTGAACTGCTTGATGAATCTTTGTCTTCTTGTAGTGATAATACTATGCTATATACATCCTCTATTGAGTATTCTTTAAGTTCGTTGTTTGAATCTAGCACTTTGATTGAGTGTGAGCTATCAGCATCGGTTTGTACATCTTCTGTAAATGTATTTGCTAGTGTGTCAAATATTGCAGACAATTCGTCAGCATTTGTTGCTCTATAAGCGCCATCGATATTTCCACGAAATGTTGATTCAAATCCGCTCTCGCAAGTCATACCCTAGCTCTATGGCATAAACTCCGAAATTTTTTTCTCCTACTGATAATTCTCTTATATTCTTAGCTACTGTACCTATACTATATTTATCACTACATGGACTCCAATAAGCGTTTGAATCTCCATCTGTCATTATAATTACATTGGTTAATATTGAATTTTTTGCATTTGTTTGAGCTTGTAGGTATGCTTTATATAATGCGTTTGGTGCACATGTGCTATATCCAAGTCTTGCTGGATCTCCATTAAATAATGTACTAAATTGTTGGTTGGCAAATCTACAATCTATTTGATAGTTTCCGCTTGAGTCTACATTAAAATATTGTGTTCCTCCAAAATAATATCTGTTTACTTGGCTTACTGCACTATTTCCGCCCCATGATCCGCCACTATTTTTATATTCATTATATTTATTAATAAGATTTGAAACTGCTGTCCTAAATTGATCTTCTGTAAATATATTGGCGTATTTACTTTTAGCTTCACTTTCACTGCTACAAGTACCAAGTAGTTCTATACCTCCATCATTTTTTCCGCCATAAAATGTATAAATAGATACTTTTCCGTTTGGGCAATTTTTAAAATATGTTTGCACAAATGTGTCTAGTGCCTTAACAGTACAAGCCCATCTTGTTGTATTGTAACTTGCTACATAATCTATTGTTCCATCTGAATTTTTTATTAATGTTATATCTTCTGTATCTTTAGCACTATCTGCTAATGCCATTGAAACAGTTCTATCTATTACTAATATAGCTTCTTGGTATGTTACTTCTCCACTTGGATTTACTATTAATTTCAGTTTTTGTGAAGCATATTCTGATGCAACGTCAATGTTTTGTTTCTCTCCAAAGTTTGTTAAAGTTCCATATGTTCTGTTATCTTTTAAATATGCTGCATTTAAATCGTTGTCTACAACATAAATTCCTTTATCTTGCAAATCGGATAGTCTTGTATATGTAAAAGAAGTTAATTTTTCTGAGTTTTCAAAATCTTCACTCTTTAATCCTAATGTCTGAGCTACTTCTAATCCAGCATTTTCAAAGTTTACATAGTAAATTGATTTATCATCTTCTTCACTGGTAATATTTTCACCTGTTAGAGTTATCTTTTTTAGTATTCCTTCTGATATTAAATCATTAATTGTCTTTTTGGATGATGAATATGGGTCATTATTTTTTAGTGTATATGCTTTGATTGAATCATCAAGAGCTTGTACTTTATTCATTATTTTTGCTGTTTTTGTATTTTTGAATATCCCGTTATCACCAAGTGCTACATTAATTACTATTACAGCTAATACTATCATTATAACAATCGTGATTATTAATGTTAACAGCGTAATTCCTCTTTCGTTTTTCATATTTTTCTCCTTTTCTGCATATATATTTTTATTATAGCTATAAATTTTTTTCATTTCAATATTTAATCAGAAATTGTAATTAATTTATTAAATTAGGAGGTTTTATGTGCGGTTTTTGCGGAATTGTAAATTATAACAAAAATATTTCAAATGACTATTATCTTATTAGAAATATGACTAATACACTTGCTTCTAGAGGGCCTGATGAGGATGGACTTTTTTTTGAAAATAATGTTAATTTAGGACATAAAAGGTTAATTGTTATTGATCCTAAAAATGGAAGGCAACCTATGAGTTGTAATTTTCAGGATAATGTTTATACAATTGTTTATAATGGCCAAATCTATAATGTTGATGAAATCAGAAATGTTCTTATTGAAAATGGCTTTTCTTTTAAAGGTCATTGTGATACTGAAATTTTGTTAAAAGCTTATATTCATTTTGGATACGATGTTGTTAATCATTTAAATGGAATTTTTGCTTTTGCTATTTGGGATTCTTCTAAAAAGGAATTGTATATTGCTCGTGATCATTTTGGTATTAAACCTTTATTTTACACTTTTAAAAACAATAATTTTGTTTTCGGTTCAGAAATTAAAGCTTTATTAGAGCATCCTGATATTTCTGCTACTGTTGATGAGTATGGTATTTGTGAATTGTTTGGTATAGGTCCTTCTCATACTCCTGGACTTACTCCTTTTAAAGATATTTATGAATTGAAGCCTGGTTATTTTGGTGTTTTTGATAATAATGGATTTAAAATGGAACAATATTTTAAACTTGAAACGAAACCTCATACTGATAATTTTGAAGATACTTGCAAAAAAATTAACTTTTATTTAGATGATTCTATAAATAAACAACTAGTTTCTGATGTGCCTCTTGGTATGATGCTTTCTGGTGGGCTTGATTCAAGCATTATTACTGCATATGCTAGTAAATATTTTTCGGATTGTCCAGAAAAGTTTAGAACTTTTTCAGTTGATTATTTAGATAATGATATTAACTTTAAGAAAAATGATTTTCAGCCTAATTCTGATAGGGATTTTATTGATATTATGGTTAAAAACTTTGGTTGTAGACACTCTCAAATCATGCTTGATACTCCTGAACTTGCTTCTTCTTTAGAGAATGCTATGATTGCTCGTGATATGCCTGGAATGGCTGATGTTGATTCTTCTTTTTATTTATTTTGTAAAGAGATTAAAAAAAGTGTTAGTGTTGTTCTTTCTGGTGAATGTTCTGATGAAATTTTTGCTGGTTACCCTTGGTTTTTTCGTGAGGATGCATTAAATAGCAACACTTTTCCATGGTCAATTGCAATTTCTGAAAGACAACACTTACTTAGTCCTGCTATTTCAAAAAAAGTTAATTTAAAAGAATATATAGATTGTAGATATCATCAATCTTTAAATCAGATTGATTTTCTTGATTCTGATTCAATGGAAACTGTTGAAAAAAGACGTATTTCTTATTTAACTTTAAATTGGTGGATGCAAACTCTTTTGGATAGATCTGATAGAATGTCTATGGCTTCTGGTTTGGAGGTTAGGGTTCCTTTTTGTGATTATCGATTAGTTCAATATATGTGGAATGTCCCTTGGGAGATGAAGGCTTTGAATGGCCGTGAAAAAGGTCTTCTTAGATATGTTGTAAAAGATATTCTTCCTAAGGAAATTGTTGAGAGAAAGAAAAGTCCTTATCCTAAAACTTATAATCCAACATATTTAAAAACAGTAAAATCTATGTTGTCTAATATTTTGTCTGATAAAAATGCTCCTATTAAGAATATATTAAATGAGAATTATATTCGCGAAATTCTTGATACTGATGGTAATGCTTTTTCTAGGCCTTGGTTTGGTCAATTGATGACTGGTCCGCAACTTATGGCTTATCTTTGTCAAGTAAATATGTGGCTTGAGAGGTATCAGCCTAAACTTGAAATTTAATAGTGTTTTTATTTTTAAATAAAAAATAAGTAATTCTTTCATATGAAAAATATTACTTATTTTATAATATGTTGTTTTTTATGATGTTTATTAATGAAATTATTTGTTCAAGGTCTATAAACACTAGACTTAATGCTAGTATTTCAAATATTATTGTTAATATTATTGAACTTATTCCTATATCGTCTTTTCTTACTATTATTATTGCTAATGATAATATTGTTGCACATATAATACCGACTAGTTTTAATACAAATAATTCCATACTTTTCTCCTCTTTTTTCTTTTATTGTTTTCCCTTTTGTTTGATACATCCTAGGAGTTTAGTTTATGTTATCACGTTTATTCTTCTTTTTCAAGAAAAAGACTTTATTTTTATATAAAAAATCAATACAGCCCCGTTTGACGGGGGCTGTATCTTTTGAGGGTGGTGCTTAAGCATCGACTTGATGACTATTCGTCGTCGCCGTTATCGCCGAAAATTGACTCTAACATGCACATGAATTCGTCAGCAACAACTTTTCCAATGATGCTGCTCATCATTTCGTGGATTATATCTTCGATGATTAAAACTGTTTTCTCAACGCTCATAGATTCGAGTATGAGCGCTTTGAGATCCCAGCATTCCGGATTAGTGCTCAATTGGATAAGTGCTTCATACAGAGCATTGTTCATTACGTTCTGCTTTACAGCACATCTTTCGAGCAGGTCTTCTTTGTTGCAGTGCAGGTCTTCACTAGCGTCAGTAGCAAAGTCTTCCAGTTCGGTCATCTTATCCTTTACTTCAGTACTGTCAAAGATCGATGCGAGTTTGGCTGAGAGTTCTTCATCTCTTTCAAATCGTTTGCTTACTGCATCAAAATTTGTCCGTATTTCCGGAAATTCAAAATTGATGCTTTTTTTGTTTGTCTTTTCACTCATATTTTGAGCCCTCCTGTGTTTTTATTGATAACTCCTGTTATCTTATTTATTATATCCTTTTTCGTAGATTATGTCAACCTATATAGTTGCCTGTAAGCTTTTTGAGTTTTATCATTACGATGATTTTTTACTTATAAATTTATAATTTTTTTAAGGTAAAACGCAAAAGCAACTATGAACAAGCCTTTGCATTTTAGCTTTTTATAGTTGCTTTTTTTATTATTTTTCTATTTTTAGAATTCCCCATTTTCCGTCTTTCATTACAAATGCTGAATTGCTGTGTACACTTCTTGTTTCTGTATATTTAAAATCTACTATTGTTTTTCCATCTTCATCAATTATTCCAGCAAGACTTTCTTTTTTTACTGCTGCATATCCTTCTGAAAATTCATACGTCTCATCGAAATCGCAGTTTATTTTTAAATCTCCAGTTGTTACATCAAAGTATCCTTTTGTTCCTGATATTGATTTTGAAAAATCAATTGAAAAGCTTTCTGGTAAAACTGTATCTCTTGCAGCTACTCCATCTGTTGTTACTAAATCGATGTCTGTGCATGCTTTCAATCCTTTAGAAGTAGTATCTGCTTTTACTAATGTACATATTTGTTCTGCAGAATTATAGTATATAGCTGGTCCATGGTGATCATAAAAATATGTTCCATTGTCTTTTGGAGCTATTGTTGTTACTTCTGTTTGTACTTTGTAATCTTTATCTACTTTATAAAATTTATCTGCGTCTTTAACTACAATTCCAGTTTCTTTTTCAGCTTCTGTTTTTCCTATTTCATAGTATTCTGTATAAATGATTTGTGTATATTTTGCTTCTAATATAATGTCTCCGGTTTGATTGTCTATTAATCCTTCTTTTTTGTTTTTTACTATTACTGATACTTCGTCTGTTAAGTCTCTTATATCATCTGCTTCAATGTTTGGGTTGACTTTCCAACTTTCTGAATTATCATTATTTGCTTCATCAATTGTTGGTAGATTTTTTTCTCCTTCTTTTACATCTTTATATAATTTTATAACATTTTGTAGCTTAGTCTCAAAATCTTTTACTTCTTTTTGAGCAAATTCTGGTAATAATTCTTGTTTATAGCAATAATATACTCCACCTATAATTATTGCTATTATTATTATAATTAATAATAATTTATTTAATATTCTTTGAAATATATTTTTCTTTATTTTAACTTTTTTCTTTTTGTTTTTTGTTTTAGGAGCTTCTTCTGTTTTTATTTTAAAATTAGATGTGTTATCTTCTATTTTTTCTGGCTCTTCATCAATTATTTCAAGTTCAATTCCTTCTTCTTTAGCTTTTCTAATAGCTTCTTGCTTCTCCGCTTCTTTAAGTTCTTGTTCTTTTTTTAGTTCTTCTTGTTTTCTAATTTCTTCTAAACGTTTTTTGTCTTCTGCTGCTTTTTTTCTTTTTTCTGCTTCTTCTTTTTTCTTCGCTTCAGCTTCTGCAATTTTTTGTTTTTCTTCTTCAATATTAGCTCCACATTTTGTACAGAACTTTACTCCGTCTGTAATCTCTTCTTTACATTTTGGGCATTTCATTTTTTTATCCCTCCTATTTATTTTACTAATTTTGAGTTATACAAGCAGTTTTTTGATTGTGTTTTCTATTTATATATTTTTTATAGCTATCTTTTTATTTTAATTTTTCTTTTATTCTTACAATTGTGTTCAGTGCATCGATTGGTGTTAATTCGTTTATATTTATTTTGTCAAGCTCTGTAGCAATATCTGCTAATTTGTAATTGTACATATCTAATTGGCCTGAGACTTGTTTTTTCATTTCTTTTTCTTCTTGCTTTTCTTTTATTTTAACGTTTTTTTCTAAAGTTTTCAATATCTCATTTGCTCTTGATAACATTTTTTTAGGTGCTCCTGCAAGCTTAGCAACATGTATACCGTAGCTTTCGTCTGTTCCTCCTGGAATAATTTTTCTTAAGAAAATTATATCTTCCCCTTTTTCTTTTACTGCTACTTGGTAGTTTTTCACACCTTCTAGATTTTCTTCTAATTTTGTTAATTCATGATAGTGCGTTGCAAATAACGTTTTACATCCTATATTATTATTGTCTGCAATGTATTCTGCTACTGCCCATGCAATTGCTAGCCCGTCGTATGTAGATGTGCCTCTTCCTATTTCGTCTAAAATTACTAAGCTATTTTTGGTTGCGTTTTTTAATATGTTTGCAACTTCTGACATTTCGACCATAAATGTACTTTGGCCCATGCTTAAATCGTCTGATGCTCCAACTCTTGTAAAGATTTTATCTACTACTCCGATTTTTGCAGATGAGGCTGGTACAAAGCATCCTATTTGTGCCATTAATGTTATTAATGCTACTTGTCTCATATATGTTGATTTTCCTGCCATGTTTGGTCCAGTTATAATTGAAAGTCTATCATCTCTTCTGTTTAAGTAGGTATCATTTTCTACAAATGTTCCACCGTCTATCATTCTTTCAATTACTGGATGACGACCTTCTTTTATTAAAATCTCGTCTCCATCGTCTACGGTTGGAAGGCAGTATTCATAGTCTTCTGCTATACATGCAAAATCATTTAATACATCTAGAATTGCTACTACGTTTGATGATTTTTGTATTCTTTCTATTTGTGATGATATTTGGGTTCTGATTTTTACAAATTCTTCATATTCTAATGTTATTATTCTTTCTTCTGCACCTAATACTTTATCTTCAATTGATTTTAACTCTTCTGTTATAAATCTTTCTGCTCCTGTTAATGTTTGTTTTCTTATATATCTATCTGTTGGTACTTGTTTTAGGAAAGATTTTGTTACTTCAATGTAATATCCAAATACTTTTGTGTAACCTACTCTTAAATTTTTAATTCCTGTAGCTTCTCTTTCTTTTGCTTCAATGTTTACAAGCCAGCTTTTTCCTTCTACTGCTGCTCTTTTACATTCATCTATTTCATCGTTATATCCAGTTTTTATTATTCCGCCTTCTTTTATTGTTATAGGTGGATCTTCTATTATAGATTTTTCTATTAGCTCTGTTATGTCTTTTAGTTCATCTAAATCACTATGTAATTTTTTTAACATTGGTGCTTCTGCTGTAGATAATTCTTGTTTTAATTCTGGTAATTTGCTTAATGAGTTTTTTAATGATATTAGATCTCTGGCATTTGCATTTCCATATGAGATTCTTCCTGCTAGTCTTTCTATATCGTATACTTTATTTAGTGATTCTAAAATATCTCCTCTTAGAATCATATTTTCTTTTAATTCTTTGACCGCCTCTAATCTCTCATTTATCGCTTTTACATCTACTAGTGGATCATTTATCCAACGTCTTAACATTCTTCCTCCCATAGATGTAGATGTTTTATCTAGTACCCATAAAAGAGTTCCTCTTTTGGATTTATCTCTCATTCTATCTGTTAATTCTAAGTTTCTTCTAGCACTTACGTCTAATGCCATATATCTTGTAGTTTTGTATAAATCAATTTTGTTGATATGGTCTAGTTTTATTTTTTGTGTTTCATTTAGATATGCTGTTAAACCATTTATTGCTGCTACTGCAAATAAATTGTCTTTTATAGTTTTTCCTGTTCCGTTTTCAATAGTATACATTCTTTCTAGTAATTCTGTATCTTCCGAAAAGCTTTCTTCTTCTGTATTTGATATACATACACTTATTCTATCTTTTATTTTTGTAACTTCTTTTTCTGATTCGTACATCATTTTATTTGCAATTATCTCAGCTGGTATAAATCTAGCAATTTCATCTAATAATTTTTCGAAATTATTTTCTTCTGTTATTTGTGTTGCAAAAAAATCACCTGTACTTACATCACATACTGCCACACCAAAGAATAATCCTTTTTTTACAATTGACATTATAAAATTATTTTTCTTTTCGTCTAGCAGATTGCTTTCTATTACAGTACCAGGTGTTACTACTCTTATTACGTCTCTTTTTACCATTCCTTTTGTTGTTTTAGGGTCTTCTAATTGTTCACATATTGCTACTTTATATCCTTTTGAAATTAATTTAGCAATATACATGTCTGCTGCATGAAAAGGAACACCACACATAGGTGCCCTTTCATCTAATCCACATGCTCTTCCTGTTAGGGTTATTTCTAGTTCTCTTGAGGCAGTTATGGCATCATCAAAGAACATTTCATAAAAATCTCCTAATCTATAAAATAGGATACAATCTTTGTATTCTTCTTTTTTCTCCATATAATGTTGCATCATTGGTGATAATTCTGCCATGTTTTATCATTTCCTTTCGTTTGTTATACATGTATTGGTAGTAATTAGTTTGTTTAAAAAATCTTATATTTCTCCTTTTAGATACCATTTATGTTCTTCTGTAATTTTTATATCTATCATTTTTCCTATTAAGTCATCTGTACCTTCGAAATTAACTACCTTATTGGTATCTGTTCTTCCTGTTAATGTTGTTTTGTCATTTTTGCTATATCCATCTACTAATATTTTTTGCATTGTTCCAATATATTTTTCATTATTTTCAGATACTTTGCTGTCATAAAGTTCTTTTAGTTTATCAAATCGTTTATGTTTAATTTCTTCTGGTACTTGTTTTTCCATTCTATCTGCTACTGTTCCTTCTCTTCGAGAATATATAAACATAAATATTTGTTCATAATTTACTTTTCTTACTACGTCTAAAGTGTCTTCGAATTCTTCATCTGTTTCTCCTGGGAATCCTACAATTATATCTGTTGAGAATACTACTCCAGGAATTCTTTTTTTCATTTTTTCTACTAGTTCTAAATAGTGTTCTTTAGTATATTTTCTATTCATTTCTTTTAATACTTTATTATTTCCTGCTTGAAGTGGAAGATGAATTATTCTAGCAATTTTAGGATTGTTTGAGATTGCTTCTATTACATCATCTGTAAAATCTTTTGGATGTGGTGATATAAATCTTACTCTTTCTATTCCTTCTATTTTACAAACGTCATTTAATAAGTTAGCAAATTTATATCCTTGTCTTCCATTGTATGAATTTACGTTTTGACCTAATAATGTTATTTCTTTATATCCTTCTTTTGCTAATTGATTTACTTCTTCTAATATTTTTTCTGGGTTTCTACTTCTTTCTCTTCCCCTAACATATGGTACTATGCAGTATGAACAAAAATTATTGCATCCATACATAATTGTTACTGATGCTTTAAAATTATCGTTTCTTTTTATTGGTAGTCCTTCTATTACTTCTCCATCTATATCAATTACATCTCTTACTTTTTTTCTTTCTTCTATTACTTTTTTTAAATCTTCTTCAAATTTATGTAATGTATGTGTTCCAAATACTATATCTGTGTAATTATAGCTTTGTTTTATTTTTTCTAACATTGCTGGTTCTTGCATCATACATCCACCAATGGCTATTATTGTTCCTTTTTCTTCTCTTTGCTTTTTTAATTCTCCTAATTTTCCAAATAATCTTTCTTCTGCATTTTCTCTAACACAACAAGTATTAAATATTACTAAATCAGCTTCTTCTACTTTGTCTGTTTTTTCGTATCCCATTTTTTCTGTTATTCCCGCTAATTTTTCTGAATCGTTTTCGTTTAATTGGCATCCCATTGTTGTTATTAAGTATTTTTTCATAACTTTTCCTTTCTATTGCTTTTTAATTAGTTCTAAATAAAATTTTTCTATTTTGACTTTTTATTGTATTTTAGAAAATACTATTTATATATTTATTTTTCTTTATGATAAAGTTCTGGAAACTCAAATTCTTTTCCTTCTTCTGATATTGAAGGTACTAGAAAATGGTTGGTATTTATGTTGTCTCCTTGGCAGAAATATTGGTACCTATTTTCTTCTGGCAATTCTCCTCCGTTTGTAAGTATTGGATCATCCCATGTTACATCAAAAGCATACCATGTATCATTTATTTTTACATAATTCCACATATGGCTTTCGTATTCTCCTATTGAGTTTAGCGCATTTCCTGTTACAAGAATACATGGAATTTGCTCTTTATCTAGTAAATATTTGAATAGTTTTGCATATCCTTCGCATACTACTTTTCTTTCTACTAAGGCTCCATATATATTTAAGTTATTTGGTCCTTCGTATGTTGTATCATATTCAAGATTGTCTACTATCCAGTTATGTATGTACTGAATTTTTTGATAATCTGTTCCTTCTGCTTTTGATAAAATTTCATCTGATAATGTTTCTACTTCGTCTAATACTATGTCTAAGTTTTTGTTTATAAATTCATCTTTTAAATAACTTTCTTCTGTTGGAGCTAGTGATAAGAAAACCTCATATGATTCATTGTTTCCTACTGTATGTGTTATTGTATGTATTACCATTTTTGTGTAATCGATATAAAATATTTCTACATGATCATATTTTATACTATCTATTGCTTCTGTAAATTTTTGGCTTAATATTTCCATACCGTTTTCTTGCGATAATATATAATCAAACTCATGATTGTTAAATTCTATTTCTGAAGTTCCACTTTTTAATTTATCATTTGATTCTAGTATTTTATCGTAAATTGCTTTTGATGTTTCGTCTAGTTGATTATAATAAAATTTATTTTCTGTGCCTTTAGTAATTTGTAAATTCTTGTCTTCTAATGATAAATCATTATCAATGTATTCATCAACAGCTTTAGAGTTTTCTTTTGAATTTGGATTTTTTATTTGAATTGTTACTAAATTCATTTTCCATAATATTATGTATACAATAGCTATATATATGATTATTAGTAATAATGTTTTAAATATTTTTTTCATAAACTCCTTTTATATCCTTATATAGAGTATTACTTGAGTGTAGTTATTTTTTATTAAACATTAAATCTAAATAAAACTATATCTCCATCTTGCATGATGTAATCTTTTCCTTCTAGCCTCATAAGTCCTTTTTCTTTTACAGCATTCATAGAACCTTCTCTTATTAGGTCTTCATATGAAACTACTTCTGCTCTAATAAATCCTCTTTCAATGTCTGAGTGAATCTTTCCGGCTGCTTTTGGTGCTTTTGTTCCAATTTTTATTGTCCATGCTCTAACTTCTGGTTCTCCTGCTGTTAGGAATGACATTAATCCTAGTAATTTGTAACTTGCTTTTATAACTTTATCTAATCCTGATTCTTCTAGTCCAAGTTCATGAAGCATCTCAATTTTGTCTTCTTTGTCTAGTGTACTTAGCTCTTCTTCTAATTTTACGCATAAAGGGATTACTTCAGCATTTTCTGTTTTAGCATATTGTTTAACTTTTTTTACGTTTTCATTTTCATCTGGATTTTCTATTTCGTTTTCTGAAACATTTGCAATGTATAGTATTGGTTTCATTGTTAATAAAAATGCATCTTTTAGTACTTCTTTTTCTTCTTCGTTTAAATCTATTGTTCTAGCTGATTTTCCTTCTTCTAGAACTTTTTTTACTTTTTCTAATGTATCTATTTCAAATTGATATTTTTTATCTGCTTTTAGATTTTTTCTAGCTTTATCTAACTTTTTATCGATTGTTTCTATATCAGCAAATATTAATTCTAAATTTATTGTTTCAATATCTCTTAGTGGGTCTACACTTCCGTCAACATGAACTATATTGCTATCTTCAAAGCATCTTACTACTTCAACAATACTGTCTACTTCTCTAATATGTGATAAGAATTTGTTTCCTAATCCTTCTCCTTTACTTGCTCCTTTTACTAAACCTGCTATATCAACAAATTCTATTACTGCTGGAGTAGTTTTTTGTGGTTTGTACATTTCTGTTAATTTATCTAATCTTTCATCTGGTACGGCTACAACTCCTACGTTTGGTTCTATTGTACAAAAAGGATAATTTGCGCATTCTGCTCCTGCATTTGTTATGCTGTTAAACATTGTACTTTTACCTACGTTTGGTAAGCCTACGATTCCTATTTTCATTTTACTTTCCTTTCTAAATTTTAATATATATTTAAAATTTATGTAATTTTTATATTATAGTTTTTTTAGATTTTATTTTTGATTATTTTTAGCTGTTTGTCATTATATCATATTTTGTAAAAAAATAAAGTAAAAAAGTTATCATTTTTGCTAAATGATAACTTTTTGTATATGTTTTTATTTATACTATTCAGTATATGGTTCTGATGAATACCAATAATATTCGCCAGCATCATTTTTCTTGAAAGTGTGTTTGTATTTTGGTGCTTTAGGAGAATACTTGTTAGATACATAATTAGAATTATAATTGTCCGCATCTATAGTTTCTTCTGCAATTGGATTTTGGCTATCTGATGAATCATATATTTTTAAAGTATATGAATCTGGTTCATCAGCCCCAAATGTACTTTTTATCCATTCTGATATACTAATATTCATTAAATAACTATCAATAATATAAAATTCATCGTCTTCTTCGTATGCCTCTTCTATATTGCGAATATGATCAATATAATCAAAATATGCTCCTCCGATTAGTTAAAGAATCATATACATCTTTTTCTTTATTATATTCTAAGCTCGTTGCTTTTCCGAAGATCAATAAAGCTTGAATTTTCTATCTCTTTCCCATAAAGTTCTACTGCTATATCTTGAAGGACTTCAGCTTTCATTTCAAACTTTCCGTCATCTGTTGTATAATCATCTAAATTATCAATTTTTGAGCAAGCATATCCCAATAGAAATTTTGTATCTAAATCATCACAAGTTATTTTCTTTGATTGATATGCATTTGGAAGACCTGTCATATCTACAACGTTATAAAATCCATGTATAGCTGGTATATATTCGTAAAGTTTTTGCACCATAGAATCATTTATGTCTAATTCTTTCTTTCCGTTCTCATCAGCATTAGTAGCATTTAAAGGCATGCTATTATTTGTATTTGTAGCTGCTATTGTTTCGATTTTAGTATTACTATTATAGTATATATACATTAATACTAAAGCTACTGCTAAAACTAAAATTATTAGTAGTAAAACTACTGTTGTTAATCTTATTGTTTTTGGTTCTTTATTTTCCATTTTCTTCCCCCTTTTTCATTTGTTCTTGTAATAATTATATATATAATAAAAAGGGTTGCAATAATTTTTATTATATAATACCAAATTAATATTCTTATATATATAATTTATAAAAAGCAAAAATACGCATAGTTATTGTTTAACAATAATTATGCGTATTTTTTTGGAGCTTCCAGTCAGAATCGAACTGACGACCTCATCCTTACCATGGATGCGCTCTACCTACTGAGCTATGAAAGCATTTTTTTACTCATCATAGTTCAATATATTTTTTATTGTTTTTTTTCTAATTCTTTGAATAGCATTATCTACAGATTTTACTGGAGCATTTACTTTTTGGGCAATTTCTACATAACTTTCTCCATTTGTGTATCTATGTAGTACTTGTTTTTCAAAGTCACTTAATGTTTCTTCTATTCTTTCTTCTACGAAATTATAGTATTCTTTTTTTGTAACAATATCTAAAGGATCTTCAGCTGCAGTTTCTGTTTCAAAAACTTCTAATAGATCGGTATCATCATTTTCATCATACGCTGATATATTAAATGATAGATATGAATTAAGTGGCATGTGTTTTTGGCGCATTGATGATTTTATTGCTGTTTGTAGTTGTCTTTCTATGCAAAGGTTGGCAAATGTTTTAAAAGAACTTTGCTTTTCAGGGTCAAAACTTTTGATGGCCTTAAATAAACCTATTAAGCCTTCTTGCATTATGTCTTCTTTTTCTGCACCGACTATAAAGTATTTTCCTGCTTTCATACTTACTATGTCGGTATATTTGGCTAATAGGTAGTTTAATGCTTTTTTGTCACCTTTTTTTATTAGTTTTATTATTTCTTCGTCTTCAAGGTTATCAAATTCTTCTTTTTGAAAGTATAAATTTTGCATTCGTTTTAAACCATTCCCTTTGTTTTTTCTATTCGTATTATATTTTCAAAGTCTTTGTATGTCAAGACTTTCAGTTGATTTTATAATATATTTTTATTGTAATACATCTTTTATTGCTTCACCTATAATTTTATTTATATCAGCTATCATTATATTAAATCTTACTTCTTTATCAAAATAGTCTTTAACGTCTGGATTTTTAACTAAAATTGTGTATAATTCTTGCAATTTTTTCATTTTTTCTTCTGATTGTTTTTCTCCTTGAAGTGCTAGTACTTGTTCTTCGTATCTTATTTTTTCAAACTCATCAATTTTTGTTTTAGTATCTTGATCTTTCATGATTTTTTCTTTAATCTCTTTATACTCACTATATTCTTTACTTTTTTTTATCGCATCTGCTAAATTATTTACACTATCATATACATTTACATATTCCATATTATTTTCCTCCTTAAAAGTTCTTATATATTCTTATCATATATATCTTCTTTTTTCAAGTGACATCTATATTAATAGGGTAAGTTTTTAAAATTATGTATAAAGCTGATAGCAAATTCTGCTACCAGCTTTATAAACGTATGCTATCTTTTGACTGGAATATGAGTTCTATTTTCTGTTCGTTTCACAACAGAAACAGTTCCATCTTTCCGTAATTTTACATACTTGTCTTGTCCAATTTTTATTTGTGCTGTCCAAACTTTTGAAGATATACACCCAGGATGTTTTATACCAGCTTTATAATCCTGTGAATGCCATTTTACTTCTATCTTTTCTCCATCTTGTAATTTGAACCGGAACTTATGAATTTCTTCAAAATTTCCCTTTTTAGCTATATCATTTGTTCCCTTTGGGACAATTAATTCTAGTTCTCTTACTGTTATATACCCTTTTTTCAGGATTACAGTGATTCTGTTTATAAATTCTTGAGTGCTTATATTTTTAATAGTCTCCATACAAACTCTCCTTGTTATTGATTTATGTACAATTCTTACGTAATCAATAATCTTTTGTAATGGAAACATTTCAGCACTTATATAGTATGTGTTTTGTTATTATAGCAAGCATTTCCTATTATGTCAACTTTCTTTCATATAAAAAAAGGAATACCATATATAGCATCCCTTTTTTATTTTTATGCATATGCTTGTCTTTTCTTGAATCCAAGAAGATTTGTGATTTCTTTTTCTGCATTTTGAGGCTTTTTTGTTTTTTTTGCATCTTCTTGAGCAATTTGGCGAGCTTGTTTTTCTGCCATTGTTTGGCAAATAGCTTTTTGATATGTAAAGTGTGTGTCTTGTGCAATTTTAGTCCAATTATATTTATTTTTAACATCTAATTTAGCTTGTTTTACTACGTTAGCACATAATCCTGGATTGTATAATAAAGATAATATAGAATCTGCAAGAGAGTTTGAATTTCCTGCATAGCTTTTCATTCCGTTTAGTCCATGTTCTACTATTTCATTTAAACCGCCAACGTCTGATACTACTACTGGTACTCCTGCAAGCATTGCTTCTAATGCTACTATTCCGAATGGCTCATATGTGCTTGGAAATACTGATACGTCAGCACATTTATACATTTTGCAAAGTGTTTTATGATCTAAATATCCAGTGAAGTATACTTTATTAGATATTCCTAAGTGATCAACTTGTGCACGAAGTTCGTTAAGCATTCCTCCGCGTCCTGCAATAATTAGTTTTGCATCATGATATCCTGCTAAAATTTTTGGCATTGCTGCAATTAGATTTTGGATTCCTTTTTCATAAACTAGTCTTCCTGAGAAAAGAATTATTTTTTCGTTATCTGCTGCAAATCTTCTTCTAAATTCGTAATCTCTTTCATATCCTGCAAAATTTGTTTGTGTTATTCCATTTGGAACAACGTTTATTTTTTCATATGGTAATCCAAAAAGTCTTTGTAACTCAGCTTTCATATAATTACTGTTTACTATTACTTCTGTTGCTTCATATGTAAGCATCCATTCTGTATCATTTATGTATCTTTGTGTTTCATCATGTATTCCACTGTTTCTTCCTGCTTCAGTTGCATGTATTGTAGCAACAATTGGAATTTCAAAAGAATGTTTTAATGATTTAGCTGCATATGCAACTAACCAATCATGTGCGTGTATTACATCAAATTTTCCTTCTTTATTTATAATTTCTGTAGCTTTTGAAATCATGTTAAAGTTCATTTGCATTATCCAATCAGTGAAGTTGTTAGGGCTTATCATGTAGTTGTCTACTCTATGTACTTTAACTCCGTTATCATCCTCAAAATATGGTACATCCCCATCTCTGTAAGTTACAACAGTTACATTGTGTCCATCCTTAATTAGTCTTTGTGACAAATCGTGTACAACTCTTGATATTCCTCCTACAATTCTTGGTGGATATTCCCATGATAACATTAAAATTCTCATTCTTTTCTGTAGCCCCTTTCGTTTTTTAAAATTTTCTTCTTATGTATAATATTCTCTAGATGTTATTTTATATAATAAAAAAATAAATGTAAATAGAAAAACAAAAAAAATTTAATTTATCGACATTTTTTTCTTTTTACTCTTGTATTTTTTTTTATTTATAGATATTATTATATAAGTATTATTATTTTACAAAGGAGGAAACAAAGTATGCCTAGAGCAGTAAAAAAAGAAACTGAAGTCCAGACTAAAAAAGCTAAGGCACAGGCTACTTCTGATGTTAAGAAATCTACAGTAAAGAAATCTGCTAAAAAAGTTGATTCTAAAACTACTTCTGCTAAAGAGACTACTGCAAAAGTAACAAAAACAGTTAAAAAATCTGATACATCTGTTAAGAAAAAGGTTGCCAAAAAGTCAACTGCTTCTTCTGCTAAAAAAACTACAACAAAAAAATCTGCTTCTAAAGTAACAAAGAAAAAACTTGTTAAGGTTCCATCTTTGGCTACTAAACGTAGTTCGTCTACTTCATCAAAAAAAGCAAAAGAAATAAAAGAAGTAAAAAAAGATTTCGCTAACATTTTAGAATATTATGATTTACCTTATCGTTATAATGAAACTGTTGTTAAAATATTAGCCCAAACTCCTAAGGTTTTGTTTGTTTATTGGGATCTTTCAGATAATGATAGAGAAAAGTATATGGAAAAATATGGTGAATATTTCTTTAATGATACTTATCCTGTTTTAGTTGTTCATAATAAAACATTAAATTATTATCAAGAAATTGAAATAAATGATTTTGCTAATAGTTGGTATATTTCTATTTCAGATTCTCGTAGTGAGTACGTTGTTGAACTTGGTAGACGTTTTAAAGATTATGCTAAGCGTAATCAAGAAATGCCACATAAAGAAGATGTTAATTCGTTTATTTATGTTTCTGAATCAAATAATTTAATTATGCCAAATGATCATGTTCTTCTTAACGAAGTAAAGCCACAAGTTAAATACAGAAATGTAAAAACTGGTGAAGAATTTTATAAAGATACTCATACTATTTTGGCTCACAATAAATTAGTTGATTTTTATGAATTATATCGAGGAATTTATCAAGTTGAGGATTTATCTGATTTCTTTGTACTAGATAACCCATCTTCTGGTAATCCTACTTCAACTTTTAAATAAATTTTGGCAAAAGCTGATATTTATATATTTTAAAATTGCTTTTGCCATTTTAGTTTTGTATAGCAGAACAAATTTTGCAAATATTTATATTAAGGAGACAATATGGATAAAAATAAAGGATACGTAACTTTCATACTTCATGCTCACTTGCCATTTATTCATCATCCAGAAAGTGATGATTATTTAGAAGAACAATGGCTTTTTGAGGCTATGTCAGAAACTTATATCCCACTTTTACTTAATTTCAAAAAACTAGAAGAAGAGAATGTAAAATTCAGATTAACTATGACTATGACTCCTCCTCTTCTTTATATGCTTGATAATAAATTGTTACAGCAAAAATATATTAATTATTTAAAGCAACATATTGAGCTTGCAGAAAAAGAATTAAAAAGAACTACTTATGATGAAAGAGTTCATAATTTGGCTCAATATTATTTTGATAGATATTCTAATGATTTACATATTTTTAGAGATGTTTATGATTGTAATTTAATAGAAGCTTTTAAACATTTTCAGGATGCTGGTTTCTTAGAAATTATTACTTGTGGAGCAACACATGGTTATTTTCCTATTTTATATGTTACACCTCAAACTGTTCGTGCACAAATTGCTGTTGGGGTTCAAACATATAAAAGATTTTTCGGAAGACAGCCTCGTGGTATTTGGCTTCCTGAATGTGGCTACGTTCCAGAGGCTGATCAATATTTGAAAGAATTTGGTATCGAATATGCTATTGTAGAATCTCATGGTATTTTATATGCTGATCCTGCTCCTCTTTATGGAACTTTTGCACCTATAACTTCTCCTGGTGGATTAACTTGTTTTGGTAGAGATATTGAGTCATCTAAACAGGTATGGAGTTCTATTTGTGGTTATCCTGGTGATTTTAATTATAGAGAATTTTATAGAGATATTGGTTATGATTTAGATTATGATTATATAAAGCCTTATATTGCTCATAATGGTGTTCGTGTTCATACTGGCATTAAATATTATAGAATCACTTCAAAGTCTGGTGAGAAAGATTATTATAATATTCAATGGGCTAAAGATACTGCTGAAAAACAAGCAGGACATTTTTTAGATTCTAGAACTGCTCAAATAGATATGTTATCTAAGTTTATGGATACTCCTCCTATTGTTGTTTGTCCATATGATGCTGAACTTTATGGACATTGGTGGTATGAAGGTCCTTATTGGTTGTATGTTTTATTTAAAAAGATTTACTATGATGATTGTAATTTTAGTCTAATTACTCCTGGTGATTATATTGATAGACATCCTAATATTCAAGTTTCTACTCCTTGTCGTTCTAGCTGGGGTGCTAATGGTTATAGTGAAGTTTGGCTTAATCCTTCAAATGATTATGCCCATCGTCATCTTCATAAAGCAGGTAATCGAATGGTTGAACTTGCAAATCTTTTCCCTGATGATCAAGTTGACGACCTTAAGCGAAAAGCTTTAAATCAATGTGCTCGTGAACTTTTACTTGCTCAAAGTAGTGATTGGCTATTTATTATTACTAATGGAACTATGGTTGATTATGCTAAAAAAAGAATCAAACAACATATTGGTCGTTTTTCTAAACTTTATTATCAAATAAAAAATGATAAAATTGATGAAAAATTCGTTGATGATATTTATTCTCAAGATTTGATTTTTAAAGATATTGATTATCGAATTTATAAATAAAAAGAAAAAAAGAGTTTATCATACTTTTCATTGACAAACTCTTTTTTCTTTTTTGGGAATAAACTATTATAAAGTGTCAATAATATTTTGTAGGAGGATTCTATGTTTTCGCTTTTTTTAGATAATCTACATGAAACCGATTCGGTTTATTCTTATTTATTAGAACATGATTCTGATAAATTTGAATTTTATAGAAAAGATAATAAAGTCGCCTGTTATTATTCTTCACTTTCTTCATTTGCTCGTCTTATTACTAATTTAATAATTGACCTTTATGAAGAAAATATAATTAGACAAATTTTAGAAAAGCATTATTGTTATTTTTCTTCTTATGAACAATTAGAAATTTTAAGAGAATCTGCTAATATTGTTAAAGATGAGCAAAATAGCAAACAAGACTTAGTATATCTTTCAGTTTTTGATTATTTAAAAGAGGAATCTTCTATGTTGCTATCAGGTTTTATTAAATTTAGACTTAAAGATTATATTGAGGTTTTAGAGTATTTAATTGATTTATCTGTTAATACATTTGTTATTAATCGTGAATATAATAGATTTGTCTTACTTCTTAAAGAATATATAACTTCTTCTGAATCTAAAATGGATGTAGTTCATTTAATATATTTAAAAGAAAAAAGTATTTTGTTAGATGAAGAAAAAAATATAATTCCTTTTGATGACAATATTTTAGATGCTAAGTATTTATCAGACATTTCTTTCTCTTCTAATGATTTTTGTTTAAATACTTTGCTTAATATTGTACCTAAAAAGATATTTGTTCATTGTTTTACTGAATCCGATATTTTTTTACAAACATTGAAAAAAATTTTTAATGCTAGGGTATCTTTTTGTAATTCTTGTGAACTTTGTGATTTTTATAAAATTCATGCTGCTTCTTTTAATATTGAAAAATAATTTACTTTTAAAAGTTCTATTGCATTGTTTTATTTATAATTGATATAATATATAAAAAAATTAGAAGGAGCTTTTTTTATGTCCATTTTTGTACTAAAAGTCATTGCTTGTTTAACTATGTTTATTGGTCATATTCCTTTTGCTTTACCGGATTTATCTATTGGCAGAGGAATGGCTTGTATAGGTAAATTATCTTTTCCAATATTCGCTTTTTTGATTTATGAAGGATATGTTCAAAACAAAAATTTTTCTAAATATTTGACTAGATTATTTGTTTTTGCAATAATTTCTCAAATATTTGCACAGTTTTTATTTTTTGGAACTATTAAAGTTTTATATTTTAATATGTTCTTTACTTTAGCTTTTGGATTACTTTCTATAAGAATTGTAGATAAATGTAAAAATAAATATGTTGCTTATTTTATTTCCTTTTTGTTAGCCTTTTTGGCAGAGCTTTTAAATTTTGATTTTGGTGCCATTGGCGTATTACTTATACTTTCATTTTTCGTATTAAAATCTAAACCAACTTTTAAAACTCTAGTTCAGGCAGCTTTATTTTTTATTTTATTTGTAAAAAAATCTACAAACTATGCTTTTACTCTTTCAAATACTAGATATGTATTGTTCTTACTTATGTTTTCAATAATTGGTTTAGTATTTCCTAATTTATATAATGGTAAAAAAGGAAACAATAGTAAGTTTGTTCAAATAATGTCTTATTGTTTTTATCCTTTACATCTAATTATTCTTTGTTTATTAAAATTAATTGTTTTATAATAAATAAAAATCTAGATAAAACTTTTATTTTTCTATTACTGAGTATCAGTATAAAATAAAAATTATCTAGATTTTTTTATTTTTTATTTTATAAGATGTTACATAGCTTGTCTATATAGATTTATAAAATCTTCTTTAGTAACTTCTCTTGGATTTCCAGGTTTGCAAGGATCTTCCATTGCTTTATCTGCAAGCATTGATAAATCTTCTTCTTTGCAACCAGTATCTGCAACTCTAGTTGTAATTCCAACTTTTTTAGATAATTCTTCTATCATCCATACGAATGTGTTTATTACATCTTGATTATTTAAATGTGCTGCATCTGGTCTTCCTATATTTATTAGTATTTCTCTAAATCTATCTGCACATACTTCTCCATTAAATCTCATTACTGTAGGAAGTAATATTGCATTTGCTATTCCATGAGGTGTATCATAAACAGCTCCTAATTGGTGTGCCATTGAGTGAACTATTCCTAATCCTACGTTTGAAAATCCCATTCCTGCTATATATTGTGCAAGTCCCATATTTTCTATTGCTTTTTCATCTTTTTCATTTACTGCTGCTGGTAGATTTTCAAATATTAGTTGAATAGCTCTCATATGGAACATGTCTGACATTGTATTATGTGCTTTTGTAATATATCCTTCTATTGCATGTGTTAATGCATCCATTCCTGTAGCTGCAGCTATTGATTTTGGCATTGAGGCCATTAAATCAGAATCAATTATAGCTAATATTGGAATATCATGTGGATCAACGCAAACCATTTTTATAGCTTTTTCTTCATCTGTTATTACATAGTTAATTGTAACTTCTGCAGCTGTTCCTGAAGTTGTAGGTAAAGCAATTAAAGGTAGACCTTTCTTTTTTGTATTTGATAATCCGTTTAAAGATACAACGTCCATTCTATCTGGGTTTGTCATTAATATTGAAATTCCTTTAGCTGTATCAATGCTAGATCCTCCTCCGACTGCAACTATTACGTCTGCTTTATATGTTTTGCATGCTTCTACTCCGTCTAAAACATTTTTTATTGTTGGATTTGGTTTTACGTCTGAATATATAGTATATTTAATCTTGGCTTTGTCTAATACCTCAGTAACTTTTGATGTTACACCTGCTTTAAATAGCTCTTTATCTGTAACAACTAGTACTTTTTTAAATCCTCTCTGCTTTATTTCATTTGGTAATTCTTTTCTTGCCCCCTTACCAAAGTATGATGTTTCGTTTAATACAAATTTTGTCATTTGTTTTCTCCTTTCTTTATAGGTTTTCACCTTAATTTTAAATTTATAAGATTTTATTATAAGATAGCTATTTTTAATTTTATAATAAAAGACTTTTCAAATTTATTTGTATTTTGTGTTTTTCACAGTTTATTATAATATACGTTTTTGCACTTTTTAAAAATCTAGTATATAACCATCTGTTGGAACTATAAAATTTTCTATCTCTAATTTTTCAGCTTCTTTTCTGGTTTCTTCTTTCATATGTGTTGCTACAATTACATTGTCTGAATATTTTTCAGTATATTCTTTTATATTGTCTATTCCCATGTGGGTTTCTCCACCTATAGTATTTGCACAATCTGCAATTAATATCTTACTTTTTGATAGCAAATAATCTATTCCTTCACACGCCCTACTGTCACCTGTAAAAGCGCATCTTTGATTGTCTATTGTTAATATGTATCCTTGGGCTTCTGGCAATTTATGTTCTACTTTTACTGCTTCTATAGTAAGATCATCTATATATTTAGTTTCGCCTGGTAATATTTCTATAAATTTAATATTTAACACTTTATTGGCAGTTTCCCATCCGTTTGGAAAAGCTGTTTCGTATAAATCTTTGGTTCTTTCTTCTATGTCTTTAGGTCCAATTATGTTTAATGGGAAATTGTTTTCTTCTGGTTTAAATACTTTTTCTAATATTAAAAATGGTAAATCAAAAAAATGATCTCCATGATAATGAGTTATTATTACTGTGTTGATGTAATTTAGTGGTTTATTCATATTTTTTAGTGTTCTACAAATTCCGTTAGGTACATCTAATAATATTTTTTTATTTATAAGACATGATGCACTATTCTGCTTTGTTCCAATGCATCCTGTTCCTATTAATTCTACTTTCATATAAATACCTCTTTACTTATAGATTTCTTTTATTCTCATTGCTAATTTACTTGCTAATATTCTATGTCCGTCTCTAGATAGGTGTATTCCGTCTTCTCCAACTTCTAATTCTTCATTTCCCAAAAACTCACATTCGTTTCTTATAGCAATATCTTCATATATTTCGTTTAATTTTTCAGACTTTGCTTTTCCTCCTATGAATTTTGGATTTTCTTTAGTTATTATTGGCGGTGCTATTATTAATAGTTTAGGTGTTGTTTTTCTACAAACAGATTTCCTAGATATTATTTTCTTTACAAATTGCTCTTCAAATATTTCTCCTATTTCTTTTGGATTTCTATAAAATGCTGTTTTTAATTCATTTGTTCCTAGCATTATTATTACTAAATCTATTGGATCGTGAGTATCTAAACAAGGTAGTAAATATTCTGCTCCGCTTCTTCCTTCTCTATCCATTCTTTTATCTATTGATACTAATGTTCTACTATTTAAACCTTCTTCAATGATTTCAAACTTTTCTCCTAACATCCTTTGAAGTGCTCCTGGCCATCTATCATCTTTTGGAAATCTTTGATGATCTGTTCCTGGTATGTACCCCCATGTATTAGAATCTCCATAGCATAATATTTTTATTTTTTCGCCCATAATCTTAAGCCTCCTTTATGTCGTTTATTTTATCATAACAAGATTCTAAAATCTATATCTTTATTCTATTTAAATAAAAACAGCTAGCTTTTTTATTATCTAGCTGTTTTTATTTATTTTAATACTTGTTTTATTTTTCTTATTATTTTATGGAATATACTTTCTTTATATTCTATTAATTGTTCATTTTTGGGCTTATTTTCGCTTGTATCTGGTATTTTTTTTGCTTGTTGAAAAATTTTTTCATATCCATATTTTTCGTTAAATTCTTTTTGTTTTTTTTCCTCATTTTTTATTAATATTTCATTTAATTTTTCTTTTTCTTCTTTTGTGCAAAAGAAGTCTTGATATATTATTGTTAAAATTTGTTTTGATTCTTCAGAAATTTTTTGATCTATTAGTTCTTTTTCTTCTTCGTATTTAAATTCATATTCATTATTCTTGTTTTCTTTAATATAGTCTATAAATTTTTGAGGTAATTCTTTTATTAAGTTGAGTTTTTCTAAAACAATATATACTTCTTCTAAATTATTATAAAAATTTTTATCTATTTTCTCCATCTCTATTACTTTCTTCTTTATTAATTCCTAATTTTTTATCAAACCAATCTTGTATTTTTTGCATAAAATTTCTTCTGTAAACCCATATAGGACGTGCTTCTTGAGTTTCTGCTAGTTGTCTTAATTGTTTTGCTCCTGTACCTTCTACTATTTCTCGGTCAGCTAATATGTCATTTACACTGCTTACAAATTCTTGATTTAGAGGATCTAATATTCCGTATATCTTCTTTGGATAATCTTCTCCTAGTAATTCGCCTTTTGCATTTCTTATTTCTAAATTTTCAGTTTCTTTGTTTATTCCTATTTTCTTTACTTCATTTACTTCTGCATCAGAAACTTTATATGTTGTTATACTATACATCTGACTTTGAGTTTCACCATCTTCTGGTTTATATTTTCCTATTCTTCTGTTCATATTAAACCCTGGAGAATTTTTTTCCTCAGTATATTTAATTATTTCTCCATTAACTGCTAGTGCTCTGTGCTCTTGTCCATCTATTGTGACTATATAGCTTTTTACTGTGTTTTCATCTATTTGTGTAATTCCTCTGCTTTTAAGCATGTATGCAATTTCGGACACATTATAATCTATTATAGAATCTGTTTCTAATCCTGGAAATTTTACTGGTGTATATTCTGAGATATTTTCGTCTATAAGTTCTTCAGATATTCCTTGTTTAATTAGTTCTTGTCTTAGCATATTATATTTGTTAGTATAGTAATCTTGAAAAAAGTTATCTCCTTCAATTCTTCCTCGTGCATATTCCATCTTTTTCATTTTATCTAAATAAACTTTGGCTGTTTCAATGGTAATATGTTTTGGATAGTCTTTGTCAAAAACATTTTCTAGCAGTTTGTTTTGGGCTTCTTGATAAATTCTAAATACTTCTTCTGGACTATAGAATTCTGTAAGATCGTACATAAAATTGTTTGAGCGATATCTCGCTGCATAACTAGCCGCAAAGATTACTTCATTTAAAGTTTCGGCTCCATATTTTCTCTTAAAATCTTTTAGAATCGTTCTTTTTCCTTCTAATATGTCTTTATCAGCAGTCATTCCTGTTGCTACTTCTATTTGTCTTATTAAAGATACGCTTTCTGGATATCCGCCATTATTACTATAAATAATTTTTTTTACTTTTTTTGAATCTTGTGGCGATGTTCTTGTTTCATATACATATAGTGATGAATTTTGTTTTTGTAGTGGATATGCCTTTTGTGCTAAACTTTCTGTTGCCCCTTCTAAAAAACCAATTGGAGTTGTCAATATTCCTATTAGTCCTGTTGCTTTATGGATTGCTTCATGTAAACCTGTTTTTTTTCTTTTTTGTTGCTTTTCTAAATATATATTATTTGAAAAATTCGTATATAATCCACTTGCACCAGCAATTGATTCAGCTTCGTATACATTTCCTGTTGAATATATTCTTGAGCGTAATTTAATATAATCTACGCCTGGAATGTTCATTTTTTGTAAGAAATAAAATTGCTCATCTAAATATTTCTTCTTTTCATTGTCTGGTAATTTTCTTAATCCTTTCATTCTTTTTATTATTGACATTGGCGTATATTGTTCAAATAGAATTTTTCTTTTTTGTAAATCCAACTCTTCTTCTATTTGTGTTACTTCGTTAATATCAGTTATTTCTTCTAATTCGTTATTTTTGTCAATAAAAAATACGTTTCTATCTAAAATCGCAGAATAAAAGTAAAATACTTTTTGATTATTAAAAGTATGTTCGTATTTTGTGATTAGTGTATATATTTCATTTTCAATCTCAATATTCTTACTTATCATTTTCTTATGTTCCAATTTCTATTTATTTTGAAAATAGTATATCAATAATCACTTTTTTAATCAATTATTTTTATTATAAACTTTTATTTATTCCCATTGATATTACTTCGGTCATATTCAATATAAGTTCATCTATTTCTTTTGGAGTTACTATTAAATTGAAATTTTTTGGAAGTAGTGTCTCTTTTATTTCTTGATAATTATCTTCTTCTCTTAGTTGATTTAAATATTCGTTTGATTTTGCTTCATTTTGTAATTTTTCAATAAATAAATCTAAACAATCATTTGTTATTGTTGCCGCATCTACTACTGTAGGTATGCCTATTGCAATTACAGGCACGCCTAATGTTTCTTTTGATAGTTCTTTTCTTTTGTTTCCAACTCCCGCTCCTGGAATAATTCCGGTATCCGATATTTGTACTGAGCTACTAATTCTTTCTATGCTTTTTGATGCTAAGCTATCTATTACTATTATTAATTTAGGTTTTACGTTTTCTACAATTCCTTTTAATATTTCTTGTGTTTCAATTCCTGTTGTTCCTAGCACTCCTGGAGAAATTGCTGATACTTCTCTATCTCCTTCACTTACATATTGTGGTAGATATTTAAATATGTGCCTTGTTACATCTATTTTCTGAATTACTTTTGGTCCGAAGAGAATCTGGTGTTGAATATAAATTTCCGAGCCCTACTACTAATATTTCGTCTTTTTTGCTTACTAAACCTTTTATTAATTCTTGCAATTCGCTTGAGATAGTAAATGCTATTTTTTCTTTTTCTTCATCTGCTATATTTTTCATTTTTTTTACATCTATTGTTACATAATTTCCAATAGGCTTTTGAATTGCTTCTTCTCCTTGGTGATCTTTTATTTTTACTTTATATACATGTATTGTATTTGATATTTCTTTTTCACTACTTTCAATTCCTGGTATATCTTTTTGTATATTATTGATTTTTTTAAAGACTTCTTGTCTTTCTACTGCTAAATCAGTTCTAAAATTCATAAAAACCTCCTTTTTATTATTTTTAATAATTCAGGATTTTTTATTCTTGAATCTGCAAAATATAATTTGGCTTTTCTTTTCAATCTATTATAAATGAAATGACACGCACTTTATTGTAAGTGCGTGTCATTTTTTGCTAGGATTTTAAATTTGACTCAGATCCCAGATTCCAATGAGGGATGGATTTGCTACGACTGATTTGAATAATCTTTCTGCTGGAATTCTGTTGATTCCGATTGCAGAGTCGAGTATAACGGCTTCGCCGTTTTCGATACCTGCTAAAACGACATAGTGCCCACCTATTCTCTTGGGGTCAGAATGGTATATGGAGTTATTCACTCTGATGGGAACCATAATGCCATTTTTCAGATTTCTTATCACTTGTTCGATGGTTGTGATTCTGGTATCGCATACAGGTGTCAGTTCTTTTTTACTTAACATACAAATGATGTTATCGATTAGAAACATTGAACCTCCAATTCCAGTCACTTTGCCTAGCAGATTTTCAAGGTCTTCTACCGTTTTACATTTCTGTACTTCTGGAACGATTTCTTTGAATTTCTCTTTAACCTCATCCACATCCACTTTCGTACTTGTGAAGTATGGTTTGGAGTAATTTGCAAATTTCCAGCTACGGTATCCTTTATTTGCAGCTTCCTCTGCTAGTTCCAATACGCCAACTTTTCTCTTTATATATTGATTGAGAATTGTGTTGCTAGCATAAATTACACATCCGCTGGCATATACTGTATCTACAGCGCCAAATGGTGTTGTTTTCTACCGAGGATCTTCACCTGCAATGATAAAATCTGGATATTTTTTTACCCTCAAGCACATGTTAGCAAGCATCTTAAATATGTTAATTTTTTCAAATAATTGGCTTTTTATATCCGTTTGACATATCTGCTATTTATATTATTTAGTTCGACTTATAACTAATTTCAAAATATAAAGCTATATTTTTCTTTTTCATTAAACATAACAAAAACGCATTAATCCTTTTATTTTTAGGTTAGTGCGTTTTTTACTTAATTATTTTTGCTGTTTATACCATTTTGCAAATTCTTGAAATGACTCGACT
>JAGBEP010000025.1 GCA_017936925.1 Clostridia bacterium | reverse complement strand
CTTATTTATTTATTTATTTATTTAATCTAATAATATAAAGTATTTTTTTAGACATATAAGAATTACAAGTAATTGGACCGAAACCGGAAGATTTATATTTATCATAAGCATAAGGACCATTATTTGTAACACAAGAAGCATGACCGGCATCATACCATTTTTTATTACCGGCATAAACATTAGTATGTTGAAAAGTCCATAAACAGATATCGCCTGCTTTAAGATTTCCTTCCTTCAATAACTGATTAGGAGTTTTATTCACTTTAATAATTTTAGCATATTTTAGCACATTTTTTTTTGCTTCCGAATTTCTCCATACAATTTTAGAGCCATTAGAATAGAAAGATTGACCCTCTTTCAAAACACCTATTTCAACTAATCCCCAATATGGTAATGCAGCACATTGCGCTGTACGCCTTTTTTTTGCACGAGCTTTCGAAAAAGACCAACCATTAACAGACATACTATTATAATAAGACCAATTTTTATCCTTGGCAACTTGATTAGAAATATTTTTTAAAGAAGCTAAAAAATTACTTTGTGTTTGTCTTATATTACTAGAAGAATCCTTAACAGTTACCTTACAAGATGCAGATTTATTATTAGAAGATTTAACAGAAATAGTAGTAGTTCCAACAGCTACAGCAGTAACTTTGCCATTACTTACAGTAGCAACATTTGAATTAGAAGAAGACCAAGTCAAAGATGTTTTTGCATTATTAGGAATAATAGTTGCTGTTAAATTAGATACCTTAGTTCCATTTAAATCAAGAGACAAATTATACTTATTTAAAGAAATAGAAGCTACATCACCTACAGGAGTTGTCGGAACAGATGTAGGAGAAGATGATGGGGAAGTAGATGGAACAAGTTCAGGTTTATCAGGTAAATCATCAATAGAAAAAATAGTTTCCGAATAATTACCAGAAATATCTTCAATTATAACTTTAAATTCAGTCTTACGATTCTTAGATAAACGAAAAGAAGAAATAGAAAGAGTTTTCTCTCTATATCCTTTTTCAAAAGAAGAAAAAAATTGAATAAACTTACCAGAATCGTTTTTAATATATAATCTTAAAGAAGAAATATTGCTATCAGCAGAGACTTTAATAATTGCACCAGAATAATCCAAACTAATAACTTCAACTTTTGAAGACACTGCATTTGAAAAAGGTACAATATAAAAAAATAAAATTAAAAAAATTAAAATAATAAAACATAAATTACATAAACGCTTTTGATTTAAAATAATCATTAAAATCACCTATCAAAATGATAACAAATAAAAATCATAAAAACAATAAAATAAAGAAAGTAAATATAGTATAATATCTACTTTCTTCTTAATAATCAAATCATATCTATTATCTCATTCGTAAATCATCACCAAAAAATCTACAAATATTATAATTGCCGACAATTCTAGAACCAATTCTTTCATTATAGATATTAAAAATATCTTTTAAATCCAAATTTGTAGAAATAATAGTTTTTGTGATTTTAGATGATTGATTTAATAATCTAGTATTAATTATTGTAAATAATTCTGTGAATTTCATACTATTCATAGTTTCTGTACCTAAATCATCAATTATTAACAAATCAACATTTAAAATGTGATCCAGCATATCTGAAGAGTTTTTTTCAAATTTAGATTTAATAATGGTATCAAGCATTACTGGAGCCGTCTGATATAAAACAGTTTTACCAGAATCTAAAATTTCTTTAGCGATACAGTTTGATAAAAAAGTTTTTCCAAGCCCAGTAGGACCAAGAAACATCAAGTTTTTTTCATCAGAAGAATCAAAATTTTTAACAAAACTTTGAGAAATATCATATATTTTTTTAATATTTTCTCTTGGAGAAGCTTGAGAATGATATAAAGCTGGATTAGCTTCATCAGAATAAATATCAAAATTAAAATGCTCAAAGTTTTCAATATAAACGTTTCCTATATTAGATTTATTATACTCAATATCATATATTTTTTGCTTAATACAAGAACACAACGAAGAACCTAAATACCCAGTATCCTCACAAAGTGGACAGTCAAAATGAGGAGATAAATAATCCTCAGGTAAATTAAGTTGTTTTAATAACTTTTTCTTTTTCTCTACAATTAAAGAAGTTTTTTGGTTTAAAACTTTCAACATTTTTTCTTTTTCATCTGCCGAAAGAGTAAGCATAGATTTTAAAGACTCTATAGAAATAGAATGAAGATTTTTTTCTAATGATTCATATTCATGTGAAGAATCTCTAAGTAACTTTTTTCTATTTTCTAATTCAGCAAAAGCTTTAAGTCTCTTAGCATCATATTCAGTTAAAAGTTGTTTTAAAATAGTATTATCCATAAAATCCTTTCTAGTTGTTAGCATAAAGATTATCAAAATTATCGTAACTACGCTGATTAGAATTATTATAATTAGTTTGTTTTTTTAAATCTTTAATATTTTCTTGCTTAATTTTAGAGTTTTTAATATATTCTTGAATTTCTGCAACAGTTTTTAAATTTCTATCGTGCCAATCAGAAATAATTTTGTCTATATATTCAAAACTAATATTTGATTTAGATGTTGTCTTTTTTAGAGCAATTTCAATAATTTCTAAAGAGTATCCATATTCTATAGCCCATTTTTCAACATAAGCATCTTCATATACAGTTAAATTTCTATTTAATCCCAACTTCTTAATAATAGATTTTTTCAAAGAAGATATTTTTTCCTGTTTCTCATAATATTTATCTAAATCAGAAAAAGATCGAATATTGTTTTTAAACCAACTGTCAGCGACAACTTGTATATAATTTCTATGAAGAGCAGAATGATCAAAACAATAGTTAAATAAAGCCAACATTACTTGTTCATCAAAATTGTATTTCTTAAACCACATATCAATATCGTTATACCAAGAAGGAGACATAATTCCTTGAAAAAATTGATTATTAATGTTTTCTATAGCTTTTGCTCTATATTGATTCTTAGCATTTTTCTTAATATCTTCAGGTGAAGAAGTAAGCTTAGGTGAATATAATTTTAAAAGTTCTGTTTCTTGAAGATTAACTAATACATATCCTGTATGTTTTTTAATTAGAACACCAGCCTCTTCCCAGTATTTAAAAGCCTCTTGGATAACTTTTAAAGGAAGAGAAAGCTTTTTAGATAAATCATTTATTTTAATATCCTTATCATATTTAGACAAAAATAAAATGTACAAATATACTTTAACATAATCACCTTTTGCACAAGAAAGATATTCAGTAAAAAAAACATCAGGAATTTCTGTGCTGGAAAATAACATTGATTTATCATTTTGCTCTAATTTCATATAAAAAACCTCCATAAAAGTTTATGAAATTATATCATCAAAATAGGATATTTACAATAAAGTTAAAATCTTTTGTCATAAAAATAAAGTTTAGGTCTAAACAAATACTTTAAAATATATAAAATAATAAAAATAATATTTTCATTTGATCTGTTCAAAATAGAAAACAGAAAGAAAGGAAAAAATAAAAATATAAAAAAGTAGAATTTAATAATAAACGAACGAAATAAAAAACAAGAAAAATTATATATAAAAAATCCCCATATGCAATTAAATAAAATAGCGGAATAACTAAACATCCCAAGTATTTTAAAAGAATAGTTATAATTTTTAGGAAAAATAAATTTCATAGGACCTCCTTTATAAAAATAATGATTTTATAGAAGATAAGCTAGAAGAAATATCTGAAGTAAAACCAGAGGTGAACTCCTTAACAAAAGAAGTAAGACGAATTAAACAAACAATAGAAGCAACATACAAAAGTTTGATTATAATCGGATTAGACAAATAAGAAAAAGAAAACATTATTAACAAAATAATACAAATAAATAATTGCGTAAAAAGTTGACCAATTAGATTTTTAAACCAAATTTTAAATATCCATGTAGATTGATCTAATGCTAAAGAAAGAAAAGCAAAAGGAGAAATTAAAACTAGTAATTTCACGAAAATAAAACGAACAGAATACGTAAATATTAAATTTACAAAACCAAAAGAAATAAAACTTTTTAAAACACCATCAAAAGAAAAAAACTGAAAAGGTAAAGAAAAAGAATTTAAAAATATTCTAGAAATTTCTTTATAAAGTAAAGAAAAAGACATTTTAACAGAAAACACAGAAAAACCTAATTCTCTTAAAATATTAGTCAAAAGAAAGAAAAAATCTAAAATATATTCACAAATTTCAATAGACCAATTGATTAATAGAGCCGAAAAAAATAATTTGACGATGAAAGACAAAGGTTTTTGGAAATGAGAACAAGTAAATAAAGAGAAAAAATACGCAATAATATAATATATAAGAAAAGCTAATAGTAATGCTTTGCATAAAGCTATTAAACTAAAAGGTTTATCAAAAAAATAAAGAAAGTATTTATCCGAAATACTAGAAGCATTTAAAAAAGCAAGTTCATCTAAAACAGAAAAAACATTATCATCTACAGAGGATAATAAATTATTAATTAATGATGAAAGAGAATCGCTTACCATACTAGCTACATTTTCATAACTCATAAAAACCTCCTAACTTAACAAAGAATTAATTGTTGATAAAATAAGATCAATACACAAAATAAAAGCATAAGAAAACAAAGCACCACGAATTAAACGTTTACCTGTGCGAATACGCTCTTCATCACCAAAACTAAATTTTTTCATCAAAACACCAGTTCCAACAGCAATAGCAGCTGCAGGAGTGGACAACGTGATTATCCAAGATTCAATTTTTTCAAAAGCAGAATTTAAAGTAGAAATAAGTTTAGGATAAGCACAAAAAGATTTTGGTAAGAAAACAAAGAATAAAAGTAAACATATAAATAAAGAAAATAAAAATTTTTTAAAAACCATATAAAATCACATCCTTTCTTTAAAATAAGGTTTTAAAAATAATTTTTGAACAGGGAAAATAGAATGACCGTTAGAAATGAAGGATAAGCAAGAAAAAGCTTCTAAATCTTGAGAAAAAAAGTTAGAATCAAAAACATAATCTTTTTGAAAAGAAGTGCTATAACTTTCAGATAAATTAGAATCTTTAGAAGAAAAAGAATGAAAGAAAAAATTAAATTTAGTTTTATTAGCATTTTCAGAAATAGACTTTGTAATAATAGATTTTTCCTCTTTACCAAGCTGCTTCATTATTTCTTCAATTGTAAAATTATCATCTGTACGGAACCAAAGTTTATTAACAAAATTCTGAATTAAAACTTTAGTCAAAGTAGGATTAGAAATTGTAGCTAGCAGAGAAGAATAACTTTGAGTAGCAACGATATTTATAGACTTAGATTCTCTAGACTGAGCAAAAAAAGAAGCATCATTACATGTAACGTATTCATGATATTCATCACAGATAAAGCAAGAAGGAAAAATTTCATCTGAACTAGAAAGCTGAGTTAATATTTCAGATTGAAAATCAATTTTTAAATAAGCAGCAATTATTTTTGCTAAAGAAGAATATTCAGATAAATTCATATCCAAAACGACAATCTTATGATTTTTAAGAATATATGAAAAACCAGGAAAAGATATATTTTCTTTATCCGGACAAAATATTCTAGAAGTATCGTAATCAGCAATAAAAGGATTTGTAATTCGAGATATTTCTGATCTTAAAATAGATAGTGTTCTATCATCTAAAGAAAAAAATTCGTCCTCAAAAAAAGATAAAGCAAATGAAAAATCTGCGATTTGTTCAGAAGAAAGTACATTTTTATAAAATAAATCTTTTAAAAAATCCACTTTGGACTGATAATAATCTTTAGACATAATAATTTTATGAATCTCAACAAAAGTGACATAGTTATCATTATACAATCTACAAAGCCTAATAGCTTCTGCAATTATTTGTTCAGACTTATCAAGCCAAAAGGATTCAGTCTGTTGAGGACTAAAAAGAAGAAGTATAGATTTTAATCTATTAGCTAAAACGTAAGGCTTTAAATTAGGTTTATCTAAAGGATTATAAGTAATATTTCCATGAAGACTAATTATAAATAAATCACTAAGACAATAACAAGAAGCACAAACTTTTTTTACAAAACGATGATAATTGCCTTTTACATCTAATATCAAAAAAGCTGATTTATATTTTCCTTCAGAGGAAAAGGATAAAAGTTGTTTAGTCAAAGGATACAAACAACTAGAAGTTTTTCCAGAACCAATAGAGCCAGTAACCAAAAGATTTTGATATAAGCCTAAAATTGGCAAAAATATATTTTCCATAGAAGCAGTTTGACCTAAAAAAACAGAACAACTATTATTAGAAACAAAAGTGCTTTTTTTATGAGGAGCTTTTTTATTAGAAAAAAATGAAGTAAGCATAAAAGAAATTAATGAAAATAAATAATTTAATATTAAAAATAGTGAAATCAATAGCGAAAAGCAAAAAGATATTTTAAGATAATACCAAAAAATAGGGCAAGAATTAGCAATATCAAAATTATTAAGCGAAAATGGAATTATAACTGAAGAAGCATCAAAAACAGGAATAAAAATAATAAGAATAAGTACAGAAAAGTAAAAAGAAAAATAAAGTATAAATAAAAATTTACATATTTTTTTCATGATAAGAATTTTTAAAATTTAATTTAATGCCTTGTTTTGAATGGAAAAAGATAAATTCTAAAAGCGAATACAAAAATGAAAAAATAATAAATAAATTAAATAAAAAAGTGATAAAAAATAAATTGATTAAAAAATTCAAAAGTTAACCTCCTAAAGAATGGAAAAATAATACAACAAAAAATAGGATTTGTCTATACTTTTTGAAAAAAATATGCTAAAATAATTTAGATTTATAAAATAAGGAGGAAGTTCTATATGATAGAAAAAACAACTAAAATAGGTGATTTATTAGAAAAAAATCCAGATAAAGCAGATATATTATTAGAAGCAGGAATGCATTGCTTAGGTTGTATGGCAGCACAAGAAGAAACTTTAGAAGAAGCATGCGAAGTACATGGAATTGATGTAGATGAGTTAATAGAAAAATTAAACGCATAAAAGTGGACCTCAAAGGTCCACAAATTTTTAAATAACGCATTTATAGCTCAGTAGGATAGAGCGCTCCCCTCCTAAGGGAGAGGTCGGGGGTTCGATTCCCTCTAAATGCACCAATATTAAACAACTTGTAAACTTAAAAAGTTTGCGAGTTTTTTTATTATTAAGTAATTAAAAAATAACAAATTATATAAATCTTTATAATAATTAAATTAAAAAAAGATTCCATAAAATAATCGTTCTAATAGAAAATTTATGATATAAATAAATATAAGCAAATAAAGAACGAGAGATGAAGACAAGAAATTTAATATATACTAGAATACACATAATAATTTGCTCATTTTATATATTTATGATAAAATACAAAAATCAAATCAAAAGGTGATATAAATGGAAAAAGAATACTTTATGAAAGCTGCCATAAAAGAAGCTCAAAAAGCATATAAAAAAGAAGAAGTGCCAATAGGAGCAGTAATTGTAAAAGATGGTAAAATAATAGCTAGAGCACATAATTTAAAAGAGAGTAAAAATGACACAACTGAACACGCAGAAATAAGAGCAATAAAAAAAGCAAGCAAAAAATTAGAAGCATGGAGATTATCAGAGTGCGAGCTTTATACAACATTAGAACCTTGCCCAATGTGTGCAGGAGCGATTATACAAGCAAGAATAAAAAAAGTTTATATTGGAACAATGGATGAAAAAACAGGAGCATGTGGATCAGTTCTAAATTTATTTGAAGATCATAAATTTAATCATAAAGTAGAAACAGAATATGGAATCTTAGAAGAAGAAAGTAAAAAAATAATACAAGATTTTTTCAAACAGCTAAGAAAAAAGAAATAATGGAGGAAAATATGGAAAAAGAAATAAAATCCAAAGTTATAAAAAAATATATATTTATTTCATTTTTATTATTAGCTATTATTATTTCAACATTATTAATCGTAAGATATAATGTTGAAGGAGAAAAAAGTTTACCTTTTGAACTTGAGAAAATAATAATAAAAAGTTCCATAGACACCCAAAACAATGAAAGCGAAAACATATGGGATTTAAGTATAACTCAAAATAACGATATATACATGTATTTTAAGAAAAATAACTCATTTGAAACAAATATAGAAAAGGTAAAAATAGATAATTTTCAAATAATAAAGAAAAAAGAAATAGGGACAACTAAATTATTTTTACCAACAAGTAATGATATAAAAACTAATTTTAAAAATAGCACAGAAGATTACATAAAAAAAGGTATTGAATATACCACAAATACAGTAGATAACATGGAAAAACAAGAAATAAGTAAAGATGGTGGAATGCTTGCATTTAGAATTAGCAACCAAGAACTAGCGACATATGTATCAAACGATGAAACAGAAATAAACTATGATGGAAGCCTATTAAAAAAAGCAGGAATATCAGAAGAAGATATAAAAATAACAGCAAAAATGGATATAACTATCCAAGTAAGTCAGAAAGAAAAATATAAAGGAACTTTAGAAGTAGAATTACCAGTAGAAAATTTTGAAGATAAAAGTATTGTAGACAAGCAAATTACAGATTTTTCAAAGGTAATTTTTAAAAGAAGTGAATAAAAATACTTGATTAAACTCAAAACTCATTATATAATCTAAATCGGTATAAGTGATAGCTTTTGAGTGGAGAGTATGTTTCGATGAAAAGCTATGAACCTCGTCAGATTCGGAAGAAAGCAGCGATAAGTAGTGTATTCGTGCGATATAACATGCTTTCCACTGAGAAGCAATTGCTTATACCGATTTTTTTAAATTGGGGGTAATAAAATTGGCATATACAGCACTATATAGAAAATTTAGACCGTTAACTTTTAGTGAATTCGTAGGCCAAGAACATATTACAAGAACATTAAAGAATCAAATAATAGCAGGAAGAGTAGGACATGCATATCTATTTAACGGAGGAAGAGGAACTGGAAAAACCTCAGCAGCAAAAGTATTATCAAGAGCAGTAAATTGCTTGAACCCAAAAGATGGAGAGCCATGCAATGAATGTGAAATATGCAAAAGTATATTAAATGGTTCTTTAACAGATGTAGTAGAAATGGATGCAGCATCTAATAATAGCGTAGAAGATATAAGACAAATAAGAGAAGAAGTAAATTTTTTGCCAACAAAAGCAAAATATAGAGTATATATAATAGATGAGGTTCATATGTTATCAACAGGTGCGTTTAATGCATTGTTAAAAACATTAGAGGAACCACCAGAACATGTAAAATTTATTTTAGCAACAACAGAACCTCAAAAATTACCAGCAACAATACTTTCAAGATGTCAACGATTTGACTTTAAAAAAATTTCCAATGAAGATATTAAGAAAAGGCTTAGAATTATAACGAAAGAAACAGGAATAACAATAAGTGAAGAAGCACTTAATACCATAAGTATATTATCAGAAGGAGCAATGAGAGATGGAATCAGCATTTTAGAAAGATGTATACAAGACGGAGAAACAGAAATAACTAATGAAAAAATTAAGGATTTAGTAGGAATTCCTAAATTTGAATATATATATAAAATCACAGAAAGTCTAATTGAAAAAAATTCTGAAAAAGCCTTAGAGGCAACTGAAGAAGTAATAAACGAAGGAAAAGACCTATATAATTTTTTATGGGAAATTATAAAATATATAAAAGACATATTAATATTAAAATCAAGAGGAAAACTAGAGCTATATAGTCAAGAAGAATTAGATAAAATTAAAGAGTTAAGTGAAAAAACAACCAAAGAAAGATTATTTTACTTAATAAAAGAATTATCAGAAATGGAAAACGACATTAAATGGTCAACTCAAAAAACTATTATGTTTCAAACTGGAATTATAAAACTAACCGTAGAAAGTAATAAATATGGCGAAGATATAGAAAATAGATTATCTAAAATAGAGAATAAGATAGAATCAGGCAATTTTCAAGTAAAAGCACCGACATATTCAGCCAATACAACTATTGAAAAAAGTGTAAGTTCACCAGCTAAATCAAAACTAGAAGCGAAGGTAAGCCCAAAAAACACATTAGCCAATATAAAAAGCGAAGAATATTGGCCAAAAGTAATAAACAATTTAAAAACAAGAGGAAAAATAACACTATTTACTAACTTAATGAATACAAAAGCTGTAGAAATAAATGACATGCAATTAGGGATTGTAGGATTAACAGGTTTTGGAAAAACAGTAGTAGAGCAACCAGATAATAAAATGGAGATAGAAAGAGCTTTAGCGCAAGAAGCAGGAAAAACCCTACAAATAAAAGTAGAAGAAGCGCAAAATATAAAATCTCAAAATCCAAAAAACGATTTTGGAATACCAATAAATATAATAGAAGAGTAAGGAGGAATTTTAAATGGCAAAAAGAGGAGGATATCCAGGAGGAATGGGAGGATTCCCAGGAGGAATGAACATAAATAAACTAATGAAAGAAGCTAAAAAAATGCAAGCAGATATGGAAGAAACTCAAAAGGAAATAGCAGCAAAAGAATTTGAAAATTCAGTAGGTGGAGGAGTTGTCTCTGTCAAAGTAACTGGAGAAAAAATATTAAAAGAAATAAAAATAAATAAAGAAGTTGTAGATCCAGACGACGTAGAAACATTAGAGGATTTAATTTTAACATGTATAAATGGAGCAATGTTAAAAGCAGATAATGCAGCAAATGAGAGTATGGGAAAATTTAATATACCAGGACTAATGTAGAAAAAGAGGTAAAAAATGTCATCATATTCACCATCAATAGAAAAATTAATAGAAAGTTTTGAAAGGTTACCAAGCATAGGACACAAAACAGCAATAAGATTAGCATTTCATATGTTAGATATGAAACAAGAAGAAACAGATGAATTTATAAAATCTATAACTGAAGCTAAGAAAAAATTAAAATATTGCTCAATATGTTTTAATATAGCAGATACAGATCCATGTCCAATATGCTCTAATCCTAAAAGAGACCAGAGTACAATATGTGTAGTAGAAGACGTAAGAGATATAATGGCAATGGAAAGAACCCACGAATATAAAGGGGTATATCATGTATTACATGGAACAATCTCACCGATGAATGGAATAGGACCAGACGAAATAAAAATAAAAGAATTATTAAATCGAATAAGAGATAATGATATAAAAGAAGTGATTATTGCGACCAATCCTAGAGTAGAAGGTGAAGCAACATCAATTTACTTATCTAAATTAATAAAAGCCTTTAACATAAAAGTAACAAGAATAGCACATGGAATACCAGTAGGAGGAGATTTAGAATACACAGATGAAATAACATTAATGAAAGCAATGGAAGGAAGACGAGAAATATAAAAGATGTAGGCAAAACCTACATCTTTTTTATATAGTATCCATTAAAATATCACAAATATTTTTAGTAGAATTAGGTTTAGCAAGATTTGGGATATTTTTTTTCATTTCTTCAATTTTTTCTGGATGGCGATAAATATTTTTTAAAATCCTAGCAATATTATCTTCTTTTTTTATCCATATAGCCACATTGTTTCTAACTAAAAATTCAGCATTTTCTTCCTCCTGACCAGGAATAGGATTTATAAGAATTAACGGATCACCTGAAACTAAAGCTTCAGAGGTAGTAAGCCCACCGGGTTTAGTTATAACAAAATTAGAAATCGCCATAAGTTCAGGTACCTTATCAGTAAATTCAAGAACTTTTACTCTATCAGAAACTCCATAAGAATCAACTAAATTTTTAAATTTTAAATACATTTTTTTGTTTTTGCCAGAAATAGCTACAATTTGATAATTCTTACAAAGTCGAATTAAAGCTCTAAAAACTAAACTAGTACGTTTCCTTCCCAAACCAAACTCACCACCTGCGAAAAAAAGCACAGTAGTTTTATTTTTATCCAGCTCAAAATCATTATAAATAGAATCTAAGTCAAAAGTATATTTAAATTTTTCAGAAAGAGGAATACCAGTTACAAATATTTTAAAATCAGCAATTCCACTATCGGAAAGAGCCTCCCTCATTTCTCGATTAGAAACAAAAAAGTAATCTATATATTCAGAATTAATAATCCATTGAGAATGAGGTGCCATATCTGTTAAAACAGTAGCAATCTTACATTTTATTTTTTTATTCTTTTTTAAATTAGTACACATTTGATTAGAGAAAGGATGTGTACTAATAACTAAGTCAGGACTAAATTCTTGTAAAATAGTATTCAATTTTCTCGACATAAGTTTATTAGAAGTGGTTGAAATTTTAGCTAAAGCACCATGTTCAGAATTATTATAAACTTTTTTCCAAATCCAAGGAGCTTTCTTAGCCATTTCTTTATAAGCAGTAGTTGAAATTTTATTCAAATATTTATTAATATATTCAACGCAATCAAGCATTAAAATTTCGCAATCTTTATAATTAGCTTCTAAATAATTTTTTATAGATCTAGCAGCAGATAAGTGACCACCACCATAAGCTCCATAGAAAATAAGAATTTTTTTCATAGATATCCCTTTCAAGTTAAAGTATTAGAAATTATCCCCTAAAAGACCTAATACTAACATAAAAATTATATCATAAAACAAACAAAATGTGAATAAAAAACATAATTTGCGAAAAAATAGAAGAGAAGGTGATTATATGAAAAGAAAAACAGATATTAAAACAAGGTTAATTATAGGAATAAGCATCATATCAATACTACTGATAGCTTGCTTAATATACAAAATAAATGCAACAAAAGAAAACTATGAACAAGAAAAAGATAACATTTATACAATGTCATTAAATCAATTAACAGATCATGTAGAAAATGTGGAAAACTTTTTAGCAAAAGCAAGTATTTCAAGTAATAGTGAAGCAGGAGCAGAAAGTTTAACCGAAGTATGGAAAGAAGCTGACATAGCAGTAAGTTATTTATCTCAAATACCACTAAACGTAGAACAACTAAATAAAACAGCCAAATTTCTAAATCAAGTAAGTGAATACAGCTACTCTTTATCTAGAAAAAATATAAACAAAGAAAACTTGTCACAAGACGATTTAGATAATATAAAAATGTTACACGAATATAGCGTACAATTAAAAGAAGGACTACAAAACATCGAATCAGAAATAAATATAGGAAGTTTATCATGGAAAGACTTACAAAATAGAGAAAATGACTATATCAAACAAGTAGATAATTTAGATGCAATTTCCTTTACAGACATAGACAATAATTTTAATGAATTTGAAGGACTAATATATGACGGAGCATTTTCCGAACACGTAGAACTTGCTGAAAAGAAAGGATTAACAGAAAATGAAATAACAGAAAATGAAGCAGAAAATAGAGTAAAAGAGATTTTTAATAATAAAATAAAACAAATAAACAAAAAAGGAAAAGTTGACCAAGGAAACATACAGGTATATCAATTCGAGGTAACAGAAAATGATAACTCAATATTCAACATAGCAATATCAATAAAAGGTGGAAAGGTAGTGTTATTCAATAAAGACAGAGAGGTAACAGAAGAAAAAATATCAAGAGAAGATGCAAACAAAATAGGAAAAGATTTTTTAAATAAAATTGGATTTGAAAATATGCAAGAAAGCTATTTCCTAGTGCAGGAAAATATAATAACAATAAATTATCTTTACAAACAAAACGAAATCTTAGTATATCCAGATTTAATAAAAGTTAAAATCGCAATGGATAACGGCGAAATATTAGGAATAGAATCAACAGGATATCTTAATTCACATGAAGAAAGAACTGATATAGTGCCAGAGATAACAATCGAAAAGGCAAAAGAAAACTTAAATAAAAATTTAAATATAGAAGCAGAAAATTTAAGTATAATACCAACAGAATGGAAAACAGAAATATTATGTTATGAATTCAAAGGAAAAATAGATGAAACAGAATTTTTAGTTTATATAAATGCTAAAACAGGAAAAGAAGAAAATATATTAGTAATAAGAGAAACACCAGGAGGGATATTGACAATATAAGAAGATAAAATAAAAAATAAAACAAAAATGGAACATACAATTATTTGTGTTCCATTTTTATTTTCTAAAGAAGAAATAGAAAATATAAAAAGCTAGAATAGATAGAAATTTTACAAAAAATAAAAAAAGTGATAATATAAATAAGTATTTGTGAATATTAATATATAGCAAATCTATTGAAAAATAAAAGGTGATTTTATGAAAAAACTTTATGTACAAGACGTACTAAAAAAAGTTAAAGGAGAAATCCTTTGTGGAGATGCAAATAAGGAAATAGAAGGAGTAAGCATCGACACACGAACTATTCAAAAAGGAGATACTTATTTTGGATTAAGAGGAGAAAACGTAGATGGAAGCATATATTGCAAAGATGCAATAAAAAAAGGTGCCAAAATCTGTTTTATTCAAACAAACATTTTTACTAAAGAAGAATTATTACAATACAAAAACAAAATAACAATAGTACTAGTAGAAAATGTAGAAGACACACTAGTAGAAACGGCAAAAATAAAAAGAAGTTTTTATAACATTCCAGTAATAGGAATTACAGGAAGTGTAGGCAAAACAAGTACAAAAGATGTAATAGCAGAAGTAATGTCACAAAAATTTAATGTACAAAAAACATCAGGAAACCAAAATAACAGACTAGGAGTACCATTAACAATTTTAAGTTTAAAAGATCACGAAGCATTGGTAATTGAAATGGGAATGAACCATTTTGGGGAAATAAGAGAACTAACTCAAATAGCCAAGCCAACTCTATGTGTAATATCTAATATAGGAACATCGCACATAGGAAATTTAGGCTCAAGAGAAAACATATTAAAAGCTAAACTAGAAATTCTAGAAGGCATGAAAAACGGAAAAGTTATCATAAACAATGATAATGACCTTTTACATAAATGGAATTTAGAAGATAAAGAAAATGAAAAAATAACATTTGGAATTAAAGAAAAAAGTGACTACAAGGCAACAAACATAAAAATGAAAGAGAATGAAAACGAATTTGAAATAGAATTAAATGGAAAAAAATATACTTGCAAAACAGAAAAACCAGGAGAACCATTCATATTAAACGCGTTATCAGCAATAGCAGTAGGAAATGAATTTGAAATACCAATGGAAAAAATGCAAAAAGCAATCAGTTCACCAAGTTTGAGCAAGAATAGAATGGAAATTGAAAAAGTAAAAGATATATTGTTGATAAAAGATTACTACAATGCAAGCTATGAATCAATAAAACCAAGTTTAGAATACTTAGCATCACTAAAAGAAGGAAAGAAAATAGCTGTATTAGGAGATATAAAAGAAGTTGGAGAATTTTCACAAGAACTACATGAAAAAGTTGGAAAAGAAGTAGCAAACAACAAAATAGATAAATTAATAACAGTAGGAATAGAAGCTAGATATATAGCAGAATCTGCAATATTAAACGGAATGCCAAAAGAAAATGTATTTATGTATAAAACTAATCTACAGGCAACAAAGAAGTTAAAACAAATAGCAAACAACGGAGATAAAGTATTATTAAAAGCATCAAATAGTATGAAATTTGGAGAAATATACGAAGGCTTTTCTTCAAAAATTAAAGTAGCAATAATAATTGGAGGCAAATCTTCAGAGCATGACGTATCAATAATGTCAGGAAAGTCAATTATAGAAAAAATAAATAAAGATAAATACGAAATAACAGTAATAATGATAAGTCAAAATGGCAAATATTATGAATACACAGGAAAAATAGACGAAATTGACCAAATGAAACAATCTGATTTTATTTTAAGAAGAACATTAACAGAAGCAATAAGCAATCAAGACGTTGTATTTCCAGTACTACACGGAAGATACGGGGAAGATGGATGTATACAAGGAACACTAGAAACAATACAAAAAGCATATGTAGGATGTGGAGTGCTACCATCAGCAGTATGTATGGATAAAGAGTTTACCAAGAAAATCGTAGCTATTGCAGGAATACCAGTTGCAAAATCATTAACGATCCATAAAAGAAAAACACATTATATAATAGGAACAAACATAGAAGAAAAAACACTATCACAAATAGAAAAACAAGCTGAAAAGGAATTAGGATATCCAATGTTTATAAAACCATCAAGTGAAGGATCTTCATTTGGAGTAAGCAGGGCAACCAATAAAGATGAGTTTAAACAGGCAATAAAAGAAGCTGAAAAATATGATGATAAAATACTAATAGAAGAAGAAATCATAGGAAGAGAAGTTGAATGTGCAGTTTTAGGAAATAATGAAGTAATATCATCAGAAGTAGGAGAAATAAAAGCAGCAGAAAAATTTTATACATATGATGCAAAATATAACAATCCACAATCTCAAACAATAATTCCAGCAGATTTAAAACCAGAAGAAAGAAGCATGATAAAACAATTAGCCGAAAAAGCATTCATAGCAGTAGAAGGAAAAGGACTATCAAGAGTGGACTTCTTTTTAAAAGATAACGGAGAAATTATTTTAAATGAAATAAACACTATGCCAGGGTTCACTAAAATAAGTATGTATCCAAAGCTATTTGAAGCAGCTGGAATAGAATACACAAACTTAATTGATAAACTAATAGAATTAGCAATAGAAAGATAAAAGTTATCCACAGTAAGAGATAAAAAAGTGGAAAGTGAAAGATAAAAAAACAGATAAAATTGCCAATCCGTAAGTAACATACAACGAATGTAAAATAAAAGATATGAAAATGTAAATTTAAAATGCAAAATGCTGAAAAATACTAAACATAAGCATTTTGCATTTTTTTGTCTTAAAGTCAGAAAAAATAATAAAAAACATATATTGACTTCTCTGAAAGGACAATTATGATAAGCATTAATAGATTATTTCATGGAGCGATAATTATGAAAAAGAAAAACAGACGGTAAAACATTAAAAAACAGAAAAGGAATAACAGGAATAATAATGCTAAACATAATAGCAATAATTGCAATTATGGTAATAATAGTATTAAATTATTCAGAGCAATTTAATAAAACAAAAAGTGAAGTAAATAATCCAGAGCTTGCTAGAGCAATGACATATGGAGAATTTAGCGATTCAGATGAAAATATAGAAGGAACAGATAGTGTAAAATTTGGAGCATTCTTCTTGCGTGATATAAATAATGACGGCTATTCTGAAAAAGTTAAGGGAACCTGTAAAGCTTTAGGAGAACAAGATTCATTGTATATGTCAGTAAAAGTTTCTGCAGAAGGTAGTTTAACTAACGGAAAAATAGAAATAATATCTGACAATATATATTTTCAAACTGCATTAATTGAAGATGAATGTATAAAAAATAATTATATATCTAATAATCTATCTGAAATTGAACTAAAAGATTTAAGTTCTGGTACACAAAAATTAATATTTGGCAATGTACGTTCAGGAGATTATACAAGTGATTCTAAGAAAACAGCAGCTATAAATGATAATATAAGTAAATATACAGGAATAAATAAAGTTAAATTAACAGGAACATATATTGCAGAAGATGGAACAGAAATAGCAATTGAAAAAGAAATAAATTTAACTGTAGATTGGTATAATAAACCAGTAACAGAAATTCCTGATAAATATAACGGCGAAAAGAAAAATAAAAAACAAAGCTATGATGTATCAAAAATGTTAGACCAAAACAATGGAAATATAAATTTAAGTTTTAATATTACAATACAAGAAACAGAAAAAATAGCCAAACTATCAAAATCATATATCGAAGGTACAATACCAGAATTAAATGGATACGAAGCAACAGCGGTAGAAATAACAGGAAAAAACATAAACTATACATATGACTCAGAAAGCAAAAAGTTCAGTGCATGGAGAGAAGCAGAAGTAAGTAATACAGGAAAAATATTAGTGCAATGTTATAGTGGAGAATATGAAGAGAAAAGATTTACAGAATTTGCATTAAAAGTAACATATCCGATAGAAGCATATCAATCGCTAGGAATAAATACAGTAGTGTTAAATATACCAGTAAAAGGATATTATGAAGGATTTAATAATGCAAATAGCGAATTTGAGAATCCAGTAAAATCTAATATAGTTGAAGATATTATATGTGCAACATTTGAAAAAGGTGGCGGAGATGTAATAGGTTTTGATGTAAAAGTAGGAAGATATGTAGGAGGAGATTATGATTCATGGGTAATATCTAAAAATAAAGCAACAAAATATTATAATCAAAACCAAGATGAAGAAGATACATATGAAGTACTATGGGCAGTTGCAAGAGGAGATAGTGGAGAAATTACAAGTATCAAAATGAGCGAACAAGCAGAGAATTATTTAGATAAGTTTTTAATGACTGACGGAACATATATAGAAACAAAAGACATAATATCAAACAAAGGAATTTACTTTATCGGAGCTAGCACAATGTTTGATCAAGAAGACGGATATATCGACGTAATAAATGACGAAACAAATGAATTATTGCATCGATTTAATAAAGAGGATTGGAATAAGTATAACAAAAATAATCCATATATCTATCAAGAAGCGGTCAATCATATACGTATAGAAACGAGCCAAGCAAAGAACAACAGTATACTATATGTCTACAATGTCAAACAAATAAACCACGAAAAACTAAGAGAAAATTATACTCAACAAGAATTTGATACATTTGCATATATATGCACATATCTAAGCGGATATGTTAAATACAATGAAACAGAAATTGAATATACACCAAAGAAAAATGATACAGACAAGGCAAATTATGATGAAGAAAAATCAATAGCAACAATAAGTAATATAAGTTCTGAATATTATTCAACACAAGAAACAAAAGAAAATGTACAATTAATAATATCAACTAAAGAATTATCATATAATATTTCAAAATGGCAAAATGGAGAATTTTTATTAAAATTTCCAAAAGAAATATTAAATATAAAAATAAATCAATTACAATCATTGAATGAAAAAGTAGAAATAGTTGGATACAGTATAGAAGAAAAAGAAGATGGAATATATGTCAAGATATTAACAGAAAATGACACTCCAACAATTTTCGATATATACATGGAAATAGATGTTTCACCAGATCCAAGAATTTTAAATGCACAGAAAAACATAGAACTATACTATTGCAATCCAATATGCGAATCATATAAAAACAATGCAGAAGATATATACGATATAGACATGGACGGCAATATTAAAGAAATGATAGGAAAAGCAGAAAAAAGTATTCAATTAATAGGACCAGCATCAATGTCTACACTAGAAATTGCAAGTGAATACAATGAAAATAAAGATACATTAGAAACGGCCATTTCACCTAAAGTAGCTATTATAGATAAAAACCAAAAAGAAAAAACAGCTAAAATAACTATACAAATTTTAAATAATTATTCAGGAAATATTGAAGAAATAAAAGTAGTTGGAAAAATCCCTTTTGAAGGAAATACATATCAATTAAACAAAAAAGATTTAGGTTCTATGTACACAACAACAATGATTTCTAAGATAGCAATACCAGAAAATTTAAGAGATGTAGTAAAAGTTTATTATTCAGAAAATGAAACAGTAACAGAAGACATAAACGATGAAAATAATAATTGGATAGAAGAAGACAAAATAACAGATTTAAGTAAAGTAAAAAACTACCTAATAGATTTTGGAAATTATTCAATGGAAAAAGGTGAAAAAGATTTATTTACATATGGAATTCAATTACCAGATAATTTGAATTACAATGATATTTCATATGCAACACATGCCGTATATTTTGCACTAAAAACAGAAGAAGGAAAATTAAAAGATAAAACAGAAATAAGCAAACTTGGTTTTATGATTGCAAAAAAATTCAATTTGAAAATTAACAAAGTTAAAGCAGAAACAGATATCCCATTAAAAAATGCAACATACCAAATAATAGATGAAAGTAACAACGAAAGTTCAATCGCTAGGACTCAAGCAAATGGAACATTACAATTTGATAATTTGTATATACAGAGAAAATATATACTAAAAGAAATAAAAGCCCCAGCAGGATACGAAAAAGAAATAACTCCGATTGAATTTGAAGCAACCTTATCAGAAGAAGGTAGATTAGAATTAAACATATTAAATGGAAATGTCAAAAAGATAATCGATATGGAGGGAGAAACATTACCAACAAAAGAGATTACATTAGAAGATACACCAAAATATAATTTGAAATTACAAAAACTTGAAAAAGATACAGATACACCAATTTCAGACGTAGAATACGAAATAAAAAAAGAAGATGAAGAGAGTACATCAAAATATAAAACTAAAACAGATGGAAGTATAAATATTAATAATTTGGAATTAAACACAGTATATGAAATAAGAGAAATAACAGCAAAAGGATACTATTTACAAGAAATTCCATTAAGATTTGTAGTAAATAAAGAAGGAAACAATTATAAATTAGAAGTACAAAAAGGAACAATAAAAAATAGTAATATAATATATAATAACGATAATAGCGAAATACCAGAAGTTCAAATTAATTTAGAAAATGAAAAAATCCCAACATGGAATTTATCAATTTATAAATATTCAAAAGATGACGAAAGTATACTACTCCCAGGAACAAGTTACAAAATTTCAGGACCAGGAATAGAAAAAGAAGAAACGTACACAACAGATGAAAATGGAAAAGTAAATATAAAAAATCTATACCTATATGTAGAAAATAAAAACATTGACGGAATTTACACAATAAAAGAAAGCGTACCACCAGCAGGATATTGCTTAAGTGGAGAAGAGATAAAAGTAAAAGTAACACAACTAGAAGATAATACAATATCATTTGAATTATTATCAGGAAATTTAAAACAAAAGACAAATGAAGAAGGAGAAACAACAAATGATATTCAAATAGATCAAGAAAGTCGAACAGTATCGATAGGATTAGAAGATGAACCATTATTCAAACTTACAAAAATAGACGGAAATACACAAGAAAAATTACCAAATACTAAATTTGCAATATGGGGAATAAATGATCAAGGAGAGATAATTGATGCGTTAGATTCACAAGGAAATCTTGTAGGAGAAGAAAAAACAATTAATGGTGAAAACTATAGAATAATAACAACAAACGAAAACGGCGAAATAAATATTGATTTACAACCAGGAATATATAAGGTAATAGAGTTAGAAGCATTAGAAGCATATGAACTATCAGAAAACATAGAGGACAGGACATATTATTTTGGTATAGGAAAGTCTCAAGATGAAATAAAAAAATGGGTGAATGATTATTTAAGTCAAATAAATTTTAGCAGTAGTATAAAAGACTTTGTAAAAGTCGATACTGGATATATAGTGGTAAGTAATATAATTGGAAGAAAAACATTTTCATCAGAAGAAACAAGTAATGGAGAAGAAATAACAATACAAAATGAGTATACAACTGCATATTTAATGAAATACGACGAAGAAAACAAATTAGAGTGGTTTAGAAGCATAGAAGGAGAAGATGTAACTGTTTATACACATATAAAGAAAGCACCAGATGGAGGTTTTTTTACAATAGGAGCTATAAAACAAAATGGGAAAATAAAAGACGAAGATACATTAGATGGAAAAGAAATCATACTAAAAAACACAGCAATGTTTATCAATAAAATAAATCAAGAAGGATTAGTAGAATATAGTAGAACAATAGAATGCGCAAACTTAAATAATAAATATATATATGATATGGCCATATTAAATGATGGAAGTTTTATTATTTGTGGTTATTCATATGGGAATCTAAGAATTTCTCCTGAAAACACAAGCACAGGGACAGAATTACAATTGGTAACTAATGATATACAAAAAAGTACAGGATATATAATAAGTTTCAATAAAGATGGAAAAGCCGAGTTTGTAAAAAGCATAGAAGGCGAAGGAAATATTGTTGCCGAATATTTAACAGTAGATGAAAATAATACCATAGTAATTGCAGGCAGTAACTATGGAAATATGACTATTCCAGCAGAAGATACAGAATATGGAAACGAAATAAACTTAATTAATCAAGGATACAGAGATATAATAACAGTAAGAATTAATAAAGAGAACCAAAAAATAATTTCAGCACAAAATCTTGGCAGTACATCTTATGATTATGTATACGGAGCAATTATATTAGATAATAATATAATTTGCATAGGACATACAAATAATCCAATAAATATGCCAGCAGATTATATGTCAGATGGAAAAGAAAGAATAATAGGGAAAGAAGGAGAATACACCAGTTTTAATATAATATATGATGAAAATGGAAAAATAGATACTATACAAACAATAACATCACAATCATACCTATACACATCGGCAATAAAAGAAACAAATGACGGAGGATATATAGTTAACGTTATAGGAACAGGAGATATAACAATACCATCAGAATTAACAAAAGATGGTAATGAAATGATAATAGCATCCAATGATGATAGAAGAGAATTAATAATAAAATTTAATAATGAGAAAAAAATAGAATGGCTTAAAGAAATTAAAGAAACATCTTACTATAACATAAAAGAAAGCAATAAAGACGATGAAATGATATTAGTAAATGGTGGAAATACTATAACTATTAATAATGATGGGGAAATCGTATCAGAAGAAAATTTATCTATGTGGAATACTGCAAGCGTAAGATATATTCGTTCAAAATATACGAACGACGGAGGAAAAATCATTATAGGCGGAATACAAGGACATACCAAAATATATGCAGAACAAACAGCTAATAATGAAGATATTATGCTCGATTCAGAAGCAAATAATATGCTTTTATTAAAATATAATAAAGAGGATAGGATAGAATGGGCAACAGTAGTAAAAGGATTTAGATTTTTTGATTGCAGTAATATTGTAGAAGTTGAAGACGGATACTTTATCAGCCAATATACAAGCTATGAACAAACAATTGCTGGAGAATCATGTGAAGATGGAAATGAAATTACCATTCCAGCCAGTACATTAGTATTAATAAAAATTAACAATAATGGACTAATACAAAAAGTGACTCCACTTAACATTATAGATGGTCAAGGCGAAATCATTAACTTAACTAGAGGAAAACAAGGTATAGGAATGGAGTTACAAATAACTAAAGGGGAAATAAGCATTGAGCCAGAATATGTAGAAAGCAAAGAAAAAATAAGCTTAAAAACAAATGGAAGTAGAGAAGAAGTTATTATAGCCTTTGATAATAATGGAAATGCTAAATGGGGATATGTAGTATCAGCTCCTGCAAATAATTTTGTTGGAAATATTACAGGAACAGAAGATGGAGGATATATTTCTGCGGGAACATTTTGGAATACATATAATATAGCAAGTGAAAATACAGTAAGCGGAAATGTAATACAAGTAAAAAGTAACGGAGCATATGATTATGTAATAACTAAATTTACAAAAGATGGATTAATTGAATGGGCAATATCAGAAGGTGGAACAGGAAGAGAATATAGCTATGATATAACGAGTACATCAGACAATGGATTTATATTAAAAGGAGATACAATATCAAGTAGTTATACAATACCAGCTGAAAAAACAGAAAAAAATGAAGAAATAAGCCTACAAGATGGAGAAAGTTATAATGATGTAATAATAAAATATAATGAAAACCATTTAATAGAGTGGGCCACAAAATTAAATGGAATAAACATGGGAGTTAATTCAAAAATAATTGAAAGTAAAGATGGAGGATATTATGTAGGAAGTTATGCAAGAGCTAACACAAGCATTCCAGCAGAATTAACAGTAGACAAACAAGAAATTAAAATAACAGAAGAGGGTAGTTCTTATGTAATAATTAAACTAAACAACGAAGGTTTAATCGAATGGGTAAGAAATGAAAATAGTTATTTCCAAGATTATACAGAAGGAAAATTTATATTTGAAGATTATGAAAGTTATGAAAAGACAATTACACCAGACATAGCAGAAAAGCAAGAAATAACAATTGAAAATTACAAAAAAACATATGCAATAACAACTAAAGTAATAGAAGGAAAAGATGGAAATAAAGGTGGAACAATTACAGGAGAAAATGAAATACCATATGAAACAGTAAAACATGGAGAAAACAGTTTGAAACAAATAAAAATAACACCCGATGCAGACTATAAAGTATTAAAAATAACAGTAAATGATAAAGAAATTCCATTTGAAACAGAAGATGATGGTTCTGTAATATTAGAACAGTTTGAAAAAGTCACAACAAATAAAAATGTAACAGTACAATTTAGTAAAACTATTTCAAATATAGTAATTCATCATTATAAAGATGGAACTAAAGAAGAATTGGTATCAGATGAAACTTTAAGAGGAGAAGTAGGCGAAAATTACACAACAGCACCAAAAGAAATAGAAGGATATGAATTAGTTACAGAGAAAATGCCATATAATGCATCAGGAAAATATCCTGAATATGATGATGAAGTATATTATTACTATAAAGAAAGACCAGTCAAATTGGTAGTAAAATATTATGAAGAAGGAACAGAACAAGAAGTATCGCCAACTATTGAGGAAGAACACGTAAAAGGAGACAGTTATATAACAGAACAAGCTACAGAAATTGATCCAAAATATGAGCTAATAGAAATACCAGCAAATGCAGAAGGAATTTTAGAAGGAGAAGAAACAACAGTAATTTATTATTATAGAATAAAAGATGTTAGAGTAATCACTAAAGTAGAAAAACATAAAGAAATAAATGAATTCGGAGAAATAATAGAAGTAGCAGGAGGAACGATATCAGGAGATGAAACTATAAAGTATAACGAAAATACAACAAAAGACATAATCATAAAACCAGATGAAGGATATTATATAGAAAAGATAACTATAAATGGAGAAGAAATTGAATTTATAGTTGAAGAAGATGGAAGTACACAAATTGACAAATTTATTAATCTTACGGAAGACAAAAATATTTCCGTGGAATTTACAAAATCAGAATCAAAAGTAATAATACATCATTATGAAGAAGGAACTACAAATAAAGTAAGTGAAAATGTAATTATAATTGGAGAAGAAGGAGAAAACTACAAAACAGAACCAGCAACAGATATACCAATTAAATATGAATTATCCATAGTACCTGAAAATGCAGAAGGAACTATGACGAATTCAACTATTGATGTAATCTATTACTATAGAATAAAAGATGCAGAATTAATAATAAAATATTTGGAAAAAGGAACAGAACAAGAAATAGCTAAGACAGAGTATCAACACGGAAAAGTAGATGAAGACTATATAACAGCCGAAAAAACAATAGAAAATTATGTATTAGTTGAACATATTGGAAATGAAAAAGGAAAACTAGAAGTAAATCCGATAACAATCATCTACTATTATGCAAAAATTTCTAACGTAAGGGTAAGATATATAGACATAACATCAAATGAAGAAATAGCAGACCAAGAAGTAATAGAAGGATATGAGGGAAAAGAGTATACAACTGAAGAAAAAGAAATAGAAGGTTACAAATTAGTTAAAGCAGAAGAGTCATACCCAAGCAATAGTTCTGGAATAATGAGTGAAGAAGAAACAGTAGTAACATACTACTATATAAAAGAATCAACAGTAACTGCAAAATACATAGATCAAATAAGTAATCAAGAGATTTCTGAAGAAATAGTATTAGAAGGACTAGAAGGAGAAGAATATAAAACCGAAGAAAAAGACATAGAAGGATACGAATTAATTCAAATTCCCGAAAATGCAGAAGGAAAGTTTCCTAAAGCTCCAATAGAAGTAATATATTATTATAAAAGACCTGCAAAGGTTATAGTAAATTATTTAGATGAAGAAACAGATGAAAAACTACTTGAAGAAAAAATAATAGAAGGATACGAAGGAGATGAATACCAAACTGAAGCGGAAGAAATAAGCTATTATAAATTAAGAAAAGAACCAGACAACAAAAAAGGAAAAATGACAGTAATAGTTAATAAAACAGAAGAAAATAATGAAGAAGTAACAGAAATAGAGGATAAAATATATGTAGATTACTACTATAAAAAACTAGAATTTAATATGCAAATAGAAAAAACAATTAGTACCATTCTAGTAAACGGACAAACAACGCCAGTAAATAGTCAAATAGGAAAAATTGAAATAAATAAAGGACTACTATCAACAACCAATTTAAAAGTTCAATACGCAATCAAAATAACAAATACAGGGGAACTGGCAGGAAGTGCGGAAGTCACAGAAAAAATTCCAGAAGGAATGACTATGAAAAAAGAAGATAATACAAACTGGACAATAAATAACACAGTAGCAACAACACAAACAGAAGAAATCAATCCGGGAGAAAGTACAATTATTGATGTAGTAATGACATGGCAGAATACAGAAACAAATACAGGAAACAAGCAAAATATGGTAGAAATAACAAGAACAAAAAATATTGCAGGATTTGAAGAGAAAGATGATAAAGACAATGTATATGCCGCAGACATGGTTATTTCAATTGGAACAGGTATGGAAGAAAAAAACAATTATACTATATTAAATATATTATTTGCATTAGGATTAATGATAATTGCAATCGAAATAGCAGTAATATTAAAAAAGAAAAATAACTATGAGTAACGTAAAAATAGGTAGGGCTAATATTAGTACTACCTATTTTTTAACAAAAATTATTAAAAAAATAAAATATAAAACGAAATTATGACTTAAAATGAATCTATAAATAATTTAAAATTTACAAAAAAAGAAAAAGATGATAATATAAATCCGATTTATAATTAAGAGAAAATAACAGAAAGGCGAAAAAATGAAAGATTACGAAGAAGTAAAAAAAGAAGTAAAAAAAAGATTATCAGAAAAAAGATTTTATCATTCACAATGCGTAGAAGAAAGATGCATCGAATTTGCAAAAATTTATGGAGCTGACATAGAAAAAGCAAGATTGATAGGAATAGCACATGACATAGCAAAAGAAATGTCACACGAAGAAAAAATCGCATTTTTAGAAAAAAGAAAAGAAAAAATGACTCCAGAAGAAATAAAAAGCCCAGGATTATTACATGGAAAAGTAGGTGCAATAATAGCCAAAGAAGAGTTAGACTTTGATAATGAAATGATAGAAGCAATAGCAAATCATACGACTGGAAATTCAAATATGACATTACTTTCAGAAATATTGTTTGTTGCAGATTGTTGTAGTATTGATAGAAAATACATAGGTACTCAAGAAACATATGAACTAGCCAAAAACAACTTGAAATCAGCGGTTATAAGATGTATGGATAGAACAATACAAGAAAGAATAGAAAAACAAAAAACAATTGATCCTAAAACAATAATAGCAAGAAATAATTATCTAGAGAAAATCCAAAATATTTCTAAATAAAATATTGAAAAACCAAAGAAAAGCAATTATAATAAAGCACAAATATTTTTGGAGGTACAAGATATGCGATACGAAGAAATACTAGTATTGATACTGCTTGTCGGATTAGCTTTGTATTTGAACAGTATCATTCAAAATCAACGGTTTGAGAAAGGAGTACGGTTCTGCCGAAAAGTAATTGACCTTAAAAGAGTATATGATGAAGTAAACAATCTTGAAAAAGAAAACATCACCAGAGAAGAAAATATCACAGGTATTTATTATCAGATGAATTATAATCCACAAAAACCACAAAAATTTTTTGAACAGATGGAAATTGGAATTATAAACGCAATGCAAGAATACAGTGCGATAAAAAATCAAGAATTTCACTTTACTGAAGAGGATTGGAATTACATTAGTCAGCAACTGGAAGAGCTAAACAAATTGAATAGAGACGTCCGATACGAAACGTGGAAAAGAGGTTTTCGAAAGGTCTAAGTGGGTAAAAGGCTACTTTTGCCCACTTATTTTTAATTGAAAAATAAAGCTGTGAAAAAGTCATTTAAAAAGCATAACAAACTGTTCCAAATTAAAAAAACTTATGATATAATACAAACGAAATTATCCAGGGTTATTGGAGGATGTTAAATGGTAGTAAAAGATTATTACAAAATATTAGGATTTGAAAATAATAAAGTTAATATAGATGAAATAAAAAATGCATATAGAGATTTAGCCAAAAAATACCATCCAGACGTTAATGGAAATAATCCAAAAGCTGAAGAAAGATTTAAAGATATAGGAGAAGCATATAATATACTATCAAATGCCAAACAAAAAAGAAAATACGACAGATTGTGGAACTATTACATTGGAAGACATAAAAAACAAAGTCAAAAGTATCAAGAGGCGAAAGTTAAAGACTTTATGAATCTATTTTTTGGTGAAAAAAAAGAAGAAGAAAATAACAATAAAAAAGACGCTGAAAGAGGAGAAAACATAAATACAGAAATAACAGCTACTATATCAGAAAGTTTTTTTGGAGCCACTAAAAGTATCACATTTAAAACAGTAGACAATGGAAGTAAAAAAATAGATGTAAAAATACCAGCAGGAATTCGTAACAACGAAAAAATACGCATAATAGGGCAAGGAAAACCGGGAAAAAACGGAGGGAAAAACGGAGATTTATTCATAAAAATAAAAATTAAAGACAATCAAAATCTGCGACTTCAAGGAATAGATCTATATACTGACCTACTGATATCACCATGGGAATCAGCCCTTAGTACAAAAATAACTGTCCAAAGTATCGACGAAGAAATAGAAGTTCAAGTGCCAAAAGGAACGCAAAGTGGAGATACAATTACTATACCAGGAAAAGGATATAAAGACGGAAAAGGTGGAAGAGGAAACCTAATAGCAGTTGTAAAAATCATGATGCCAAAAGCAATAAATGACGAAGAAATTAAATTATTTAAAAAATTAAAAGAAATAAGCAATTTTAACCCAAGAAGGGTCAAAAATTTGTAGTTCTTGACAGTTGACATAAAAATAGAAAAGTAGTATAATCAAGATGTACGTTGATTATACGAAAGATAAAATACAATTTTTTTGTATAGAAGGGGTGTAAAATGGAAGAAATTTTTGGAAAACACTTTAGTATTACAGAGCCGGAATCAATAAATACTGTAATATATAAAGTAAACAAAACAGAAAAAGAATTTTTAGACAAATCACCAAAGTTTACAATAGAAAGACTAAACTATTATGAAGAGTATATAGGAAGAAATAAAAAGAAAACCTTCTTTTTAATGGATCCTGCTCCCGAAGGAAATGAATTAGTTATCTTTTCTTTTGGAAAAGATAAAGTCGTTGTAAACAATGGCTTTTTAGAAACGCGTACAAATATAGTGAGAGTATCTAACACTCCAGTACCTATGAAGTTTGAAACATTATATAATGAAAACGAAACAGAGTTTAGAGAATTCGAATATACACCAAATTTAAAAAGACCAATTACAATTATAGATCCAGACACTACAGACGAAGTAAAGCCTAGGCTATACTATGATGAAGAAACAAAAGAAGTAAAAGGAAAATGCACATTACAAGCTAACAAAACTTATGTAATGTTCGAAATCACAGATAAAAAGGATAGAAACTAGCGAAAGGGGAAAATTATGGAAAATACACGTACTACTACTCATAATGGGGATAGTAACCGCTTAACTCCAGAAGAAGCTAAAAAGTTAATGGAAAAAACAGATGAATGCAGAGTAATTGCAACAAAAGCACAAGAAGTGGCTCCAGTAGGATTTGAAACCACAAGAAAAGATGTTACAAGTGCAACTGTTGTTCCTGCACCTCAAATTAGAGAAGGAATAAAACCAGGAGAACAAGGAGATTCATTAAATCCAGTAACTGCAGCTGAAATGACAGAAAATGGAGTAACAATCGTTATTGATAGAGAAGTTGGAAGAGCTCAAAAAGCTAAAGAAGTTCCAGAAAATGAAGCACAAAGAGCTGCTAGAGAAAAGGCTGAATTAGAAAGAAAAGCTCAAGAAAAATACGAACAAAATAACAGCGGTAAAAGCGAAGGCGATAGATAAAACGAAATACTAACCAAAGAAAAGGATGAAGTAATATGAAATTTGGAGAAAAAATTTCAAAAGCCATCAAAAAAATAAAAGGAAAGTTAATAGTCAGCTTTATACTATGGTTAATATTAATCATAGTATTTGTTGCGCCTACAGGACTAGCTTTTTGTGAAGCGTTCAAGCAAGTAGGTGATGCAAGGTGGGAAGCACTGTTTTTAACATTAGGAAAATATATTGTAAAACCTTGGGAAGCAATTGCGCTTTGTGTTGTAGGCGAATCAAATGGCTACTTTTGGGCAACACTATGGAGATTTACAGTAGTGTACTTATTTGCAGTAATAGTAGGTATTAGCAAGGCGTTACCAAAACATGAATATGATGGAATTGAAAACGGTTCCAGCGATTGGTGTACAAATGGCGAACAATATAAAGTACTAAGTAATAAAGAAGGAATAATACTAGCAGAAAAAAACTATTTGCCAGTAGATAAACGTGGTAACGTAAACGTACTAGTTGTTGGACGGATCTGGTGCTGGTAAATCTGCATCATACGTTATTCCTAATGCTTGTCAATTACTAGGATCATACGTATTTACAGACCCAAAAGGTGAGTTATATGACAAAACAGCAGGATATCTAAAAGAAAAAGGCTACAAGATTAAAGTATTAAACCTAGTAAGACCACAAAAAAGCGATGGATACAATCCTTTATTACATATAAAAAATGAAATAGATGTTGACGTTATAGCAAACACAATAGTAAAAGGACAAGGAGAATCAGTAAAATCATCTGATCCATATTGGGATGATATGGCAGAAATGCTATTAAAAGCATTAATATACTATCTAAAAGCAGTAAGACCACCAGAAGAACAAAACTTAGCAAGTTGTGCAGAACTAGTAAGAGCTGCTAATAATAATGGTGGAGATAACTTATTAACAAACTTAATGAACCAATTACCTTTTGATCATCCAGCTAGAATGAACTATAAATCTATTGAAATTGCTCCAGAAAAAACATATGGATCAATTTTATCTTCACTACAATCAAAATTAGGTAAATTTGACTCAAGAGAAATCGCTGAATTAACATCTACAAATACAATTGATTTTGAAGAAATAGGTAAAGAAAAAACAGCAGTATATGTTATATCTTCAGATACACATGCTGCATATGATTTCCTACTTACAATATTCTTCTCACAAATGATACAACAATTATATGATTATGCTGATGAGTGTGGAGGAGCACTTCCAGTTCCAACATATTTCATCCTAGATGAGTTCGCAAATATAGGAAAAATACCAGACTTCGATAAAAAAATATCTACATCAAGAAGTAGAAAAATATCATTCAGCGTAATATTACAGAACTTAGATCAGCTAGAAGCAGTTTATGATAAAGCCCATGAAACTATTATGGGTAACTGTGATACTCACCTTTTCCTAGGAAGTAACTCACAAAAAACAGTTGAATATTTCTCTAAAGCACTAGGAGAAAAAACAATCTTTAGAGAAAGTGAATCAGTAAACAAAGATAGGGCAGACTGGAAACAAGGAAAAAGCGTATCAGATCAAAATATGGCAAGAGCCTTACTAACACCAGACGAATTGCGTAGAATGGATAATGATGAATGTATTATTTATGAAAAAGGAATAAAGCCAATAAAAGCTGCAAAATATTACTACTATAAATATCCTACAGAAAAACTAATAAAACCTTTCGCAGTAGATCACAATGACAGAGAAGACATAGACAGAGGAAAATGGAGAAAATATAATCCCTACAATCCATATGTAGAGGAAGAAGAAAATAAAGAGCCTACACAAATAGAACAATTAGACGATTTATTTAAAGATGATGAACCAATAAAAGAAGAAAAAACAGCAGAGACTCAAGGCACAGTAATTCCAGAAGAAGAAATGCCAATGCAATTACCTTTAGAACCAGTTGAAACGCCAAAGGCTCAAACCAAGAAAGAAGTTGTAGACATTCAAAAAGAGTTAGAAGCTAAATTTGATGAACTATTTGGAAGCTTAAATGACACAAATGATTAAAACAAATGTTTGAAAATATTGACTAGAAAATATCAATTTGATATAATCAAGTCAATATTTTTTTTATTTTTATGAGAAAATATTTTTTAAAAATACTCATAAACTTTAAATATTTAGCTTATAAACATAAAAAATAAGGAGAAAAACAAATGAAATTTGTACATATAGCAGATCTACATTTAGACTCCAAGTTTGATAACTTAGGACAAATAAGTGGTTTACCACAAAAAAGAAGAATAGAACAAAGAAACGCAGTAAAAGAGATTATAGAGTATGTAAAAGAAAATGAAATAGAAGTAATCTTCATAGCAGGAGATTTATACGAACAAAATTATATAAAAAAATCTAGTATCGACTATATAAATAGATTATTTAAAGAAATACCAGAAGTAAAAATATTTATTTCACCAGGAAATCATGATCCGTACATATCAAATTCATTCTATGCTACATATAATTGGGCAGAAAATGTACACATATTCAAAGATAAGATTGAAAAAATAGATCTTGGAAATATCCATATTTATGGATATGGATTTACAGATTTTTATTGTAAAGAATCTAAAATAGAAGAAATAAAAATAGAAGATAAAAAAGAAATTAATATTCTACTAACACATGCCTCATTAGATGGCGGTTATGACGAAATGAGAGAATATAACCCATTAAGCCAATCGAAATTAAACAAATTAGGATTTGATTATATAGCATTAGGACATATCCATAAACCATACTATAATGAAGAAAAAAACCAAACAATCTTTTATCCAGGCTCAATTATTAGTCTAGGATTTGATGAATTAGGAAAACATGGGATGATAGTAGGAGAAATTACAGAAAATGATTTAAACATTAAGTTTGTCCAAATAGACAAAAGAGAATTTGAAGAAAAAGAACTTGATATAACACAATTAAATTCAAATGAAGATATAATAACTAAATTAGAAGAGTTAAATCTAGAAAAACAAAACTTTTATAAAATTATTCTAACAGGAAAAAGGTTCTTTCAATTAGATATAAATGAAATTAAAAAAGTTATTACAATCGAAAATATAATTAAAATAAAAGATAACACAAAAACAGGAATAGATATTGAAGAGCTAAAGAATGAAAATAATATTAAAGGCATCTTCGTTAGAAATATGCTAGAAAAACAAAAAAAAGAAAGATTAGACCAAGAATTTATAGAAAAGGCAATAGAAATAGGGTTAGAGGTATTATAATGAAAATTAAAAATTTAAAAATAAACGGCTTTGGAAAATTAGAAAATAAAGAAATAGAATTTTCAGATAAAATTAATGTAATAACAGGAGAAAACGAATCTGGAAAGTCAACGCTATTAAAATTTATAATATCAATGTTCTATGGAATCTCAAAAAATAAAAATGGAAAAGCTATACCAGATTTCGAAAAATATAAACCATGGGCAAAAGAAGAATATTCAGGAAAAATATCATATATACTAGATAATAATGAAGAATATGAAATATTTAGAGAATTTAAGAAAAAAACTCCAATTATCTATGATAAAGAAAAAAATGATATAACCAAACAATATGCACTTGATAAAAGTAAAGAAAGCTTATTCTTTTTTGAACAAACAGAAATAACAGAAGAACATTTTTTAGCAAGCTGTGTAGCAGAACAAGAAGGCGTAAAATTATCAAATACAATGAAAAATACGATAATTCAAAAATTAAGTAACTTAGTATCAACTGGTAGTGAAAACATATCATATAAAAAAGCAATTGATAAATTAAATAAAGAACAACTAGAAAAGATTGGAAGTAATCGAAGTACAGGAAGACCACTAAATTTAGTAGAAGAAGAAATAGAAGAAAAAGAAGCCAAAAGAAAAGAATTAAGCCAATATGAAAATCAAAAATATCAAGTAGCAACTCAAAAAGAAAACTTACAAGTGGACTTAGAAGAAAATAAAACAATATTAGAGATACTAAGAAAACAAAAATCAAACTTAGAAAAAAGCGATTTAGAAAAAGAAAAAATAAAAATATTTAAAGATAGCCTAGAAAAAGAGGAATTAATAGAAAAAGAAATTGAAGAAAAAATAGAAAAACTAGAATCAACAAGGCAAGAAAATTTAAAAACTAAAAAATTAGGATACTGCATGTGTGTGTTATCAATAATAGTAATATCAACAATTTCAATAATAACTAGAAAATATATATTATCAATGTTAAATCTAATACCTATAATAGATTTGATAATAAAGTTAATAATACAAAATAAAAAAAAGAAAAGAATAAAAAGAAATAGTAAAAAAATTTATCAAGAAAAAAGTATTTTAGAAGAAGAATTAGAAAAAAAGAAAAAAGAGTGTGAAATCAAAAGAAGAGAAATAGAAGAAAAAGAAAATAAAATAAAAAATCAAGAAAAAATACTAGAAGAAGAATTAAAAAATAACTTTATAAATAGAGTTGAAGAAGAAATTATTGATGATATATTATCCACAAAATATGAAAATATTGTGGAATTCATCAGCGAAAAAGAAAGAGAATTAACAGAAAATAAAATAGCCGAAAAAACTATAGAAGTAGACAATCAAAACATATTAAAACAACTAGATAGCTTAGTAGAAATAGATGAACAACTTGAAAATTTATATGAACAAAAAGATGAGCTAGTAGAATTAAATAATATGTATGAAATGGTAAAAGAAGAAATTGAAAAAGCATATCAAGAAATGAAAGAAAACATAACACCTGACTTTTTAGAAGAACTAAAAAACATACTAATGCGAGTTACAAAAGGAAAATATTCAAACATATATCTAGATAGCGATAATAATTTACAAATAGAAGTAGAAGATGGACGATATATGCCAGTAGAAAGATTAAGTACAGGAACAATCGATCTTATATACTTAGCACTAAGAATTAGTGCTACAAAAGAAATTTCAGAAGAAAATATGCCAATAATAATGGATGAAAGTTTTTCATATTATGATAATAAAAGAATGAAAGAAATTTTAAAATACTTAGCAAATGAAACAGAAAAACAAATTATAATATTTACATGCTCAAATAGAGAATGTGAGATATTAGAAAATGAACAAATAGAATATAATAAAATAATTTTATAAAGAGCTTCTAAAAGAAGCTCTTTATATTTACAAAAAAGTCAAATATAGGTAAAATAAAAAAAACAGAAGAAAAATGGAGAAAAAATGAGTACTCAAAAAGCAACAGATTTTGGAGATTATAAATTTTATTATACACGTAAAATAGAAGATTTCTTTGACAAAGATCTCTTCAACTTCGCTATGCAAGATATGTTTGACAAATATTTTGGAAACGCAGAAAAAGAGCGTATATATAAAGAAGCACTAGAAAGAGTAAAAAATAATATTGTCCAAAAAACATTTCGATTTATAGATGGTAATGGAAATGTACAAGAAGGAAGTTATCAAACAATTGAATATTATTCAAAAATAAATGATGATCTAAAATTATTACAATTAGAAGAAATACAAGAAAAATTAGAAAAAGTAAGTAAATATAGTGCAGGAGACACATCTGTTTATACATCAGAAAAAGATTTAGAAGAAGACAGAAAATACTTAGATACAAACAATTTTGCATACAATAGAAATGCTATAACAACACAAAATCTAAAAACATTGGGAAGATATGGAGAAAATGTAACAACACCAAGTAAAATATTAAATACATTATTAATAGCAAGGAATAAAATTACAGCACCTATAAATAGATTCATAGGAAGAGGTGTATCCAAAGCATATGGAAATATTTTTACAGGAAATGCAGGATTATATAGCAATAAAAGAACTCATAGATATAGTGCAAGAAGAAATTTTTTCTTAAACGAAGAAAGAAAAAAAGCAAACGAACAAGGAAAAAAATTCAGAATATTTCCAGCAATAATGAAAGCAAGATTAAAAGCTATTACCAATTATAAGGAAGGCAATGACAAAATCTTAAAATATGGAGAAGAATCAATTAGAGCGTCTATGCTAAAAATACAAGAAGCCAAATTATTAGAAGATAAATATAAAGCTGTGACGTATCATATTAAAGATTTAATGGAAAAATATTTAATTATAACGAATACAGAAGAAAAAGCAGAAATCAGAAAACAATTGTCTATTGCAATAAATGAAAAAGATAAAATAGAACAAAGTCCGATATTTATAGAAAATAATATTCAAAAAATAGGATTATCACAAACAGACGCGATAACATTAGAGGAACATATACAAGCTAATAAAGATAATGTAACAAGAGTAATATCTGGAATAAAAATGGCAGGAGTAGCCGGAATAAGATATGCAGGACCAAAAATTAGAGATTGGATATTAGAACATTCACAAATCAAAAGATTAGAAACACAAAGAGAATGGGTTCCAGGATATTATGAGCAACAATGGATACCAGGTAAAAAAGTTGAAGTCAAATCATATACAGAAGAAGAATTACTAAACAATTTTCAAATCAATAAACTAATGGAAGCAAGTAACGATAAAATTGCATATTATTCATACGGCGATTTAGAAAAAGTAGTAAATAGAACAGGATTAAATTACTTTAGGGGAGCTGCCCAAAAAATAGATGGAAAAGTAATTTCACTATCTGATGGAAATGGATTTGATATTACAGGGATAACAAATGGAATATTACCACAAAATATTTTAGTTAATGGACATATATCAGATCAAGCAACATTATTTGATATTATTGCAGCCTTAAGAACAAAAGCAGGAAAGGCTACAACAAGAGATGAAATAATACAAACAATACTAAAAGAAAATTCAATTGAGGCACAAAACAGAGTAATTAAAGAATTAACAGAAGGATTAGAATTCTGGGAGTCAATAAATAAAAAAGGAATTGCAACTGGTTGGAATGATGCATCATTCGAAATTAACACTGTAATAGACAAATTAAGTGATTTGATAAAATCAAAAAATATAGAAACCGAAGGACATTACGCTCAAGTATTTATTGACGGATTCTGGAAAGAAGTGCAAAAGGAAGTTACAGTCATAAATCCGAGAATATTAAAAGCATGCAATATAACAGAGAATATGATCAAAGGCTTAACAACAGCAGAAATAGTAGAAATAATTTATGAAAATTTAAGAAGTGGAGAATCTTCAGAATTAGAAGAGATATTAGCAAAACCTAACCAAATACAAAGAAGTAGGAGAAAAAGAGGAAGATTAAGTGATATATTAAAAGAAAAAGATCCTCAAAAAAGATTAGAAAAAGCACTATTATATAGTAGAACAAGAGAAATAAAAGAAATTGCTGCAATAGATATTCTGCAATCTTTTAATGATCAACCAGAATTATTATTAGAATTGTTATCAGATGATAGCTTTTATTCAAAAACAACTTTAAAACTAGCATTTGAATATAATTTAAGCTTAAAAGAGAAGAAAGAGATTATAACTAATCCAAGATATAATAAATTATTAGAAAAAATCAGAAATACTGAATTTTATAAAGATGAAGTAGAATTTTTAATAGAATCATACAATAAAGAAAAAATATTATTAGAATTATTCACGCAAAACACAAAAACATTCGTAAGAAATGAAGAAACAATACTAAGAAAATTATATACAGAATATAATGAAGAAATTGTAAATAGACTTTTAGAATTAAATAATATAGAAGAAGACAAAAAAAATGAAATAAAAAACAAATTAAAAGAATTATTTGAAATAAACGAAGAAATACTAGAAACAGTAAATTTTAAGTTGCTTACAAATAAATATAGAGAAATACATTCAAATTTGCCTACATTAACAATATATCCAGAAATACAAAAACAAATTTGCAGTCTAACAGATAAAGAATATGAATTTCTTTCAAAAGCAATTTATTCTTTTGAAAGAATGGAATACGATTGGGTAACACTGACCTCAGACGTTTTAGCGCATATCTCAGACTATTACGAACTAATAAATCATGATGAAGGATTTCAAAAATACATTAAAAATATAAATCCAAACAAACCAGAAGATTGTGAAGCATTATTAAAAACAATAAAAATATTAACAGAAAAAAATGAATATGAAATAACAAATTATAATCAATTAAAAAATTTCAAAAGAAATGATAGATTTGAAATATTTTATGAAAATAGAAGTAAAACAGCAGAATTTCAAAAATTATCAGAATACGATAAATTAAGAGAACTTACACTAGAAAAACTTTTTGGACAAGATTTAAAAACTGCTAAAAGAATATTAGAATTTTATGGCCAAGATTATGATGAACTAATAAAAGAAAGTCAAGAAAATGATGAAGAAATAGAAAAATACATAATAGAAGTAAAAAAAGTAGCTAAAGATAGCGAAGAATTTAAAAACTTATTTAAAGCAATAAAAAACGAAAACAAAATAATAAGAAATTATTTAGAAACAATAAGAAATATACTCGAAGAAGAAGATTATGATAAACTAAAAGAAAAGTATAAAATAAGTGCGAATCAGCAATTATACATACCTACATGTTTATTAGAAAGTAGATTTAGAGAGTTTTATACAAGAAGCAAAAATAAAACATTATATATGCCTAAAGAAAAAGATTTAATTTCTGTAGAAGGAGAAGAGGCGTATTTAATAAGTGACGACTTCAATTTACAACTTACATCAATAGAATCATATGCAAGCGATACATGGATATTCAAAAAAGATACAACTAAAAAAGTACTTGATTGGGATTGTAAAAAAATAAAAGCACATGGAATAAGTACAGTAATGTGTGGAAGCGGCAACCTATCATTACCACCAATTCACGGAGTATGTTACGGTTTTGCAAATATAAATGAAAGAGCACTGTTAAAATCAGCCCCTTGGGATTTAGGAGCATGGTCATATAATCAAGATTTTGATATAACTAGAGCCAAAGCAGATTTTGGAACCAAATTCACAACGCCTAAAACACAAATAAGAGAATCATTACGAAGACATAATGAAGATGTTCTTGAAAGAAGAAATTTAGACTATGAACCAGGAGAAAAATTCAAATTACAGCCAAGCTATTTAATATCATTTGTGGAACCAAAATTAAAATCATACTTTAAATTTGAAACAGAAGAAGTATTAACAAGTGAAGTATTAAAACAAATATTAGATTTAAACAAATTTAATAATAAAGCATATGAAACAACATTAGTAAAAGAGGAATTATTAAAAGACCCTAAATGGGAAAAAACCATACAAGAATCAAAAAGAAAAAATTTAAAAAAAGTAGTTGTAAACAGAACACACACATTAATACAAGCCAGAATAGAAAATGACAAAAAAGAAGAAAAATTATTACAGTATACAAATGATGATTTAAATAATCCAAAGAAAATGAAAGAGTTTTTAACCTTGTTAGAAGACATTATTTACGATTTTGATGCAGCCAGAGCAGGATGCATACAAAGAGAAATAAAAGGATGGAATTCAGATGGAGGCTCAAACTACGGAGATATTATACATAAAGAAATGTACGAAAAATTGTATTCATATAAAGTAATGGATGACAAACTAGGAAAAATAGAAAAAAAGCTTAGAACATTAGATAAAGACAAATTCAGAAAATGCATGGAGAAAATGGCAGAAATTTCAGAAAAACAAGTTGGAAAAATAGAAAAATCATACTGGTGGTATGAATATGATACAAGCCATGATTGGTATGATTACTATAAATTTGCATCTAGAGAATTGAGTGGTATTAGATTTGGAGAAGACGAAGAAAAAATAACACAGATGCTAGAAAAAACAATGACAGGTACTACTCAAAAAGGTGGAGAAGTTATAGCTGAAATCATAGAAGAGATAAAAGACATTCATGAATATGACATCCCACCAAAAGAACCGGATTGGCACGGAAGAAGGCACATAAATAACGTAGTATTATTTTCATATTTAATTGCAGAAAACGAAGGAAAACTAAAAAAAGATATGAAGCTACTACTACAAGCAGCGAAATTTCACGATGTAGGAAGAGACGGAAATTGGAATGGACAAGGAGATGGACACCGACATGACAAAGATGAAATACCACATGCTCATCCTAGTGCAAATGCAGCAGAATATTACTTAAGAAAAGAAGTTGATCAATCCGGGCAAAGAAAATACACTGATAGCCAAATAGCTATGATTAAGGTAGCAATAGAATATCACGAAGTAAATGAAAAAAATAAAAGAAATTTCAATAAAGAAATATTTAATCAATTATGTAAAAAAGAAGGAGTAAGGCAAGAAGATATAGAAAATACAAAACTAATGTGTATTTATTTAAAAGATGCTGATGCATTAGACAGAACTAGATTTTTATATGAAGAAAAAGATAAAGGAATAAAAGAACAAAAAGACAACTTAGACTTAAGATACTTAAGAACAAATACAGCAATTGCGCTAAGAGATTATGCAAGAGAAATAAACGATGAATACACAGTAAAAAAGAAAAAAGGAATAAAAGAATTAGGATTACCTAAATACTTAAATAAATATAAAAGCAGAACCCAAAGACCTAAAATAAATTGGGAAGAAGAGAAAAAAGAAATAGCAAGGTATAATGCCGAAATAAATCAAAAAAATCAAAATGACGCCAAAACATCTTTAGGAGAAAAAGAACTTAGACAAATAATATATACTCCACAAAGCAAAGAAAAAATGTTAAGAGGAAGAAGCAAATTTAAAAGATTTATTGATACAATAAAAAATAAAATAAAAAAAGAGAGATAAAATGGAAGAAAAAGAAATATTTACAGAAGTTTATATGATAATACAAAATATGGAAGAAAGTATTAGAAATAAAATTCCAAAAGAAATACAAGAAGAAATACGAAAAAATATAAATTTAAATTCAATAAAACTAGTACAAAAATTAGATGTTCGAGAGATTTCAGATGAAGCAAAAGGGTATATATCCGTATTATATACAGAATATATATGTAATTCAGAAGAAAAAGAAAAATGGGATAAAATAGATAATCTAATTCAAGGCAAAATAGAATAACAAAAGGAGGTAAAATGAAAGAGGAAGAATTAAAAGAAAAAAAGAAATTAACAAGTCAAAATAAAGCTAATACATCAGAAAGAATATCAGCAATTTTAGAAAAAATGCATGATGAAATATTAGAAAAAGACACAAGCAAAACTAGTCAAAAAACAGATAGAGAAAGATAAAATTAAAAAAAATTTTAAAAAAATGTTGACAACTTAAGAAAAGTGTTGTATTATATAAAAGCAATCGCGTTTAGCGACTTGCAAATGGGCTATTAGCTCAGGTGGTAGAGCACTTGACTTTTAATCAAGTTGTCCCGCGTTCGAGTCGCGGATAGCTCACCAAAATATCAGATGAAAATCTGATATTTTATGGCCCCTTGGTCAAGCGGTTAAGACATCGCCCTTTCACGGCGGAGACATGGGTTCGATTCCCGTAGGGGTCACCAATTTTATATGCCACTTTAGCTCAGCTGGTAGAGCAACTGACTTGTAATCAGTAGGTCGTCCGTTCGATTCGGACAAGTGGCTCCATTTTAAGTCAACGGTTTTGAGGATATCTCTTAATTGCTGGCTTTATTTTTTTATTTCTACAAAAACATAGGAGGTAGGAAATGTCAAAAACAATAATTATAACAGGAGCATCAAGAGGAATAGGAAAAGAAATGGCAAAACACTTGGCAAAACAAGGAAATAGAATAATAGCAAATTACAATAAATCAGAAGAAAAAGCTAAAGAATTGCAAAGTGAGTTAAAAAAAGAAAATATTGAAATTGACATATTTAAAGCAGATGTATCTAAAAGAGAAGAGTGCAAAAAGTTAGTAGAATATACAATAAAAAAATATAAAAAAATAGATGTATTAATCAATAACGCAGGAATATCTGTATGGGGACCATTTACTGAATTAACAGACGAAGAACTACACGAAATCATGAATGTAAATCTATATTCAGCTATAGCAATGACACAAGAAACTATAAAATATATGATAAAAGAGCAAAAAGGTTGTATAATAAATATTTCATCAATTTGGGGAATGGTAGGTGCATCATGTGAAGTAGCCTACTCAATAACTAAAGCAGGAATAGATGGCTTAACAAAATCACTAGCTAAAGAATTAGGACCATCAAATATAAGAGTTAATTCCATAGCACCAGGAGCAATCGATACAGAAATGAATGCAGACCTAACAGAAGAAGAAAGAAAAGAAATAGAAAATGAAACACCATTAGGAAAAATAGGGAAAACAATAGACATAGCCAAAACAGCAAGTTGGTTAATAGAAGATGAATTTACAACAGGGCAAATCATTTCACCTAATGGAGGACTAACAATAATTTAAAAAAAAATCACTTAAGTTATAAACTTAAGTGGCTTTTTTTTTTAATCCTCAGACTTTTTTCTATAATTACCAGAAACAAGTTTTGGTAAATAATGAATAATTTTATAAATAGCTAGTTTAATTTTTTTAGTAATAATATAAGATCTTCTAAGCTTTCTAGGAGAAGCTAAATTAAAAGAATCTTCATCTTGAACAACCAAACTGGTTTCAATATGCTCAATAGGAAAAACATAATTTTGCCCATTATTATTGTCCCATTCATTTTTTTCATTTTTTAAACAAAAACATAAAGAATCATTTTCAGGAAGTTCAATTTCAGTTTGAAAACCAAGTTCTGATTTTTCCATTTTTACATCAGTAAGATTTTCCCAATTTGCACCAAAACCAAAATGAAGGTAAACTTCTTTAGAAGAATCCTGAAAAAATCTACCAGTATAAGAAATTTTTATAGTTGAATTTGGTGTTAATTTATCTGTATTAAAAAATATATTTTTAACTAATTCCATATCTCTAACTCCTTGACAATTCTAAAACTATTATAAACATAATAAAAAATAGTTTCAATATATTTAGAGTTAATTGAACAAAAAAAATCAAAATGTTATATTCTTGTAAAATAAATGTTAATTTTCGACATGAATTTTTCCAATTATAGTAAGCTGTGAACCATTTTCAATAACAATGTCTTTAGTAAGCAAATTGTCAGATTTTAAAATTAACTTATTTTTTCTATAAATTAATCTTCTAACCAAAACAGTATCTTGATATTTAAATAGCCCTAATTCACGATGTAAAGGAATTGTATTAAATTCAACAAAAGCTACAGAACCTTTAGGAAGAGAAGATTTCATTGAATCATCATTCATAACAAAAGCAATAGAAGCATTTGGAATAGAAGAAGGACAAATAACCATGTCCATAATATTAGAAACTAAAGGCACTGTATTATAAGGAATAGAATCTACTAAATTAAAACGAACTTGTTCTTCAGTCAAAGCTTTATCATAAGTATAAGATAGAGGTTGATATGGTATATCTAAAGCTCTACAAATATCTTTCAAAGCCTTTTGGCTTGGATTACGCTCTCCCTTTTCAATATGAGTTAAATGTCCCACATTAATACCAGTTGCGTCTGAAATATTTGTTTTAGTCAATCCTTTCTTTTCTCTAATTGATAAAAGTAAATTTCCTAGCATGTTACCACTCCTTAACAATATTTAAGCATATTATATATTTAAATAAATAAAATGTCAAAAAGAGACTTTACAAATAATCAGGTATTGAATAAAAAAAATCGATATGTTAATATAAAATTGCGAAAAAATAATGGAGGGAAAAATGAAAGAAAAAGATTCAAAAGAAGTAGAGAAAAAAACAAAAAATGCTACAAAAAGTGAAAAAATAAAAGAAAAAAAGCCACCAGAAAGTTCGCAAGAATATATGGAGCAAGCAATAGCAAAAAGACAAAAGACAATAAAAATATCAATAATAGCTATTGTAGTAATCATATTAATGCTAATTTTAACAACAGGCTTTGCTTTTACTAGCATGACAAATTCCAAAATCATTAAAGGAATAAGTATAAACGGTTTAGATGTCTCAGGATTAACAAAAGAAGAAGCACTAAAACTAATAGAAGAAAAAATAAAAGAGCGTCAAGAAGCAATTGTAAAATTAAAATATAAAGACTACGAAAAAGAATTATCAATGGAACAATTAACAATTGAAGCAGACGCCGAAGGAGCTGTTAATAAAGCCATATCAAAAGGAAGATCGGGAAACATTCTTCAAAATAATATAGCAGTATTAAAAAGTAAATTTAGTAAAGAAAATATAGAAATAGATTTAAAATTTAATGAAGAAGTCCTTGATAATTTCCTAAATGAAACAAGCGTAGAATTACCAGGAGCAGTAAAAGAATATACATATAGCATTGAGGAAGAAGAGCTAATTATAACCAAAGGAACAGATGGAATAGTAATAGATAAAGAAAAAATGAAAAAAGATATAAAGGAAGAAATAACGAATCTATCAAAAACTTTATCTACAGAAAGAAATATTGATATAAAAGAAGAAAAAGCAAAAGAAATAGACATTGAGTACATATATAATGAAATACATACTGAACCTCAAGATGCATATATTATAGACGAACCATTTGAAATTGTAGTTGATAAAGACGGAATAGATTTTGCAATATCAATGGAAGAAGCAAAAGCTATATTACAGGAAGAAAAAGAAGAATATATAATACCACTAAAAGTCACAAAAGCAAATAAAACAGTAGCCGATCTAGGAGAAAGAGCATTTCCAGACTTATTAGCATCATACACAACAAGATATGATGCAGGAAACGTTAACAGAAGTACAAATTTATCAACAGCATGCAAGAAAATAAACAATTATGTATTACAACCAGGAGAAACATTTTCATATAATCAAACACTAGGAAAAAGAACAGTAGAAAATGGATTCAGAGAAGCACATATATTCACAAGCTCAGGAGTAGAAGACGGAATGGGTGGAGGAATATGTCAAATATCATCCACACTATATAATACAGTGGTACTATCAAACCTTGATATAGTAGAAAGACACAATCATATGTATGACCCTGAATATGTAGATCAAGGAAGAGATGCTACAGTATCATATGGATCGCTAGATTTTAAATTTAAAAATACAAGGAAATATCCAATAAAAATTTCAGCATATATAAGTGGTGGAGTAGCCACAGTAAGTATATATGGAATAAAAGAAGAAAATGAGCCAAAAGTCCAAATATCATCCACAGTTACATCAACAATACCATGTGCAGTAAAAACAATAGAAGATTCATCATTAGCTGCAGGAGAAGAACAGGTAGTAACAAGGGGAATGAACGGATACAAAAGTGTAACATATAAATATCTTTATTATCCAGATGGAAGAGTAGAGAAAATACAACTATCAGCTGATAGCTATGCAACAATAACAAAGGTCGTAAAAGTTGGAACTCAAAAGATAGAAACACCAGTAGAACCACAAACACCAGCAGAACCAGTTGAGCCACAAGAGTCACCAGAAATACCACCAACAAGCGAACCAACACCACCTGCTGAACCAGAGATGCCTGAAGGAGTATAAAATAATATAGAAAAAAGCTTAAAAAGAGCACTATCAGATTAAAAGAAGGCATAATAACCCAAAATAGCAAATGTCTTACTTTAATCTAAAGGTGCTCTTTTTATATAAAAAATCAATAAAAAAACTCATGATAAACATGAGCTTTGGTGGGCAATCGGGGGGTCGAACCCCGGACCTTCTGATTAAGAGTCAGCTGCTCTACCAACTGAGCTAATCACCCATAAAAATTATTTTTAAAAGCCATATTTTAGAAAAATAACCAAAATACGGAATACTTAGAACAGACTAAATTATAATATTTTTTATAAAGCTTGTCAATACTAAATACAGAAAATAATAAGATAAAACATGAGGAAAAGCTTTACATAACGTCCAAAAAATGGTATAATAAATACGTGCTTAAAAAAAGGAGAGGTGACAAATATGTTTTATGAAAATAACTTGAGTTTTGAAAATGCTTATGGAAATAGCAATTATGATATGGAATATTTACCAAGTATATTTAGTGGTAAAATAATAGATAAAGAACAATTAATATAAAAAGAAAACAGCTCTAACTTAAGAGCTGTTTTTTTATTAAAAAATAACTTCCATAGTAAAAATTTTTATATCTACAATGGAAGTATATTATAATTATTCTTATTAATTATTTTTTTCACTAATCTCTTCTAAATATTGATCATATTCACATTCACGAATAACAACCCTGTTATCATTTAAATCAATAATTTTATTAGCAACTGTTTGAGTCAACTGATGGTCATGAGAAGTAAAAATTAAATTACCTTTAAACTTAGTCATACCCTCATTTAAAGCAGTAATACTTTCCATATCCAAATGGTTAGTAGGTTCATCAAAAATTAAAAAGTTTGCGCCAGAAAGCATTAATTTTGAAAGAACACATCTAACTTTTTCACCACCAGATAAAACATTAACTTTTTTAAGCGCCTCTTCGCCAGAAAAAAGCATTCTTCCTAAAAAGCTTCTGACATAAGTTTCATCTGGATCTTTAGAATATTGACGAAGCCAATCAACCAATATCATATCATCCTCAAATAAATAATTATTATCTTTTGGAAAATAGTCATGAGTAATAGTTGTACCAAAAGAAATTTCACCACTATCAGGCTCTAATTCACCAGCAATAATTTGAAACAAAACAGTTTTAGCAATTTCATTATCAGATAAGATTGCAATTTTATCATCTCTTTTTACAGTAAAAGAAACATTATCTAATATTTTTTCACCATTAATAGTCTTAGAAATATTTTTAACTTCCAAAATCTCCTTACCAGGTTCTCTATCGGGTTTAAAATCTATGTAAGGATATTTTCTGTTAGAAGGTTTAATTTCATCAAGTTCTATCTTCTCAAGAGATTTTTTTCTAGAAGTAGCTTGCTTTGATTTTGATGCATTAGCACTAAACCTAGCAATAAATTCTTGCAATTCTTTTATTTTTTCTTCTTTTTTCTTATTTTGTTCTTTCATCTGTTTTAAGGCTAGCTGACTAGATTCGTACCAAAAGTCATAATTTCCAGGATAAACTTTAATCTTACCAAAATCAACATCAGCAATATGAGTACAAACCTTATTTAAGAAATATCTATCATGAGAAACAACCAATACAGTATTATCAAAATTAATTAAAAATTCTTGAAGCCAATCAATAGTTTTAATATCCAAATCATTAGTAGGCTCATCAAGTAAAAGAACATCAGGATTTCCAAATAAAGCCTGAGCAAGTAAAACTTTAACTTTATCTTTAGCATCAATTTCTTTCATTAATTTTTCATGTAAAGATGTCTCAATACCTAATTCATTTAAAAGAGTAGCAGCATCAGATTCAGCATTCCAACCATCAAGTTCAGCAAAACGTTCTTCTAATTTAGCAGCTTTCATACCATCTTCTTCTGAAAAATCAGGTTTTGAATAAAGAGCATCTTTATCTTTCATAATTTGATAAAGCTCATTATTTCCCATAATAACAGTATCCAAAACTTTAAAATCTTCATATGCAAAGTGATCTTGCTTTAAAATAGATAAACGTTCACCTTTATCTAAAGTAACTTCACCTTTACTAGGTTCTAATTCACCAGAAAGAACTTTCAAAAAAGTAGACTTACCAGCACCATTAGCACCAATAATACCATAACAATTCCCTTTGGCAAACTTAATATTAACATCTTCAAACAATACTCTTTTACCAAAACGAACTGTAACGCCTATAGCATTTAACATATAAACCTCCTAAAATTAAACTGCTTAATAGTATACAACATTTATAAGAAAAATTCAAATTTATCAAGTAAATATATCATTTTTGTTAAGAATTCAAATAAATATTGATATTTTTTGACCCATTTAGTATTATGAAATTAGGAAAAAAAGAAAACAACGTTTTTTAGGAGGAACAAATGAAAAAAAATAAAAGAATTATACTTGTTATAACCGCAATAGTTATAGTTATAATACTTGCATTAGTTTTTACTCTAGTATTAAAAGGAAAAAACGGAAGTATATTTAATTCTGATAAAAAGGGAGTAGAAGAAAAAATAACTAAAATGTTAGAAAATGACAAAATAAAAATAGAAGTAAATAATGCAGCATACCAAGAAGGATATCTAATAATCGAATACGATGTAGCATCTAAAGAAGGAACAGAATATTTTGACGAGTGTTTTGATACAACAAATGGTTTAGAATACTATGTAGAAAGAACAATTTTACTTAATGGAGAGAAAGTAGAAGAAACAGATCAAAGTATGCAATTTGCAGAAAGAACATCAAATACAGAAGCAAAAGTTTATGATTTCATAGAAGTTGACGAAAACAAAATAGAAAATAATATCAAAATAGAAATCAACGTATATGACACATCATATACATTTACAGAAGCTGAAAACGATGAATACATTGATGAAGAATATGATGAAACTGAAGAAGAATATATAGAAGATTCAGAAGAAATTTTAGAAGAATATAATGACGAAGATTATGAAGAAGAATATAATGAAGATTTATATGAGGAAGTAGAAGGAGAATACATTGAAGGAACTGATGAAGAAGAAATAACAAAAGAAGATGAACTAACAGATGAAAGTGAAGAAGAATATAGTATAGAAGAAATTGAAGATGAAGAAGATTTTGAAGATTATTCAGACGAAGAATATACACCAGAAGGCGCTTTATTAGGAAAAATAACATTAAACTTAACTAAAGAAGAAATAACAAAAGATATAAACTCAAAAGAAATTATAACTTCTGCATATGAATATGAAGATATATCAATAACAGCAGCTAAATTTTTAGAAACAGGTTTTGGAAAATTTTTAATAATAGATTCAGAAGTAAAAAACGTAACAGACGAAGATATTTTTAATGATTTAATAAATTTAGAATTAAATATCCAAGATGAAAACGGAAATACAATTACAGCAAGTCAAAATTCAGGATATAAAATAACTCTTGAGGACGGAACTGATTGGGCAGATTCAGATGTAGAGACATTTTCAAATGGAATCTTAAGTCAAAGAACAATAGTATCATTAAATAAACAAAATGAAAATCTAAATAAAATAAAAATAGTACCAATAATACCAACATATTATGAAGAGACAGAAGAAGAATTAAATTCAATGAACTGGAACAAAATAGAAGACAAAACATATGAAGCAACAAGTGAATATGGTGGAAAAATAGAAATTACAAAAATAGAAGAAAAAGATGGAAAAATAAACTTTTACTATAAAGATTCTGGTCTTATAACAGAAGTAGATACATTCATAATAGTAAGAAACCCAGAAAAAGGAGACTATGTAACTTGCGATGCAAGAAAAATCATAGAATCGGGAGAAAAAGTAATAACATTCAAAATGGACGAAGAAGGAATAAACGAAGAAGATAAATACCTAGACAACATTGAAAATCTAGAATTTTCAATATTTGAAGGTGCAAAAGTTACAAAAGCAGGAGAAGGAATAACAATAGAATTATAAAATATTTAGGAAAGAAAAATGAGTAAAAAATTTAAAATAAGTACAGTAATTTTTATAATATTTAGTATTTTAATAACTAATATAGCATTTGCAGATGAAAATATAAATATAACAATTACACAGAACACAGATAGCACAGTTAATATAAGTATTAATTCGCAAAAAAATATAGAGAAAGTAAGAATTTATACAAAAAGAGAAGGAGAAGATTATCATCTATTCTATGAAAGCAATCAAGTAAATTCGAATAGTAAAAATTATAAAATTTCAAGAAATAGATTATCATCAGAAAAAGAAACATATTTTAAAATCATTGTTATAGATGTAGAAAATACAGAAGTAAGTAATGAATTTAAAACAGAAAAACTAGCACCATTACCAAGTACTACGCCAAGTCCTTCATCAAGCGCGACAACAACACCTACACAAAATGTACCAACTCCAACAACACCATTAACTGTAAAAGAAATAAAATTAAATAAAACAAGTGTGAGCATAAATGTTGGAAAAACAGCACAATTAATAGCAACAGTAAGCCCATCAAATTCAACAGATAAAAATGTAACATTTTCAAGCAGTTCAACAAAAATTGCAACAGTTAGTAGCTCGGGGAAAATAACCGGAAAAGCAGCCGGAACAGCAACAATAACAGCAAAAACATCAAATGGAAAAAAAGCAACTTGTAAAGTAACAGTAAAATCATCATCTTCAAGTTCAACAAAACCGAAAAGCCAAAAAGGAGATGGATACAAACAAGTTATAACATTAGGAGGAAGAACGTTTAAACTATATAAACAATATTCAGGCTCATATGCAGGAAAACATTTTAATTCAGTTAATAATTCTAGATCAAGTGGAACAATTTCAAATATGGGATGTGGTCCATCATCAATAGCAATTATTTTAAGTGGATATGGTTTCAATAAAAATCCATACGATATAGGAAAATTATTAATGAAAAATTCTAAACCATCAGGCTTACCAAGTATGGAAAAAGAAATAAAAGCATTAGGAATGAATGTAAAAAAACATACATATAATTCAGATTACAATAAAACATATAATGAAATGAAAACAGCATTAGAAAGTGGACATCAAATTGTATTATATGTGGGTAAAAATGCACCAAAAAATTATTGGTATAATTTTACACATAGTGGATATCATTTCATTTCAATTTTAGGAATTGATAGTAGCAATAATAAAGTATATGTAGGAAATCCAAGTGTCTCAGGAGGATGGTATAGTTTATCAACAGTAGTAAAAGCTAGGGGAAATACAAATGGAAACATGGCAGGATGGATAGAAATATATAAATAATAAAAGATAAAAAATAAACTGCTATTTTGAAATGCACCCCGTTTAGTAGACACAATAAAAAAGACTATTGTGTTAAAATCTAAACGGAGGTGTATTTTTTATGGCTAAAAAAGGTCAAACGTTTTCCAAATATACATTGGAAGAAAAACAAAAATTTATAAAAATGG
>JAGBEP010000024.1 GCA_017936925.1 Clostridia bacterium | reverse complement strand
AAGTGATAAAATGCCTGATGTTTTGAATATGGCTTATCATTATTTATCTTGTAATCAAATTGCTGATATTATTAAATATAATATTCCAATAACAAGAAAACTTGAAATGCTTTATAAATGTTGTTATAAATTAGATTCTGCTACGATTTCTGATTTGATTAAATTTAGTATTCCAGAAGAAAGTAGAGAAGAAGCTTTAATTGCTCTTCAAAATAGAATGGATAAAACGAATGTGGGAGAAGTGTTACAGTTTTGCACAAAGAGTTTGAAAGTTTTGAAAAAGGTACAACATAATCTTTATCCAGAGGATGTAGAATATTTTAAAAATAGTATAAAATAAGAGATGGTTAAAAGAAAGAACCTGAAATTTTAAGATTTCGGGTTCTTTATAGTTCAAAATTAATTTTTGATATACTTTAATAATTATTCTTCAGAATTATTATTCTTTGAAGAATTTTTCTTTGTTTGTTTATTTTTCTTTTCTTTACTCATAAATAAAACACCTCCAGAGATTTTTTAGCTGATTGCTTTGTATGAATATATTTTTTCATTTTTGTTTAAAATTATTCATCTTTATCAAAAAATGTAGTATAATATTTTTGTTAAGTGAGAATACAATAAAAAATTGGAGGAACAATGAACGAAAATATAGTTATAGGAATAGAGGGATTAGTTGGAACCGGAAAGACGTCAATTTGTAGAGAACTTTTAAAATATATTCCAAATTCAATTGTTTTGCATGGCGGAAATATTTATAGAGCGATTACGTATCAAATTATACAAGAGCAGATTCCTTTTGAAAAAATGTATTCTGTTGATTTAAAAAAACTTTTTGAAGAATTTGAAATATCAATTGAAATAGAAAATAGAGAAAGTGTTGTTTATGCTCATGGAAAAAAAGTTAAAGAAGAAGATTTACAGTCTTTAGAAAATTCTATGGCAGTTTCTAAGATTTCTAATATTGCAAGTAATGGAAATGCATATAAAGTTCTTAGAGAATATATTAATATGTATAAGAAAAAATATAATGTAATTTTCTCTGGTAGAGATACTATGAATATTTATCCTGATCTTGATTATCATTTTTTTATAACTGCTGATTTAGACAAAAGAGTAAAATTAAAGACTTTACAATATGGCAAAGATGTGAATAAAAAAGAAGTTAGAGATAATATTTTAAAAAGAGATGAATTGCAAGAAAAATCAGGTTATTACCAAACATATGAAAATACTATAATTATAGATGTATCTGATGCTGAAAGTATAGAAGAGTCAACAAAAAAAGTGTTAGAGAATATAATAGCTGATAGAAAGGATTAATTTTTTATGAAATTTGTAAATGAAAAATTAAATGAATTCAATGAATATTTAAATGGTAGAAAGGTTGCTATTATTGGGCTTGGAGTTAGTAATATTCCTTTAATAGATTATATGAGAAAATATAAAGCTCAAGTTACAGTTTTTGATAACAGAACTATTGATGATATAGATAAATCTGTTATGGATAAGATTGTTAGTTATGGAATGAAGTTTTCACTTGGACATGATTGTTTATCTATGCTAAAAGGCTTTGATTTGATTTTTCGATCACCAAGTTGTTTGCCTAACAGAGAAGAACTAGTAGCTGAAACAGAAAGAGGAGCAATTGTAACTACTGAAATTGAAATGCTTTTAGAACTATGTCCATGTAAAACTATTGGAATTACAGGAAGTGATGGAAAAACTACTACTACAACACTTACATATGAAATTTTAAAAGCTAAAGGATATAATGTTTTTTTAGGTGGAAATATAGGAATACCTTTGTTTACTAAGGTTGAGGAAATGCTACCAGAAGATATTGTCGTTTTAGAAATGAGCAGTTTTCAGCTTATGAATATGAAAATCAGCCCTAATATAGCGGTAGTGACAAATGTCACACCAAATCATTTAGACTATCATACTGATTTAGAGGAATATACTGAAGCAAAAAAAGAAATTTTTAAACATCAATTAGAAGATGATATATTGATTTTAAATTATGATAATCTTGTTACTAGAGAATTTGCAAAAGAAGCAAAAGGAAAGGTTATATTCTTTAGTGACCAAGAACGACTTGATAATGGTTATATAGTAGACGAGGGAACTATAAAATTTTGTGAAAACAAACTTAGAAAACACATATTAAATGTTAAAGATGTAGCTTTGATTGGAAAACATAATTATCAGAATATTTGTGCTGCTTTAGCTGCTACTAGAACTTTAGTTGATGAAATGACAGCAAAGAAAGTAGTTACAGAATTTGAAGGTGTTCATCATAGATTAGAACTAGTAAAGAAGACATCTAATGGGGTTAAATGGTATAATGATTCTGCTAGTTCTACTCCAACTAGAACTATATCTGGAATTAAATCTTTTGGTAAAAAAGTTATATTAATAGCCGGTGGTTATGATAAAAATTTAGATTATACTCCTATTGCAAAGCCAATAGTTGATGGAGTTAAAGCTTTAATTTTAATGGGGGCAACTAAGAAAAAAATTTATAATGCTGTAACTTCTGAACTTAACAAACAAGGTAAAGAAATGGATATATATGAAGCTTTATCATTAGAAGAGGCAATTGAAATTGCAGATGAAGTTTCTAAAAAGGATGATGTAGTTTTGTTTTCACCTGCTAGTGCTAGTTTTGATATGTTTAAGAATGCATATGATAGAGGAGATAAATTTAGAGCGGCAGTTAGAAGAAAGGTAAATTAGTGAGATTAGTAAAAAAAGGTTTTAGTTTTTCTAAAATCTTTTTTTATATATTATTTTCTAGACGGCCTTCTTAAAATGTGATATAATAAACTCCATTTCATTTATCGAAACACAATCGGGTCTAATGACCTGTTCATCTATAGATATTTACAACATTATAGGAGGTGTTCTAGAATGAAGGAACGGAATTGGTTTGTAACTAATTGGAAGGAGATTTTGAAAGCAATTGCTTTGCTAGTAGTAATAATTGGAGCTTTTGTTTTTGGAAAGTATGTTTTGAAAGTTTCTTTTTCGGTTAAATGGAAACTATGGTTGGCAGTTGTTTTAGGTGAGCTTTCATATCTCTATTCAGTAACTTTTTTGGTTGCAGGAGTTTTTGCTGCACTAGGAGGTTTTGATGAGAAACATAGAGTCAGCTTGGCTGGCTTGGGGACTGCAATTGTTCTTGTTGGAGTAGCGACTATAATTCAGCTTGCTTTTTGGGGTGTGGTATTGTCGTGTACTAAAGCTTTGATTGCAATTGCTGTGACTTTAGTGATTGTTTCTATTCCGATAGTATGTTTCCTTTTGAGAAGGTTATAGTTAGAAATTTCGTGGGAAAAGGTCAACTTTCAGTTTTGGAAGTTGACCTTTTGTGTTTATATTTACAAAGAAAGTTTAAATTTAAGATGTTTACGAATACTTTTTTGAAAAAATATTATACTACTTTTAAGAGGTACTAGAATGCTTGATATTCTTAAAAATTTGTTGAAATATAAAAAAACTTTATATGTTCTTCTTTTAGTTGGTGCTGTTTTTCTTGTATTAAAAATGGCATGTTTTTTTATGCCATTTTTTATAGCTTTAATAATTGCAACTTTGATGGAACCTTTTATTAAATTAATTTGTAGAAAAACTAAATTAGTTAGAAAATATTCGGCAATAATAGCTTTAATAGTTGTTTTTTCTGTTTTGATTGGAGTAATTGTTATTTCTACTATATTGATTACTGCTGAAATTACAAAAATTTTATCTGATTTTTCAAGATTTGGAAATGATATTTTTAAATCTGTAGAGAATGTAAGTAGAGTTTTAAAATTAGAAGATGTTAATGTTTCAGATGATGTAAAACAGTTTGTAATAAATATGACGAATGAGGTACTTGGTAAAGGATTGGGATATTTTAAAGATTTTTTGATTAATATTTTAAATTTGGCGACGCAGATACCTTCTTTTATTGTTTATTTGATTATTACTATTTTAGCAACATATTTTATAACTACAGATAAAATTTCTTTACTTGATGATATAGAACAAAGAGTTCCTAAAAAATGGATAAAAAAGGCTAGTACTCAATTTCAATCAGTTATTAGTGTGCTAGGAAAATTCTTGAAAGCGGAAATTACGCTTGTTTTTATTTCTTTTTTACTAGTACTTATAGGTTTGTATATTTTTAAGTTTCTGGGAATGAATGTAAAATCACCATTTTTAATTGCTTTAGGAATAGGTTTTGTTGATTTACTTCCAATATTGGGTTCTGGAACTGTAATGATACCTTGGGGAATTATTTTAATTATAATGGGGGATGTTACATTAGGTGTTAGTGTACTGGGATTGCTTGTGTTGATTACTGTGGTTAGACAGTTTTTAGAACCAAAAGTTGTTTCAAATAATTTAGGAATACATCCTTTATATACACTTATTGCTATGTATATTGGATTTAAAGTTAGTGGTGTGTTAGGGCTTCTAATTGGACCTATTATTTTGATAATAATTATTAATTTTTTAACAGCTTATATGAAATATTTTGTTGATGATTAATAAATATTGCTTGTTGGAACATAAGTATCTTCTGGTGGATAAACAAATTCATCAGATGGCTTTTGAGTGTTTTCAATGTTAGTTATTTTTAATATTGGGATATCGCCATTTAGATATCCTTTTTTTATTGTTCCAGTAAGTTTAACCCAAGATAAGTTTTCAAAATCTGATATATTGTCATATTCGCAAAGAAATCCTACAACGACTGTTTGAGAAGCTTCATTTATTATCATGTTCCTAGCAATTACAAATTGGTTATCATTTAGGTAATCAATTTTATAAATGTAACCAGTAAAAGTAATTTCTTTTCCGATATAGTTGTCTAAATTGTCGTGTACTGCTTTTAATGTATTTGTGTATTGTGAAGAAGTAATTTCATTAGTAGATGGAATAGTATTAGTATCATTAACAACAAAATTTTCGGATTTAAAATTTTTAATTTTTGAAAAAAGTTTTGATATTGAAAAGGTTAAAAAAAATAAACAGACTAAGACAAAAAATGTTAATAAACCTTTTAATAACTTATTTTTGTTAATTTTAAAATTATATATATGCATAATTAAAATCCTGCCTTTAAATAAATTTATTAAATACTATGAAATAATTTCTATATTATTCCTTGCAATGTATAAAAAATAATGATATATTTATCGATAGTTAATAATTAGGAGGCAAAATAGATGGGATTATTTAAATCTTATAGTGAAAAAGAAGTAAAGAGAGTTCAACCTATAGTAAATAAAATTAATAGTTTAGAACCTGAAATGGAGAAATTAACTGATGCAGAACTAAGAGCTAAAACTGATTATTTTAAAGCACAATTAGCCGATGGAAAAACTTTAGATGATATTTTACCAGAAGCTTTTGCTGTTGTAAGAGAGGCATCAAAAAGAGTTTTAGAAATGAGACATTTTGATGTACAATTAATTGGTGGTATTATTCTTCATCAAGGTAGAATTGCAGAAATGAAAACTGGTGAAGGTAAAACATTAGTTGCTACATTGCCAGTATATTTAAATGCCCTTACAGGTAGAGGGGTTCATGTTATTACTGTTAATGATTACCTAGCTAAAAGAGATAGTGAATGGATGGGAAAATTGTATAAGTTTTTAGGATTATCTGTTGGATTAAATATATCTAGAATGAATCAACAAGATAAACAAAAAGCTTATGCTTGTGATATTACTTATGGTACTAATAATGAATATGGATTTGATTATTTGAGAGATAATATGGTTATTCATAAAGAAGATATGGTTCAAAGAGATCTTGCTTATGCAATTGTCGATGAGATTGATAGTATATTAGTTGATGAGGCTAGAACACCACTTATTATTTCTGGTAGAGGAAATAAATCTTCTGATTTGTATAAAAAAGCTAATGATTTTGTAAAAAGATTACAGGCAAAGGTTATTGTTGAGGAAGATGTTAAAGATGAAGCTCAACAAGAAGATAACGAAAAATATGATTATATAGTTGACTTAAAGGCAAAAACAGCTACTTTAACTCAAAAAGGTATAAAAAAGGCTGAAGACTACTTTGGAGTTGAAAACTTTAATGATTTAGATAATACTGATATAGTTCATAATGTTAACCAAGCATTAAAAGCTCATGGTGTTATGAAGAAAGATACTGATTATATTGTAAAAGATGGAGAAGTATTAATTGTTGATGAATTTACAGGAAGAATTATGTATGGAAGAAGATATAATGCTGGATTACACCAAGCAATTGAAGCTAAAGAAGGTGTAAAAATTGCAGATGAACAAAAAACTTTAGCTAATATCACATTCCAAAATTATTTCAGAATGTATGAGAAATTAGCTGGTATGACAGGTACTGCAAAAACAGAAGAGGAAGAATTCAGAGAGATTTATAATTTAGATGTTGTTTGTATTCCTACTAATTTACCAGTTGCTAGAAAAGACTTAAGTGATATTATATATAAAAATGAAAAAGTAAAATTTGATGCTGTTGTTGAGGATATCAAAAAATCACATGAAAAAGGTCAACCAGTTCTAGTTGGTACTGTTTCAATTGATAAATCTGAAAGATTAAGTAAATTACTAAAAAAAGCGGGAGTTCCTCATGAAGTATTGAATGCTAAATTCCATGAAAAAGAAGCTGAAATTATAGCTCAAGCAGGTAAATATGGTGCTGTTACTATTGCTACCAACATGGCTGGTCGTGGTACAGATATTATGCTTGGTGGTAACACTGAATATATGGCTAAACAAGAAATGAAAAGACAAGGTTATACAAATGATCTTATCAATCAAGCTTCTGCACATAACGAAACTAAAGATGAAAAAGTTTTAGAAGCTAGAAAGAAATTTAATGACTTAGAAGAAAAATATAAGAAAGAAATAAAAGAAGAAAAAGAGAAAGTTATTGCAGCTGGAGGTCTTAAAATAATTGGTACAGAAAGACATGAATCTCGAAGAATTGATAACCAGCTACGTGGACGTAGTGGACGTCAAGGAGATCCTGGAGAATCAATTTTCTATATTGCTTTAGATGATGACTTAATGAAAATATTTGGTGGTGATAAAGTTACTGCTGTATATAATGCATTAGGTGCTGAAGAAAATATGCCAATTCAATTTAAGCCAATTTCTAAGGCTGTTGAAACTGCTCAAAAGAAAGTTGAGAGTAGAAACTTCTCAATCAGAAAACATGTACTTAGCTATGATGATGTTATGAATACTCAAAGAGAGATTATATATGGTCAAAGAAGAGAAGTATTAAATGGTGAAGATGTTACAGAATCAATTAAAAATATGATTAGAGAAGCGTGTGAGTTAATCGTTGATACTTATAGAAACGAACTTGAGGAAAAAAATCCAGACACAAGTGCTTTATTACTTGAAATACAAACTGGATTAAATATTAAAGAAGTTGAAGCTTTAAATAAAGAGAATCCAGATGCTGATGAAATATTAGCTGAAATAACAGAAAAAGCGTTAGCAACTTATGAAGCAAAATGCAAAGAAATAGGAGAAGATGCTTTTAAAGAGCTTCAAAGAATTGTTTTGTTAAAAGTTGTTGATGAAAAATGGATGGATCATATTGATGAGATGGATGAACTAAAAAATGGTATTGGGCTTCGTGCTTATGGACAAAAGGATCCAGTTATTCAGTATCAAATTGATGGTTCTGATATGTTTGAAGAAATGGTTAGTAATATTAAACTAGAGGTAACTAAAATCTTAATGTGCATTAAGAAAAGAGAAGGGTATGAAAGAAAAAGCACAGTTAAAGTAACTGGAGAAGGAAGAGAAGATATAGATGCTATGATTAATCCTGAACTTGCTGGAGAAGAAAAGAAAAAGGTTAAAGCACCAATAGTTAATGAAGGACCTAAGGTTGGTAGAAATGATTTATGTCCATGTGGAAGTGGTAAGAAATATAAAAACTGTTGCGGAAAAAATCAATAATATAATATTGTCAATGGTTTGAAAATAACATAATTTAATTTATCTACTGAATTTATAAAAAATAAATAAATTTTGAATGAATACAGAGTGTTAACCTATAATAATGTGTTGACACTCTGTGTTTTAATTTATGGTGATATTGATAATAAATTATTAAAGGTATGTAAAAAATATTGTAAAATTCTGCTAAAGTACTGCTGTAACAGGAAAAATTATAAAAGAACTAAGAGAAAAACAAAATTTAACGCAAACAGAGCTTGCAGAAGTTATTGGAGTAAGTGATAAAACAATAAGTAAATGGGAAACTGGAAAAGGGTTACCAGATATTTCATTAATTGAACCATTAGCAAAAGCTTTAAATGTTTCTGTAATTGAGCTTATGAATGGGGAATATATTACAAATCAAAATAAATCAAGTAATATGTTAAAATCAAGTTTTTCAGTTTGTCCTATTTGTGGAAATATTATTCATACAATGGGAGAAAATATAAATTCTTGTTGTGGAATAAATTTACCTATTTTGGAATGTGAATTAGAAAATGATGAACATATTATTAATTGTGAAATAATTGAAAATGAATATTATATTTCAATTAAACATGAAATGACTAAACAACATTATATTTCCTTTATTGCATATGTTACAAATGATAGATCTGAAATTGTAAAATTATATCCAGAACAAAATGCAGAAGCTAGATTTTTTAAGAGAGGTAAAGGCATAGTGTATACGTATTGTAATAAAGATGGATTGATGAATAAAAAAATATCAGAATGAAAATTGTGTTTTGGAATATATTTAATAAGTACAAGTTATAGATAGTACGACTTGTAAAAGAGGAATAATGCCTAAAGATAGGGTTGTTTATTATAATCAAATAGATATAGGAATATTAGAGCTTTGCCTAAATAAAAATAATATATTTTTTGATAGACAGTTATTTGTAGAAGAAAATTTAGAACTTGAAAAAAATTTAATAGTTAAATATTTAATTAAATAAACAATTTTTGATTATATATTCTATTTGTGGAGTCACATATATATTAGATGGATATATAGCAAGAAAAAGAAAAACAAAAACAGAGAGTAACTTTGGTGCTAAATTAGATACGTCAATATTTAGTTAAATTATATTTTAAGGTATTGATGAAAATGGATTTTGTAGAAGAAAGTTGTAAAAGAGTAAAATTCGACTTAAAGTAGAATTGAAAAAAATAATCTACTCTACTAATAGTTTGTATACTTTATGACAAAATTTTGCTAATTTGTAATTGAAGGAGGTTAATTATGGATCAAGTTAAGATAGGAAAATTTATTGCTCAATGTAGAAAAAATAAAAAATTAACACAAGTGCAATTAGCGGAAAAATTAAATATTACAGATAGAGCAATATCAAAATGGGAAACAGGAAATGGTATGCCAGATTCTTCTGTGATGCTCGATTTGTGCGAGATACTTGGAATTAGTGTGAATGAATTATTAAGTGGGGAGGTTATAAAAATGGAGAATTATGACTTAAAGGCAGAAGAAAATTTAATAGAATTAAAGAAACAAAAAGAAGATAGTGATAGAAATATGTTGAGCTTGGAATTAGTTATAGGATATATTTCATCAATATCATTTTTAGTATTGGTATTTGTGGCATCATTTTTAGAAATGCCTTCGATGATTAGAGTCTTACTTATAATTTTGGGAGGTATTATTTTTGCGATAGGAGTTACAAATGCAATTAAGATTGAACAAATAGCAGGTTATTATGAATGTAATAAATGCCATTATAAATATATACCTTCTTATAACAAGGTATTGTTTTCAATGCACTATGGAAGGACAAGATATATGAAGTGCCCAAAATGTAACAGTAGAAGTTGGAATAAAAAAATTTTAACTAAATAAAATGTGAGAAAAACTTTTGAAAGAAATATATTTACATTATACTTTTGTAGTATTTTAATTAGAAAAATAAAAATGAAAAGATGTAATAAAAATTATTGACTCTCCCCTTAGAGGATAAGATAAATTTTAATTAAGGAGGAAAGATTATGTATAGAATTGGAGAGTTTTCAGAATTATCAAAAACAACAATAAAAACACTTCGCTATTATGAAAAAGAAGGACTTTTAATTCCAGCATATGTGGATCAAAATACAGGGTATCGATTTTATGAAACTAGTCAACTTCCAGAGTTGGCTAAGATTATATCATTAAGGCAAATGGGATTATCAATTAACAATATTAAAAGTATTTTAAGTGGTAGCGATTTAAAACAATTTTTATTAGTGAAAAAACAGGAACTGGAAAATGAAATTTCTCTTTCTAATAGTCAATTACTTCAAATAAATAATTTATTGGAGGGAAAAAATATGGAGAAAGAAGTTATCATAAAGGAATTACCTAGCTGTATTGTTTATTACAAAGAAGGATTTGTAAAAGATTTTAGTGAGATTGTGAATTTTATACTACAATCTGCTGAAGAATGTAAAAAGACAAATCCTAATATTAAATGTGTGGAGCCAGACTATTGCTATTTGAATTATCTAGATGGGGAATATAAAGAAAAGGACTTTAAAATAAGATATGCACAAGCAGTGACAGAGATGGGAATACCCAATGAGACCATAAAATTCGAAAAAATTAAACCAATAAGAGCAGCTTGTATTTATCATAAAGGTTCTTATAATAACTTAAGAGAATCATATAGCTTTCTTATAAAGTGGATTGAGGAAAATGGATATGAGATAGCAGAGCCAATTAGAGAAAGATATATAGATGGAGTGTGGAACAAAGAAAATGAGGACGAATGGCTTACTGAAATTCAAATTCCTATAAGAAACAAAATGTAAAATCATATAAAAATATGAAATACTAAAGTTTGATGAATTATATTATGATAATAAGTTTTGATGTAGTGCTAATGTAGAATAATTAGCACTACATTTTATTTGTTTTAACTAATGGCGAAAAAGAGTAGATAAATATAAAGAAGCGGACTATTTTATAGGTGATTTAATTATACTTTTATCAGCGTATTCAGACTCAAGAAGTTCGTTTATATCTTCTACTGATTCTTTACAATCATTAGCAAGCCATTTTTTTATAATTGCATTTAATCCAGCTTTGAAAAATTCAATATGATAATCTATTAGTTTATCATTATAAAGTAATTTAGAAAGAGTGTAATCAAACTCAACTATATCAGTAGTGTTATTGTAATTTAATTTAAAATAGGTTTTATAAAATATTTGATTATTTTTTATATGTTTAAATAATTTAGAAAAATCGTTTGAGTTATTTTTAGTAGTTCTCTCTTCTGAATAAAGTTTTTTTACTTCATCAACTAGATGAGCTTTAATTTTATCTGCTAAGTCATAAACATCTAAATAATTGGCATAAAAAGTAGACCTATTTACATTTGCTAATTTACAAATATCAGTTACAGAAATTTGAGATATTTCTTTAGATTGTAATAGTTCAATAAAAACTGATTCTATTTTATTTTGAGATTCTTTTCTTCTTTGATTATTAGGCGTGTTCATATATATTTCTCCTAAATTATTATTCCAACACTTAATAGAAAATTGATGATTGTTTTTAGTTATATGAATTATTATAATACAATTGAACACGGAAAAACAAGTGTTGGAATAATGAAAGAGGTGAGAAATGTGTCAAAGTTAAAAGATGTAAATAAGAAAATTGAGAATGCAGTAGTAGGTGGCTATAAGAAAATAGAAAAAGGTACAGTTAGCGGATATAAAAAAATAGAAAACGGTGTGGTTTCAGGTTATAAAAAGATAGAAGATAAATTCGTTGACAAGTATTTAAAACATGATGATGAAACTATTGAAGAAGCAAAGATAAGGTTAAAGAATGAAGAAAAAGAGAGAAAAGAAAAACAAGAAAAAGAAATGGCAGAAAGAAAAGTTAAAATAGAAGAGAAAACAAATATAAAGAAATAGGAGAAAGTTTGTAATGAAAAAAGAAACATTATTAGAAATTATATTAGGAACAATCGGAGGATTAATATTTGCAATAGGAATGTGTATGTGCTTAATACCAGAATGGAATTTATTTAAAGTAGGAGTAGTTGTTTCAATAGTTGGTTTTATAATTCTTTTAGGAATTATACCAGTTTATAAAACTTCACACCCAAAGAAAGAACATGCACCAGTAAATTGGGGAATAGTTGCTACTTGGATAATTGGCGTAATTGGAGCATTAGTTATGGGATTTGGCATGAGTCAAGTAATGACAGATGGAAATATGGTATTAGGGCTAATATTTGGAGTAATAGGCTTAATAGTATGTGTATTGAATTATCCAATATATGCTTATATAAAAAGTAATAAATAATATGTTTTCCCAAAAAAAGTGTAGAATAGATGATTATAATTAATTATCTATTCTTTATATTATTTTTTGAAAATTTTTTAGAATTAGAAAAAAATATTAATTAAATATAAAAAGAAGAGAAATACTGTAAAATCAAGTGTTTCTCTTCTTTTTTACTTTATTTACTATACCACAAAATTGCAAAAAAATCAAGAATGTTATTTAGACTGACAGTATGGTATATAAATTAAGGGAGGAGTAAAATGGGGAATTCTTATTTAGAAATGATAAATCCAAAAGAAAAGAATGAGATTGCTGATATAAAAAAATGTAATGAGTATATAAGTCAATATGGATTAATATTATCAGATAATCAAATTAAAAGTATTTTGGAAAAAAGAAGAGAAATATTGAAAGAAACTGGTAGGATAGAATTAAGAAAAGGTATATTAGATAAATTAATAAAAGAATTTTGCGATTCACCATATATGAATCAAGAAAATTTTGTGCAAAACTTATATGAATTGATAGAAATATTTTATGAATATAAAAATGAAACAATGGACTTATTAACTGATGATGAACTACTTGATTTTATGAAGAAATCTTTTGATGAGACCGCAAAAGGAGATTTAGAATATCTGTCTGGAACAATTATGTATAAAATGCGCGAAAATCTACTAAAAGGGAAGCCACTGGATTATAATGAAAAAGAGTGTGAGGAAGATGAATAAAATAGAAAATATAAGTATAATAAAGAGAGAAAATTTAGATGAAAGAAATTACTTTAAAACTTTAATTCGAGAAGCTTATTTTAATCAAATGATTACAGATGATGATATGTTAAATATACAAGTACAGATTTTACAATTGTTAGATGAAAGAATTTATAGATATAATGGCAATGATAGCAGTTCTGTTAGAGAAGAAATTGTAAAAGAAATATCGAATTCTAATCTTTATACAATAGGCATTTATTTAAAAAATTTTAAAATTCCAGATGAAGCAGTGAAAGCAGTTAAGGAAAATAGTATAGAAATTTTATATCAAGAAGGAAGAAAAAGAATAGATAAAATGTTGAATATCATTAGAGTTATGTATATTAAGGTAAAGCAAAATATGTTGTGTATTCAAAATGATACATATAATGATACTATCATAGGAGGAATAAAAGGATTTTTAAAGATATATGATTCAGATTTTAAAGCACAAGATATGAAAATTACAGCAGACTACCCATTATATAATAACCTTATAGGTAGATTAGATGGTGTTGAATTTATTAAAGAGTATCTAGATTCTATATATTTAGAAAACATGTTTTGTAAGAAGTTTTCAGAACGAAAAATAGAATATTTACTATATGGGTATTCTTGTAATTTTAAAGAGCTCATTATTAATATTTTTGAAATTGTATTATTAGAAGCAATTGCTTGCAATTTGGTGAAAAGAAATATACGAGATTTAATTATTTCTATTTCTGAACTAAATGAAATATATAATTTGTTTGAGAATAAAGATGAACTAGAAATAAAAAATATTATAATTAAGGCATATACAGAAATAATAAATGAATTACAACTAGATAATTCAGAATTAATGAAAGAATATATTGAAAAAAATTTATATTCGATTTTGAAAATGATAATGAATAATTTAATGCAAAATACACTAGATAAAATATTTATAATACAAAAATTTATAGAAGAATAAAAAATATTTTAAAAATTAGATATACGGTTCTCATATAAGACATAATATTTAAAATTTTTATATATAGTTTTATAGGAGGTTTTGAAAGAATAAGAGGTATTATTTAGAATTTTGAAGAAAGGAGCTGATGTTAGTTCGAAAAACTAACATCTATTTAACAAGAATGGCTTTTGATTATAAAAAAGAGTATAAGGAATTTTATATGCCAAAAAGTAAACCGAGCATAATAAAAATTCCAAAGATGAATTATATAGCAGTAAGAGGAAAAGGAGATCCTAATGATGAAAATGGTGAATATAAAAAAACAATAGGATTATTATATGGAATTTGTGTTCAATGTATGCATATAGGTTCTTATGATAATGAACCTGATACAATTAAGATGATGAAAGATTATGCAGAGAAAAATGGTTATGAAATAAATATAACAGATACTAGATTTCATCATGAAATATATTTGTCTGATCCAAGAAGATGTGATGTTAGTAAGTTGAAAACTATAATTAGACATCCAGTAGCAAAGAAAGAAGTGTGAAATTTAATAATTAAAATAAGTTTTATTAAAAATGCTACGTAAAGTAGCGTCAAATTTTAAAAATGTAAACAATTATTTATTTATAAAAATCAAATAAAAATGTATTTTAATGCTAAGGAGTGTGAGGAAAATGTTATTAAATGAAAAATTAAAAAAGTTGAGAAAAGATAAGAATTTGACTCAAGAGGATTTAGCAGAAAAATTAAATGTATTAAGACAAGATCATAGTAAATATATTGATTTAGTAAAACAAGAAATAGCATAAATGGTAAATAAATTACTGCTTAAGATATATAGAAAGATAAAATGGTAGATAGTATGGTAAATGAAAAAGATAATAAAAGATATTTGAAAGTAATGTTTGGAAATAAATCTGGTGCAAATGGATTTGAGTATAAAATAGGTGAAGTAAATATAGCTGATAATTGGAATCCTAAGGCTGAAACTCCTAAAGAAATAGGTGGGTTTAATTTTTCTGTTGAAGATAAAATAATAAGGTGGTTAGTAAGAGGGGATACAATTTATGATGTTGAAGTTCCGGATGATGCAGAATTAATAGATGTTATGCATCCGTCTACGCCACATGGGGTGTTCAGGAGTAATAAAATTATTTTATTGAATCCAAGAAAAGTTACAGATGAGTTGGCCATGTACTTTTATTTGAAGTCAGATATTCCAGAAAAATCGTATTTTAAAGCGATGGCTGGATGTTGTGTAAGAGGATATATTAATACTGCGAAAAAAATTTTTAAAGATAAAATCAATGAAAATAACGTGGATTTAGCAATTTCTGAGTTTGAAGATTTTTGTAAACCAAAAGATGGTTGGAGAGATTTTCCCCAGAAAGATTTTAGCAAATACAATGGAGTTTATACAACAGAGATTTATGAAATGTTACAGAATTTTAAGAATATGAATACTAAGTTTTTGATTTAGTATTATTATGAAATTAGTTTTATAATATTTGGCGGTTTAATTAGAGAGAACTTGCCTACTGTGATAGTAGGCAAGCTCTTTTTTTGCTAGAAATGTCTATGCACGATTTTCTGACCAAGAGATCAGAGACTGTGGGACAACATTACAAGCTGATATTGTTCATGCGTCTGTTGTAGAACACTTTAGCATGATGGATGCCATCTTTATCGTTCTGCGTATTCTTGTAGGAATTGAAGAAACGAATGTTGGTTGCGCTGAGTTCTTCTTTAGACAGAGTGAACAATTGAGTGTAGGGCTTTACTTCGTCTTTATGAAGGTCATGGGATGCATTGATGTCGTTTTCTGCATGCATATCCATTTTCCATGTACGGAACTGAATCTCAATGACAAAACCAGGAATACAAGGTACCGACAGAATGATATGGATAGACTGGTATCCATTCCATTTGGGGTCAAAATAATATTTCATGTTGCCACTCAGATGTTTGACGATTTCCCAATCTTCTTGAGTAGGGAGCTCAATGTCAGGGTATTCATTTGGATCAAAGTTGAAGCCCCCTTTGCGTGTCAAGGGTTCGAGAGACATAGGAATGTCCAGAATCTTTTGAATTCTATACTGAGTATAGTCATCAAATTTTTTCAGATACTCCAAAAAGTCTCTACGGTCTTGTCTGTTAAGATTGCAAAGGACGTTTACAATCTTTGTCAGAAGGAAACAGCACTTGGAAATTCCTTGATCAAGAACAAATCTGATTCCAAATCTGTCCATGATCTGGGTAGGATCAAAGGCATCGGCGAGTTTCAACATTTTGGCAAGTTCGCTTTCAAGAGCTTTTCTTCTTGCTGAAATGTTGACGTCCAGTTCAGCATCATATTTTTCGTTGAGCCAAGCTGTGATGTACATGCATACATGCAAAATGTCAGTACACATGTTGGTCGCGACAAATGTTTGCTTCCGAGCGATGATACTTTTGGATAGTTTGTCCAAAAAGTAATCAAGAATTACGGTGTCGCTTTCGGCGACGAATGTCAACTTGTCCAAAATAGCAAACAGATTTTCCTCTACTTCTACGGAGTTGATGCTAGATTTGTGAGCTGCAGCTACGTAAGAAGTGTGAATGGCTGTTGCCATTTTTGGAGACATGTTCATTGTTGGTACTTTTTTCATACTATTGATGAACCTCCTTGTAAATTGTCCAACATAAGTAAAATACTTACAATAATATTATATCATAAAATGCTCGAAATAGCTATAGAGAGTAACCTTTAGAAACCAAAAACAAAAATATTGCTATGGAATTATAAAAGTGTGTTATAATCATTTGTATAAATATGAAAAATAGTATATACTATTTTGAAAGGTAGTTTATGAAACAAAAGCAGATTGTTGTATTTGGAGGGTGTTTTAATCCACCTTTGAATTCTCATTTTTCATTGGCCGAACAAATAATAAATGAATATGAGAAAATAAAGAAAATTGTGTTTGTGCCAGTAAATGGTAAATATCAAAAAGTAGATTTAATTGGTAATGAACATAGATATCAAATGCTGAAATTGGTTTGTGATAATAATGACAAATTTGATGTATCACGTGTAGAGTTAGATAGTGAAAGACCTTTATATACAATTGAAACTTTGAGAGAATTTCAAAAAATGTATTCAGAATATGAAATTGCTTTTATTATTGGAAGTGACAATTTAAAAGAAATAGATACTTGGCATGAAGCGAATGAGTTAGTGAAATGTTTTAAAATTTATGTTTTAGAAAGGGATAAGGATAATGTAGATAAAATAATAAATTCTAATGAATTTTTAAAACAAAATCGTGAGGCTTTTATTAAGGCTAGAAATAATATAACGAGCAATTTAAGTTCAACTTTTGTGAGGGAAAAAATTAGAAATGGAAAAAGTATTAGATATTTAACTCCAAATGAAGTTATAGATTATATAGAAAAAAATAAATTATATCGATAAAGGAGAAGAATATGCTTGAAAGAAAAAAATTAGAAAAAGAGTTAGAGAGCGCAATTGATTGGATAAAAGAATATGTGAGCAATTCTGATTCAAAAGGTATTGTAGTTGGTAACAGTGGAGGCAAAGATTCGGCAACTGTTCTTGCAATGGCAGCGAAAGCTATAGGTAAAGAAAATGTGGTTGCAGTGTCTATGCCTTGCAATTCGAAAAATAGTGATTTTGAAGATGCTAAATTAGTTGCAAAAACTTTTGGAGTAAAATTTATTAAAGTAGATTTGAGCAGTACTTATCAAGAAATGGAAAAAGAAATTAATATGCAGCTAGTACAAGAATTGTCTAAAGAAGCTACTATTAATATAAAACCAAGACTAAGAATGACAACTTTATATGGAATAGCTCAAACATTAAATTATTTAGTAATTGGAACAGGAAATCTTTGTGAAGCAATTGTAGGATATACAACAAAATGGGGAGATAATAGTTCTGATTTTAATCCAATCGGAAATTTTACGGTTGATGAAGTACTTGAAATTGGCAAAATACTAGGTGTTCCAGAAAAAATATTGAAAAAGGCTCCAAATGATGGATTAGGTGGATTAACTGACGAAGAAAAGATGGGAATAAAATATAGTCAAATTGCGGAGATGATTGAAACAGGTCATACAGATGAAAAGGCTCAAATTGAGATAATAAGAAGATATAAAAGTTCAAAGCATAAAAGAAATCTTGTACCAATTTATAAATTTGAGAGAAATAATTTTTTAAATGATAGATATTAATTTATATTATATAATAGGCGATAGTTACAAAGCTTATCTGGAAGATATAAAATAGAGATAAAACTTAAAATTTGTGATATAATGATTTAAATAAAAGGGAGATTCGGGAAATAATGAGTAAAAATTTTCAAACAATTTTATAAGGGGAGTATTAGTATGGATGTACCTAGTGCTATTGCAGAATGTTTAAAAAAAGAAGGAATAAGTTCTTTGTGTAGAAATAATGAATATTTTAGACGACTTATTAATTATTCTACAATAGTGGAGAGTGAAAATGGAGTAGAGAATTTTTTAAAAACTTCTAGTTTTGAGGAAGAATGGGAATATTTGAAAAAAATGGTTGCTAAAAAGTTAAATCTAGAAGAAAATGATAATTTATATGATAAAAGGGTTATAGCAGAAATTTATAATAAGTATGTAAATGGATATGTATATCATGTTACGAACTCAGTTAATGCTATCGATATAAAGAAGAATGGATTATTGCCAGCGGGGAAAATAGATGATGAAATTAGAACGGTAAATGATATTTTTAAAAAGTACAGATGTAATATGGCTTTAGGTTGGTATGATATTGATTTAACTTCAAACAATGGTTGGTTTTATTTGAATTATCCAAGATATTTTTTGGATTATATAAATTCTCCTGAGTGGTTTGAAAGATTTTGTGGAGGACAAAATTACAAGAATAGGAATTATCAAGCTGCAAAGAGGTATATAGAGTCTGTAATAGGTGGATGTAATATGACGGAAGAAGAGAGAAAAATTGTAGGGGATTTCTTCGAAAAAAATTGGAAGAAATATGAGAATTCTACTCCTGTATTAGTTATGATTCCTAGAAGTGAAATTGGTGCAGTGTCTTCCGAAGAGGATGATTCTAAAATGTGTAATAGAGCAAGAATTTTAATGAGATATGGTGGAAGTGATGGAAATTCTAATATGTCTGTTTCTCCTGCAAATTTATTGTTTGTTGATATGAGTTTCATACATCAATTTGATGATGGAACAATGAAAAAAGATATAGATTTTAAGGAAAGATGATAAATATCAAAGAGAGGTGAAAAAGTAATGAGAAAGAATGAATTTTATTACAAATCAGCTGATGGAAAAACTGATATACATGCGGTAGAATGGTTACCAGAGGGGCAGCCGGTTGCTATTTTGCAAATTGCACATGGTGTGACAGAATATATTTTAAGATATGAGGAAATGGCAAAATATTTAACTGATAGAGGAATTGCAGTAGTTGGAAATGATCATTTAGGTCATGGAAGTTCAATATCAAAAGGTTCAAAGTCAATGTATTTTGGTCCAGATGGTAGTTGGGATTGGGTTGTTAAAGATGTACATACTTGTAAAGAATTAATTTCGAATCAATTTTCTAATATTCCTTATTGTTTGTTAGGATTTTCATTAGGTTCTTTTGTGGCACGTACTTTTTTAATTAAATATCCTAAAGATATAGATGCTTGTATTTTAGTAGGAACAGGACAAATTCCTTCAATACAAATTGTTATTGCTAAGTATATGGCTAAAAAAGAAGCTAAGAAATTTGGAGAGGATAATACTACGCCTACTATAAAACAATTAACTTTTGGAACATATAATAAAATGTTTAAGCCTAATAGAACTGATTTTGATTGGTTATGTGCAAGTGATAAAAGTTTAGATGAATATATAGAAGATCCGATGAGAGGAGATTGTATGTCATCAGGACTTTTTAGAGAATTATTAAATGGTATGGATTTTTCAGGAAAGATGAATAACATAGAGAAAATGGATAAACAGATACCTGTATTATTTCTTTCTGGAGATAAAGATCCTGTTGGAAATTGCGGTAAAGGTGTAGAAAAAGCTTATAATAGTTTCAAAAAGGCTGGAATGAGTGATATAAGTCGAAAACTTTATCCAGGTTTACGTCATGACATTTTACATGAAGATTGTAGAGAAAGCATATATGATGAAATATATAGATGGATGAAAAATAAAATTATAAAATAATAGTAGTAATGTTTAAATTTGATAATTTATTAAGAATATTGATTATTAATAACTAAGTTGTAAACTAATAATTTGAGAAATAATTGGCACGGTATTTTTGAAATGTTGTGCCAATTGATTTTTTTATGTAGCAAGGTTTATCTAAGGAGTAATTAATGATTATTCTATTGATACATTTTTTTAAAAATATTGCATTTATATTAAAAACATGTTACAATTCTTACATAATTTATGTAAACTTTAGAAAGGAGGTAAAAGTTTTTAATGAGTAATAAAAAGGCTAAAAGAAAAAAGCAAAAAGATATTGTTAAAAATGAAGAACCTCTTTTAAATGAGATGAAGTTGAAACAAGATACTAAAAAAAATGTAGAAAATAGAGTAAAACAACAACAGGAAAATAAAGAAAAAGGAAAAACTAAAAAGTTTAGTAAAAAAATAAAGACTGAGAATAAAAAGTCTAAAAAAGAAAATAAAAGAATTGAGATAGAAAATAGAGATTTAAAAAATAAATTAAAAAAAGTTGAACAAGAAAATAAAGAGTTAAAAGAACACTTATTAAAGATTGAAAAAACTCTATTTGAATTAACTGAGAAAATAAATAAACTTGAAGAAGAAAAACGTTTAGCAGAAGAAAAAAGAGAAAAGTTCCGAAGAAAAATAAAACTTACTATATTACAGCTAATAATAGCTGGTGTTATAATTTTTTCTATAGTGGCTTTGGCAAAGTCGAAAATAAATGCTTCTAGAACTGATAAATTATCTGATGAGTTGAAACAATATATTAGAGAAATTGAAGAATCTAATGTTTTGGAAACTTATAATGATAATCAAGAATATACAATAGATTTTGAACAATTAAGACAAATAAATCCTGATACAAAGGCGTGGCTAAAAATAGAGAGCTTAGATATAGATTATCCTGTTGTTCAAGCAAATGATAATGATTATTATTTGAAGTATAGTTTTGATAGAAGTAGAAATTCAGATGGATGGGTATTTTTTGATTATAGAAATTTATTAGATGAAACAGATAAAAATACTATAATATATGCTCACAATAGAAAAAATGGTAATATGTTTAGTAAGTTAGTTAATATATTAGATTCTAGTTGGTACGATAATGAAGAAAACAAATATTTTAATCTTTATATGGGAGATAAAAATTATACATATGAAGTGTTTTCAATTTATCAGATTAAGGTAGAGAGTTATTATATTCAGACATATTTTAGTTCGGAAGAAACGTATTTGAATTTTTTGAATACAATAAAATCTCGAAGTATAAAAGATTATAAAGTTGAATTAAAAGAAGATGATAAAATTTTAACATTATCTACTTGTGGTTCTAATAATAAATATAGAATTGTATTACATGCAAAAAGAATTTAATAAAAATAGTTATAGAAATGATTTAAAAATTTTTATAACTATTTTTTTCCTTTAATTTAGATTCTATAGTGGATGTAAGAAAAATGAATTAAAAAATTTAGAAAAAGTAACAAAAAAGTATTGAATTTGTAATCAAAAGATAATATACTTCAGGTAGTTATTTTAGATAACGGATAAAATTATAGGGAGGATAATACATGAAGAAGACAGTTAGATTCTGCTTATTAGTTGTACTTCTTTTAGTTTGCATGACAATATTAGTTTCTAATGTTGCTTATGCTACAGAAGAAAATATTGTTGATGATACAGCTGTGATAGCAGAAAATGGTACAGAAGAGGATTTAATTAGTGTTAGTGATGTAGATGGAGATATTGTTCCTTTAACAACTGACAATACTGAAACAGTATTGCCACCATCTATAACTAGTGGAACTGTTACTGGAGATGAATCTACTTTACCAGCGGCAAATGAAGATATTCAAAGAGAAGAAAAAAAAGTAGTAGCTAGAATTGGTGATGTTGAATATTCTACATTAGATGAAGCTGTTGCTGCTGCTAATGATAGTGATACAATTACAGTTTTGAAAGATTGTACAACTGATGGTTTAAACTTGTCAAAAAGTATTACTATTGAAGGTTTAACTGGAAGTGAAACAATTACATTTACTAAATATGGTATTGCTTTATGGGGAAAGACTTTAACATTTAGAAATGTAAATGTTATTATGACAGGAATTGGTTCAACACCATATACTGCTGAATGGAATTGGGTTACTATTTGTGCAAGCCGAAATTCAGCTTTGAATTTGGATAATGTTGTTATGACTATGGATGGCACAAACGCTATTGGAGCTAACAATAAAACTGTGCACGCTATTTATTTTACTGGAAACAATAAACTTAATTTAACAAATGGAACTATTTTGACTATTAAAAATTATTCAGAAGATGCTCTTGAATGGGATGGTGGAGATGGAGGATATAATGTTAATATTGTTAATTCAACATTTATTTCAGACCATAATCGTTCGGGATTTACAGGAACATTTTATGCAACTATTGATAATAGTATAGTAAAGGTTATTAATAGTAGGGGAAATGGTTCTAATGGAACATATTTTACTATAACCAATGGGTCTAATGTTATATTTCAAGGAAATAGAAATTGGGGAATTTCTGCATGGCGTATTGATATGACAAAGAAATCAACACTTACAGCAATTGATAATGGATATAGTGGAGTATGGACTAGAGTTCTTAATGTAGATAGTACATGTACTCTTGATGTTGAAAGAAATGGAAATAATGCTACAGGATTTACTACAAATGCTGGAATTTTCTTTCAAGGAAATAAAGAATATACGAGTTTAATAGAGAAGGGTGCTACTGTAACAATAAAAGACAATGCTGGTTCTGGTATTTATACTAAGCAAGGCATTTGTAATTTAACAATATTATCAGGAATAATTACTAATAATGGTACAGGACTTGTTAATATACAAGGAGGAAAAGGTGCAACTTATGGCGGTGGCGTTTATAATATAGGTACTATGGTTTTAGGAGATGATGTTATTCTTTATAATAACCATGCGGATACTGCTGGAGATGATATTTATAGCACAGGAATAATTACTTTTGGAAAAGTAGGAGAAGATTGGTATTTAGATGGAGCACCTGATTGTTATGACCAAATTAATGGTTGGTATGATGATGCTGAACGCACTCGTTGGGATGCTCATAATAAAGATTCTTTGCACTATGTTTTGGTAGATAATGGAGCATTTGAAGAAAAATTAGCAATTAAAGCAGCACATGGTTTAATTGTTAAAGATATTGATGTTATTTTTAAAGTAGAAAATGGAACATGGGAAGATGGAACTACTGAGGATATTAAAGTAACATATCATGTTGTAGAATTAATAGAAGAAGTTAGGGATGAAGACGGAAATGCAGTCTTAGATGAAAATGAGAAACCTCAAACAAAAACAGTAAAATATGCTGTTACAATCAATGCTGATGGAACTATTATAATTCTTGATGAGGATGTAAAATTATTAGAAGAAGATGTTCCAACAAATATGGAACCTAATCCAGGTTATGATAATGGATATTGGAAGAAAAACGATTATACAATGGAAGATAATGGTGTATATTCACCAAATACTGAAGTTTATTTAAGTGTTGATAAAAGTCCATATGAGTATGTTTATACTTTTGATAAAAAACCTGAAGAGATTGTGAATAATGATCAATCTACAGTTAGGGAAAGTGCAGTATCTTCTTGTTTAGTTGCAAATCCAGGTACTGGAGAAAATGATTATATTTATATCGCTTTATTAATATTATCAATAATATCTGGTATAGTAATTTCTGTAAAAAAATCAAGAATATAGTTAAAACATAAAAAAAGAGTTGTTAAGGGTTGACTTTAATCAACTCTTTTTTTGTTTTTTATTATATTATTTGAATAACAGGATATGATAGTAGTAATATATTTGAAATTATATAATATGATAAAAAGGTATTATTTGTATTGGATTTTTATCTAATATTGTTTTATAATTATATTGAATTTACAACTTGATGTGAGGAAATCTAATGAAAACGAGAGAAGTAATGGATATTTTTGAGTTTAAAAATATTGTAGAAGATATTGTAAAAAATGAAAGAGTTCAAGAAATGAAAAAATATAGACAACATTGCGATACTAGTTGTTTTGAACACTGCTATAATGCTGCATTTTATTCATATTATATTTGTAAAATATTAAACTGGGATTATAGAGCTGTAACTCGAGCTGCAATGTTGCACGATTTTTATTTATATGATTGGAGATCAAAGTTAGATCATACTAATAAATGGCATTGCTTTACTCACGCAAATATTGCTTGTAAAATGGCTTGTGAATACTTTAAATTAAATGAGAAAGAAAAAAATATTATTATGAGTCATATGTGGCCTGCATCATTTGTTTTACCAAAATGTAAAGAGGCTTTTCTTTTAACGCTTATAGACAAGTATTGTGCTTTGTCTGAAACAATAGATTATTTAATTAGACAATTTGCTAATAAGAAATTTGGAAAGTATGCATATATTTTATTAGGAATTGTAATTTTTAATGTTACTAGGATAAAAAGAATCATATTTTAAAAGATTAATGTTTTGATAAAGGAGAGATAATTATGAAAGTGTTACTTTTTACCCATGGACAAGATATTGATGGTGCGGGTTGTGCAATTTTATTAAGAAAAGCTTTTGATGATTATAAAATTGTTCCAACTAAAACTTTTGATATTACTTCTAATGTGAAAAGATATATTGATGAAGGATTAATTTATGAGTATGATAAGGTTTTTGTAACGGATTTATGTATTAAAGAACCTTTATTATCAAAAATTAATTTAGATGAAGTTTTAAAAAATAAAATTATAGTAATTGACCATCATAAAACGGAGATTGATGAAGGAAATGATAAATATTCATTTGTAACTATAATTGTACAGAAAAATGGAAAAAAGGTTTCTGGTACAAGTTTGTTTTATGAGTATTTATTAAAAAATGGATTTTTGAAAAAAGATAATATATTAGATCAATTGGTTGAATGGACAAGGCAATATGATATTTGGGATTGGAAAAAAGAAAATAATTATGATGCTAGAAAATTACATATATTGTTTGAAATGTTAGGATTTGACAAATATTTGGAACTTATGAATAAAAAGGTTGATAATTCTAGTTTTATTGATTTTGATGAATTTGAAAAAACAATTATAAATGAATATGATCAAAATTTGGGTAGTGATATAACTAAGGCTTTAAAAGATATGAAAGTTGTTAGTTTAAAAATAGATGATAATTTGTTTAAAATTGGCTATGTGACAACTCTTTATAAATATAGAAATGATGTAAATGAGTTTGTAAAAAAAGATAATGTAAATAACATCGATGCTGTAGGTATGATTATGAAAGATACAGAAACAGTTTCTTATAGACAAGTTAAAGATGTTGATGTATCTTGTATAGCTAAGTATTTTAATGGTAAAGGGCATAGAGAAGCTAGTACTAATTTACAAAATAATGAAAAATTTATAAAAGTTTTAAATGAAAATAATTATTAATATATGAAGGGAAGTGATGTTTTGATAGAGCTAGAAGAAAATAAAAGATTGATTGACTCATTAAAAGAAAAAATAGAAAGTTTAGGTGAGTCTCTTTGACATTGCTAACAAAAGAGTAGAATTAAAAGAATTAGAGGATAAAACTTTAAATCAGGATTTTTGGAATGATAGTAAAGAATCTGGAAGAGTTTTGGCAAAAATAAAATCGTTAAAGGAGATTACTTTAAATTTTAGCAAAATTGAATCTGATGTAAATAATTTGCTTGAAATGACAGATTTAGTCATGATGGAGTTTGATGAGGATTTAAAAAAAGATATTTTGATAAGTACAAAAAAATTATCTGATGAAGTAGAAAAACTAGAATTGCAAACATTTTTATCAGGTAAGTATGATAAAAATAATGCGATATTGACAATTCATCCAGGTGCAGGTGGCACTGAATCTCAAGATTGGGCTGAAATGTTATATAGAATGTATACTAGGTGGGCTACAAAATCAAATTATCAGGTAAATGAAGTTGATTTTTTAGAAGGCGATGAGGCTGGAATAAAAAGCGTTACGTTTGAAGTCATTGGAGAAAACGCTTATGGATATTTGAAAGGAGAAATGGGAGTTCATAGATTAGTTCGCATATCTCCTTTTGATAGTAATAGTAGACGTCATACTTCATTTGCTTCAGTTGAGGTATTACCAGAGATTACAGATGATATAGAGCTTGATATCAATCCAGATGATTTGAGAGTTGACACTTATAGGGCATCTGGAGCAGGTGGCCAACATGTTAATAAGACTTCATCTGCTGTTAGAATTACACATATTCCAACTAATATTGTAGCACAGTGTCAGTCTGAACGTTCACAGATTCAAAATAGAGAAACTGCAATGAAAATGTTAAAATCAAAATTGTTAGATTTAAAAGAGAAAGAACAGAAAGAAAAAATTGAAGATTTAAAAGGCGTTCAAAGAGAAATTGCATGGGGAAGTCAAATTCGTTCATATGTGTTTTGCCCTTATACTATGGTTAAAGATCATAGAACAAATTATGAAGTTGGTAATGTTCAAGGAGTTATGGATGGAGATTTAGATGGCTTTATTGAAAGTTTTTTAAAAAAATAGTTTAGTATTTTGGTAATATAATCTAGTTTTCGTAACTAGATTATATTGTTTTCTAGACTGACTTGTCAGTTTAATGGAATTAGACTAATTATATGATATATAAATATTAACTTATTTGAAGGGAGTTATATATTTATGAAAGGTATTAAATTAGGAGATAAACAGTCAAAATATCCTATTATACAAGGTGGGATGGGAGTAGGAGTATCTATGCATAAGTTGGCTGGAAATGTTAGTAAAGAAGGTGGTATAGGTATTATTTCTACTGCAGATATTGGATACCAAGAAGAGGATTTTGATAAAAATCCTATGGAAGCTAATTTGCGTGCTATAGGAAAAGAGATAAAAATGGCTAGAGAGATTGCAGGAGAAGATAAAATTATAGGAGTTAATGTAATGGTTGCACTTAAAAACTATGCAGAAATTGTTACAGAATGTGTTAAACAGAAGGTTGACTTGATAGTTTCTGGAGCGGGTATACCCAAAAATTTACCCGAATTTGTTAAAGGAACTAAAACTAAAATTGCACCAATTGTATCATCTCTTAGATGCTGTAAGCTTATTGTTACTCATTGGATGAAAAAATATGAGTATATTCCAGACATGATTGTTATTGAGGGTCCTGAAGCTGGCGGGCATTTAGGTTTTAAAACAGAGGAACTTTTACCTGAGATTAATGTTAGTTTGGAAGATATTACTAAAGATGTTGTTAGTTATATAGGTGAAGTTGAAAAAAAAACAGGAAAAGAGATTCCTGTTATTGCTGCTGGTGGCATATGGGATGGCAAAGATATAAAGAGATTTTTAGATTTGGGCGCTGATGGTGTTCAGATGGCAACTAGATTTGTTGCTACAAATGAATGTGATGCATCTGATGAGTTTAAAAATATGTATATTAATGCTGAAAAAAAAGATATTAAAATTATAAATAGTCCTGTTGGTATGCCTGGAAGAGCTATTAATAATGAATTTATAAAAAAGGTTTATGAAACTAAGAATAAAATTACTAAGTGCTATGGTTGTATAAAAACTTGTGATGTAAAGACTACACCGTATTGTATTACTAAGGCTTTGATTAATTCAGTTAAAGGAAATGTTAAAGAAGGATTAGTATTTTGTGGTAGTAATGTAGAGAAAATAAAAGAAATTGTATCTGTACATGATTTAATGCAAGAATTAGTTACGGAATTATAATAAAATAATTTATTATAGGAACTGGTATTTTGATAATAAATTTAATAAAGCATATGTAAATAAGAGAATGTTTTAGGATGCTGCAAGCTTCATATCTATCCTCAATAGTGGTGTTATCTAATAAGGTTTCATAATGTGTATGTGCTGTGATATTGAACATTAAGCAAGTTTATGATATTATTATATACAAAATATAAGGGGATTAAAAAATGGAGAATAAGAAAAAAAGTAATTTATTAATAAGTTTTATTTTTTTTGTATTGCTTATTGCTTTGACTTTTAAAATTTTGCTTGGTGATGAAAATGTATTTCATATTTTTAAGATTCTAAAATCTGTAAAAATTCAATTTGTAGTAATTGGAATTTTTAGTATGTTTTTGTATTTGGTTTTAGAAGCTGTTAATATGGGAAGAACATTAAAGAAACTTGGCGAAAGCTCAACTTTTTTTAGAAATATAAAATATTCTTTTATAGGTTTTTTCTTTAGTTCTATAACTCCTGCTGCTAGTGGAGGGCAGCCAATGCAGATTTATTATATGTATAGAGATAAAATTTCAGTGGCAAATTCTACTTTGGCACTGCTTATTAATTTAAGTAGTATGCAAATTATTACAATAAGTTTTGCCTTAATTAGTTTGCTTTTTAACTATCAATATTTAAATGCAGTTTTAATAATTTGTTTCATAGTAGGAATTTTACTTAATTCATCAGCATTAACTTTGCTTATTATAGGTATTTTTTCAAAGAAGCTTTCTGCTGGACTTATAGGTTTTGCTCTTAAAGTGTTAAAATTTTTTAGAGTGAAAAATTTAGATGATAAAAAGGAAAAATTCGAAAAAGAACTTGAAAAATATCAAAGTAGTGCATTATATATTAAAGAAAATAAAAAAATGATTATAAAGATTTTATTTACAACTTTAATACAGTTTACTATTTATTATAGTATTACTTACTGGGTTTATAGAGCATTAGATTTTAATAAATACAATATTATACAGATTATTACTATGCAATCAGTATTATTTGCTACAGTTTCTGGAATTCCTTCTCCTGGTGCAGTTGGAGTTAGTGAAGGAGCTTTTACAGAAATTTTTAGAAATGTTTATCCTAAGAATATCATGAGTAGTGCTGTATTATTAAATAGAGGTATTAATTTTTATTTGTATGTTTTAATATGTGCGATTGTTACGATTATTAATCATTTTGTAAAGAGAACACCTAAGAATTTTACTAAAGGGGAAGTAGTATGAAAGATTTATTATTAAAATTAATTAGTTCATTTATATTAGCTATTTTGTCATGTTTGATTGTTATTGGAAGCAATATTGCAGTGCAAATTGTAATTATTGCTATAGTTGTTTGTATAGTTAAATTTTTAATTGTTACTATCTTAGAACCAGATTCAATTTGGGAGATAATTAAAAAATTTATTTATCTGTTTATAGCTTTGTTTTTGGGAATTGGAATAGGAATTGATAGTATTAATTTTATTAAGTGTTTGGCTTTAATATTAATAATTGATTCATTATTTGAATTTTGGAGATTTTTGAGAAATTTTAAATTGTTGAGAAAAGTAAAAGAAAGTTAGTAGTGAATTTAGATAAAGTGTTTTATAAAAATATTTTTGTTTTATAAAACACTTTATTTTTATAAAATACAAACGAAAAACTCATTTTGAACATATAATACAATATTATGATAATTAGGAGTTTTAAAATGAGTTTGATTTTAGGAATATTGATACCTTTTTTTGGAACTACTTTAGGTTCTAGTATGGTATTATTTATGAAAGATAAAATAAATGAAAAACTGGAAAAAGTTTTACTAGGATTTGCATCAGGAGTTATGATAGCAGCATCTGTCTGGTCATTATTAATTCCTGCAATTGAAATGACAAAAGCTCAAAAAATACAATCGTGGATTCCAACATCTGTAGGTTTTATGTTCGGAATAATATTTTTATTACTAATAAATAGAATAACAGAGAAATTGAGAATAAATGATTCAGATAAAATGCGAAATGTAGAGGAAAATAAAAATAAAAGTAAAATGATGATTTTAGCAATAACACTACATAATATACCAGAAGGAATGGCTGTGGGTGTAGCATTAGCTGGTGCCTTGGTCGGAAACGTTGGAATAAGCATTGCTGGGGCAATAGCGTTATCAATAGGAATTGCTATACAAAATTTTCCAGAAGGAGCAATTGTTTCAATGCCGTTAAAAGCTAAGGGGTATACTAGGCGAAAATCGTTTTTATATGGGACGATGTCAGGAATAGTAGAACCAATTGGGACTATAGTTACGTTATTATTAACTAATATAGTAGTGCCAATATTACCTTATTTATTATCATTTGCAGCAGGAACAATGATATATGTTGTTACAAAAGAACTTGTTCCAGAATCACAAAAAAATGAAAAAACAGATATAATTACTTTATTTACGGCAATAGGATTTGTTATAATGATGATATTAGATATAATGTTAGGATGAAAAGAGTATTATTTTTACAAATATGTTTCAATTAAAAAATATTATTGATACATAAAAAAATTATCGATATAATAATATAAACGTACAAAAGTCAAAGGAGTATTAAGTAATGGAAAAAACAAGAATTTGCAAACATAATATGAAACTGTATCCAATATTTAGAATGCTTTCGTATGACTTTTTATTTTTTTATACAATAAATGTTTTATTTTTGACACAAATAAAACATATTTCGCCTGCATCGGTAATTGTAATTGATGCATTTTATTCTATATTTTTGGTAGTATTTCAGTTTCCAGCAAGTTTTATTCTTGAAAAAATAGGTAGAAAAAGGAGCTTAGTACTAGGGACGTTATTTAATAGTATATACTTGTTAGTAGTGATATTTAGTAGAAATTTAGTAGAATTAATATTGGCAGAAATGGCGGCGGCACTAGGATATGCATTAAAAGACATTGCATCTCCGAGCTTACTTAATGAATCAATTCCTATTACTAAAAGAAAAAGTGAAATATTTGCTAAGTTGAGTGGAAAGGCTATGTCAGGATATTATATCTTAAATGCAATATCTCTTATAATATCGGGATTTTTATATAATATAAATGGATATATACCAATGCTTTTAGCTTTGGGAGTTATATTACTTACTTTTATTCTTGCAAATTCTTTTTATGAACCAATTGAACTTTCTTCAGATTCAAAAGAAAAAGTCGTTAGTAACGAGAATAATTTTAAAGAATCATTAAAATTTATTTTCTCTTCGGGAAGATTAAAAAGTTTAATTTTATATTCTTCAGTAATGCTTTCATTAATAAATATATTAGCATCAACAGAAATATATTTGTTAGAAGAATTAGATGTTTCTTCTGGATTTGTTGGTGTTGCGTTTGCTGTGTTAGGAATAATATCAGGAATAGCAGCAAAAAAGCAGAATGAATTTCATATTATGTTTAGAAATAAAAGTTTGACAGTTTTGGGTTTAACAATTAGTATTGCTTGTATTGTATCAACTTTAGGCTTTGTATTTGACTTACCATTCATTATAACTTTAATAATAATTCTTATAGCATATGTTTTTAAATATATAGTTGTTGGGATTTACCAAGTTCTAATATCTAAATATTTAAGTAATTTTACGAATGAGCAAATTGATTCAAAAATATATACAACTCAAATTTTTGTAAATAGTATAATTAGTGCGATTTTAGGGGTAGCAGTATCAATGTTTTTAGATTATTTTGGAATAGTAAACACAATGCTTTTATCAGGAATAGGATTTTTAATTTTGTTTGTTATTACTATTATTTACATGAGAAACAAATTAGGATTGAAGCCTACAGAATATTCTAAAGAGGAAACTAAATATTCAAAAGTAAAAGGAACTATTTAAAAATTTTAAGTAGTTCCTTTTTTATAAAATAGAAATAAAATTAATAAAAAGTTTAAAGATAGTATCTTAAATTAGTAACTTTAAAAGAAAATTAGTTGACATATTGTAATAAAAGAGTTAAAATAATTACGTAAACGATGAAGGGACAAAGTAAAAATAAGGTTATCAAAAGAGATGATTAGTCACCGGCTGAAAGCTAATCTTGAAAAACGATTTTGAAAAACTACCCCGGAGTTTCTTTTCGAAAGAGAAGCGTAGAAGTTGCGTTAAACTATCAATAAAGTAAAAATTAGGATGGAACCGTGTAAAATAAACACTCCTATAGATGTAAGAATCTATATGGGTGTTATTTTTTTTCATTCAATTTTAAAAATAAGGAGGTGTAACTTTATGGTAGAGTATGAAGCTAGAGTATTAGAAATTGATAAAGAGAAACTAGAAGAAAAACTAATATCTTTAGGTGCACAAAAAATTGCGGATTTTGATTATAAAAGAAGGGTATATAACTTTAATCCATCAACCGATAAAAAGTGGATTAGATTACGAACCGATGGAAATAAAACAACATTAACAATAAAAGAAGTCAAAAGTCAGGAGATAGATGGAACTGAAGAAAGTGAGATTTTAGTTTCAGACTTTGAAGAAACAAATAGAATGCTAAATAAACTTGGATATTATGCTCATACATATCAAGAAAATAAAAGAACACGCTATACTTTGGAAGGTGTTGAGATAGATATTGATACTTGGCCGTATATTCCGACATATGTTGAAATAGAAGGAAAGAGTGTTGATGAAGTTAAAGATACTATTAAAAAATTAGATTTACAAGATCATATTGTTACATCAAATGATGTTCAAGAAGTATTTAGAAAATATTATAAAATAGATATTGCCAAAAAAGAAAATGTAAAATTTGGTGAAGAATTAGATAAGAAATATTATATTGAGGAGGAATAAATTATGTTTAAAATTAAATTAGGTGGAGGAAAAACTGCAGAAGTTGAAGAGGCTATGTATTGGCATACGACTTCACATATTATGGCACAAGCTGTAAAAAGATTATTTCCTGATGCTAAGATAGCTATTGGACCAGCAATAGAAAAAGGTTTTTATTATGATTTTGATGTAGAAAAACCATTTTCTGATGAAGATTTAAGAAAAATTGAAGAAGAAATGAAAAAAGTAATAAAAGAAAATTTAGAAATTGAAAGATTTGAACTTTCAAGAGAAGAAGCGATTAAATTGATGGAAGAAAAAAATGAACCTTATAAGGTCGAATTAATTAATGATTTACCAGAGGGAGAAGTAATTTCATTTTATAAACAAGGTGATTTTACAGATCTTTGTAGAGGACCTCATTTACCAAGTACTGGTTGTGTAAAATCAATAAAACTTTTATCATCATCAGGTGCATATTGGAGAGGCAATGAGAAAAATAAAATGTTACAAAGAATTTATGGAATTTCTTTTCCAAAGGCATCTGAATTAGAGGAGTATCTACAAAAATTAGAAGATGCTAAAGAAAGAGACCATAGAAAAATTGGAAGAGAGTTAGCTTTATTTATGACTCATCCATTAGTTGGTTCAGGTTTACCAATGTATTTACCTAATGGAGCTACTATAAGAAGAGTTTTAGAAAGATATATTCAAGATAAAGAAATAAAACTAGGATATAGCCATGTATATACACCATCTTTGGCAAATGTTGATTTATACAAAACTAGCGGACATTGGGATCATTATAAAGAAGATATGTTCCCTGCAATGCAAATGGATAATGAAGCAATGGTATTAAGACCAATGAATTGTCCTCATCATATGTTAATATATAAAAATAGTTTGCATTCATATAGAGACTTGCCAATTAGAATTGGTGAACTTGCTAATGATTTTAGATATGAAGATAGTGGAAGTGTATGCGGGCTAGAAAGAGTTCGTCAAATGTGTCAAAATGATGCTCATCTTTTTGTAAGACCAGATCAAATAAAAGAGGAAGTTGGAAAGGTTTTGAATTTGATAAAAGAGGTTTATCAAAAAGATTTTGGATTCCCAGAATCAGCTTTTAGTTATAGATTATCATTAAGAGATAAAAACAATAAAGAAAAATATATTGATAATGATGAAATGTGGGAAACGGCAGAAAGTCAATTAAGAGAAATTTTGAGAGAATTAAATATAGAATTTTATGAGGCAGAAGGAGAAGCAGCTTTTTATGGACCTAAAATTGATATTCAAATTAAAACTGCATTAGATCATGATGTAACAATTCCAACTTGTCAATTAGATTTTGCATTACCAGAAAGATTCCAATTAGAATATGTTGGAGAAGACAATGAAAAACATAGACCTGTTGTGATTCATAGAGCGATTTTAGGAAGTTCTGATAGATTTATATCATTCTTGTTAGAAGAAACTAAAGGACTATTACCACTTTGGGTGTCTCCTGTGCAAGTAGCAATATTGCCAATTTCAGATAATCAATTAGAGTATGCCGAAAAAGTAAAAGAAGAGTTACAAGATAAGGGAATAAGAGTTGAAGTGGATTCAAGACAAGAGAAGATTGGATATAAAATTAGAGAAGCTCAGCTTAAGAAAATGCCATACATGCTAATTTTAGGTGATAAGGAAGTAGAAGCAAATGCTGTAGGAGTAAGAAAAAGAAAACAGGGAGATATTGGACAAATGTTACTTGAAGATTTTATTCAGATGATATCTAAAGAAATAGATGAAAAAGTAAGAGAATAAAAATTAATGAAAAGATAAATGTACTGATTACATTTATCTTTTTCACTTTTATATGTGAAAAGAGAAAAAATGCTGTTTATAGCTATTTTTCTATGAAAGAAATACTTATGATATAAAAAATATATTTAAATATTACAATCATATAAAAAAACAGCTACATTACTTGGAAATTATTTTTTTATATGATATACTTACCTCAAAATAGTGCGAGGAGGAAAATGAAATTGGCAACCAAAGAAGATATAAAGGAGAAATTAAGTATTATAGGACTAAATTTAGACAATTTGCCAAAGTTTTTAGAAGAGAGTAAACCTATAGTATTCAATCCTTCTAGACTAAATAATGATAAAGAATTAAAAGTTTATAAATATGTATCAGTAAAAGATATAGAAATATGTTGTACAACGGCTTATAGAGATGATCAAGTAAAGGAAAAATATGATAAATCTACACCTTTTGGAGAATATATAAAACAAAGCGAAGAAGATGAAGATAAAGCAATTGAACTTATGAGAGTTTTTGAAAGAATATCTGAAGCTGGAATAAAAAGAATTGCTTTAGAACAAAGCAAAATGGAAAAGAAAATGCCATTTTTAGTAAGTTATAATAGAAATCATTTATGGCAAATATATTATTCTGAATATTCTGACAAATATTTTATGTTATTTTCTTTGAAAGAGGATACATTTGATGAATTATTTTATTTACTAAAAAAGAAAATAGAATTAGAAAATCTCAAAAGAGATGAAAAAATATTTGTACCAATTTCATATGTGAATTATAGCGAAAAATATTTGACAAATAAGCAAATAAACGATATTGAAAATTATTTATGGGTTTTTACTAAAAATTGGCCACTATCATATGAAGTTCATGATATAGATGGTGATCTGAGCATACAGATAGTTGGTGAAACGCCGATTTATGAATCCTTAAAAACAATGTATAAAATTACGTTAAGAACTAAAGAGGAATCTGAAGAATTTTATAAATTAGTAAAGGCTTTATTTATAATACAAACAGAACTGGCTAATAGATATAATTTTACTACTAAAATAAATAGTAATAATGAAATAGAGTTTTGTTATGAAGGAAAAACAATAAAATATAGTGATTTGCCTGAATTTATAAAAGAAAAGTATATTTCAACAGAAGCTACAATAAAAAAATTTAATCAAGAAGCATTTGAGTTAGAATACAAGCTAAAAGACTTAAAAGATGAGTCAAAAAAGAAAGATGCAGAATATTTTATTAAACAAAAGGAGATTTCTACATATTTAGAATGTAAGAAAACTTTTTTTGGAAAAGTAAGATATTTCTTTTCTAAGAAGAAAAAGAAAACTACGGATGAAGAATCTGAAAATATAATAATAGAAGAAAAGAAAGAAAAGGAATCAAAAAAAGAGCCAAAACCAATTCAAGGATACAGTGATGATAAGAAGTATCATACAATAGATGATTTAGTAACAGTACAAGCATTATACGAAAAAAGCGAGAGATATGTTAAAGACTTAAAACAGGATATAAAAGCATTAGAACTTAAAATTATAAATACAAAAAGAAAAATTGAAAATGCTACGATATATATAGAAGAAATTGATCAACATAAAAAAAGCTTATTTGATTTTTGGAAATTTGCAAATAAAGATGAACTATTAGAATTAGAAACTGGTGAAGAAACATATGAGCTAGATAATATTAAAATTAGAAAAAAGTTTGACTATGAATATGACTTTGAAGAGTTAGGTGCAACTTATGATAAACTTCAAAGAACGAAGTTTTCTAAGCAGGAATTAGATAGCGCTTTTATTGCTAGTACAAACGTTTTGCCAATTATTAATATGCTAAAAAATGGAGATATGAACAAAGACGTTATTGAAGAGGAATTAAGAACGTTAAAAAGCGAATATTTTACAACTCAAAATTCCACATTTAGTAAAAATGAGTTTGATATATTTGGTTCAATGAAAGATGATTCTACTAAAGTTAGATATTTAAATAATAAATCACATAGAGAAAATGAAAAAGATAAATTTCAAGTATTAAGTATTAACAAAAAAATAGATATATTTGATTTTACTGAAAAATTACAATTAATTACTAGTTCATTAGCCGAATCAATGCATAAGATAAATTTTGATTATGATATGCCAATATATCAAGTTGCTTCTATTAATGAAAAACTACATAAAAATGATTATTGCGTTTTTAATATCAATGCAGAAAGAGAATTACAAGCATATGAAAACAAGTTTGAGACAGCAGTTAAATTATTTAAGTTAAATTTTAAAGAAGGATATCCTGCAATATTTTTGACTAATGCGGTTTATTACGATAATATAAATAATACTTTGCCAAACGGGATGGATGTAATATCAAAATTGATTATAGATGCTAGTTTTTTTGATTTTGAACTAGTCCAAAAGGAGAAAATAATAACTAATAGATATTTTAATATGCCAGAAGATATTTATCCTAAGATTTTGAATGTATATATAGAAGAATATGATGTTAAATTAAAAGAAAAAACAGAAAAAAGTGAGAAGAGAGAAATAAAGGAAAAACTTGTAGTAGCTAGCAAAAAAGAAGAAAAGAAAACAGAAAAAGAATTTAATGAAAATATAGAAGATGTAAAAAAAGAAAATAATGTTGAAGATAGAAAAGACGAAAATTCTATTGATGTGAAAGAAGAGCTTGATACAGATAGTAATAAAGAAAATCCTACTAATATTAAGGAAGATACTAATGTAGATAAAAAACAGGAAGATTTAAAAAATGCTACTAATGAAAAAGATACAGAAAAGAATGTAGAAGAAAAAACTAAAAAGAAGAAAACAACCAAAAAGAGTACACAAAAAAGCAAAAAAGCTTAAAGATAAAACAAACTATTCTTGTAATAGAGGTGGAAGTTATGTTAAAGAAAAAAAGAAACATTGTAATAGGAATATTATTAATATTAATAGGAGTTTTATTAGTTGAGGGACTAACAAGTTTTGCACCTAAAAGTTTGGCTACTACTGAACTTGGAGGAAAAGAAGTTTGGATAGATACAAACTTTAATGATGAAAATATTGATGATTCACTTGCAGATAAATTACTTGATACAATTGTTTTTAATGATAAATTATATGTTGTTTCGTCTATGTGTGATGATTCGGGAGAAACTGATAGGACAAAAATAAATGTAAAAAGTTATGATGGAGAAAGCTGGGAAAATGTTGATCAACCAATATTTATAGAAAGTGAAGATATTGTAGAACAGATTGCTTTTTGCAAGACTGAAAATGATTTATATATTTTTTATTCAGGATTAGGATATTTTGGAATCAAGAGATTAAATTCAATAACAGAAACTTGGATTGATGTTACTGAAATGAATGATGTTTCTGGTACTTTTGGATTTGCTGTCTCAACAGATATAATTTATATAACTGTTATGAATGAAACCAGAACTGTTGCTAAAATACTAGGATTTGATGGAACAAATTTATCTGAAGAGAAAATATATTTTCAGGATAACGGTTATATAGAAGAACCAAAGGCTGCAATGTTAAATGATGTATTGTATGTTGGGGTAAGAGAGCTTGGAAAGACACAAATAACTGTATATAGCTATATAGATGGAGCTATAACTAATTTAAATAGTACAATAGAAGCTTCTACTTATACAATGACAACTCTTAGAGAAAAAATATATATAACAACTGATCTTGGTTATAATGCTGGATTAACTATATATACTTACGATGGAAATGAATGGGGAGAAATAGAAACAGGCATTGATTATGGTTCTCCAAGTATGGTAATAAAAGAAAACGAAGTGTATGTTCTTACATCATCATGGGTAACTGATGGAAAATTGAGAACATATAGTTATAGTAAATCAACACAAGAGTTTGTACAAGAAGGTGAAGATGTAGATGATCCTGCATTCATTGCTCAAGCAATTATATATAATGATTATATTTATACAATATATCAGAATGGAACAACTGGAGAAATAATGGCAAAGAGAAAAGAGTATGTACCTGATTATTACAGAGGAGATATAAATCAAGATGGGAGAGTATCTGTAGCAGATGCTATTTACGGAGCTAAAGGCTTAGCTGGTTCAATAGTTTTAACTGGCGATCAAAAAGCTATTGGTGATGTAAATGATGATGGAAGATTTGCAGTTTCTGATTTAATAAAAATTGCAAAATATTTAGCTGGAATGATAGAGGTTTTATAAAATTATTAAAAAAAACACATATGATTTTAAAGTCATATGTGTTTTTTTATGGAGGCTATTACAATAAGATGACAATATATTACAAAAAAGTAACATAAGTTTTATATAAACGTAATTGAGTTTAAAAAACTTTATTTGTATAATGTTAGCATATGAAAAAATAATATTATAGGGAGAAAAGAAAATGAAGCTTGGTACGAAAAAAATAATGAGTTTTTTAATTGTTACTGTTATGCTTTTGTCAGTTTTTATACCTAATATTGCGTTAGCAATTGGAGGAGATCCATCATTAACTGTATCAGTAACAAAAACTGATTTGAAAAGAGGAGATGAGTTTACAGCAATAGTTAGTTATAATTCGAATGGCTCAACTGAAGTTGAAGGAATGGAGTTCGATTTACAGTACGATTCAGCAGTATTGGAAGTTGTAAGTGCTACTCAAATAACTTCAGAAGGCAATCCTACTTTAAATTCAGGAATTTCTGGAGCAGTAAAATATGTTTCATGGAGCAGTAGTTCTCTTGATTTTTCGGGAAATTTATTTAGTGTGACATTTAGAGTAAAATCAGATGCTACAGGTGGAAGTTCAACAGTACGAATTGTTGGACCCGAAGCAGGAGCTCATGAACCATTAACAAATGGCAATGCTGATGAGATTAGAACAACAGTTACGAATGCTAATATATTTGTAAATGTTGCTGGTACGGCAATTGCTTTAAGTCAAAATAGTTTAGAATTATATGAAGGAAGTTCGGAATCATTATCAGTAATATATACACCAGCAGATACAACTGATACAGATATTACTTGGACAACAAGTGATTCAAATGTGGCTACGGTATCTAATGGAATAGTATCTGGCGTAAGCAGAGGAACTGCTACGATTACAGCTACTACTAAAGCGGGACTTACAGCTTCTTGTAATGTAACTGTTAAGAGAGAAATAACTTCAATAGTATTGAATAAATACTCATTAGGTTTAAATAAAGGAGATAGTGAGCAATTAATTGCAACTATACCAGAAGATTCAGATGGTGATAAAACTATTACTTGGACATCTTCAAATCCAACAGTGGCTTTTGTAAGTACATCTGGTGTCGTATTAGCTATGGATAAGGGAACTGCTGTTATTACGGCTACTACTTCAAATGGTAAAACAGCTACATGTACTGTTTCTGTTGGAGTTTTGCTACAATCAATTAGTTTTGAAGATGATATAACTACAAAAACATTAAAAATGGGAGTAACAGGAGAAGATAGTTTTCAACTAAATGTGATATATAATCCAATTGATACAGATGTTGACAAAACAACATTAGTATGGGCTTCTACTGATACTTCAGTGGCATCAGTTTCAGATGATGGAACTGTAACTGCTAGAGGAAGTGGAGATGCTAATATAACAGCTAGTATAGCTGGAAAAGAAGCAACATGTGCGGTACATGTTGAAGTCCCTATTCTTTCAATAGATATAAAAGATGAAACTGAGTTAACATATGGTGAAGAAGAAAAATTAGAAGTAACATTTAATACATATAATCAACTTGATACTACAGATGATAAAACAATAAAATGGACATCAAGTGATGAGGGGGTTGCTACAGTTACGACTGATGGAACAATAATTACAAATGGAGCAGGAACAGCAGTTATTACTGCTACATCTGTAGCTAATGATACTATAACTGATACTTGCAATGTTACTGTTAATCCAGCACCATTGCAATCAATAGTAATAAAAGAACAATCTGTTTTGTTAGAAAAAGGTGATACACAAACTTTAACTGTAGAATTTAACCCAGATAAAACAACAGATTCAAAAAATATAACATGGGAATCAAGTGATACAGCAGTAGTTACAATTGATGCGAATGGAACAGTTACAGGACTAAGTAATGGAACTTCTACAATTACTGCTATAACAGATAATGGTTTGACTGCAGAAACAACAATAACTGTTGTGACAACATTAAAAAATATAATTTTAAGTGAAACGGATGTAACAATAAATAAAGGAATACCATTAACATTAACAGCTACATTAGATCCGATAGATGCTACTTTGGATGATTATACAATTCAATGGAGTTCATCTAATACAGATGTAGCTACTGTAGATCAAAATGGAGAAGTAACTACATATAAGGCAGGAACAGCTTATATATATGCTACAGTAGGAGGAAAGACAGCTGAATGTAAGGTAAATGTAAATGTGCCATTAGAAAAGATTACAATGATAGATACTATTGATTTACTTAAAGGACAGAGTCAAACTTTAGAGGTAACTAAAGAACCAGAGGGAACAAATTTTGATGGAACAATAACATTTGATACATCTGATTCAACACATGTAACAGTAGATAGAACAGGTAAGATAGAAGCTATTTCTTCAACAGAAGCTGATGGCCCAACTACTATAACAGCAAATGCAGTGGATACAAATGGAATAATAGTTGCGACAGCAAAATGTTTAGTAACAGTTATTGAAATACCATTAGATTCTATTGCAATAGATCATGCTGATTTTTCATTAGGCCTTGGAAGAACACAAAAATTATCAGTATTATATAATCCTGAAAATACAACAGATGATAGAACTGTAACATGGACATCGTTAAATACAGATGCAGCTACAGTTGATGCAAATGGTAATGTAAAAGCAATTGCAGTAGGAGAAGCTGTTATAATGGCTGAGGTTGATGGAAAAGTAGCTATGGTAACAGTTACAACTCATGAAATTCCAATTACAGGAATTACTGTTTATACAAATTTATCAAATAATAAGATAGCAATTGGAAAAGCAATTACATTAACTGTAAAAGTTGAGCCAGAAGATGCAACAAGACAAGGAAATTATAAATTTACTTCATCAGATGAAAGTATATTAACAGTTGATGATAAAGGAAATGTAATAGCAAGAGGATTAGGAAAAACATTAATTACTGTAGAGACAGAAAATGGAATAAAAGAGCAGGTTGAAATAGAAGTTGTAAGTGATAGTGCAGCGGCTGCAGCTGCTTATAAAACATTATCACCAAAAACAGGAGATATACAAATAGAATTATTTACAGCAATAATGATTGTTTCAGCATTAGGAATAGCAATTATATTGATAACAAATAAGAAAAATAAATAATTTAGTAGAAAAAAATATGCTCTTATAGTAAAATATAAGGGCATATTTTATATAATAAAGGACGGTATTAATGGAAAATAAGACAAGTAATTTAGAAACAAATAATAAAATAAGTGCTAATAGCGCTACAGGAATACCAGCTCAGGATGTTCAAAAAAGAAAGAGAGGAAGACCTAAAAAAGTAGCTGATGGAATTGCTAGACCTTCAACAAAAAAAAGGGGAAGACCTAGAAAAAATCCAGAGCAACCTCCAAAACCAGTTGGAAGACCTAATAAAGGAGACAAAGCTCAAGAAACTGAAATTTCCAAAAAGAAAAAAGTAGAGAAACCTGTTAAAAGAAAATATTTAACTGCCAAGCAAATGGAAGAAAAACTTAGAAGAGAAAGAAAGATAAGAGAAAAGCAGGAAAAAAAGAGACTTAAAGATAAAAATATTAGTTTATATGATAATCTTGAATCTGAGTATGAATTTGAAGATGCAAATGCAAAAAGAATGCCAAAGGTGAGAAGAAAAATAAAATTTAGGAACGTACTTTTATTGGTATTATTAATAATCTTTTTTGCTTCATCTTCTATCGTAGTAAGTTGGTATGTTAGAACATCAAATGCTGCTAAAAAATATGAAAATATTGCAACACAAGTCCTTTTAATAGGAAAGAAAGATGCAAATGCTGAAAGTAACTTTGATACTGTAAATTTTCAAGAATTAAAGTCAATTAATGCAGATGCAGTTGCTTGGATAAAAATAGAAGGTACGACGATTAATTATCCTGTTTTACAGACTACAAATAATGAGTATTATTTAAATAATGATATATATAAAAAGGCAGATCAATGTGGCTCTATTTATATGGATTATCAAAATGATAAAAGATTAGTAGATAAGAATACAGTAATATATGGACATCATATAAAAAGAGGAATTATGTTTGCTGATTTAGAAAAAATATGTGCTGGTGAGTTAGGAAATGATGTTGATATATACATTTATACTCCGGAAAAGTCTATGAAATTTAAAGTATTTTCCGCATATAAAAACATACCAGAAGAGTATTCTATAAATACAGAAATAACAGAAAAAGAATATGGACAGTTTGTAGAAACATTGAAAAATAAAAGCGAAAAAGAGTTTGTAGGAAATCCAGATAAGAGTAATCAGATTATAACTTTATCTACTTGTGATAAATCCGGAAAAGAAAGAATTTTAGTACATGCTGAGCTGGACGATATTGAGTAAATTTAAGGATAAAGGTTTATGGGAGAAATAGAAGAATGAATATATTTGAGAAGAAAAATATAAGTTTAATAATTATTTTTATAATGTTTTCATTAATTCTTTTTCCTAATGTGGTTTCTGCGTTGGAAAATGGTGTTGCGGAAATAAGGGTTGAGTCAACTAAAACAACTGTGTTTGATGGAGATACTTTTGATGTAACAGTAAGTTTTAAACGTAATAATTCAAAAGCTACAATTGAAGGAATTAATTTTAAATTGTTATATAATCCAGATGTATTAGAACTTACATCTACTGATAATCTTTTTAAAGATACAATAACAGCTTTGACTTCATGTTTAGATAAACCAAAGGCTGGTGAACAGAATATTAAACCTGGAGAAGTCAATTTTGTTGGAGCATCAACAGATAATATAACTGAAGATAAGGATTTATTTACATTGTCTTTTAAACTAAAAGATAATGTAAGTAGTGGAACAACATCTTTGACTATAGCTGGAGAATCTATATTAGAAGACATGAATGGAAATACTTCAGAAGTAGAACTGACTAATTCAAATATAATTGTAAATTTACCAGATGATGATAATAAAAATTCTGAAATAACGAGTGATGAATTGCAAAATAAAATTTCTTCACTTACCTCATTAGATGAAAATATGCAAAAGGAAAGTGTTACTTCTAATACTAAATCTTTAGATTCTTCTACTAATGCTAATGAAGATCTTACAGGTGCTTCTGAAAAATCTACTAAAAATTTAAATGAAAAAGGTAAAAGTATAACTTTTATATTAATTTTAATTTTAGGAATTATTTTGCTAGTAGGACTTGTAACTATAAAGATAATTGATAAAAAAACTGCTAAAATGAAAAGAAGTAAAAAATAAAGAAAAACAGAGAAAGAAAGAGATAAACTTAGAAAAAACGAATAATAAAAAATGAAATTTCGGCAAATTTGATAAAAACAAACTTAAAACTTTTATTTATCAATTTGCCATTTTTTTTAAGTTTTGCTATAATTAATTTCGATGGTGCATTATTCTAGTTGTGCTATCTATTATGAAGGTGGGGCTAAAAATCCACACATGATTTATTAGATATAAGTTTCTTATGTTATGCGCAAAATGCCAGTTTTGCGTGGGTATGGGAAGTAAAGAAAATAGGAGAAGATATAATGGCATATATTGGTAATCCTGTTTTCGTTATCACCAATTACAGCGTGATATTAATCTAAGTTGTGTTTTTCTATATACAAAGAATCTGTCTTGAGTGGTAATCTTGGGATTAGTCGCTACTCATAGGCAATTAACGCGGCCACGTTAATTGATTTGAGACTATGAAATCATTACTGCAAAAGAGACTAATAATAGTAATTAGCATATTAAGGAAAACTTCTAGAATGTTTGTTTCAATCAAGAAGCATGGAAATTTAGGGATTAAGGTACGGACTTTAGTGGCGATCTAGCTTTCCGAAACTTTTAAGGAATACTTCTTTTAAATGGAAACAGCTAAATAGTAATGTTTAGTAAGAAGTAGAGAAATTCTGCTAGACCTATACCGTAAAATTTACTTAAATTTCTACCATCTTATAAACGTGATTATTTAAAAAAGAATTTATTAAATTAAGTGAAAGTGCTTATTTTGATAAATTCTTTATTCAATTACAGAGGTTTTGACATATAAAAATTGATATGTTAAAATGCAAAAAAAACAAAAAGAAAAAAGAGAGGAAAACGAATGAAAGAAAAGAAAGAAAAAAATCCAAAAACAGAAGCAATAAAATGGTTTTTTACAATATTTGTAGTAACATTTATATTATCAATGATATTTTCTTATATATCTACAACTAGTATAAACGGTTTAAACGTGGTTCCGGCTTTAATTGTATTGATTGCTGTAATTGTGTTGGGTGTTCTTTTTGATATAATTGGTGTTGCTATAACATGTGCTACAGAAGGGGAATTTCATGCAATGGCTTCTAAAAAAGTAAAAGGTGCTAAAACTGCAATAAAGTTAATTAGGTCAGCACCTAAAGTTTCTAATATATGTAATGACGTTATAGGAGATATTTGTGGTGTACTTAGTGGTGCTATTAGTGCTATGTTAACACTTAAAATTACACAAAGTTTGGGGCTTAGCTTTGATATACAGTTTATAATGAGTGCTTTAGTAGCTTCTTTAACAGTTGGAGGAAAGGCGTTAGGTAAATCTTTTGCTAAAAATAAATGTACTACGATTATTTATGCAGTATCAAAGCTACTAAGTGTATTTGAAAAATAGAAGATAATTTAGTAATAATACTTAACTTTGAAATATATACTTATGATAAAAAAGCGTTGTTTTTATAACAGCGCTTTTTTTATATTTATTTCTTACATATAACTTTTCCTTTTAAATAGTTTAGTAATCCGGCATCAGATAAGAAATTGAAAGTTAATTTATAATCTTCTAATGCTTGATATTTAACTTTAAATTTTTTGTTTATTTCGTTGATACCATATTTGCCGTCACCTAAAATTGGATGACCAATATGGGCTAAATGAGCTCTAATTTGATGAGTTCTACCAGTAATAAGTTCAACTTCTAAATTAGAAGTACCATTAGATTTGTTTTCAGAAATAACACTATATTTAGTTTGTATTTCAAGATAACCTTTTTTCGGAACATCAGAAATATAGACTAGAGATTTTTTATTATCTTTGAAAAGATATGCTTTTAGAAGTTCTTCTTTTTTAGGCATTTTTCCTAATACTGTACAATGATAATATTTTTTAATTTCTTTATTTTTGAATTTTTCTAAAAGGATATTTAACGATTCTTCATTTTTGGCAAATAGTACGAGTCCTGTTGTATTTCTATCTATTCTATGACATGGTTTTATGTATGAATATCTTTTAGATAAAATCTTAGTAAGAGAATCTTCTGAAGATTCATTAACAACTTCTAGTTCAGAGGGTTTATAAACAACTAAAATATTATCATCTTCAAAAATTGTTTTTATATCAAAATTTTTATAAAGTAAATCATCGATGATATAAATTGTAATTGTGTCAAATTCATGAATGATTTTATCTTCATTGATTCTTATATTATTGATTCTAATATCTTTTTTTCTAAGGGCTTTATAAAAGGTAGATGATGTTAATCCATTAAAATGTGAATAGAGAAAATGACTAAGCTTTTTATTATTAAATTTTGATTCTACAATTAGTTTTTGCATAAAAAATCCTTTCAAATAAAAATTATCAATTTTATTTTGTAATTATTTTTGTAGTATAATCTAAATTTGATTTAGAATTGTTTTGGTAAGCTAAAGTATAAATATTTGTTGCTTGTTTATCTATTGCGAGTATTCTTAATAAATCTTGATTACTACATTTTGATTCAAAATCTTTCACTGATGTGATGACATTTGCTAATGGCGAGATTGAGGATAGAATTTTTTTACCATTTTTATTCATAGCTAAAACTCTAATGTAAGGATTAGTAGATTTTGAAATTTCCATATCTTTTTTTGTTATTCCAAGTAAAATGTAAAGCAAGATCCTTTGAATACGAGCTTGAGTAATGCTTTTGTTTTTTAAAGATTGTATAAGTATTTCTAGTGAATTTGTATTTTCAGAATATTTTTTTAAGTTGCTAATCATATTTTCAGGAATGTCTGGTGTGCTTTTAATAGTTTCTATATTGGTAGTTCTTAACTTATAAAATAATTCTTTTTCAAAAGATTTTAAAGAGAAAACTAAATTTCCATTGTTAATATTTTCTTTTAATGTTTTTAAAACAAACTCTGGTAAAGATTTTGTTTTTTCAAGATTAGTTAGATTATTAGCTCTTAAGCTTTTTCTTATTTCTGAGGATGAAAGCTTATTAGCATTATTGCGTTTTACTGTGATTGGAATAATATTTGAATTTATTTTAGATAATGATTTTAAATATTCCAGTCCTAATATATTATTTGATTTGCATATATTTGCAAATTCGTTACCAAATAAATCAGAAATGACTAATTCCTGAGCTTTAGGATATGAAAAACCTTTTGAAATTTTATTTTTTACGGAACATGAATATTGTTTTTCGTTTTTATTAATTAAAGAAGAGATAGTTTGAAGCTTTTTTAAATCTCCACATTCACTTCCAAAAGAGATGTAAGAGCTATTAAGTTGATTTGCAATTTTTATTGCACCATTTGCAAAATTTTCGGCACTTGAAATAGCATAAATACATGGAAGTTCTATTACTAAATCAAATCCAGCTTCTAAAGCAATTTTAGCACGTTCCCATTTATTTAATATAGCAGGTTCACCACGTTGTACAAAATTTCCTGAAATAATTGCAATTTTAATAGAAGGATTAGTTTTTTTTATAGATTCTTCTAGATGATAAATATGTCCAAAATGTAAGGGATTGTATTCAGATATTATTGTTAATATTTTTTCAGAAATCATGTTATCGAAAACTCCTTATAAATAATGTAAATTATAAAAATAAAATTTGCTATGTAAATATTGTATAATCAATCAATTATTGTTATAATACCATATATCTAGCTAAATCGCAAACTTTAGTGAACTTTTTAAAAAGATAATTATTGTGTTTATTATCGAGAAAGGTAAATATGGAAGAAGTAATAATATATACAGATGGAGCTTGCTCAGGAAATCCAGGTCCAGGAGGCTGGGGCTCTATTTTAATGTATAAAGGAAATAAAAAAGAAATATTTGGAGGAAGTCCAGATACTACAAATAATATAATGGAAATGACTGCAGTTATTGAGGCTTTAAAGTTATTAAAATTTCCATGTGATGTGAAACTATATAGTGATAGTGCTTATGTAGTAAATGCTTTTAATAATGGTTGGATTTATAACTGGAAGAGAAATAATTGGAAAACAGCTGATAAAAAACCAGTTAAAAATCAAGAATTATGGGAAGAGTTATATTCGTTATTTAAGATACATAAAGTTGAATTTATAAAGGTAAAAGGACATAGTGATAATGAATTTAATAATAGATGTGATGAACTAGCTAGAAATGCTATAACTAAATTATAAGGAGACTTGAAATGAAAATAATAGGAATAACAGGACCTTCTGGAGCTGGAAAAACAACATTAAGTACCATATTAAAAAACAATTATAATGCTTCTATAATTGATGCGGATGCTGTTGCTAAAAAGTTAAGTACAGATATAACTTCAGAATATTACAAAGAGATGGTAAAATTATTCGGAAAATCTACATTGCAAGAGAATAAACAACTTAATAGAAAGAAGATTGCGAGTATTATTTATAGTGATAGAGAAAAGAAAAGAGCATTGAATAAGTTAACATTTAAATATGTTGTAGATGATATAAATAAGCAAATTGGCGAATTATTGAAAAGTTCTCAATATGAATATTTAGGAATAGATGTGCCATTACTATATGAAGCTAAGATGGAAAAGATATGTGATTATGTTATAGCAGTAGTAGCTGAAGATAAGGAAAAAGTATCAAGAATCTGCCGAAGAGATAATATTTCAGAAGAATTAGCTAAAAAAAGATTAGAGATACAAAATAATAATGAGTTTTTTGTTAGTAAAGCTGATTTTGTAATTTATAATGATGGAAGCTTAGAGAAATTAGAAAAATCTTTGGAGGAGATAATAGATAAAATATGGGAAAAGTAGTAGGAAGGATTATAAGTATAATATTAATAATCTTGTTAATTATGACTGTGGTAGTTATATATAATAGATTTTATTTTAATGATTTTATGAAGGCTCATGAAAAAAACAGTGAAACATCTTTTTATAGAGATTTGAATGAAAAGTATAATGGCAAAAAAAGTTATTGCATAGAAAATAAGGATTATAATGATTCATTGTTTTTCAAAACAATAGATGTTGAAAAAGATACTCCATATAAAGTAACTTGTATGATAAAAACCGAAAATGTAGAAAGTGATATTCCTGAAACTGCTGGTGCATGCATAAGTATTATGGGAACATCAGAGCAAACTATTCCAATTCAAGGAACAACAGATTGGCAACAAGTTACTCTATTAGTCGATAGTAAAAATAGTGAAACTTTAGATATAAGTTTTCGACTTGGTGGATATGATGGATATTCAAAAGGGAAAGCTTGGTTTTCTGATATTCATGTAGAAAAAGGTGTGAAAGATACAACAACTAATTGGAATGTAGTATGTTTTTTGATGGATAGTATCGATGTAGAGTTAAATGGAAAGTCTTATACATATTCTTTGACTGATGAAGATAAAACTTTATTAAAATCAAACGTACAAAGATTTGCAGACTCATGTAAATCTCTTTCAGGCGGTGCAATGACTGTTACATATGATGTAATAGAAATTACGGATCCTATAAAAACATTATCATATGATGAGGAAAATTATTATTATGTTTCTTCAAAAGATGTAAAACCATTAATTGATGAATATGTTAAGGCTGATGAATATGATCATATATTTGTTGGAATAAGAATGGGGGATGCTTTTGATGGAATTCCTGTTAATGAGTGGATAGGACTTGGAAGTATGAGATATGATAATATAGGATTTTCAGATATTAGGATGCCAAATGATTTAAAAAATAGTACAATGTATAAGTATGATATTAGAAATGATATATTTCCAGAAGAAGTATTTATACATGAGTTTTTACATTCTTTAGAGAGAAATTTAAATGAGAAAGAATTTGTTTTTCCAGCACTACATGATAACGAAAAATTTGGTTATGAATCTCAGGCTAAAGCTGGTTTGAAGCAATGGTATGAGGATTATATGAAATGTAATATTGCTAGTACTGCGGGAAAGACAGGATTAGATAGTAGTGTGTATATAATGAAACCTGTACACGAAAGCAACTTTGATTATGCTGAGGAAATTGAATTTGAAAATAATCCAAATAATCCAATAGAAATTATCAAACAGATTATTGATAATATAAAAACTATGATAAACAAGGAAAAAAATGGCGAGTTAAACCAAACAAATTATATAACTATAACAAGTGACTAGTAGAGAGGAAGTAAAATTTTGAAAGTATCAGATTTTAATTATGAATTACCAGAGAAATTAATTGCACAAGTACCGATAAAAAATAGGGATGAATCAAGACTTATGGTACTAGATAGAAAATTAGAAAAAATTGAACATAAGGTATTTAAGGATATAATAGATTATTTAGAGCCAGGTGATTGTTTAGTAAGAAATAATACTAAAGTTATTCCCGCTAGACTTTATGGTAAAAAAGAAACTGGTGCAAATGTTGAATTTTTATTGCTTAATAATATAGAAGGAGATATATGGGAGTCAATAGTTAGACCTGGAAATAAGTTACATATAGGAACAAAAGTAATATTTGGAGATGGAATTTTAGAAGCTGAAATTTTAGATATAATGCCAGGCGGAACAAGAAAGGTTAAATTTAATTATAATGGAATATTTAATGAAATATTAGATCAGATTGGTTTGATGCCATTACCACCATATATTCATGAAACATTAAAAGAAAAGGATAGATACCAAACGGTTTATGCAAAATTTGAAGGTTCTGCAGCTGCTCCTACAGCTGGACTTCATTTTACAAATGAATTGTTGGATAAAATAAAGGAAAAAGGTGTTGAAATAGCTAATGTTACACTACATGTTGGTATAGGGACTTTCAGACCAGTAAAAGAAGATGAAGTAGAAAAGCATGATATGCATACAGAACATTTTTATATTAAGAACGAGGATGCTGAAAAAATAAACAATGCTAAAAGAAAAGGAAAAAGAGTCATAGCTGTTGGAACAACATCATGCAGAGTTTTAGAATCGATTGCAGATGAAAACGGATTAGTTAAGGAGACAGAAGGAGATACAAAAATCTTTATATATCCGGGATATAAGTTTAAATGTTTAGATGCTTTAATAACTAATTTTCATTTACCACAATCAACATTATTAATGTTGGTATCAGCTTTAGCGGGTAGAGAATTTATTTTGAAAGCTTATAATGAAGCGGTAAAAGAAAAATATAGATTTTTTAGTTTTGGAGATGCTATGTTTATAATGTAAATTAAGGAATATTTATTATAAAAAGTGTTGAAAGATTTTTAAAAGATAATTGTTTAAGATGAAATGGGGAGAATTTGAAAAATGAAACCAGCAATAACATATGAATTATTACATGAATGTAAACAAACTGGAGCGAGAAGAGGAGTAATTCATACGCCTCATGGTGATATTCAAACACCTGTATTTATGCCTGTAGGAACACAAGCTACTGTAAAGTCAATGACACCAGAAGAATTAAAAGAGGTAAATGCTCAGATAATACTATCAAATACATATCATTTGTTTCTAAGACCTGGTCATGATTTGGTTAAAGAGGCAGGTGGACTTCACCAATTTATGAATTGGGATAGACCAATATTAACTGATAGTGGAGGCTTTCAAGTATTTAGTTTAGGACAACTTAGAAAAATATCAGAAGAAGGAGTTGAATTTCAATCACATTTAGATGGTAGTAAAAAGTTTTTATCTCCAGAAAAAGCAATGGAAGTTGAAAATGCTTTAGGAGCTGATATAATGATGGCTTTTGATGAATGCTGCCCTTATCCTTCTACTTATGAATATACAAAAAAATCTATGGAGAGAACAACAAGATGGGCAAAAAGATGTAAAGATGCACATAAAAGACAAGAAGAACAAGGTTTATTTGGAATTATTCAAGGTGGATTTTATAAAGATTTAAGAGAGAAAAGTGCAGAAGATTTAATAAGCTTAGATTTTCCTGGTTATGCTATTGGGGGAATTAGCGTTGGGGAACCTAAAGAAAAATTCTTAGAAGTTTTAAATTATACTACACCTCTTATGCCAAAGGACAAGCCTAGATATTTAATGGGTGTTGGAACTCCAGATTATTTAATTGAGGCTGCAATAGCTGGAATTGATATGTGTGATTGCGTATTGCCAACGAGAATAGCAAGGCATGGAACAGCACTTACTTCACAAGGGAAGATTGTTGTTCGTAATGCAACTTATGAACGTGATTTTACAAAATTAGATCCAGAATGTGATTGTTATACATGCAAAAACTATACAAGAGCATATATTAGACATTTGGTAAAAACTAATGAAATATTAGGTATAAGATTGCTATCAATCCATAATATAAAATTCTTGACTAACTTAATGGATAAGGTTAGAATAGAAATAGAAAATGACAATTTAGGAAACTTCAAAAATGATTTTTACCGTAAATACGGATACATAAAGTAGGAGGAAGAATTTAGAAATGAATGAAGTAGATCAAAAGAAAAGGATGTTACTAACTGGAATTATAGCAACTGTAATACTATTTGTGATAGTTTTAGTGGTGTTATTTATTTTGATGGGAATTGATTCTCAAAAAACAAAAATTGTATATAAAGACTTAACATATAAAACAAAAACTACTGAAATTACTACAGAGCAAGGTGTATATCAACAAAGCTCAATAGAATATAATGGAAAGTCTTTGCCAATAATTCTTATTGCTCCAGACCAAAAAACATATTATTGTATTGAATCATTAGCAGCATTGGCTGGTTATAAATATAATAAAGGAATTTATACTGAAACAGATACTTTAGATGAAAGCAAAGAAAAATGTCATATTGACAATGGCGGAGAGTATGTTAATTTTATAAAAGATACAAATACTATTTCGAAATATATTAAGGTAACAGAAGAATATGAAGCAGAATTAAAGTTGGTTGGTGCAGCGAAGAAAGAGGCTTACATAGAAGCAGAAACTGAGGATGAAGAAGTATTTTCTGTAGAAGATAATATAATTCAATTTGCTGATGAAAAATTATATGCTCCTTTAGATGCAATAACTAAGGGGTTAAATATGGGAATTGCTAATGAGGGCAGTATGATTTATATATACACGATAGAAGATTTGGTTGCTAATTATACTGAAGTTTTATCAAGTCAAGGATATACATTAACTCCTAATTTTAGAAATCAAAGAGGTTTGTATGATGGACTAGCAGTTGTCGGGAAAAATGAAAAATATGGAGTTGTTAAAATAAACAATGGAAATTATGAAGAATTGATTAGTGCGAAGTATGATTCTGTAGAATATATTCAAAGTATTGGCGAATTTATCATTTCAAGTAACGGCAAGTTTGGTATGATAAAACCTGGTGAAGAGAAACCTACAATTGCATTACAATATGATTCTATAACATTAATGGATGCTACAAAGAAATTATATATTGTACAGTTAAACTCAAAATATGGAGTTATTAATTCAGATGGAAAAGAAGTAATACCTACTGAATATGATCAAATAGGTTTAAACGATTCTGTAACATATAGTGCACAAGGTCTAAAGAGTAAATATGTAATCGCTGATAAATGTATTCCTGTAGTTAAAAATAATTTATATGGTATGTATAATATAGATGGAAATTGTTTAATCCCAACAAAATATACTTCTATTGGTTGTGCGGAACCTGCTAAACTAATTAGTGATACTAGAGCGATGCCTACTATAACAGTACCATTATCAGAGGAATTAACAGCTATAGTATTTAGCGCTCAAAATGCTGTTGGAATAACTTCATATGGATTAATAAGTACTGATGGAGAAGTAATACAAAATACTTATTATACAGCTATTTATTATATGGTGAATAATGGAAAAACAACTTACTATTTTAACAAATTAGATCATGAGTTATTAACTTTGAAAGAATATATTAATGGAAGTACAGTAGCTAGAGAATATATTGAAAATCATAAACCGCTTACTGAGAAAGACTACAAAGAAAAAGCTGAAGAAGAACAAGCTAATTTGGAAAAATTAAATAATGCATCATCTGATGATAATGAAGAAGAGAATAATACAGAAGAGAATAATGCAGAAGAGATTACTAATCAAAATGAAGAAGAAAACAATGATGAAGAATAATTAATCATAAATTAAAACCCTTTTCATATAAATGTGGAAAGGGTTTTGCTTTTTACATAATAAAAATTTAGGAGGTAGTGAGAATGGAAAGAACAAATAATTTTATGATTAATTTGATTACTGGTATAGTAATTAGTTTTGTTTTAACAATAATATTATTTTATATATTAGGAATAATATTATCAGTAAGCAATATACCAGAAAAAATAGTAACTCCAGCTATTTTAATTATAACTGGTGTAAGTATATTAATTTCTTCTTCAATAGTTAATATTAAAAGTGAAGAAAAGGGTTTATTAAAGGGTGGAATAATAGGGACAACATATTTTATAATTTTATATGCAATATCTAGTATATTGTTAAAAAATTTTGAAATTAATGTCTATTCATTAATTATGCTAGTAGTTACATTTTTTTGCGGTTCAATAGGAGGGGTAGTTGGTATCAATATAAAAAGTTATAAAAAATAGTTGATATTTTTATGTATTTAATATAAAATCAAAAAATGAAAACTAAGGAGGAAAAAGCGTGAGTATAATACTAGAAGATATAAAACGAAACGAAGAAGTTGAGCAACTTATATTGGCTGCACAACAACAGTTAGATGTACTGGGATATACTGAACATGGACATAGACATATAAGTATTGTAGCACAAAGAGCAGGAGAAATATTAAGAACATTAGGCTATGATGACGATAGAGTTAGATTGGCTGAAATTGCGGGTTACATGCATGATTTAGGCAATGCTATAAACAGAAATAACCATGCTCATACAGGTGCAATAATAGCTGGAAATATTTTAAAAGATATGGGAATGGATGTTAAAGAACGAACAGAAATAATGATGGCGATAGGGAACCATGATGAAGGTTCTGGTACAGCTGTAAGTGACATATCTGCTGCATTAATATTGGCTGATAAGTCTGATGCACATAGAAGTAGAGTGTCTAAAAAAAATATGTCTTTATTTGATAAGCATGATAGAGTTAATTATGCAGTAACTGATGCAAAATTAAGAATTGATAAAGAAGAAAGAAAAATAGTTTTAGACCTTACGATTGATACAAAAATGTGTCCTGTATTAGACTATTTCGAAATATTTATGGAAAGAACAATGATGAGTAAATATGCTGCTAAATATTTGGGTTTGTGGTTTGAAGTAGTTATAAACGATACCAATTTATTATAGGGGGTAACAAACAGTGAAAAAGAAAACATTATTAGATGTACTTAAAAAAATAATAGTAATATTAGTAATAATATTAGTGAGTTTAATATCATTTTTAGGAATTCATAAAAAGAATTTGAATAACTGGAATAATATTTTGCCAGAGTATGATTTAAGTAAAGAATTAAGTAATATTAGAATTTTTGCTTTTTCTGTTGATGATTCTACAGAGACGGCAGATTCTACTGCAGATGATGCTTCAGAAGATACTGCAGTAGATGCTACTAGCGAAGTATCAACTACTGATACAACAGAAGAAGTTGTTGAAGAAAATACTACAGATTCGGAAAGTGAAGACACTACATCTGCAACGACTGAAGTTCCAGTAAATGATCCTAGTATTTTAACAAAAGAAAACTACATTAAATCAAAGAAAATAATAGAAGAAAGATTAAAAAAATTTGGGATAACAGATGCAACAGTTAGCGTAAATGATAGCAATGGAGATATTTCTATTAGTGTACCATATGAAGATATAACAGACTATACAGTATCACTTGCAGGAAATCAAGGTACATTCGAAGTTATAGATACTGATACAGAAGAAGTTTTAATTTCTAAAAATATGCTTAAGAGTGTATCAGCAAATTATCAACTTTCAAGCACTTCTCAAAGTACTTCAGGACAAGCAGCATATGATATTGGAATTGTTATTGAACTAACTAAAGATGGTCAATCAAAATTAAATGAAATGACAAAAAAGTATATTGAGACAATGGATGAAAATGGTGAGACTACTCAAAAAACTGTAACAGTAAAAATTGATGGGGAAACTAAATATGTAACATATTTCTCACCAGATGGAACATATACACAATTATTTATTCCTATTTATCAGAGCGTTTCTGTAGAAAATATGTCAGATTTTAATGATAAATTGAATGAGTGTACAGTTATTCAAGCTGAATTAAGCACAGAAAGTTTACCAATAGTATACCAATTAGCTGCGGGAACTTTTATAGAGTCAAATATAGCCGGTAATACTTTAAATGTTTTAGTCTTTACAGAAATAGCAGTATTAGTTATTATTGCAATTGTTATGATTGTGAAATATAAAAAATCAGGATTATTGCTGGATATAATAGAATTGGGATTTGTAGCAATTCATTTGTTACTAATAAGAGCAGCTGGAGTTTCTATAACTTTTGCAGGATTAGTTATGATATTATTAATGGCTTTATTAAATTATATGCTTTTGATAATGTTAATGAATAAAGAAAAAGCAATTGAGCAACTTGAAGCTTTTGGAAGTTTTATTTTAAATATAATTCCGTTCATAATTACAATAATAGTTTTTGTTGTTTCAAAAGATATTAATTTACAATCAGTTGGAATGGTTGGAATATGGGCAATATTCGTATTAGCTTATACTTTACTTGCTTCAATACTATTATTGAGAAATGAGAATACTAAAAAGAATGGAGTTGAATAATATGAAAAGAAAAGCTTTATATATAATAATGATAATAGCAGTAGTATTAGGGATTATTTTAGTAAAAATAAAAGATTTTAATTATAGTACATTGTATGGTGAACATAAAAGATTAGAAATAGTTATGGGAACAGGATTTGATATTAAAGATGTTCAAACAATAGCAAATCAAACAATTAATAAGAAGTCTATAGCTAGAACAACAACATTATTTGAAACTAGTGTTGCAATAGATGCAAAAGATTTTACTGATACAGAATTAAATACATTATTTTCTAAATTAAATGAAAAATATTCTAAAGAATTTTCTATAAAAGATTTAAAAAGAGACAATATTTTGAAAGAAATGAATGTAGAATCAGTATCTGATATGACTGATGAAGAAGTTATAAATCTGATTTCTCAAATAAAAGAAAAATATAATTTGGAATATACTAAAGATGAATTAACTGCAACATCTTCTTTAGTAAGAATGGTATCTGTTCCAAAAATTTCTATATACGATATGCTAAAAGATTGTATCATTCCAGCGTTAATAAGTTTAGGAATAGTTGTGGTATATTTTGCAATTAGATATCATAAATTATACAAGAAAGCTTGGATTTTGGTTCCATTAAAATTGGCTTTTGAATTAATATTAAATCAAGGTTTTATATTATCAGTTATTGCTTTAGCTAGAATACCTGTTTCAATATATTTGCCAGCATTATTAATATTTATATGGTTACTAGAAATAGTATCAGAAACTGTAAAAAATGAAAAACAATTAATTAAAATAAAAGAAGAGAAATAAATAGTATTAAAAAATATAATATGAAATATGAACTACAATTAATGTAGTTCATATTTTTTTGCCTAACTTACTTTTAAGTGCGAAAACTATTAAATAACTTGAAAAACAAATTATTAATATGTATAATAGTAACATCTAAAAGGAGGTTTATTTATATGAGAAAATATTTTGAAACAGATGGAATTAGAAGAATTGCAAATACAGAGCTTTCTCCTAATTTAGTATTTAGAGTTGCTAAAGCAGGAGCTGCTGTATTTTCTAAACATACAGATCATGTTCCTACAATTTTTATTGGTAGGGATACTAGAATATCAGGAACTTTGATAGAAAGTGCTATGGTATCTGGATTTTTAAGTTATGGAGCTAATGTGAAAACATTGGGTGTTATTCCAACGCCAGCAGTAGCATATTTAACAAAAAAATATAATGCTGATGCAAGTGTTGTAATATCAGCATCACATAATACGTTTGAATTTAATGGGGTTAAATATTTTAGTAATAAAGGAATGAAAATACCAGATACTTTAGAAGAAGAAATTGAAGAAATAATGGATTCTGATGAAAAATTATCTGATTTAACAGCTGTTGCTGAGAAAATAGGCGTTTCTGAAAATGCCGAAGAAATGGTAGAAGATTATGTTGATTTTATCGTAGGTATATTTCATTCTAGTATTACGCAAAATAAAACTGATGATTTTAGAGTTTTAATTGATACTGCGAATGGTGCAACATATAGAGTTGCTGAAAGAATTTATAAAAGATTAGGAATAAATTTTGACATTATAAATAATGAACCAAATGGTATAAATATAAATGACAATTGTGGTTCTACACATTTAAATATGTTAAAAGAAAAAGTAGTAGAAGGCAAATATAATTTAGGAATAGCTTATGATGGAGATGGAGATAGATGCTTAGCTGTTGATGAAAATGGCAATGTAATTGATGGAGATATAATGCTTGCTATTGCATCTAATTATTTAAAATCAAAAGGAAAGCTAGCTAAAGATACATTAGTTGCAACAGTTATGAGCAACTTAGGATTAAACAAATTTTCAGAAAGAGAGTCAATTAACTTTAAACAAACAAAAGTTGGTGATAGATATGTTTTAGAAGAAATGTTAGCTAATGGATATAATTTAGGTGGAGAACAATCAGGACATATTATATATTTAGATTATAATCCTACAGGTGATGGAATATTAACATCATTAATGTTAATTCAAATATTATTAGAAACAAAACAATTACCATCTGAAGCTAGAAAAGTTGTAACGATATATCCACAAATATTAATTAATGCTAAAGTAGCAAGTAATAAAAAATATGACTATGATAAAGATCCGGAAATAAAAGAAGCAATTGAAAAATTAACTAATGAATTTTCAGGAAATGGAAGAGTTTTAATAAGACCTTCTGGAACAGAACCATTAGTAAGAGTTATGATTGAAGGTGAAGATCAGAAAGTTATAACTGAGAAAGCTAAAGAATTAGCTGAACTAATCGAAAGAAAATTAAAATAGGCAGAAGATAAAAATTTCTATTCAGGTTAAGTGAAAGGGAGAGAAAGAATGGAAAAAGGTTTTTTAAAAAAAGAGTATGAAGATAGTTTTGAAGAAGAATTATCTAATCTAACATTAATGAGAGATTATATTAGAAAATCAGGTAGAGAGGATGAAACTTTTTCTTCTTTGAGAGCTATAGACAATCTTACATTAATTGATGGAGGAATACAAATACCGGAGATTATTGTGATGCAAAGTACAAAGGGAAAAACTGATTTACTTAGTAAACATTCAAAAAAATATAAAGACGATGAAATTGAAGAGATGGTACAAAGAACAGGACTTGAAAGAGAAGATATTATAAAGTTAATGCAGGATGGAATGCAGTTAGAAGAAATCGGAGAAGCTGCGGATGCTCTACCTTTTAAAGAAATTTCTGAAAGTGCTGCTATTAGAGAAATGATTAGAAGTAATATAAAACCAGAGCAATTGAATTTATTACAGGAAAAAGGAATTGAAGTAGTTGCCATGGCAGATGGAAGCATACAGGTAACTAGTTTGGAAAAACTAGCGGAAGTAGATGAAAAAGGAATGGTTCACCTAGATCCTGAATTAGAAAAAAGCTTACAACCATTTGAACAAGTAGGATTGTTATCAGTTTCAAAAGGCTTAGTGGCAGAAGAAGTTGAACCTGAAACACAAGAGATGGGAGATGGTATAGGAACTTCTTTAAAAATAGTCCCTCTTCAAAGAAAAAGAGAAGAAAAAACGAAAGAAGAATTAGAAAAAGCAGAAATTGCTAGAGATTTAGGCGAAAAAGCTGAAGATATAGTTAGTGTAATTAGAATTGAAGACAGAGAAGGTGGATCAAAATTATTTAATGATTCATTAACTCAAAATGCAAGGCCATTAATTATAAGACTAAGAAATAATAATTTTAAAGTAATGGAAGAAAAAGATGATGGAACTAGAGAAGAGCTACAAGGTTTTGAGGCAACTCCTGTTTCTAAGCAAGTAGCTAGTTTATTAAAAGATACAGCACATAATCATGATACTTATATAAGACCTGGTGAAATAAAAGCGGGAAAGACTAATCCAAATCAAGAAAGATATAATTTATTTCAAATAAGAAGAGCTGGAGAAAGTCAGGATAATGATTCTAATCAATTGCTATTTGCAGGTTTTTCTGGTGAAACTGATTTAAGCTTAATAGAAAATAGAACTAGTGGGTCTATGGCTTTTGCAGATGTTCCAATGACAAGAATTTATCCTAGAACTATATATATGGAAAATAATATAGGTACTCCTGGACCAAAAGAGGTTGTACAAGGAAATGATAAGAAAGAAGAGGATATTCCACAAGCTTCAACAATTGAATATGGCGATATAGGCACTAAGATTGCATTATTAGAAGAATTAAAATATATTGAAAGTAAAATTGTTTCAATTGAAAATCAAACTGGACATGATGAGAGATGTGCTTCAGAACATGAAAAGCATAGTCATTTTGGAGAGGAACATAAGCATGAGGAACATGAAGCAGATACAGGCAATATGGATATTTCTGATGATTTAAGTGATGATTCTGCTAAATTGCCAGACTTATATTCAAGAAGAGGAGAATTATTAACGAAGTTAGGAATTTCACAATCAGATTCTATCGAAAAAATAGAAGCTGAAGAAGAGCATATTCCTGGATCTCGTAGAAGACCATAATATAAAGGAGAGAGAAAATGAACAAAAATATATTAGTAGGAAATGCATGGCCTTATGCAAATAGTTCGTTGCACTTAGGTCATATTGCAGGATTAATTTCAGGAGATATTTTGGCAAGATATCATAGACTTAATGGAGATAGAGTTATGTTTGTTTCTGGTTCTGATTGTCATGGCACGCCAATAACTGAAAGAGCAAGAAAAGAAGGTAAAACTCCAAAGGAAATAGCTGATTATTACGATAAAGAATTTAGAGGACTATTTGAAAAGTTAAATTTTTCTTATGATTTATATTCGAATACTGATACTGACTATCACAAAGAAAAAGTAAAAGAATTATTTAAAAAATTATATGATAATGGTTATATATATGAAAAAATTGAACCACAATGTTATTGCGAAAAGTGTAATAAGTTTTTAGCAGATAGAGAAGTAGTACTAAAATGCCCAGAATGTGGCGAAGAAACAAAGGGTGATCAATGTGATAGTTGCCTTCATGTTCCTACTCAAGAAGAATTAATTGGTGGAAATTGTATTGTTTGTGGTTCAAAAACTGTTCAAAGAGATAATAAAATATTATACTTGAAGCTTCCTGAATTTCAAAAAGAAATTGAAGAACATACAAAAGAAGTTGAATATGCTTGGAGAATAAATGCTCGAAATGAGACGGAAAAATATTTAAAACAAGGTCTAGTTGAAAGAGCTGTAACTAGAGACATTACTTGGGGCGTAGAGATTCCAATTAGTGGATATGAAGATAAAAGAATGTATGTTTGGATTGATGCTGTTCTAGGTTATCTTACAGATACAATGAAAGTTTGTGAAGAAAGAGGCTGGGACTGGGAAGACTTTTGGAAAGAAGGAAGAAATAATAAAATATATATGTGTCATGGAAAAGATAATATAGTATTTCATAGTATAATATTGAATGCTCTTCTTCTAGGACAAAAAGAAAATTATCATTTAGTTGATACAATAGTTTCAACAGAATACTTAAATTATAATGATCAAAAGTTTTCGAAGAGTAAGAAAATAGGAATAACTGCTTTGGAGGCAATTGAAATTTATCCAATAGACTCATTAAGATTTCATTTAATTAATAATGGACCTGAGAGAAAAGATACTAATTTTACTCCAGAAGATTTTATTGCTACTCATAATAGTGAGCTTTTAAATAAATTTGGAAATTTAGTAAATAGAACGCTTAAATTTAAAAACTTAGAGAAGATTAAGTTGGCAACTATGGATTCAGAAATAAAAGACTTAATTGAAATTACTTATAAAGAAGTGGGAGGACTAATTGAAAAGCTAGAGTTTAGGGAAGCAACTAATAAAATTATGAATCTAGTTGAAGTGGCAAATAAGTATTATGATTCAAAAGAACCATGGAAACAAGTAAAAGAAGATGAGCAAGAATTTAATAATACTATATTTACTTGTAGTAATATTATAGCTAACTTAAGTAATTTATTTGAACCAATAATGCCTGAGACAACTAAAAAGATTAGAGAATATCTTGAACTTAAAGAACCATCTTGGCAACCAACGTATTTAGAAAAGGAAATTGATCTTACAACGAAAGATATACAAGCTTTATTTGAAAGAATAAAATAAATATTAAGAGGAAATAAGAATGGGAAAATTATTTGTAATAGATGGAACTGATGGAAGTGGAAAACAGACTCAAATGCAGAAACTGAAAGAAAGATTTGATGAAGAAAATATAGAGTATATGGGAATTTCTTTTCCGAACTATGATAGTCCTTCATCTTCACTGGTGAAAATGTATTTGTCTGGAGAATTTGGTGAAAATGCTAATGATGTTAGCCCATATGTGGCGTCAACTTTTTATGCTGCAGATAGATATTCAACATATAAAACAAAATTAGAGAAATATTATAATGATGGCGGAGTTATATTAGCTGATAGATATACTTCTGCTAATATGATTCATCAAGCAGGGAAAATTAAAGATCAATTAGAAAGAAAAAAATTTCTTGATTGGTTAGTAGATTTGGAATTTAATATTTATAAAATTCCTAAACCAGATGCAGTATTTTTCTTGAATATGCCTCCTAAAAGCAGTTTGAATTTAATAAAAAATAGGGAAAATAAATTTAGTCATAAAATGCAAAAAGATATTCATGAAAAAGATTCTCATCATATAGAAGATTCATATAATGCTGCTTGCAATTTGGTAGATCAATATGGTTGGAAAGAAATTAAATGTATTAAAGATGATAAAATAAGAACTGTTGAAGATATTCACGATGAGATATTTAGTATCGTGAAAAAAGAGTTAGGAAATATATAAAATGAAGGTAGGTTTTTTTGGAGGTTCTTTTAATCCTCCAACAATAGCTCATTATAATTTAATAAAACAAGCCAAAAATGATTATAAGTTTGATGAGGTTTATTTTGTTCCAGTAAATGATTTTTATGGAAAAATAGATCTCATCAACATTGATAAAAGAATTGATATGTTAAATTTGGTATGTAAGCTAGATGATAATATAAAAGTTTTAGAAATTGAAAAAAGAATATCAAAAAAATTAAATGCAATTGATATTTTTCAGATTATTGAAAATAATTACATAAATGATGATATATATTTTTTTATGGGCGAAGATAATTACAAAAAAATGAGTGATTGGAAAGATTATGATAAATTACAAAAGTATAAATATATAATTTTTCAAAGATATGATAAAAAAGAGATGGTTATAAATAGCCAAAATGTTTTATATATGAAAAATTCAGAAAACTTGAAAGTAAGTTCAAGCCAAATAAGAAAGAAATTGCACAATAATGAAAATATTAGTGATTTAGTATGTGAGGATGTAGAAGAATATATTATTAATAATAAACTATATGTAGATTAAATTAAGGAAGAAAAATATGAAAGAAGTAATAACCAAGATTATAAAAGGGATTATTATAGGTATTGCTGCACTTACGGCTGGTGCTGGAACTTTTGCTATAGTACTTGGAATATATGATAGATGTATGGCAATAATTGCAAATCCTTTTAAGAATTTTAAAGAGAACTTAAAATATATATGGCCGATATTGGTAGGAATATTAATAGGTGCAGCTTGTTGTGCAAAGCTAGTTATTTTCTTACTCGATGAATATACTGCATTTACTAGATGTGCTTTTTTGGGAATAATTATAGGAGGAATACCTACATTAATCAAAGTTGCTAATAAAGAAGGTTTTAAGAAAAAATATTTAATAAGTACTTTGATTGCTTTTATACTAACAATTATTTGTACGATGATGGCAAATAATACTAAGGCAGGAACAGAGGTTAGATATTTAAGTATAGTAGAATTAATCATATATGGAGCAATATATGCATGGGGAGCTGTAATGCCAGGAATGACAACTATGCATATTTTAATATATATGGGTGTTTTAGGACCAATCTTATCTGGATTTACAGCATTGGATTTATCGATAATTATTCCTTTTGGTATTGGTTATATAGCTCTAGCATTAACAACTGCAGGAATGATAACTTGGTTATTTAAAAAGTTCTATGGAATAACTTATTATGCGATTATAGGTTTTTCAATAACTTCGCTTATAATGTTTATTCCTGAATTTACAAGTATTTCTCAGGTAATAATTGGAATTATAATAGTAATTATATTTACTATATTTATGTATGGTATTACTGTATTAGATAAAAAAGTAGATGAAACAAAAGAAAAAGAGGGAGTAATTAATGAGGGGGAAACTCGTAAATAGTATAGTAGGAGGAATGAATCTCCTATTTGGAATAGTAATGTTGTTATTTAGACTATATATGCCAAGCTTTAATAGTGCTACTGCACAAGAATTAAAGGTTATGGATGAAATTAAGTCTTTTATATTTATTGTAATGGTGACTGTAATAATTATTAATTTTATTACTCTGGTATTTAATAGAAAAGATAAAATATTATTGTTTTCTTATATTTTAGCAGTTTTTTCATCAATATCATATTTTATTGATATATCATATATTGGCGTATTATACATATTAGCAGCATTATTAATAGAAATACAAGTATTGAGAGAAAACATGTTGTATTCAAATAGTATGTTATTTATAGCTATTACAAGTATTGCAATTATAGCTATTGTTATAGTTGGTGTAAATGTCTTAACATATAAAGACAAAGTAGAAGAAATAGTACAAGAAGAAAACAAAGGATTTTTAGATTATCAAGAAGAATACTTTAAAAATATTAGTGTCTTGAGTGAGGATTCTGAATTTTATATTAATGTTGAAAGAAATGGAAAATGGGGATATATAAATGCAAATGGTGAAACAAAAATAGATTTTCAATATGATTATGCATCACCTTTTATATCAATAGAACAATATGATAAAAAGTTTGATATTGCACTTGTATCATTAGAAGGAACTTCTTCAATAATACTAAAAAATCAAAGAGAAGTAATGACTTTTAAAACAGAAATAGCAACAGATGACTATGCTAAACAATTGGAAAAACTTGAAGATTTATATAAGAATACTTTTAAACAAGATGGAAAAATTTCTGAAAGGTTATCTACTATTCCAACAAGTAATATGAAAAAATTGAAAGCATATGAAGATATACCATATAGATACAGATTTAATGATGAATATGATATTTATATTACTGTATCTCAAACTGGTGGCAAAAACAGATATGAATTTATAAAACAAGATAATCCCACAACAAGAGTTAGCATAGATTGTGATTATTTGAAATTTGATGCAGATAATTTATATGTTTATAGTAATGGATATTTGCCGTTTTACAAGACTTCTGAAAGAGTACAGGGATGGTATACTACTAACACAAAAAGAGTGGAATTTGAAGGTAATATTCAGATTTTAGAATTTTATGATCAATATATATTAATAAAAGATTATGATAAAGATATAATATATTTTGCTGATGAAAATGGAATACAAATTTCTCCTAATTATAAAGATATTTTTGTGTTAGATGATGCTTATATTGTGAAAAATGAAAACGGCAAATATATCGTAATAAATAAACAGTTTGAACAAATATTAAATAATATCGAATATGATTATATTAATCCAATGCTATTGGAAAATGGAGCATTGATTTGTGCAAATTTGCCAGCAAGAGTGAACTTTAATACGTCTGGTTTTCCTAGCAATATTGAATATGATTTAATAGATTTGTCAGGAAATAAAATTTCATTAAAGAATATGGATGGAACAGAAATAGAAAATCCGGCATATACAGGAATTTATTATTTGAATAATAAGAAAAATGTTTCAAGCTATGATTTGTTTATATCTAATTTAACAGATATAGTGTATGAATTTATCGGAGAAGAATTTTACAAAAAGTAATAAAGGAGAATTGAATTGAAAAAACTTATAGTTTCGTTAATAATTTTAGTAATTCTAATATTGGGAGTAGTATTAATATTTAATAATAAAAATACGAAAATAATGTATCAAGAAGAGAAAATAAATATTGTTACTAGCATATATCCAATTTATGATTTTGCAAAAGAAGTTGGAGGCGAAAAAGTAAATGTTAATATGCTTCTTTCTCCAGGAGTTGAAATACACGATTTTGAACCAACGCCACAAGATATAGTAAATATACAAGAAGCTGATTTATTTTTATATACAGGTGAGAAATTAGAGCCTTGGGCTGAAACAGTTATTTCTGGTATAGATAGTACAGAAAATATAAAGAATGTGGCATTTAATATAGAATTAGTTGAAAATGAAGAAGAGGAAGAACATTCATCTGCACATGAAGAGCATGAAAAATATGATACACACATTTGGCTAGATCCTCAAAAGTCCATTCAAATAGTTGAAAATATTAGAGATGAGTTGTGTATAAAAGATCCAGAAAATAGTTTATATTATCAAGAAAATGCTATAGAGTATATTTCTAAATTAACAGAATTAGATAACGATATTAAGAAAGTGGTTAATGATGCTGAGAATAAAGAAATAGCTTTTGGTGGACCTTTTGCATATACATATTTTATAAGAAGATATAATTTAAATTATATTTCTGCATATGATTCGTGTGGTGAGGATAGTGAGCCTAGTGTAGATAAAATATTCACAGTTATTAATGAAATGAAAAATAAAAACATTCCAGTAATATTTTATAAAGAATTATCTTCAGGTAATACAATTAATACTATAGCAAGTGAAACAGGTGCTGAAAAATTGCAATTTCATAGCTTACATTCAATTTCTCAAAGAGAACTGGAATCTGGTGAAACGTACTTATCTATAATGTATCAGAATTTAGAAAATTTAAAGAAGGCATTAAAATAGGAAGTGAAAAATATGGAAATTATAAGAGTAGAAAATTTAAGTGTAAAATACAATGATCATCTAGCGATAAAAGATGTTACTTTATCAATAAATGAAAATGAATATATTTGTCTTGTTGGAAAAAATGGATCTGGAAAGAGTACGTTTTTAAAAACAATAACAGGATTACAGAAAAAAGAATCAGGAATAATAGATTTTAATATTTCTAAATCTGAAGTTTCATATTTAGCTCAAAATAATATGACTGATGAAAATTTTCCTGCAACAGCTAAAGAGATAATAATGACTGGAGTTCAGAAGCATAATTTGAAACCGTTTTATTCTAAAGCAGATGAAGAATCATATGAGAAGATAATAAAAAAATTAAATATTGAAGATATAGTTAATAAAAAGATTGGAGATTTATCAGGTGGTCAAAGACAAAGAGTATTATTGGCTAGAACTTTAATAGGTAATCCTAAAGTTCTATTATTAGATGAACCTTGCAATGGTTTAGACTCTAAAACTATAAAATCTTTTTATGAAATTTTAGATAATCTTTATGAAGAATCAAATATAACGATAATTATGGCAACACATGATTTAAAAAATATTTCCAATCAAAATATAAGAGTTGTAGCACTTGAACAAAATGTAGTATTTGATGGGAATATAAAAGATTATAAAACAGAAGATTAAAGTAGGAGAGCGGAAATGAAAAAATATACTTTAGAATGTTGTAATTTTATCGCTGGTTTATTATGTATGATAATTGAGGTAGTTGCAGCAAGAATTTTATCACCATATTTAGGAAGCTCAAATTTGATATGGACTTGTATAATAGGTATGATGCTAGTTTTTATGAGCGTAGGTTATTTTTTGGGAGGAAAATTAGCTGATAAAAAACCAAGTAGAAATATAATGTCACTTTTTATATTAAATGCTGCTTTTTTTGTGAGTTTGATTCCAATAATTGAAGTATCAGTTATTAAACCGTTATCATTATTAAATTCAATAATAAATCCAAGTATAATAGCAATTTTGTGTTCTAGTATAACTTTTGGACCAGCAAGTCTTTTTTTGGCAACAGTATCTCCATTTGCTGTGAAATTAAAGGAAAAAGACTTAAATGGTATTGGTGAAGTTTCTGGAAGAATGTCTGCTCTAAATACTATAGGTAGTATTTTAGGAACGTTTCTAGCAGGATTTGTATTAATACCTAATATAGGAGTGAAAAATATAATACTTATTACAACTGTTATAACTTTTTTGCTTTCTTTTGTAATATACGAAGATAAAAATTTTAAATATGTCTTGAAATCCTTGGCAGTTTTAGTGTTATTAGTAGGATTCGTATTTTTGGGAAAGAAAATGTTTAATGAAGATAATCCTGATATCATATTAGATACTGATTCTGAATATAGTAGAATATGGATAAAAAAGTTTAACAAAGATGAAAATCAATATTATACATTAGAAGTAGACACAGGATATGAATCTATAGCTACAGAAAATGGTACATTATATAGTGATTATATGAAATATTACAATTTGTTTGATTATTATAAACAAGATAGTCAAGATGTTTTGATGATTGGTGGAGCTGCATATATTTATCCAACATATTTTTTAAATAATTTTGAAGGGAAAAATATAGATGTAGTAGAAATAGATTCAAAGATGACAAATTTGGCGGAGGAATATTTTAATTTAGATAGAAATAATCCAAGATTGACCATATATCATCAAGATGGAAGAACGTATTTGAATAATCCACAAAAAAAATATGATTGCATACTAATAGATGCTTTTAAAGGAATAAATGCTCCTTTTCACTTGGCTACATATGAAGCTTTGATGAATAGCAAAGAGGCTTTAAATGATGGAGGAATGGTAATTACAAACATTGCTTCTTCATTAACTGGAGTTAATTCAGATTTTATTCAATATGAATATGCTACATATAAAGCTGTTTTTGATGAAGTAAAATTGTTTAGAACTCAGGGAGATATGTTTGGAGATAGTGAACTTCAAAATTTAGTCTTGATAGGATTTAAAAATAAGTCATTAGAGAATGATGAAAAATTTGAAGTATATAAAGAATTTCTTGGAAATGAAATAACGGATTTTACTTCATCAAAGCCAATAGTTACTGATGATTATTGTCCGATTGGGGTTTAATAAAAAATTGTATAAAAAATAAAAATAATTTGTTGATATTTTAAAATGTTTATAATATACTATTTATGAATTTAGTTATTTAAATTTTAAAATATAAAATTTTCTGAAAGGGGAAAACACATGGAAAAAGTAAAAGGTGTATTTTCAAAAATTGGTTCTGCATTAAAGAGCCACTTAAAAATAGTTATAGCAGTAGTTGTAGTATTGATTGTTGCTATACTAGCAATTAATTTAATAGGAGGTTCTGAAAAAAGAGCTATTAAAAAGTATTTCAGAGCTATAAACTCATATGACAAAGATAAAATAGTAAAGGCAATGGATCTTGAAGGAGCACTTGCTTGGAGCAGTACAGATAAACCTGAAGATTTTGCAGATGAATTAGATGATGTAGATGATGATGATGTAGATTCTGCAAAAGATACTATTAAAGAACAAGTTAAATCAATAAAAGAAAATAATGGAAAAATCAAATTAGACAAAATTATATATGTTGCTACAGCTAAAGAAGATAAGAATTTGAAAAAAGTATATATCAGATATACAGCTACATCTAAGGCTACTGATGATGATAAAGAAGAAGCAAAAGATAATGATAACTGGAAAGGAATGAAAGCAGTAAATGAAACAATAACTAACTATGCTACAGTATATCTTTATAAAAATAAAGTAATATCAGGACCTGGAATTTCAGTATATGCATCATATAGTTTTGATTATTAATAAAATTAAAAACACCTCTTTTATAGGGGTGTTTTTTGTATGTTAGAAAAGTTATAGAACGTTTCTAGTATATAAAATTTGCATACAAAATTATCTCATAATTTTGCTAATGAATGATAGAATTTTATAATCTTGAATTAACTAAAAATCTATGTTAGAATATTAAATAGTTTACAAAAAAAGAGGAATAAAAATGGGTCAAATAATTAATATATTAAGTTATTCATTCATACAAAGAGCTTTAATATGTGGGATTGCAATATCAATATGTGCAGCATTAATAGGAATAATATTAGTGCTAAAAAATTATTCAATGATTGGTCATGGATTAGGTGAAGTTGGATTTGCATCATTAACGTTAGCCGTAGCATTGGATTTGCCACCATTATATATATCAATTCCAATTGTATTAATAGCTGCAATTATTATAATGATAATTAGTCAAAAAAAAGGTGAGAGTGGGGACATACAAATAGCTTTAGTGTCTACTGGAGCATTGGCACTTGGAATTATAATAACATCTGTTTCTACTGGCTTTAATATAGATGTTTCAAACTATATGTTTGGTAGTATTTTATCAATGACAAAAAGTGATGTTATTATAAGTTTGATACTATCAATAACCGTTTTTGTTGTATATATGCTTTATTATAATAGATTATTTATGATAACATATGATGAAAAATTTGCTCAAGCTAGAGGAATAAATGTAACTTTTTATCAGTTTCTTATATCTTTTTTGACAGCGCTAATTGTCGTTTTAGGAATGAGAATGATGGGAACGTTACTTATATCTAGTTTAATAATTTTTCCTGCGGTAATTGCTAAGGGATTATCAAAAAGTTTTAAAGAATTAATAATACTATCCGGAATCATATCTATAATTTGTTTTATATTGGGAATACTAGTTAGCTTTTTCTTGAATTTCCCTACAGGTGCTAGTATTGTAGCTGTATATATTGTGTTACTTGCAATAACGAAAATAGTAAACAAAATATTAATATAAGAGGTGAAAATAAATGAATATATTAAAAAAAGAAAATATATATAAAGGTTTTCTTGAATTAAATAATTTACTAATTGAACTTCCTAATGGTGCAAAGATTTCACGAGAGATTATTACTAAAAAAGATACTGTTGCAATTGTTGCGATAGATGAAAATAATGAAGTATATTTTACAAAACAACCACGTGCTGGAGTAAATAAACTAGAATCTATAGAACTCCCTGCAGGATTAATAGAACCAGGAGAAACGCCCGAAGAAGCTGCTAGAAGAGAATTAGAAGAAGAAACAGGTTGCATTGCGGATGAAATTTATGTTATTCAAAAGTTTTATGCTGATCCTGGTTGTTGTGATAACGCATCATATATATGTGTTGCCAAAAATCCAAAACAAGTTAAAGAATTAAGTTTAGATGAAGATGAATTTTTAGAATGTTTGAAAATTCCTTTAGATAAAGCTTATGAGATGATTAATAATGGTGAACTAAATGATTGTGTTTCTTTGATTTCATTATTAAAATTAAAAAATTTAAAATAATTTTTTAATTTTAAGGTTATTTTAATTTTTGATGGGTATTATATATACATAAAGACTAAACAAATAGTCTTGAAAATTTTTTTCTTCCCCAAGCCATCCTGAAAAGGGTGGCACTTTTTTTATATGCTATGAAAGTCTTGCTGATTTCCAAGAATATAAAGCCTTTGACAAAATTTGCATACAAAATTATTTCATAATTTTGGTGCACGAATAAATTTACTGAAAAATCAAAGATTTTTTAGATTTATTCTATATTTTATTGAAAAAATATTTTTATATGATATATAATAAAGACAATAATTAATAAAAAAATGATTTTTGAAAAAAATAAATATATCGATAAATTTTGGAAAGGATGAAACAATGGAAGAAGAAAAAAAAATAACAACAAAAAAAGAATTAAAGCAAAAAGCTCAAGAGATGAAACTTGAAGAAAAACAAAGAAAATTAGAAGAAAAACAGGCAATAAAAGAGGAAAAAGAAAGAAGAAAGAATTCTTTTGGCAGAAAAGTAAGCAATTTTTTCTTATTGATAATTTTAATAATTGTACTTCTTTTAGTTGGTTTCTACTTTGGAAAACAATTTTTAACGGAAAAAGAAAAAGAATTAAATGATAAAAAGATGTCACAAACTTATCAAACTGCTATGGTGGCTTTTAATGAAAAAGATTATAAAAAAGCACTTGAAATTTTAAAATCAATTGATGAAACTTATTCAAAATATTCTGAAGTAAAAAATAAAATAAACGAAATTGAGCAACTATATTTAAATGAATATTTGCTAAAAGCTGATGAATATTTAAAGGTTTCTAAATATGATAAAGCTTTAGAAGTGTTAGCTGATATTGATGAAGATTTGCAAGATTCTGAATTGATTGAAAACAAAAGAAATGAAATAAAAATTGCGTTGCTAAAATATGAAGTTTCAGAATTAGTATCTAATGAGGAAGATATATTATCAATCTTGGAGTATATTGTAGATTTTGATAGTAATAATTCAATCCAAATAGAAGATGCAAAAGAAGAGTTAATAGCTCAATATAAAAGTGAATTTTTATTAGAAACTAGAACATTAATGCAAACAGATTACTCAAAGGCTAAAAATAATATTGCTCAAGCAAAAAAAATATTACCAAATGATAAAGATATTAAAAAACTTGAAGAAGAGTTAACTAGTATTGAGCCTACTTCTGTAAATTTACTATCTTTAAAATCTAATGTTACAAAAGGAAAATTGACAGTATCAAATGGTGATAATAAAATAACTTCTATGGATAATAATGTTGAATATGATAAATATATTTTAAAGAGTGCATCAAAATCTGGAAATAATCATAATTCTCCATATACAATAGAATTTGATTTGAATAAAGATTATACAGAATTGAAAGGAATTATTTGTACTCAAGCAAATGACAATGGAACAAAGCAATTGGTATTTGTTCCTAAAGTAACTTTTTATGATGGTGATAAGGTTATATACTATACAGATAATGTAACAGACTCAACTTTTTCAGTAGATGTAACTGGAGTAGAGAAGTTAACAATAGAATTTGAAGGAATAACCACTGAAGATTATTTTATAGCTAACCCTGAATTAACACCAGTAAAATAATATTATGGTTATGATATATTTGATATGTAAAGCAGGTATTTTATAAAGATGCCTGCTTTAAGTTTTTTTTAAGTTATTAACTATATAATAATCAGAGAAATTATGATATAATCTGAAATCAAAGGAGTTTAAGAATGAAAGTTTTAATAGTAGAAGATGACAGAATATTATCAGATACAATTAAGCAATGTATAGAAAAGAAATATAATGTAGAACAAGCCTATGATGGATATGAAGGTTATATGTTTGCGAAGGAAAATATTTATGATGTTATAATATTAGATTTAATGATGCCTGAGATGAATGGATATGAGGTTTTAAGTAAACTTAGAAGTAATCAAATATTGACTCCGGTTTTAATATTAACTGCAAAGGATTCTTTAAGTGACAAAGTAAAAGGATTGAATTCTGGTGCGGATGATTATTTAGTAAAACCTTTTGAAAGAGAAGAATTGTTGGCAAGATTGGAAGCTATAATAAGAAGAAATAATGGCTTTTTTTTAAATAATACTTTAGAATTTAAAGGTTTAAAAATGAATTTGCAAAATAGAACTGTGACAATAGATGGAAAAGAGATAAATCTTCAAGGAAAACAGTTTGATTTATTAGAATATTTAATACATTCGAAGGATACGATTATAACAAAAGAACAGATTTTTGATAAGATATGGGGATTTGATTCTGATACATCGACAAATGTAGTAGAGGTCTATGCAAGTAGTTTAAGAAAAGAATTGAAAAAATATGGGTATGATAAATATATAAAAACCTTAAGAAGAGTAGGCTATATATTATCAGATTCTTAAATAAAAGGTGAAAAGAGATATTAAAAATGATAGAACATAAAATGATAAGAACACATCTATTAAAAAGTATGATTTTGAATTTAATATTATTTACGATAGTGTTTGGAACATTTAGTATATTTATATTAAGTCAATTTAACCAGTATTTATATACTTCAGTGGATAAAGAAATATATCAATATAAGGATAATTTAGAAAGAAAAACGAAATCAGAAAGAGAAAAGATAAATAATATTTTTCCAAGAGAACTTCTGACAGAGGAGGAATTAATTCAAGAAGTACAGTCAAATATAAATGCTATTGAAAATCCAAGAATAGTTACGATATTAAGAGATGGTGATGGTGATGTAATAGCTACATCATTGAGTGTAAAGTACTTTGCAGAATATATTGATAAAACGGACTGGAAATCGGTAGATACCAATCAGATATATGAAATAAAGGTGAATTCTGGTAGTTCTAACTATTTCTATAGAGGAACAACATGTGATTTAACTGCATCTGATGGTGAAAAGTATTATATGGATATAATGGTAAATATTAATTCAGAAAAACAAATGTCAGTAAATTTTACTAAAACATTATCTGTTGGAACCATTATTGTAATTGTTTTATCAATTATAATTAGTTGGTTTTTATCTAAAAAAACTGTTGCACCAATTGTTAAATCATATCAAAAGCAAACAGAGTTTGTACAAAATGCTTCTCACGAATTGAGAACACCACTTACGATAATTCAGGCTAAACAGGAATTGTTATTACAGTCGCCAGAAAGTAAAATTATAGATAAATCAGAAGATATTGCACTTACTTTAAATGAAACTCGTAGATTATCTAAAATGATTTCTGAATTAATGGAATTAGCTAGAGCGGATAACAATAAAACTGTGATACATAAAACAAAAACGAATATAGAAGAGTTAGCAACAGAATTGATTATTCCTTATCAAGAAATGGCAGAAATTCAAAACAAAAAAATGAAGTTGACTGTAAATTGCAATAGGGAAATAAATTTAGATAAAAATAAGATAAAACAATTAATGATTATTCTTTTAGATAATGCATTAAAATATACTGAAGAAAATGATTCAATAGAAGTAGAAATTTATAATCGTGATGATAAATTATTTTTAAACGTAAAAGATACTGGAATTGGTATTAGTGATGAAGGAATAAAACATATATTTGAACGTTTTTATAGAGAGGATAAAGCTCGTTCTAGAGAAAAGGGTGGTACAGGACTTGGACTTTCTATTGCGCATACTATTGTAAAAAAACATGGTGGAACTATAAAACTTGTGCATAATAAACCTAAAGGAACAATTGTAATAGTAAAAATATAAAAGACATGGCAAAATATGGCCGTGTCTTTGTTGACTTTTAATATCAATATAAATATAATAATATGGTCAATAATAGTAAGTAATACATAAAGTTTTTAATAAAAATAGGAGAATAAAATGGCAAACCAAATATTAGATTTAGGCAACTCAAATGATGAAGAGAGAAAACCAGAAGAGCAAAAAAGCGGAAGCCAATTATTAGTTCCAGAACAAAATAAAAATATTAGCAAGCGGAGAAATAAAAACAAAAGTCAAAAAGGGATTAGAGATAAGTGCCGTTTCATTGGCTACAATTTTATTTATCGCTATATTAATAGTTTCAGTTTTTTCTATAATGAATAATAAAGATACAAAAATAAAAAAAGGTGTTTCTATTGAAGGAATTGATGTTTCTGAATTATCTAAAGAAGAAGCAAAAAATAAAATTCAAACTGAATTTTTAGATAAATTAGATGAAACTATATACTTTCAATACGGAGAAAATTTATATTCTCTTGCTCTAGAACAATTAAATGTTGATTATAAGTTAGATGAAGCTGTAGACAAAGCATATAATGTTGCTAGAGAAGGTTCGATAATTCAAAGGGATTTAAAAGTTATTAGTCTAAAGAAAAAACCTGTGAATATTACAATTGATGTAACTTATGATGAAGTAACATTAGATGCATGCATATTGGATATATCAGCAAAATTACCAGAACAAGTTGAACAACCTAGTTATTATATCGAAGATGGAGAATTGATAATAACATCTGGAAAAATTGGAAAGGCTGCTTTAAGTGATGAAACTAAAAAAATTGTAGAAGATGCGTTAAATAATAAAAATTATAATGATGTATATTATGACATACCAACTTATGATAAATATCCGGAAAAAATTGATGTAGAAAAGATTCATTCTGAGATATATAAAGAGGCACAAGATGCATATTTTACTACAGAGCCTAGAATGGTATATGCAGATGAAACAGGTGTTGATTTTGTTGAAAGCGTTGAAACAGTTAAGGCTCAAATAGAGTCTGAACAGAAAAACGAATATGTTGTAGCTTTGAAATATACTCCAGCAAATGTAACAGTAGATGATCTTGGAATGGATGCTTTTCCTGATGTTTTAGCATCATATTCAACATGGTATATTGGTTCTAATAATAGACTTCAAAATTTAATAGTAGCATCTAATAAAATTAATGGAACGGTAATAATGCCAGGAGAAACATTTTCATATAATTCTACAGTAGGTGAAAGAACTATAGCTGCTGGCTTTAGAGAAGCTACTGTATTTGAAAATAATCAGGCTGTTAGTGGATTAGGTGGAGGAATATGTCAAGTATCAACAACTTTGTATAATGCTGTTTTATATTCAAATTTAGAGGTTGTGGAACGTACAAATCATATGTTCCTTTCGACATATTTTACTGGTGGAAGGGATGCTACTGTTGCTTGGGGATCAATTGATTTTAAGTTTAAGAATAATAGAGATTATCCGATAAAAATAGCTGCTAGTGTAGAAAATGGAGGAGTTCATGTATCAATATATGGACTAAAAACGGAGAATGATTATCAAGTTGAAATATTTTCAAATTATATTGGTTCAGGGACATACCAAACTTATAAAAGACTTTATAAAGATGGTCAAGTTGTAAGTACAGAATTGATTTCAACAGACACATATCATGGAACACATTAAAGAAAAGAAGGAAAATATATGAGAATTAGAAGAAGACCTTGGGCAAAGCAAGAATTAGAAGAAGCAAAATTTTATATAGATGATCCAAGTATAAATAAAGACAAATGGAAAGAATCATTTGAAAATAAAAAGGCTCCTATTTATTTAGAAATTGGTTGTGGAAAAGGTAGCTTTATTGCTGAGCTTGCTAGCTCACATACAGAAATAAATTATATTGCTGCTGATATGATAGAAGCTATGCTTGGATTATCTAAAAGAAATATAGAAACTATATACAAAGAAAAAGGATTAGAGATAAATAATTTATTGTTAATAAGGATGAATGCAGAAAGAATATTGGATATTTTCTCTTCTAAAGATGAGATAGATAGAATTTATATAAATTTTTGTAATCCTTGGCCTAGAGGAAAACATAAAAAAAGACGTTTAACACATACGAGACAGTTAGAAAATTATAAACAATTTTTAAATAAAGAAAAAGGCGAAATATATTTTAAAACAGATGATGATGAGTTATTCAATGAAAGCTTAGAATATTTTAAAGAATCGAATTTTAAAATTGTAAAAAAAACTTATGATCTTTATAATGATATGATTTTTGAAGATATTAGAACAGAACATGAAGAAATGTTTTCTAGTCAGGGAATAAAAATTAAAGCTTTAATTGCAAAAATAAATTAGTTTTTAATTTTATTTTAATGTTTCAATAATACAATCGCATTGGAATGTTGAAATATCAATATACTATAAAACACAAATATATAAGGAGGAAAAGAAATTGATAGAGCTACAAAATGTTACTAAAAAGTACAATGACTTTAAAGCTGTAGATGATATTAGCTTTAAAATTGAAGATGGCGAAGTCGTTGGTTTTCTAGGCCCTAATGGTGCGGGTAAATCTACTACAATGAACATGATTACAGGATATATTGAACCAACAAGAGGAAAAATCATTGTAAATGGATATGATATTAATCAAAAACCAAAAAAGGCTAAAAAAGAGATAGGATATATGCCAGAAAATGTACCATTATACTTGGAACTAACAGTAAAAGAATTTATTAGTTATTTAGCTGATTTAAAACTTATTAAAAGAAAAGAAAAAAAAGCTGAAATAGAAAGAGTATTAAAGGCTACTGGACTTACAGAGGTACAATCAAAATTAATTAGAAATTTGTCTAGAGGATATAGACAAAGAGTAAGTTTGGCAGGAGCTCTAGTAGGAAATCCTCCTATATTAATCCTAGATGAACCTACAGTAGGATTAGATCCTAAGCAAGTAATAGAAATAAGAAGTTTAATAAAAGAACTTGGAAAAAAACATACTATTTTAATTAGTTCACATATTTTAAGTGAAATTAATCAAATGTGCAATAAAATAATAATTATTAACAAAGGTAAAATTATAAAAATTGGTGACACAGAAAACATCGAATCTCAAGCTGAATCAGAACAAACAGAAATACTAATAACTGTTGAAGAAGAAAATTCAGAACTAAATGAGATAAAGAAATCGTTAAAAGAAATAAAAGAGATTAAACTTATAAGAGAAGAAAAAACTGGCAAGTTATATTCTTTAATTTATGAAGGAAAAGAAGATATTAGAAAAAAATTATTTAAGGAATGTGTTGCTAAAGATATTACTATTATAGAGATGAAAAAGAAAGAAACTAGCTTAGAAGATGCTTTCTTAAAAATAACGGAAGGAAAGATATCTAGTATACCTGAAAAAGAAGAAACAAAAAAAGAGAAAAAAGAGCCAAAAGTAGAAAAAAAGAAAACTTCTAAAAAAGCAAAAGGAGGTAAAAAATAATGTTTGCAGTACTAAAAAAAGAATTAAAATCTTATTTTTATACACCGATAGGATACGTATTTATTGCCTTGTTTTTAGCAGTAGTTAGTTTTGTATTCTATAATTATACTTTTATTCAAGGGTCATTACATTTTGAATATGTAGTGTGGGATAGTACAGTAGTATTAACTTTCTTAATACCAGTAATTACTATGAGAATGTTTGCAGAAGAGAAAAAAACTGGAACAGATCAATTATTGATGACATCTCCAAAAAGTATTATTAGTATAGTATTAGGAAAATTTTTTGCAGCTACTATAGTAGCTTTGGTAGCTTGTTTATTAATGTTTATATATTATGGAATATTATCTAAGTTTGGAAAAGTTAGTCTTGTTGAACCAGTAGTTGCTATGTTAGGTTTTATGTTGCTTTCTATGGCATATATATCATTTGGTATGTTTGCATCATCTATTACAGAAAATCAAGTTATTGCTGCTGTAATATCAATAGGATTTTTCTTAATAATTCAATTTTTAACATCATATGAAGGTATTATTCAAATGTTTTCATTAACTCAGATGTATCAAAAATTTCCACAAGGAATTATTTCTTTAAAAGAAGTAGTAGGATATGGAACATTTATATTCTTATTTACTTTTCTTACGATAATTGTTTTGCAAAGAAGGAAAAGCGTAAAATAGTATATAAAAAATAATAGGAAGGGATTAGATACAAAAATGAAAAAAAATGAAAAAAAAGAAAAAAAGCTTTTAAAGAAAATGAATGCAGAAAAGGAAAAGCTTGCAAATAAAAAACCTTTTAAAGAAAAAGTAAAAATAGCAGGAAAAACTGCTAAGGAATATTTTATAAAAGATACTTCAAAAATGATAATTTTAGTTGCTATATTGATTGCAGTATATTTAGTTGTAAACTTATGGGTAACTAATATTCCGTTAGCTCAAATAGATTTGACATCTGGAAAATTGCATACATTAACTGATCAATCTAAAAGTATTGCTAAAAATATTGAAAAAGAAATGACATTTTATTTATGGCAATATGATGAAGGCTCAGAAGTAGTAGATTTATTGAAACAATATCAAGCTCAAAATGATAAGATAAAATATGAAATAATTTCTTCAGATGATGCTGAAAAGATTTCTAAATATTCATTGGAAACAGATTATCCTCAAATTATAGGAATAGCATCAGATGGTAGAACATCATATATCAGTAGTGGTGATTTATATACGTACGATGATAGTTATAATGTAGTAGATTTAGCAGAACAGAAATTAACAAATGCAATTGTTAATTTGGCAAGCACAGAATCAACAAAAGTATATTTTGTTGAAGGTAGAACTACTTATACTTTATCAGGTGGAATATATTATTTAAGTGCTTATTTATCTGAAGAATATTATGAAGTTGATTCATTTAATATAGTTTCAAATCCTACAATTCCAGAAGATTGTGATATATTAGCAATTATGGGAATTCAAACAGACTTTACAGAGGCAGAAGCTAATGCAATTTGTGATTATATCGAAAAGGGTGGAGATATAATAATTACAAATGATATAAATTATGTTGATACAACAATTTCATATCCAAATTTCCAAAAAATTCTTGATGAATATGCGATATCAATGCCTAATAAGTTAGTTGTTGATGGAAGTGAGGACAATCAAATATCAGGGTATAATTTAGTATATCAAGCTGAAGTAGCTTCAGATCATGAAATAACAAAAGTACTTTATAATTCAAAATCAGTTACACCATTATTAGTTGCACCTGGAATGTTAGAATTGGATACTGAAAGAATGGCTACAGAAAATATTACTGCTTCACCAATATTAACAACATCTACTGAATCATATGTAGCAGATTTGAGTGGAAAAAAGCTTGAAGAAAATGAAGATGGATATTATGTAACTGCAGCTGCAGTTCAAAAGATGGTTGAATCAGGTGACGAATCTAGAGCAGTTATTATTGCATCTACTTCATCTTTCTCAGATAATTCATTAGATGGCGAGTATCCTATAATAGCTTATAATTCTGATGTAATATTAAATTCATTTGCATTTGCAGGAAATAGAGGAGAATTATACTCAATTAGAAAATCACAGTCAGATACACCATTTGTGGCAACAGAAGAAAAAGATAAAGTGGTAAGAATAGTAATTTATGCTGTACCATTTGCAATAGCAGCATTAGGTATTTGTGTATGGCTAAATAGACGTAAACTAAAATAAATCTTTTATATGCATCTTGATTTTGATATTAAGATGCATATTTATTTTATTAGGGGAAAAGAAAATGGAGAAAATAAAGAAATTTAAACTAGCCAAAATATTTTTAATTCTGATACTGTTACTTTATTCAATTGTGTCTTTTTATAAATTAGGTAATATGAAGAATCCTCAAACTTTTGTTCATTTAAAGAACGATGAACAACTTACTTATAAAATAGATTCTGACCAAATTCCATATAAGGTGATGATATATTCTGGAAGTAATGAGTCTTACATGTCTGTCTTTTTCACTAACGAATATCAAAATTATGACGAATACGTATATGATCAACCGATTGAAATATTATATGATAGTGTTTTTAAATGGAATGATAGAACTATAAATTTAGAGGGAAAACAATATTCATATATAATGTTCCAATCATATTACGATACAACGGTAATTGGAGAAATAAAGTTGTATGATATTGATGGAAAAGAAATTCCAATAACTGCTATGGAAGAAAAAGGCAATATATTATTGGATGAACAAGACCTTGTTCCTAAAGTATCTACATATATGAACAGTACATATTTTGATGAAGTATATTTTCCAAGAACAGCATATGAACAATTAAATAATTTGCCAATATATGAATATACTCATCCACCATTAGGAAAATTATTAATTTCCATACCAGCATATTTTTTCGGAGTAACTCCTTTTGCATACAGAATAGGAGGAAATATAGCAGGAATATTAATGATATTAATTATATATTTAATTGCAAAAGAGTTGTTTAAAAAAGAAAGATATGCATTATTTGCGGCTGCGATTATGGCTTTAGATGGAATGCATTTTGTTCAAACCCGAATTGGAACAGTAGATTCTTATTTAGTATTTTTTTGTTTGACTTCGTTTTTATTTTTCTTGAAATATATAAAGATTTCTAGTAATGAAAGTTTGAAGAAAAAAATGATTCCGCTTCTACTATCAGGAACTTTTTGGGGGATGGCGATGTCTACAAAATGGACTGCTGCATATATTGGTTTGGGAATGGGAATAATATATTTTGTCAAATTTATTGTTGATAGAAAAATGGATGTAAAGCTTTTAGCTTGGTCAGTATTATCATTTGTAATAGTTCCAATAATAATATATGTAGCATGTTATATTCCTATAATAAATAATCCTAACCATGAATTAACATATACGTATCAATATTTTATTGAAGATGATGAGTTAACATATTTTAATGAATCTTCGATAGATTCAGTAGTAGAAGAAGATGGAGTAACAACTGTAGTATATAAAGTAAAAATAACTGATGTTAAGTCATTTCTTGAATATCAAAAAATAATGTACACTTATCATTCAAGACTAGAAGACGGTCATACCTATTCAAGCAAATGGTTTGAGTGGCCAATTATGAAAAGACCACTTTGGTATAATATTACAAGATATGATGATGGAAAAATAGGTACAATAGCTTGTATGGGAAATCCGGCAATATGGTATATAGGTATGTTAGCAACTGCTTTAACGTTGATTTATGCTCTAATAAAAAAAGAAAAAGAAGCTTTTATATTAATAATAATGATACTTACTACGTGGCTTCCATATGCGTTAATAAAAAGAACAATGTTTATATATCACTTTTTTGTAACAATTCCATTTGTAATGTTAACAATTCCGTATATAATAAGTAAGTTAGCTTCTTGGAAAAAACATTTTGATATGGTTATACCAATATTATTAATAGTATTTTTAGGATTTTTCATATATTTTTATCCAGTATATTCTGGTATGCCAGTTGAAAAAGAGCGAATTATAAAAACTGAGTGGATGGAAACTTGGGAATATGATGGGCTTACTCAAGAGGTGCGTGATATGCTAAAAGAAAGTTTTTAATGATAATTAAAAAGCAAGTATTCTAAGTACTTGCTTTTTATGTTATGATAAAATTGAAAAAATAAATACTAAATTGATTTATAGTTACTATATATTTTATTAAAATGATTTATTGATAAAATTTTGACAATATGGTAGACTATCAAAAGTAATAAAACTAAGGAGAAGTTATTATGCAATTAATTGTAATTGTATTATTAATATTATTAAATGCTTTTTTTGCAGCATCTGAAATAGCTTTTATATCATTAAATGATGCGAAAATAGAAAAACAGGCTAAAGAAGGCAACAAAAAGGCTAAAAAAATTAGAGATATGCTTGTTAATCCAAGTAAGTTTTTAGCAACGATTCAAATTGGAATAACACTTGCTGGTTTTTTATCAAGTGCATTTGCTTCAGAAACATTTGCAAGTAATTTAGCACCTTTATTAAATGAGTTAGTTCCTCAGGTTGATATTGCTGTTTGGAATAATATAGCGATAGTAGTTATAACTATTATATTGTCATTTTTTACACTAATTTTTGGAGAGTTGGTTCCAAAAAGGTTAGCAATGAAAAATTATGAAAAGATAGCATTTGCTACGATTGGTGTTATAAAAGCAATATCTGTAATTACAGCACCATTTGTGAAGCTTTTAACTAAAACAACGAATTTAATTTCTAAGTTGTTTGGAATTTCGGAAACAGAAGAAGAAACTGTTACAGAAGAAGAAATCATTATGATGGTTGATGTCGGAAAAGAAAAAGGAACAATTGAAGAAGAAGAAAAAAATATGATAAACAATGTATTTGAATTTAATGATAAAGTTGTTTCTGAAATAATGATTCCTAGAACTCAAATATTTGCTATAGAAATGAATACTTCAATTTCAGATGTTATTGATGAATTATCAGAAAATTTGAAATATAGTAGAATTCCAGTATATGATGAAAATATAGATAATATTAAAGGAATTGTGTATATTAAAGACATATTATTATCTACTAAAAATAAAAATACAAAAATAAAAAGTCTTGTAAAAGATGCATACTTTGTTTCTGAAACAAGACCAGTAAATGAACTATTTACAGAACTTAGAAAAAGTAGAAAACAAATTGCTATAGTAATTGATGAATATGGTGGAACTTCTGGAATTGTTACAATGGAAGATATATTAGAGGAAATTGTTGGAGAAATTTATGACGAATATGATGAGGTAGAGGAGCCTATTAAAAAACTTGATGATAATACGGTTTTATTTACTGGAGATATTGCTATATATGAGGTTGAAGACGCATTAGATATAACAATAGAGGAGAATGGAAACTATGATACTCTTTCTGGATACTTAGTAGAGAAACTAGAGAGAATACCTACAGAAAATGATGTTGGAAAAATAATAGAGACTGAAAATGCTACTTATAAAATTGAGAAAGTACAACATAAACATATTGTAAAAGTAAAAGCTTGTAAAGCAGAAAGTGTAGCAGAATACATGATTGATAATGAATAAATTTAAAAATGCTCTGAATAGATATTGCTTCTAAATAGGGCATTTTTATTGACTAAATCTAAAAAATAATTTTAAGATTACTAGACTTTTTTTACTTTTTATGATATGTTTCAAACAAAAAAATATGAGGAGGTTAGTAGAATATGGAACTAAAAGGATCAAAAACAGAAAAAAATTTAATGGAAGCTTTTGCAGGAGAGTCACAAGCAAGAAACAAATACACATACTTTGCTAGTAAAGCAAAAAAAGAAGGATATGAACAAATTGCAGCTTTATTCCAAGAAACAGCTGATAATGAGAAAGAACATGCAAAAATTTGGTTCAAATTATTAGAAGGTGGAGATATAAAAACAACAGCTGAAAACTTAAAAGCAGCTGCTGAAGGCGAAAATTACGAATGGACTGATATGTATGACAGAATGGCTAAAGAAGCTAAAGAAGAAGGATTTGATCATATTGCATATCTTTTTGAAGCTGTTGGAAAAATAGAAAAAGAACATGAAGAAAGATATAAAAAATTATTAGAGAATGTTGAAGGAGAATTAGTATTCAGCAGAGACGGAGAAAAAATTTGGAAATGTAGAAATTGTGGACACATAGTTATTGGAAAAGATGCACCAGCTGTTTGCCCTGTTTGTAGCCATCCACAATCTTACTTTGAAATTAAAGCTGAAAATTATTAATATTTATAGTAATAGTTTTTAAATTGTTAACACAATTGATATGCACTTATTTATACCTATAGTTAATTAAATTTTATGTTAGGTTAAAATAAGTGCATTGTTTTTTATAATTAGAATGAATATTATAGAACTTATTTTTCTAGAAAAAAGAATATCTAATTGTATTATTTTTATACAAACAAAATTTACATAATTTCATATAATATAATAAAACATCCAATAAAGGAGGTTATATTTTTGAAATTAGAAGGTAAAAACATAGGGTATGTATTTACAGGTTCTTTTTGTACTTTTAATAAAAGCATAGCTGAACTTAAGAAAATTGTGGAAGAAAAAGCAAATGTGATTCCAATTATGTCATATCATTCTTATTCTCTTGATACAAAATTTGGTGAGGCTAAGAAGTTTATAAAAGAGATAGAAGAAATTACTGGAAATAAAATCATACATTCAATTCAAGAAGCGGAACCTATTGGACCTAAAAAAATGACAGATATAATGATTATTGCTCCAGCATCAGGAAATACTATATCTAAACTTGCAAATGATATTATTGATACACCAGCAACTATGGCTGCTAAATCTCATTTGAGAAATGAAAATCCACTGGTATTAGCAATATCAACAAATAATGGTTTAAGTGGAAATGCAATGAATATAGGAAAACTTTTAAATATGAGAAATTATTATTTTGTACCATTTAAACAAGATAATCCAATAACTAAACCGCGTTCGGTAGTCTTTGATCAAAATTATATAATAAGAACATTAGAATATGCGTTAGAAGGAAAACAGATTCAACCAATATTGTTGCAATTATAATATTGGATTACTTATAAAGTATGGTGTTAGTAACATCATACTTTTTTGCATTAAAAGTGACTTTGCATAAAATTATTTATAAATTAGTTTTTATTACAAAAGTGTGTATAGATGTTTTAGTAAATTTAACAAATTAAAGTTATTTGATTTGCATTTTAGATAATTGACATACTTATTGATTTTAAATATAATTTTGATGAATTATATTTAACTAATTAAGTCATAATAAAAATGAATTGAAATAGAGGAAGAAATGAGAGATTTTTTTGTAATATTAATAACTAAAATAATATGTAAAATTTTAAAGATTTGTGGTAAAAATCGGAGGAAATTTACCAGGAAAATTAGCGATGAAATGGGATTCTAAAATATTTAGATATTTTAAATTAGAAGGAAAGATTATAGCTGTAACTGGAACAAATGGTAAAACCATGACTAATAATCTTATTGGAAAAATTTTGAGAGATAATGGTAATACAGTTATAACAAATGCTGAAGGAAACAATATGGAAACAGGAATATTATCTGTTTTAATAAAAAATTGTACATTATCTGGTAGAGTAAAAGCTGATTATTTAGTTTTTGAAACAGATGAAAGTTATGTACCTATTCTTTATAAGATGATTCCATTAGATTGCTTAGTGGTTTTAAATTTCTTTAGAGATCAGTTAGATCGTTCTGGAGAAGTAGAATCATTAATCTTGAAAATTCAAAATTTTGTAGAAAATTATACAGGCAATTTAATTTTGAATTCAGATGATCCGAACGTAAGTAGATTAGGTAAGGCTAATAAGAGAAATAAAAATATTTTCTATTTTAAAGTAGAAAAGTATAAGTATGCAACTAAAGAATTAAAAGAAGCAGGAGAAGGAAAGTTTTGTCCATTTTGTAATACAAGATTGATATATGACTATTATCAATATGCTCATATAGGTAAATTTAAATGTCCAAAATGCTATTATGGAAATAACCAATTATTCCATATTTTAACTGATGTTGATTTGGAAAATAAGACTTTTAAAATAGATGAAAAAGAATATAAAACTCAATTTAACAATATTTATGCAATTTATAATATTGCTGCAGCTACAGCTGTTGCTAAAAGATATAATATTCCTACAGAATCAGTGATGAAAACAGTGGCAAACTTTGTTTTAAATAATGGTAGATTAGAAAAAATGTTAATAAATAATTGCGAAACAACAATTAATCTTGCTAAAAATCCTACGGGTGCTAATGTAAGTTTAAGATTATTAGAAGAAGATCCTGAAAATAAAGAATTACTATTTGTTTTAAATGATAATATTGCGGATGGTAAAGATGTTTCTTGGATATGGGATATTAATTTTGAAGATTTAGAAAAAGTTGATAGAGTTATAACTGCTGGAACTAGACCATATGATGTTGCAATAAGGTTAAAAACAAGCAATTATCCGGTTGAAAGAATTTTTCCATGTGAAACTTTAGAAGAAGCAGTTGAAGAACTATATAAAACTCAAGGAAAAAAATATGTAATAGCAAATTATACTTCTGTACAACCAACAAGAAGAGAACTTATCAAATACAAAGAAAAGAGTGATGAAAAAAATGAAAGAAATTAATATATTATATTTGTATCCTGATATTTTGGATTTATATGGAGATATAGGAAATATTAAGGTATTACAATATAGAATCGAAAAAAGAGGATTTTCGTGTAAGATAGACACATATTCAATTGGAGATATGGCACCAGATTTTTCATCATATGATATTGTTTTTTCAGGTGGTGGAGCAGATAATGAGCAGAAAATATTGTCTGATGATTTAATAAAATATAAAGACAATATAAAAAAAGCTGTTTTAGAAGGTGTATTTTTCTTACTGATTTGTGGTTCTTATCAATTGTTTGGAAAGTACTATAAAGGAGTAGAAGGTAATATAATTCCGGGCTTAGAAGTGTTTGATTATTATACAGAAGCTATTAGTGATAGAAAAAAGAGATGTATAGGAAATATAATAATTGAGGCATTAATTGATGGAGAAGAGACAAAAGTAATTGGATTTGAAAATCATGGCGGACAAACATATGATACTAATGGCAATTTTGGAAATGTTTTATTTGGAAATGGAAATAAATTTGGAGATTTAACAGAGGGATTTATGACGAATAATGTTATTGCAACATATTTACATGGACCGCTTCTATCTAAAAATCCTAAAATTGCAGATTACATTATAAAGTATGCGTTAGAAAGAAAATATGACGAACAGATTGATTTAGAAGAATTAGATGATACTTTTGAAGAAAAATGTAGGGAACAATTAATAAAACGATTTTTAGAGAATAATTAAAAAATATTAATACTAAATAATAAAATCTTTATACTTATATGAAAACTAATGGGAACCTAAAATGCTAAAAAAATAATATATACTTTATTATGATGTTTAACATGAGGGTTCTTTTTTTATTGAAATGTTTTTATAATGATTTGTGCTATTTACCATAAGTATACATAAAATATTACATTGCAATTATTTACATTCTTTAAAAAAAGTACTATAATTAATAAGCCAAGTTTAAATATTCCATAAATAATAATTTGGTATGGAGGCAAATAAACAAAATGGAATATTTTGGTGCGAAACGTATAAACAAATAAGAATTAGAGGTAGGTAAGAGTAGGAGGACCAAATGAGAACGTATAAGCATCGACACTCGCCAAAGCGGGTACAAAAACGAGCTATTCGAGGTGAAGACATACTGTGGTTTGCAATGCTTGCAATTGTAATCTGCATTATTGTTCTAGCTTTAAATGGTGCAAGTGTTGACGTTCATGATGAGATTGTAGAGGTTGGAACAGAGTATCAGAGTGAAAGTACAATAACTTGGCTCGGTATGGATTTTTCTGACAGAGTACGTGTTAATGGTGAAGTCAATACTAAAGTCGTAGGAACGTATACCTTAGAGTACTATTTCTTAGGAAAGACGTACATCAAAAATGTTAGCGTTGTTGATACGACCAAACCCATTTTTATCCTTATAGGTGAAGAGACGGTTGAAGTATCGCTGTCTATTGATGAATTTGTTGATCCAGGTTTCTATGTTGTTGATAACTATGATGAAGATTTAACTTCACAAGTTAAAACACATATGGAACAAGTCGGAAATACAGAATATGTAGTCACATATTCTGTAAGCGATTCTTCTGGCAATTTTTCACAAATAGAGCGGCATGTTAAAGTCAAAGTTGGTACTGTTTATCTGACTTTTGATGATGGACCGTCTAGTACAGTTACTCCACAAGTTTTGGATATTCTTGAGAAGAATGATATTACGGCAACTTTCTTTCTTGTAGGATATTCATCAGGTTTGGATGAAATTGTACTTCGAGAGTATTCGGCCGGACACACAATTGGGCTTCACGGGTATTCTCATGTCTATTCTGAGATATATACATCTGTTGATGCCCTGATGGAAAATTTCCAAAAGATTTCAGATCAGGTATATGAAACTACAGGAGGATATAGATCAGAGATTATTCGTTTTCCCGGAGGAAGTTCAAATACTGTAAGTAGGAATTTTTCTACTGGTATTATGACTTTGGCAGTCCAAACCGTAGCTGATAATGGTTACAAATATTTCGATTGGAATGTTGATAGTTGTGACGCGGGAGGTGCAGATAAATCTGAACAAATATATCAGAATGTCACACAAACTCTTAAGCCAGGAAATAATATTGTATTAATGCATGATTCTGGTGGACACCAAGCAACTGTGGATGCGTTGCAAAAAATCATAGATTACTGTAGGGAAAATGGCTATGATTTTAAGCCTATAGATTCTGAGACCCCTGAAGTACATCATGGTATTGCAAACTAGCGTTTTACACAAAATAACATTTACTGTCTTTCACCTTTTTTTAGGTGGAAGACAGTTTTTTTTATATCAATTATAAGAAAGCGTAAAGAAAATTGTATATTATAAAAGTTTTTTTATTTTGAAATTAAAATGTAATAAGAAAAAAATATGTAATTAGTGGTAATATTAAAATCGTTATGATAGAATTATTAAAAATATTGGATGGAGGTAGCTTAAGGTGATTAAAGAAGAAAACAATCAGTATAAGGAATTAGAAAATAATTTAAATAAAATTTTAAATAAAGATAAAGCACGAAAAGAAGCAGAAAGGCTAAAACGTGAAGAAGAACAGAAGGAAAGAGAATTTGATAAAGATGAGTTTATTTATCAAATTCAAGGACAAATAAAAGTTTTAGATGAACGTGAAAAACAGATAGCTAGAATGCAAAGTTCTACAGATGAAGAGCCTGCTAGACTATATCCAGAAGAACTTGATAATTTTACATTAGAGACAATTTATATTTCACTTTTATATGGTACTCCAAATGCAATATCAAAATTTTATTTTGAAGAAGATTTATGTTTCTTTTCTAGTGAGATTATATTAAATTTGTATAAAAGTGTAATTTTTAAAGAAGGTGAAAAACATGCGCCACCACAACTAAAAGAAAAGTTTAACTTCCCAAAAGCGATATCTGAATTATATGATATAAAATGTTTAATGCAAACAGCACCTCTAGAGCAAAAATATAACTTTGAAATGATATATAGAGAATTAAAAAAATTGTTTATATTGAAAAAAGCATATATAAAAGCTCCTACTCATAATATTCAAAATAAAATTTTAGAAATTAAATCATATATTAAATATAAGAATATGTCTGCAGATGAGGTAGAGGCAGCTATTAAACAAATTAACGTAACAAATAGATTGAGTCAATCCGTTTTAAATAAAGATATTGCAAAGTTTTGGCTTGATGATAAAAATGATTTAAGAGAAGGTATACCACTTCCTTTTCCAATTATGACAAAAGTTTTTAAAGGATTTAGAAAAGGGGAAATAATGACATATGCAATGCCTTCAAATGCTGGTAAAAGTAGATTTACTGTAAATTTGGCATGTAATATTGCATTTCATTACAAGAAAAAAGTATTAGTTGTATCAAATGAAATGACAGAAGATAAAATGAGACTGTGTCTTCTTACTACGGTTATAAATAATCCAGTATTACAACAATTTCATAAGCAAAAATTAATAAAAAATGAAGGTGAATTATTAGAATTTAAATTTAGGGCTGACAATCCAAAAGATGTACTTCTTGATGAACAGGGCTTTATTAAAAAATTGGAAAATGAAACTCAAGAACAATTTGTAGAAAGATTAACTCAAATATCTACAGAATTTAATCAAATTATAGAAGTAACAAAGTGGGTAAACCAAGAAATAAATAATTCAGTATATTTTGTTCATTTAACGGAATATACTAACAATGATTTACATGAAGTAATTTCAAATTATATGTATAAAGATGGAATTGAATATGTGTTTTATGATACGTTGAAATCAGATGTTAATAATATAGGAAATGCTGATGAACTTAAGAAAACAGCAACATTGCTTTCTGAACTTTCACAAAAATTTAATATATTTATTGGTGCTTCAATTCAGTTATCAGAAAATCAAACTTTACCTATAAATTTAACCATAAATGATTTGTCTGTAAGTAAAACAATAAAAGAAGTTTTTGATTCTTTAACGTTATTCAAACAGATTCAAAGACCACATTTGGGTGACTATGAATATTCAGATTCTGATAGATTTACAAATTGCAAAGATTTGGAAGTGTTTGATGATCCTGATGTTAGATATTATATTGCTGTAATAGATAAAAATAGGGCTGGTGCAAAACCAAAACTATTATTTAGATTAAATTTGGCGTATAATGAATGGCATGAATTAGGATATGTACAATTAAAAGAAAAATATGCAAGTTTAAATGCATAAAAATAAAAGGTAGAGGAGAAAAATGGAAGAAGAACTAAATGAATATTTAAGTAAAAAAGAATGTAGAGGATGTTATAATCATTGTTCTTTAATTGCACCGAATTGTGGTAGAAGTCGCATTTTTATAAAAGAAGCTGAAGAAGAATTTAGAAAAATAAATAAAGTTTAATTTTTATATATTTTGCATTTTAAATTATATATGTTTTTTCAATGAAAAAGATTTGCTTACAAATGCACAGAAAATTTCGTAGAAATTTTCGCGCACGAACAATTTGCGTGGGCTGAACTCTACATTTTAAAAGTAATAAATTTAAATCAGCCCACTATTGTTCTATGTATAATTTTGTATAATGTTTGAAAAATGTTTAAAATCGTAGTATAATGCAAAAACATTGGTGTATCCAAAATTCTACTTAGCAATCTTTTGAAGTAAAATGATTTTTTAATAAAAGTTATTTTTCAAAAGTTCTTATGCTAGGTAAAGGAGGTAATATAATAGGTTATAAATCAAAGCAACATGTAAACATGCACATAAAATAAGGAGGAAAAATATGTATGTAAATGTTCGTGTGGATGTGACTGATTATGAAAAGCTTCTAGAACTCATTCGGGCTATTTTCGTTGAAGAATTTGATACTAAAACGGGAATAAGAATTGAGGATAACAAACTTTTTTTGAAGTTGCATTTTGAGAAGGAGCCACCTCAGCAGAGTATATACGCTTTAACGGAATGTGGTGCTGTTAAGTATCTTGAGTACAACTTTCCGAAAGAAAAGCTGGATGATTCTACTAAAGCTGTATCAGAATGTAGTGAAGAAACTGGATCAACTGGTGATGTTGAAAATGTTAATGAAAGTTTTGGAGATAATCCTGAGGGAAAAGAGAAAGCAGATGTTTCTCCAGAACATGTACCAACTAAATTGTCATCAAAACCAGTAGATAAACTATTAGATATTCCTGAGCTTTATCCTATTTCAAAAGGGGTATCATCTGTCGAGGAATATTTGACAAAAGTTACAGACTTTTTGGGGATTCCTAAAGAAAAATGTGATGCTTTTATCAATTTGGTTAAGATTTATTCTACTTTGAAGAAGCCAACATGGAAGAATATTTCTGATGCGTTCAAAGAGCAAAATATGAGGTTTAATACCTACGATAAGAAGCTTATAATTGATGCAGTCAGTAATAAGCTTGGTCTGCCGTTTTTGAAAGTCGTTTCTTTTATTTGTCGTGAAATGGCTGGCTTAGATTTTTCGTCTAATGATGGTAATACAGAAAATATAGAAGGTAATGCTACTACTACTATTGAAGATGAAACACAAATTGGCCAAGCAAATGGAAATGTCCCGTATAAGCTTTTTTCTTGTATGCCTGATGTGCTGGGAGAAAAAAAGAATGAGCAATTATTAAAAATGGAATCAGCTCTGATTGCGATTGATAAATCTCTTCCTATGGAAGAAAAAATTCGCATTGCAGTCACAGTTTTTTCTGAAAATGGATTTAATAATGGTGTTTATACAAACGATCCTGATAAGTTAAAGAAATTTATCATCTTTACACAGAGAGCTATGAGTGGCAATAAAGTTACTTTTGCTCAAGAGGTGGTAAATCCTGAAGGCGCGACTGAAAATACGATTAGAATCCATATTTTAAATTGGTCTAATATTGCTAAGAACATTGCTAAAATGTATGATCCTTATACAAGTAAAGAGATTAAGGCTATTGAATTTTTAGAAGATTTACGGAAAATTCTTTTTTAGCAGAACTATTATTTATTACTAGAGGCCCCTGTTTTTAACAAAACGGGGGCTTCTCCTATTGAAAAAAAAGAGAAATCATGATATAAAGTTGAAACATGGTATGTTAAGGGGTTAAAAATGAATAGAGAAGAAGTTTTAGAATTAATAGAATTGGGTTTTGAACCTGAGCTTATAAATTTAGAATTTGGTGTTCCTATAGAAAAAATAAAAAAATTTATAGATCAAGATAAGAAAAGAAAAGCAAAAGAAGTAGAAACGAAGGCTAAGTTGCCCGAATCTTCGGAAGATTTAGAAAAGAAGAAAAATTCAGTTATGTCCTCACCTTCAAAAAATACATCCTCAAAACACTTAGCGCCTATAATAGAAAATCAAACAAAATCTCATTCTGAAATAGTTCAAACTCCTAGAAGTTTTCAAAGTACTGCTATACCTCAAGCTAAAACTACTCAAGTTAGCGGTAAAAAGTCTAATACAACAAGAATGGAAACAATAAGAGAAAGATATAAAGATGTTTATGTGGTTAATCAGGAATCTTTAGAAAATTCAGAAAATCTTACTAAAATAAAACAGCCTACGCCAGAGCAAGAACAGCAGATTAATGATGTAATAGATGTAGTGGAGAAAAAATCTAAACAGTTTGATACTTTAACCGTAGCTAAAGCTAAGAAAGATCTTTTATATGCTATATTAGATGATATACAGTCAATTTCTAATTTACCTAAAACATTAGAACAATTAATAACTTTAAATAAATTATTATCGGAACAAAAGTTTGAAAACATAATATTAACGCGTAATAAAAATCCTAATGCCAAACTAAATATGAGTAGAAAATTGATAAATACTCAATTGCTTCAATTGATAGATGAATTAGCATTACAAACATCAGATTTATCAGAATTGCGATTTTTACAACAGGTTGCTATATTTTCTCGATTAAGAAGTGGCGTAGATATTTTTGCAGATGCAACAAGAGGAAGAATTGAAAATAAAATTGGAAAAATACAGGTTCAATCAGCAATGGATAATATTAGAAATAATGTGTCTTCTGAGATTCAAGAATTAGTACGTAATATTGCTAATGATACTTTTGATAAAGAAAAGTCTAGAGCTATTATTGAGCTGGAAGCTAAGAGAAGACTAAGTACAGCGCCTAAAAATAGATTTGCATTAACGAAAGAAAGACATGCAAAGCAAGTTGAAATCCAAATTAGAACATTGCTTTCTGAACAAGGGGATAAATATCCTATTCAAAATCCTGATAGTGCTATGAATAGTTTGATGGCACTGTCACCCGATTTGACAAAGGATAATGCGTTGAGAATTGTAATAGAAAATTTAATTGTGCAAGGAAAAACACAAGTTGCTCATGATTTATGTGATAAATATATAATGGCTAGAAAATATGGAGTAGAGGAAACTTCTATTTCAAAGTTGGCAAGACAATTAAAAAGAAAAATAATCTTTTCTCAAATAGGGAATATGGTATTAGAACAAATTAAAAAGCCTTCTAATCCTGAAGAAGACGATATGTTTATGGATATGTTAGAATCACGTTTATCAGCAGAAAAAATTTCTCTTTCTCAAATTGCTATAGGAAGAAATCAAACTGGCGTAAAGAAAATCACATTAGCAGACATATGGTATAAGGCGCCTACTATTCAAAAATAAAGCGCATAATTAAATAAAAGTGGACTTTATTAATTTGTAGTCCACTTTTTAGATATAATAGAGACGTTTTTTGTATAATATGAATATAAATTAATAATAAATATTATTTTTCTTTAATAGCATTAATTATATCAATAGGCAAAAATCTATTTAAGTCAGCACCGTTTCTAATTAGGTCCATTATCATTGTAGAATTAATAGGACCAATTTCACCTGCTCTAACATAAATAGTATCTAAATTAGAAACTTCTTTATTAAAAGTTGCTAGAGTTTCTTCAAAGTCATAGTCCATACCGTTTCTTATTCCTCTAATTAAAAAATTAGCGTTATTTTCAATAGCTGTTGTTACAGACAAGTTATTATATGAAAGTACTTCTACGTTAGAAATACCTTCTGTTTTTAAAGTTTTCTTTATGGCATTTACCATTAAGTTTGTGTCGAATCTTCTTTCTTTTGTTGGATTAATACCGATTCCAATAATTACTTTGTCAAAGATTTCTGAAGAAACTTTGACAACGTGTAAATGACCTTTTGTAAAAGGATCAAAACTTCCTGCATAAAAACCTATTTTTTCCATATTTTTAAATTCCTTTCTTTATTCGTCTGCTAGAGGATTATTCTCAACAGCACTTCTAATTTGTTCATTATCAACGTGAGTATAAATTTCTGTAGTTGAAATACTTTCATGTCCAAGAAGTTCTTGAAGAGCACGAATATCAACATTCCCATATTTATACATCAGTGTAGCAGCAGTGTGTCTAAGCTTATGTACAGAATATTTATTGCAGTCAATTCCAGCTAGTCTCATTTCTTCTTTAACTATATATTGAACTGTTCTGTTACTAATACGTCTACGTTGTTCACTTAAAAAAAGAGCATCTCTAGAATCAAATTTAATACCTTCTTTTGGTCGGTCAGCTAAGTAAGCGTTAATAGCATTAATACAGGCTTTATTTAAATAAATAGTACGTTCTTTATTTCCTTTACCAATAACATTTAATTTATTTTCAGAAAAGTCAATATCTTTAATATTAATTCCTACAAGTTCAGATAAACGCATTCCACAATTTAGAAATAATGTGATTATAGCAAAGTTACGGCTTGAGTTGTCATGATTTCCATGTGAAGATGGTTGTGGGGCAGAAGCGGTTTTTAAAAGTTCTCGACTTTGGTCTAAAGTAAGATATTTAGGAAGCCTTTTTCCAAGTTTAGGTGTATCTAAGTCTATAGCTGGGTTGTTTGGGATTTTTTTAGTTTTATTACACATGTAATGAAAAAATACTCTAATGCTGGCAACTTTTCTAGCTAAAGTTGCGGGCTTACTACGAAAAGTTTCTTTCATATAACCTAAGAAAGCATGAATATCTTCAAGCTTAATTTTAGCAATAGTATCTATAGTTAAATCATTTGTTTTTATATTAGCAAGACCAACTTCATCATCCATTGGAGCCATTTTGAACTTGTATTTAATAAATCTGAAAAAATGATTTAAATCATAATTATATTCTTTCATAGTATTAGGTGATTTATTCAAAATAGTAGATGAATAGTCTAAAAAATCATTTAAAAATTCTGGATTATCTTCACGATTAATCATTTGTATTCACTCCTTTTACGGCATTATAATATTAAACAAACAAATTTTCAATAAATATCTAATTAATCATTTTAAAACAGAATAATATTTTTATTTATAAAATATATGAATATTAAAAGTATATATATATTATTTATAGTTTAATGAGAAATAATTAATAAAAAGTTAATATTTTTCCTTTAAAATAAGTATGAATAATAATATAATATACGTGAGAAAAATATTAAAAGGAGAACTTAAATGGATTATAGAAAATTTGAAGATAAAATTGTAGTTAGAATAGATAAGGGAGAGGAGATATTAGAAAAATTAAAACAAGTATCTCTTAAAGAAAATATTAAATTGGCTAATATAAATGCATTAGGAGCAGTAAAAGAGTTTACTGTAGGTGTATTTAAGACTTCAGAAAAGAAGTATTACTCAAATGAATTTAAAGGCGATTTTGAAATAGTTTCATTAACTGGAACTGTAAATACAATGAATGGTGAATTTTACTCTCATTTACATATGAGTGCTGGTGATAGTGATGGAAAAGTGTTTGGAGGACATTTAAATAAAGCTATAGTAAGTGCAACATGTGAGATGGTAATAACAGTTATTAATGGCAATGTCGATAGATATTTTGATGAGAATGTAGGATTAAATTTATTTAAGTTTTAGGTAGTAAAAAATTAATACTTAAACTAATAAGGAGGAATAAATTAGCGTGCAATATATTGAATTTCAAAATGTAAATAAACAATATAAGATGGGTGAAGTTAAAATTGATGCATTGAAAAACACCAATTTTGAAATAGATAAAGGTGAGTTAGTTGTAATAGTTGGTCCTAGTGGCGCTGGTAAAACGACCACTTTAAATATCTTAGGTGGAATGGATACAGCAACATCGGGAAGAGTATATGTGGATGGTAAGAATATTACTAAATTAAATAGAAGAGAACTAATTACATATAGAAGAAAAGATATAGGATTTGTATTTCAATTTTATAATTTAGTTCAAAATCTTACTGCTAAAGAGAATGTAGAACTTGCAACTCAACTTTGTTCAGATGCACTTGATGTTAATGAAATTTTAGATAAAGTTGGATTAAAAGAAAGAAAAGATAATTTTCCATCGCAATTATCTGGTGGAGAACAGCAAAGAGTTGCAATAGCACGCGCGATAGCCAAAAATCCAAAATTACTTTTATGTGATGAGCCAACAGGTGCTCTAGATTATAAAACTGGAAAAAGTATATTAAAATTACTTCAAGATATGTCTAGAAAAGAAAAGATGACAGTAGTCATAATAACTCATAATACTGCGATTGCTCCAATGGCAGATAAAGTAATACGTTTTAAGAATGGAACAGCTGAAAGTATCGAAATAAATGATAATCCTGTGTCAATAGATACAATAGAATGGTAACAAATATTAGAAAGGACTTTTTTTCTGAATGAAAAAATCATTACTTAAAAATAATTTAAAAGAAATAGTAAAAACTCGTAGGCGATTTTTATCGATAATGGTTATGGCTTTTTTAGGAGTGGGTTTTTTCGCTGGATTGTCAGCTTCTAGTCCTGATATGCTGGATACCTTGGATAAATATACTGATAATAATAATATGTATGATATATCAATAATTTCTACATTAGGACTAACTGATGAAGATATAAATTCTTTAAATGATATTGATGGCATAGAATATGCATGTGGAATACAAACTAAAGATTCATTAGCAATTTTGAATGAAAAAGAAAGTGTGTGTAAAGTAATTGAATATAATGAAGAAGTAAATGTTCCAGAAATTATTTCAGGAAGATTGCCAATAAATCCATCTGAGTGTTTGTTAGATAGTAGATATACTATAACGGATAATATGGAAAATTACATTGGAAAAAAAATAATTCTACAGAATGATGATAAAGATACAAAAGATAATCCAATTTTTACTCAAAAAGAATTTACAATAGTTGGAATAGTAGATAGCCCAATATATATATCTAATGAAAGAGGAAATACTTCGATAGGAAATGGTACAGTGGGATATTACATATATGTTGATGAGAGTGTAATTAGTTTAGATTATTATACTGAAATTGGTATAATGGTTGAAGATACAAAAAGTTTAATAACTAATAGCGCTAAATATCTAGATAAAGTTAATACAGCAATTTTGGAAATAGAGGAAATAAAAGAAACTAGACAAGATGCAAGATACAATAGTTTAATAAACGAATCAACTCAAAAATTAGATGATGCGCAAGCTGAATATGATAAAAATAAATTAGATGTTGAGACTCAAATTCAAAGTGCTGAGAATCAGATAAATCAAGCCAAGCTAGAGTTAGATTCAAATGAAAATACAATAAAAATAACTGAACAGAAATTAGTATCAGAAGAAAAAGAAGTAAATATAAAGTTTTCATCTGCTGAAGCACAATTATCAGAATATAGTAATACATTAGCTGAAAAAGAGCAAGAGTTAGAAATTTCTAAGTTAAAATTGTCAGAGGCACAAAGCAGTCTAGAACAATTGGAAGCATTAATTTTAAAAACACAAACTACATTAGATACTCTTTTGAGTCAGAAAGAAGCTTTAATAGAAGAAGGGCAAACAGAAACTGGAGATATAGATGCTTTAATATATCAATCTACGGTAGCTTTAGAAAATTTAAATACTCAAAAGAAGAATGCTCAAACACAATTTAATGAATATCAAACACAAATTATTGCAGGAGAGTCTGAGTTACAAACAGCAAAGGTTACTTTAGAATCACAAAAGACTGAATTGGCAAGACAAAAATCAAATGCATATTCACAAATTGCTTCTGGAAAAGCACAGATAGAATCAGCGAAGCAAGACTTAGAAAATGGAAAGATAGAATTAGCAGAAAAAGAACAAGAGTTTTTATATAATAAGCAAGAAGCGGAAAGAGAATTACAAGATGCCCAGAGTAAAATTAACGATGCAAAAGACGAAATATCTCAAATAGAAAAAGCGACTTGGTATATTCAAGATAGAATGGATAATATAGGCTATTCTAATATATTTGATGCAATAAAAACAATGTCGAATATTTCGAAAGTTTTTCCAGTAATATTTTATTTAGTAGCAGTATTAATCAGTTTAACTTCTATGACTAGAATGATAGAAGAAGAGCGAATAGAAATAGGAACATTGAAATCTTTAGGATACACAAACTTTCAAATAATAAGTAAGTATGTTCTATATTCGGCTATTGCATGTATATTTGGTGGTGTATTAGGAATGAGTATAGGCTTCTATTTATTACCAACTATTGTTTGGTCTTTATATTCAACTATATATACAATTCCAAATTTTATTCTAAACTATCAACTCGGCTTAGGAATCACAGGAACTTTACTTGCTTTTCTATGTATTGGTGGAGCAACTATATTAGTAGCTTATAAAGAACTAAGAGAAATGCCAGCGGTACTTATGAGACCTAAAGCACCTAAAAATGGTAAAAAAATTTTTTTAGAAAAAATAAGTTTTATTTGGAACAGACTAAACTTTTCTAAAAAAATAACTGTGAGAAATATTTTTAGATATAAGAAAAGAGCAATAATGACAGTTGTTGGTATTGCGGGTTGTACAGGACTTATGGTTACCGGATTTGGAATAAAAGATTCTATTGTAGATATTCCTTTTTTACAATATGGAGGTGTTTTTAAATATACTGCCACAGTAACGATTTCTGACGCAGAAAAAATAACTGACATTGAAAATTATTTAAACAATAATACTCAAATAAATGTTTTTTCAAAAATATGTGCTGGAACAGCTACTTTAAAAAATGATAATGGAAGTTATGATGTTAATTTGTTTGTTCCAGAGTCAAATGAATTATTTAAAGAAGTTTGTGTTTTAGAAGAATATGAAAATAATAAAAAGATTGATTTAAATCAAGAAGGAATCGTTATAACAGATAAAATAGCTGAAGCTCTGAAAGTAAAAGTAGGAGATAAAATAACTTTAATTGATAGTGATAATATTGAATATAGCTTTACAGTCGCTAATATTGCTAAAAATTACGTTTCACATTATGTATATATGTCTAAAGATTTCTACGAAGAAAATATTAAAACTTATAAAACTAATATGCTGTTATTAAAAACTGTTGATAATATATCGGATAACGATTTAAATAAAATTTCTGAAGATTTGTTGAAAATGGATGGAGTAGCGTCAGTGTCAGTTGTTTCTACTTTGATTTCATCAATTGAAGATATGTTAGGAACTTTGAATTATGTAGTAGTAATATTAGTTGTAGCTTCAGCATTACTAGCATTTGTTGTTTTATATAATTTAGCAAATATTAATATAGGCGAAAGACAGCGAGAGCTTGCAACTTTAAAAGTTTTAGGCTTTTATGATAAAGAAGTAGATAATTATATAAATAAAGAAAGTATAGTTTTTACAATAATAGGGATACTGTTAGGATTAGTTTTTGGATTTTTCTTAACAAGTGCGGTAGTTATAAGTGTAGAAATTGATAAATTAAGATTTATAAGACAAATTCAACCAGTAAGTTATATTTATGCTTCTATAATTACAATAATATTTTCTTTTATTATAAATAAAGTAATTCATTTTACTTTAAAGAAAATAGATATGATTGAAAGTTTAAAGAGTGTAGAATAATTGAAGTTATTAAATATATATTTAATAATTTCATAAAAAATTTGACGAACTATATATAATGTTTTTATAGTTTTTTATAAATGATAAGAAGTGTAATAAAGAAGCTTTACATAAATATGAAAAAGGAAATAAAATGAACATAATAATAGATAAGAGAATGAGAATTCAAGAAAAAGAATATTTAAGTAAATTTGGAAAACTTATAGAAATTGAGCCACAAAGCAGTGTATATGAAGAAATTTCAGCCCATCCAGATATATTTTTTGCTAAAATAGATAACCAAATATTTATGGCTCCAAATTTAGAATTAGATAATTTATATTTAAATTATTGTTTGTTTGGAAATGACATTGTTGAGAAGAATTATCCTTTAGATATAAAATATAATATTTGTCAGATAGGAAATAATGTAATACATAATTTTAAATATACCGATAAAAATATTTTAAAATATATAGATGATCAAAAATTAAATAAAATTCAAGTAAGTCAAGGGTATTCAAAATGTAGTATTTCGGTAACATCAAATAATTCATGTATAACATCAGATAAAGGAGTTTATGATACGCTTCAAAATTCTCAAATAGACGTGTTGCTTTTAGAAAATGAAATTATAAGACTTTTAGATAAAAATGGAAATAAAACGAAAATGAATGGATTTATAGGTGGAGCAACAGGAGTTATTGATGATAAGTTTATTTTGTTCGGTGACTCATCAAAATTAAAACATAAAAGTTTATTGTTAAATCATTTGAAGAAATATAACTTAGAGTTGATAGATTTTAAAGAATTAGAAATTTGCGACTATGGAGGTTTTATGATTTTTTAAAGAATATATCGAAAAGAACAAATGACTCTAATCTATTATAAAATTTGATTATTTGTATAAAAAAGAGTATAATATAAGCAGGAACCGATTAACAAAACCGCACATTAGAAAGGAGGGTCTATATGACTCTAGGAAACATCATCGGAACTGCTTTTGTTATTGTGATTATAATTTCCTTCGTGGTTTTTGCAATCACACATATCAAATGGATTCTGAAGCTTGCTCTCGGTTTGTTCCTGGTCTATTTAGTGCTGGGAATTATCTGCGATCCGTCCGGATTGGAGACACTCGGCTGGTTTGTTTTCAGTGCTATTTGCCTTGCATTAGGCGTTTTCTTACTGAGACTTATCAGAAATCTGTAATCTAACTTATTAGGAGGTGCAACAATGGGCTGCTTAGGTTACATTTTACTGGGGTTAGTCATAATATATCTTGTGACTCATTTCAGTCTTGGTTATTTGCTTTTGGCATTAATTGTAGGCTGGCTGTTTTACAAGATTTTCCTGGACTAGCAGACAAAAAAGAGCCATCTGTGCGTGCTATGTGCGCATAGGTGGTCTTTTTGTTTTTGTATAAATATTCTAAATAAAAAAATATGTAAGAATGAATATTTAATATTTACCTCTTTTTAAATTTATTGTACAATGTTATATATAAATATTAAAAGGAATAATATTAATGAACTATACAATTTATTTAACAGATGATTGCAATATGGATTGCAAGTATTGTTATGAAAAAAATATGCATGTAAAAAATCAAATAGATATTCAATTTGTAAAAAATATAATAGATATGGAAATAAAAAATAAGACAAAACAATGTATTATTACTTTTTTTGGAGGAGAACCTTTACTAAAGAAAGAACTTATATATGAAATATCAGATTATATTAACTCTAAAAAGTGTAAGACTAAATTTTTGTATAATATTACTACTAATGCGACTCTAATAGATGATGATTTTATTAATTTTGTGAAGAATAATTCTTTTATTTCTATTTCAATAAGTATAGATGGAGCTGGTGAAACTCAAAATAAAAATAGAATTTTAAAAAATCACTCAGGTTCATATGAAATGGTGAAAAAAAATATAAGTAAACTTTTAAAAGTAACTAATATTCCTGTTGCTGTACCAGTTATAACTAAAAATAATGAAAAAGATTTATTTCAAAGTGTGCAAGATTTATTAAAGATAGGTTTTAAAAAAATTAGTTTTCAATATGATTTTACTGCTAATTGGAATGATCAAGATATTGAAATTCTAAAAGGTGAATTTACAAAAATTGCAAATCTATATATGGAAAAAATGCGTGAAGAAAAAGAATTCGAAATATTAGAAATTGATGAAAAAATATATAGTTATATTGATGAAAATAAAAACGTAAATGATAATTGTTCTGTTGGTTTAAGAGGAGTAAATATAGGAACTGATGGAAAAATATATCCTTGTATGCAGTTTATGTATGATAGTAAATATGAAATAGGAAATTGGGATAAAGGAATAGATAAAAAACTACAATTAAAGGTACATAAAGAATTAAAGCAAGAATTAGATGAGTGTAAAGAATGTACTTATAGAAGAAGGTGCAATCATACATGCTCATGCATTAATAAAGCATTTAGCGGCAGCCCTGAAATAACTTCTCCTTTTACTTGCGAAATACAAAGGATGATTATAGAAATATCTGACGAAATTGCAGAACAAATGTATATGAAAAAAAATCCTATATTTATTCAAAAGTATTATAATTCTTCTTATAAATTTATTGAGAATAAAATATTAAAAGGTGGTAATTAAAATGGAATTAAAAAAAGTAACAACTCAAACGAATAAAAATTATGCTAAAAAAGAAAACATAACAAAAAAAAAGTTAAAATCAGCAACACCTAATAAATGGATAGTTGCTGCTTCAGCAGGTATTGTTACATTATTTTATACAAGTCCTAAAACAAGTATTTATCAAATTGGGGTTGTATTTGGTTGTATGGAAATGAATAATTATACACCACTATATGATACTTTAGATACTGCTATGAATTTTTTCTATTATACTACAAGAATTGCTGGTATAAGTTTTTTATTAACTTTAATAGTTGGAATTTTTATAATCAGAGATGATAAAAAGAATAAAAAAGTAGTAAAAATGGTTAAATGTTTACTTTTAATTACACTTATATTAGCTATTATAACAGAAATTTTAGTTTTGATATTAGAACTGGATATACCTGCATTCTATGTAGGTGGAGTAAAACAATAATTGTAAAATTGAGAAAAAAATTATTAGAAGAACAAAAAATGCAAGATATTAATATTGACTTAAATAAATATTATACGAAATGAATGTTAAAAAATATAAATTAAAACACTACACTATTATATAAACCAAATGTGTAGTGTTTTTAATTTATTATACTTTCATAACTCTGCTTATGTGAAGATATTACAAGGACGTTACAAGAATATTACGTTTTTGCTATGTAAACAAATTTTATTGAAATTACTCTAACAATATGGTAATCTCATGATAAATATATAAGGAGTAATGAGAAAAATGAAATCAGGTAGAAGAATGAAGAAAACCAAAAATAAAAAATGGAGTAATGAAAAAATTAGTCATTTTTATAATTATTGTATGTATAGCTTGGATAATAATCAGTAGTAAAGGAAATATCAATTTATATAATAAGTTGTCTGTAAACCAGCTACAATATAAAAATTCAGCTTATGTAGAACTTCAAAATCCAAGTTTTGAACTTGATAGTTTTGATGATGCTAAGGAAGTGACATATAATAATAGCCTTACTGGATGGAAAACGCCAAGTAGTGCTGGAATAATAGGAGTAAAATATAATCCAGATTCACTGAATAATACTCAATATTTTTTTGAATTGGATGAATCGGAAGAAAATTCATTTTTTTATAATATTCAATTACAAGAAAATACAGATTATAATTGGAGTATAGTACATCGTTCACGTACTTTTAAAGGCAATAGTGGATATTGTACTGCTGCTATAGTAATAGGACCAGAGCAAGAAGTTGAGGCTTCTAAAAATTCAGAAGATGAACAAGATCAATTTATGAAAATAACAACATGGCTAAAAGAAAATGATAATATGGAAGTAACAGCCTAACTGGAATTTCAGAAGAACATGTTGTATATACGAGTAAATTTGCAGCAAATGGTGAGTTTGATTCAGAAGTATTTAGTTTAAAACCAACAGATAAATGTACAGAAAAGTGGAGTGTGTGGCTTGTTAAAGATTCAGTATATTGTTTTGGAGAATATAATGTACAATTTAATTCTGAAAACATATCAGATTCAGTTGTTGCAATATCATATTTTGATACTACACTTAGTGATAAATCATGTGGAAATTTAATTAGAGAATTCAAAATATATAATGATAATGAAAATGTTTTAAATATGAATGCGGAAGAAGTATATGAAAACAACAAAACATTGTTATCTGATATGAATTCTAAAGGATATGCAACATTACCATCTGCAAACTCTGCAACTGCTACTGTTAAAGAGGGAATATGGAACTCTACTGAATCTTCTAAAAAGATAGAAATTGGAAGCTATAATTCAACTAAAAATGCATATGGATTGGTATCACTTTCAAGTATAAATGCTTCTGATGGGGAACAGTTTGTTTTGGGTGCAAATCTTTATCAAACAATTACAACTCCTGCTGATTGTGAATCAATAAAAATAACGTTTGATGGAAGAAGAGCATTAACTTCAAATTCAAGTAAAAACAGACTTTTTGTTACAAATAGTACAAATATTCCTTCAGAAGATCCAGATACAGAAAAAACTCAATTTGATTATCTTACTGAAAATAGTTACTTTAACAATAACTGCAAAAATGACGGCTTAACTGTTATATATACTGCAAAATTTGCTGAAAATGGTAAGTTTTCTGTTGATATAAATGAAGCAGTAAGTTTGGAAGAAGACGAAATACATACGGAAAAGATATATGTTTATACATATGAAAATAGTACAAATACTAAATGGGAAAAACATGGGCTAGAAATTTTAAATACCTCAAAAGAAACTGAAGAAAATTTAATTTTGTATTTTAATTCAACAACCTATGAAGGAGTGAATAATTTATTAGATAATGTACAAGTTTCAACTGGCGATTTTAGCATGTTTGAAGGAGATGGAACAGAACAATCACCGTATTTGATAAGTGATGAGGAAGATTTTATAAATTTTAGAGAACTTGGAATGTTAGCAACAAATATTTATTTTAAGCAAACTGATAATATAACTTTGACTCAACCATTGGAGGTAGGAAGCACTGTTTCATTCTATGGTATTTATGACGGAGATGGTTATTACATATCAAACCTAAATGCATCAGATAGTTCTAGTAAAGGGGAGATAACATTATTTCATTATTTATATGGTACAGTTAAAAATCTTGGATTAAAAGATGTTAACTATACTAGTAAGTTTTGTGCTTCTGCAATTGCTAATTATTTATATGGGACTATAGAGAACTGTTGGATTACCGGAAATATATCTGGAGATGTGTATGCAGCAGGTATAGCTACAGGGATTGGCAATTATGGACAAATAAAAAATTCGTATTTTGTGGGAACTGTAACGAGTACTAATAATTTTGGCGCAGCTGCTTATAGACCTGGTTCAACACCAACTTTTGTTAATGTATTTTCAACGACAGATGTGTGTATTTCATCAAAATTAGCATCAAGTGTTACTCCAACTATAACTAATTGTGCAATTAAAACTGAAGAAGAAATGAAAACACAAGAATTTTTGGATACTTTAAATCAATATGTTAATGAAAATACTGGACTAACTAAGTGGGTATTTGACGAAAACACAGGATTACCTGTTTTTAGGCAAGCAAATATAATACCAGAGATTACATCATTAAGTGCAAACGTAAACAATGAAAATGCGAATATTTTATGGATGTATGATGCAAATACAAAAGAATATAATTTATATTTACCAAAATTAGCCGACAGAAATAATTTAATCATAAATGTAGACTATTCAGTTCAGTCAAAAGAAGCATTAGTCTATGACGAAAATAATACAAAATTAGGAATATTGAAATCAGGAGAAGCAAACAATTATTTTACAAATGATAAAGTTATATTAAAATTTGATGATGAAAATACAAAAACATATACAATAAATGTATTGCAATCAACACTACCATCAGTGTTCTTAAATATTGATGGTGGAGATGCATCATTAAATGAAATAAATGCAGATAAAAATCATAATATAGGATATTCTGGAACAGCTGTAATAACTGATAGTTCAAACAGTACTAAAACAGCAACGTTCAAAAAGATGAAGGGGCGTGGAAATTATACATGGACCTATAGTAAAAGACCATATCAAGTATCATTTGACGAAAAAATATCAATGTTAGGAATGCCAAAATCTAAGAAATGGTTATTTATAACGAACTATACGGATGGCTCATTAACAAGATCTGCAATATTCTATAAATTGGCTCAAGAACTTGGAATACAATATGCAATAACTTTTGAAACAGCAGATGTATATATTAATGGAAAATATAATGGAACATATCTAGTTACAAGTAAAGTAGAATCTGGTTCAAATAGAGTCGATATTGATGATGATGATTATTTATTGGAAATAGACAATTATACCGATCCAATACAATTTAAAACGGAAAAAACTAATAAATCGATTACAATTAAATCACCAGATTTAGAAGAAGCAACAGCTGAGGAACAACAAGCAGTTATAAATTCAGCAAAAGCATATATAGATTCAATAGAAAGTTTAATTTATGATGAAAATGTAACTTTTGAAGAATTAAGTAATAAAATTGATATGGAATCATTTGCAAAATGCTATTGGATATATGAAATATCACTTAACTATGATGCAATGTATGGAAGTTCATATATGTATACAAAAGATGGATTATTGCATATGGGACCAATGTGGGATTATGATAATACATTAAATCTTCTAACAAAAAATGCAATCTCATTAAATTCTTATTATCTATTAGGGAACACAGGAGGAGCAGCAAGCAAAAGATTAAGATGGTATAATGAATTAATGAGATATCAGGAATTTTCAGATTTGGTAGATAAAGTATTTTTAGAAAATGTTGATAAATTTGATGATTTAATTGAATATGCAAAACAATATAATCAAAATATAGCGGCAAGTGCAAAAATGAATTATACAAGATGGCCATATGAAACAATGAAACAAGAACATCCATCTTGGTATATGGGAGGAAACTCATTTGAGGAATCTTCACAAAATTTAATAAATGATATTGAAACAAGAGTAAATTTCTATAAAAATGAATACAAAGATTTAAATATTAATGAAATTAAATATGAAACAATAGGTGTAAATGGACAAAAAGTTGAAGGTTCGATAACGTTAGATGGAACAAGTAAAATTGAACTTCCAAATACAATATCATTAGATGCAGAAGTTAAATTAACAGGAATATCAGACAATAATGTAGAAAGAGATATGGGAACAGTAAATTTAACAGAGGGAAGATACACAGGTAGTATTGCTGTAAGTAATAAAATAAATGTTGAATTAGATAAAAAATATAATATAGGAGTATATTCAATAGAAATTCAAAGACTAAACTCAGAAATAAAATCAATCGAAATAACAAAGCTGCCAATAAAAACGGAATATATTGAAGGTGAAAAAATAGATATAACTGGAATGGTAGTAACAGCAACATACTCTGATGATACAACGTCAGAAACTACTGACTATGAGATAAATTTAAAAGATGAGCTAAAAATTTCTGATGAAAAAGTAATTGTAACATATGGAGGAAAAAGCGCAGAATTCGAAATAATAGTAAAAGAAAATGCTGTGACAAAGTTAGAAATAACGAAACAACCAACAAAAATTGAATATATAGAAGGGCAAAATTTTGATGCAACAGGAATGGTAATAAAAGGAACATTATTAGATGGTACAGAAAAAGAAATTACAGATTATACGATAGAAAATGGAAATGGGCTTTCTAAAAATATAATAGAAGTTGAAATTAAATATGGAAAACTTAGTGCGTATGTACCTATAACAGTAAAAGAAAATATTGTTACAAAAATAGAAATAACAAAGCAACCAGATAAAACACAATACTTTGTTGGAGAGAGTTTTGACCAAACAGGTATGATAGTAACGGCGACATTTTTAGATGGAACTGAAAAAGAAATTACAAATTACCAAATTACTAAAACGGATGCATTAGGTATTAAAGATAAAATTATTACAATTGAATGTGATGGAATGACTGCTGATGTAGCTATTACTGTTAAAGAAATAGTTTATACAGTTTTAGAAGGTGAAAATAGAAAATTTATAAAAAATTATGATAAAGATCTAAGTATAAAGATTGATGCAGATGTAACATTATTCCAAAAAGTATTTATAGATGATGAGGAAATAGACAAAAGTAATTATGTTATAACAAGTGGAAGTACAATTGTAACTTTAAAACAAAGTTATCTAAATCAATTATCTGTTGGTACTCATACAATGAAAACGGTATTTACAGATGGTGGTGTTGCTTATTCAACAATTACTATAATAGAAGATGCTGATAAAAACAATCTTGATAAAGAAGATACAAATTTAGAAAAGAACACTAATATAACGTCCTCTACTCCAAAAACTGGAGATACTATATTAACATTTGTAACTATGTTTATAATATCTGTTTTAGGAATTGTTAGTACACTAAAATACAAGAAAAACCAACGCTCAGGAAAACACTAAATAAAGCTAAAATAGACTAGTGAATAAAAAGCTAGTCTATTTTGTTTCATAAAATGAAAATAGCTTAATATAATTAAGTGAAAGATGGAGGAAATAAATTGAACAGAAAAAATAAAGAAGAAAATATAAAAAAGAAAAGAAAAACAAATAAAAATCTTATATCAAATATAATTTTAATACTTTTTATAATCTTGTTTATATTTTCGAGCTTTAAAATTATAATGTGGATTTTCAACAATAAAGCAAATAAAGAAATTGCTAAAGAAATATCTCAAGCAATCACAATAAATGAAGAAAATGAAGATTTAAAGGATAAATATAGTGTAGACTTTACAATGTTAAAAGAGAGAAATCCTGATACAGTCGGTTTCTTAAAAGTAAATGGAACAAATATTGAACATATAGTAGTAAAAGGTACAGATAATAGTTATTATTTAAAACATAATTTTAATAAAGAAAATAATTCCGCAGGTTGGATATTTGCTGATTATAAAAATAAAGTAGATGGAACGGATAAAAATTTAGTTATATATGGTCATAATATGAGGGACAATAGTATGTTTGGAAGTCTGAAAAATATTTTAAATGATGATTGGTATAATGAAGAAGCAAACAAATATGTAACTTTTGTAACAGAAAATGATAATAGTATTTATGAAATATTTTCGGTATATCAAGTGGCAGAGGAAGATTACTATATTACAACTGATTTTAAAGATAATGAATTTAATGATTTTATAAAAACTATACAGTCAAGAAGTAAATTTGATTTTCCTGTCTATGTAAGTGAGAATGATAATATTCTTACACTTTCTACTTGTGCAAATAATAATAAATATAGAGTAGTTTTACATGCTAAAAAATTATAGTGTTTTCTTTTCAATTTAAAATATTAAATGTGTTGAAACAAAAGAAGTTGAACTTACCAAAAAGAACTTATTTTTTATAAATAAGTTCTTTTTTGGGGTAATAAAAAGTCCTTTAATAAAAGAACTTTTAAAAAGTGTCTTTTAATACTCTATGTTGTCATCAAAATTGTTTTGATAAGGATTTTGATAATGTTTTTTAGACAATGTTTTCCTTACATTATTAGGCTCAGAATTAGATTCACCAAACGTTTCCATTTTCCTTACATTATTATGCTCAGAATCAGATTTATCAAACGTTTCCAGTTCCTTATCGAATTGATTTTGATAAGGATTTTGATAAGTTTTTTTAGGTTTAGGTCCTGATATATTACACTTTATTTTAGCCATAGTTTCACTTCCTTTCACAAGTAATAGATCAAAAACACTTTTTGTAAAACAATAATATACAAGATTTATAATTTAAATTATACAGGAAAAAAACATATTATGTCAAATTCGTCAAGGGAACAATATATACATGCTAATAAAGAAATAAATGTTGGGTAAAACAGTAGAGTATGGAGGAGTAGTGCCTTATATAATTTTTTAAATTTGAAATATTAAAAATAAAATCCAGATAAAAAGTTAGAATAAAAAAATTTGCAGAAAATTTAAAATTATAAAATGCAAAAAAATATTAAATAAAATTTTAATAATTTATAAACTCAATTAATTTGAAAATGTTTTGTGCAAAGTTGACTTTTATAAAACCAAACATTAAAATCCTAAAAACCGAACATTTGTTAATTATAAAATTTTTATAATTTAATTTATAATTTAATAATAATTTTATATATTTATTGTGATTAAAATCGTTTTTAAGGCATTTTAATATTAAATCAATAAAGTTAATCATTTAAATATATAATTTGATTCTAATTGATGAATAAATCTTCGTATTATAATTTATAATTTGCAATTTACTATGAATATATTAATTTATTTACAATTATATGATTAAATATGTATTTTATAAAAATCGGCTAATTATTGTAACTGTAATATTATAGCTTAAAAATCGCCAAAATAACGACGCACGAGAATCGTTTTTAAGGCATTTTTAAAAATCAGGCATATAGTTTGTTGTCTAATATTTTAGCAAAATGCTGACAGTTATAGTGTTTAGCGATTTTTTAGCAGTAAAATTATATATTATGTAATAACACTAAAAACTCCAAAAATAGCTTAAAAAACGACGCACGAGAATCGATTTTAAGCCATTTTTATAATTTAGCCATATAGTTTGTTGTCTATAAGATACAGCCAATATGGGGATTCTAGGTTTTGGAAGATTTTTGATAAAAATTTGATTGAGATAGGATCAGAAATTATAAAAAATTATTAAGATATAAATTTAAAGATTAAAAGTAATTAAATGACAAAATTATATAGGTAAAATAATAAAATAGCTAAAAAACGATTTTAAGAGGTTATGAATATAATGTAATATAAGATGTTGGATAAGATTAAAAATACAAAACATGCAAAATAAGTACTAATGGCTAGAAAACTTAGAAAGTGCTGGGCAGGATCTAAATGTTAGGTCTATGTATTTTTCCTATTCCTTTTTGCACAAAACTTTGATAATGGCAATAAATTTACAACATATTTATATAGTAAATTTTTATACATTATGATTCTACATAAAATATAATGAATAAAATAATTTTACATAAAATTTATTCAAAATCTATTGTTCTAATTAAACATTTAAGCTAAAATATTTTTAATAAATCGAATTATATTAAAGCATTTAATATAACGTATGTATTTTTTTTCATACTTGTTTTGAAATTGCTCTATTAAGTAAAATAGTGATACATTTATTTTTAGATGTAACATTTATTACATATGATTAAATAATAGGAGAAAAATAATGAGTGAATTAAGTGACGATTTTGTTGCAGTTAGAAAAGTAAATTATTTACCAAGAGGAAATAAAATCCAAACAACACGTAATGCAGGATTAGTAACCACTTTAAATGGTTCATTAATACCAGAATTGTGTGGTGTACAAAGTATTGAACATAGGAATACAGTTCATTTTGCAATTAACCAATTAGTATCAGATAATGATGGAGGAAGTTGGCGTGATTGTAAATATGCTTTTTTAATTCCATTAAATAAAATTGATAATGTAATTTCAAATGATTTAGAGGATACGTATACTTTTGGAGATGTTTGTATTCCAGAAGGAAGTAAAATATTAATTCCAAAAAGTGATATGAAAATGTTAACAAAAGAAGAAATTGAAAGTGGATTATATGTTGAATATAAAGGAACATTAAAGGAAGCATTTATTCATCAGATGGATTTAATGAATAAAGTAGTTATGGATCCAGTATTTGATTCTAATTTAAAAAATATATATTTTGCATCAAAAGGTAAAGGTTATCTACATTCTTGGACATATTTAGAGTATTTTGAAGAACTATATCTCTATAGAGATGCAGTTCTTAATCAGAGAAGAAATACAATTATAGATTCGAGATATGACGATTTAAGTATTGATGTAGAAGAATGTCATGATTTATTAATGATGATTAATAAATTGGGATATTTTACATATGGGGGAAATATGGTATATCCTCATATAGATTTAATGAATGATGATGAAAAAGGCGCATTAAATTTATATTTACTTGGAATTGATAAAAATGAAAATGGAAAATGGTGTATTAGAAGTGATGAAACTTTATATGCTCATTTTAATGCAGTAAGTAAAAATATAGACTCTTTGGAGTTTACTCAAGAAGATAGAAATAAATATACTCATTTATATGAAGAATATAAAAAAGAGAAATTACAAGGAAAAAAATTTGAATATATAATAAGTGGTACTTGGGAAGAAAAAATTAATGATATAAAAAAATTTCTTGGCCTAAAAAAGATTCCTGAAAGTTTTGATGAGCAAATAGAAATGCTAGAACAAGTCAATGAACAAAGAAGAACTACGCCAATAAGTGAGTGCGAAGACGATATATTTGAAAAAATAATAAAATCAAAACTTGTAAGCAAAAGTTCAAAATTTTGGAGTAAAGCAAATTTGCATGTGAATCCTAGTGCTCAATACTTGTATATACATGTGATAGAAGATATTGATACTATTTTAAAAAACAGAAGAATGTTGGAAAGAATTGGCTTATCAGTAGAAGATGATTATGATGAACTTTCTAAAGAGTATAATGTATCTTTTGAATATTTAAAAAGTGAAGGTGTAGAAAGATCTGTAACAATTACATATCCACAACTAGAGGAAAATGTAACTTTTGAAGATTATATAACACAAATGCAAGAATATCAAAACAAAATGTTTAATGTGTTAGGTTTAGATAGAGATGAAATGAAAAAACAAAATTTTAGAATAATAACTCCAGCTGCAGCTATAAAAAATGCTTTAAAAGAAACATCATCTACTAGAACTGACGAAGCTAATAACATAGAACATTCAGAATTAAATCAAAAAGATATTAAAGAAGGAGAAAAATCAGATGATTAATTCTAGGTATGCTAAAGCTTACACAGAAGTATTAGAAATAATAAAATATTTTCCAAAAGAAGAATTTGCTAAAATTCCAGAAGAAAAAATTGAATTTTATAAAAACAATATGGATAAAGATTATGTTTTTTCTATAAATCCAGAACTTGATTTATCAGTTCAAAATATTTCTCCAGAAGCAAATGCTATTATAGTTAATTTATTTACATCTTATTATGCAACTGAAGAACAAAAAATTAAAATAAAAGAAATATTAGATTTAAATCAAAAAAAGGAAGAACAAGAAAAAAGAGAAAAATATAATCCAGATGATATTTTTAAAAAAGCAAATAATGTAGAAACACTTGGAAATAATACTTATACTGCATTAATAGAATATAAAGAATCATTTTTTACAAGATTTAAAAACTTTATTTTTAAAATATTACATATAAGCAGATAATCAATTAGAGCTAAGAAATTAGCTCTTTAAATTTAAAAAGATATTATATATATATTTATAACTTAAACATCTCAAATTTGATTATGATGATTTTATCTTAAAATTATTGCAAATAACCGACCTTCAAAAATATGCAAAAACGACACCCTAGAAAATAGCAACTTTATTTAGAAGATGAAAAATTTGTTTTATTTTATAAGTATATTTTTATTTTACTCAAAAACGGGTGTAGGGAAGAGAGTAGAATAAAAAAGTAGAATATAAATTAAATCAATTTTTAAAATTAAAAATATTTTTAAAGATAGAACAGAAAAAATTTTGTGCAAAGTTTAAAAAATAAAATAACAAAAATAATAAAAATAATAAAATTATAAAATAATTTAAAAATAAAATTTAATAAAAATTTTTGATTTTATAAAATTTCAAATTTTGTTTGGTAAAATTTTATAAACCGAACATTTGTATATTAATAATTTATATAAATTTAAAAACTAATTTTTATAGATTTAATATTATTATAAATTGCCAAAATTAAATTTAAAGACTTTAAAATATTTAAATGACAAATTATTCATTTAGAAATTTTTGACGCTTAAATTTGATTTATAAAACTAAAATTAAGATTTTAATAAATAATCTAATAACTTATAAATATATTAAATTATTAAGGCTTTAAAATCGATTTTAAGACATTTTTATATTTAAACAATATAACTTGTTGTCTAATAATTTTTCTTTATATAGTAAAATCTTAATTTTTTAGTTTAGACATCTAAAAATTAGCCAAAATACTAGATTACCAAAAATGCTGAAAAAAGCCAAAAAAAGTGACGCACGAGAATCGATTTTAAGGCGTTTTTATTTTTAGTTAATATAGTTTGTTGTCTTAAAAATAAGGCAAATACAGAGAAATAAGCACTTTGGAGATTTTTACAAAAATTATCATAAATAAGTATGATGAAAAAATGAAATGGACATAAAATTAATTAGATATGAAATTATAAAGATAAAATATAAAACAAGCTTAAAATTGATTGTAAGAGTTAATAATTAAGAATTAATAAGGTATTGCATAATATAAATAATATAGATATAATAATAAAGTATTAGTAAGACATAAAATGTCTGAACATACTGAAAACACTAGGAAGGACTCTAATTGGAGTTCTATATATTTGGTCCTACTCCTTTTTGCACAAAACTTTGATTTTGTGCAATGTTATATATTCTTTTTTTTACACTTTATCAAGTCTATCTGTCCCTCTCTTCTGCTTTCTTTTAACCTGTTAAAGTGAATCCAATAATATAATTTACTATTTAATTATTTTTATGTTTTTATATATAAATTAGATTTCGCAATGATTTATATTTTTCATTATCAATTTTTTTATAGATTAAATTTTAGTTTTTGTATTTTATTAAATTACTTTTATTAAAAATTTATATTTTTTTATTTTTTAAAATTTTACTCCTATTCCCCTACTTGCCTTAAAAATAATTTTTTTAATATTTTTGGACAACAAGTTATATTCCTAAAATATTAAAATGGTTTAAAATCGATTTTCAAAGGTCGTTTCTTTTGAAATTATAGAAAATCATAATCTAAAAAATAGCCACTATTTTTCTAGTAGCTATTTTTTACTATATTCTAATTTGTTTTAGCTTTTCTTTTTATGACAGCTGATGTTGTTCCTAATCCTGTAATTGATATAACTGCTATTACTATATAAATTGTAATATTATCAAATGTTTTGGGATTTGAAGTTTTTTCTGCATTGTTTTCTAGTTTTGTTTCAACTTCTATATCAATACCAGTTACTGTTTCATAATTTGTTGTATCTGATGGTGTATAGGTTGCTTTATATGTATGTTTTCCAACTTTAAGTTCTGTATTTTCATTTTCCCAAGTAAAGCCTTCTGGTAATGTTATATCATTTAACTTTTGACCTGTAATACCAGTTAAGTTTGTTGGTACTACATATAATGGTACCGCTTGTAATATATCAAAATTATATGTAACTTCTCCATAATAGCCAGTTTCTTCTTCTACAAAATATTTAACTGCATATTTTCCTACTTCAGTAGGAGCATTTTCACTATCATAAACTGTACTACCTCTTCCAGTATATTTAACAAGCAAATTATTTACATCGTATAAATCATCTTCAACCTTTAATATGCCAGTCGGTGTTTTTGAAGTTCCATCGTAAATAAATGTTTCATTATTATTTAATCCATATATATTAATTTTTCTAGCTAAATGAAGTGTGCTTTCTTTTTGTATGTTGTAATCAGCCAAAGTTCTTCCATCTTCTAACTGTTTTCCCGCAAAAATAAGTTTTTGTTGATCAGTAGGTATTCCTTCTTCATCTTGGATTTTTTGTTTTACATTATCAATTGAATCTCCTGATTCTACTTCTAATGTGATAGTTTTTCCTGCTAAAGTTTTTACAAATATTTGCATAGCATATACTTTTGTATTTCCTAATAAAATAAATGCTCCTAATACAAATAATATTGTTAATAAAAATTTGGTTTTACCTCTCATAAGGTTACTCCTTTCTCTTAAATAACATTTTATTAATATTATATCATAAATATACTAATAAGAAGAATTATTTTGTAATCTTTTTAATGACAATAATAAGAGAACGCGGCATGGTTTCCCATTCCGCGTCTAGTTTACTTACTCTCGCACGACAATAGTCGTCTTAACTTCTATATACTTGTACAGAAGCTCGGCTTGTATGAATGGCATATTTACACAGCCGTGTGAACCACCTGTTAAGTATATGTCTCCACCAAATTTAGTCCTCCAAGGAGCATCGTGACAACCGATTCCCATGTAAAATTTCATCCAATAATTGACAAGTGAATTTTCCATGAGCATTGTGTCTTTACTCTTGTGAGTTAGCGCGAATATACCTTTAGGGGTATCATCTTGATTAGCAACACATCCTGTTACTACAGGAGAAAAAAGGATTTCTATGTTGTTTAAATAGAAAGTCAGAATTTGTTTACCAATGCTTATTTCTACAAAGTTTCCTGTTGTATAATCAGCACAAATCCATCCGTACTGTCCGCTTTTTGTCTTAATGTAATACCAGTTTTCTTTGGTTAAATATATACGGTAAACTTCTCCATTATATACTCTTCCAATTTCATCAAAATCTGTGCTAGGTCCTTTTCTAACATTTAGGTAAGAATTAACTCTAACCATTGCTTTTTTTATATTTGCGAGATAGGCGTATACTGAGTTAAGTTTTTTACGGGTTGCTTCATCCACCTTTCCTGTGACTTCAAGTTTGTACTTTTCTTGAAATTCTTCGACTTTGCCTTGTGTGATTGTTCCATACAAACCATCTACTATGATATTGCATTCAAGTATCCGATTAAGCATGATTTGAAGTTCAAACACTTCGTCTTTGTTACTGCTGTTTTTTTTCATGGTTTCTTCGATGACATAAATTAACCGCTCAATTTCTTTTTCTTCCTGCTTTGCTAATGCATTTAAAGGAAAAAATCCAATAAACATAACAAAGGCTAGAAAAAGTGCTACGAAACGGATAACCGTGTACTTATAACTCATAAAGCACCTCCAATAAAATTATGTCAACAATATTATAGCACCATTTATTTTAAAAGACAATACATTCTGATATATTCCACATATCTTGTCGATTTATTTTTATATTTCTTTGACTAATTAATTTAATTTAAAACTTTATTATATAAATTATAGAATTAAGTCTTTTAATTGTTTTAAATTTTCTATAACTAAATATTCTTTATATTGTTTACAATTTTCGATATAGTCTTCATGATTTCTTGAAACTAATATAGGAATAATTCCAAGTTTTTTAGCTCCTATACAGTTATTAATATTGTCATCTAAAAAAATACATTCTTCTGGTTTTAAATGAATTTTTTCTAATGCTGTTTCGTACATGCTAGCGTCTGGTTTTAATACACCTAATTCACTTGATATAACCATTATATCAAAGTATTTAGTCATATTGTTATAATCATATATAAATCTCATTGAAGGCCATGCATCAGAAACTAATGCTATTTTGAAGTCTTTTTTTAAAGCAGGTATGATTTCCTTAGAATCTTCATAAAATGCATATTTTAAAGGATTTGTTGTTATATCAAGAGCTATTTTGTGCGCTAATTTTGGAATATCACTTAGATTAGTATTAAACTCATTTAAAGCAATATTATAAAATTCTTCAAAACATGCTATTTCGGATGTTTCATCTTGAACATATTTATATTTATCTAGTATAGGATGTGCTTTTATTATAGCCTTTTTTAGGCTAGATAGTTGATTATCATCTTTAATTTTTAAAATTTGTAACATGTTTGGAGAAATAAACCAGTTGTTTGCTCCGAGTAGGATAAATAAGTACATATCCTGAATCGATTAGTATTCCTTTGATTTTTGTTTTATCGAGTTTCATATTTTTTTCCTATTCATATAAAAATAATATTTATTTTAAAATGGAATTAATTTTTTGAATGAATTCACTATTTGATTTAGTTTCTGCAATTAGACTCATAATTTTCTCTGTCATGTCTAAGTTATTCATTCTAGACATCGATTTTCTTAGAGATATAACTGGCAAATATTCTTCTGGAGCAAGTAGTAAATCTTCTCGTCTAGTACCAGATTTATTGATGTCTATTGCTGGAAAAATTCTTCTTTCTGATAGATTTCTGTCTAAGTGTACTTCCATATTTCCAGTACCTTTAAATTCTTCATATATTACATCATCCATTCTACTTCCTGTGTCAACTAAAGCTGTTGCTAAGATGGTTAAACTTCCTGCATCTTCAGTGTTTCTAGCAGCTCCAAAAAATCTTTTTGGTTTATGTAGTGCTGCTGGGTCAAATCCACCAGATAATGTTTTTCCGGAAGAAGGAACAGTTAGGTTATATGCACGAGCAAGTCTTGTAATACTATCTAATAATATAATAACATCTTTTTTCTGCTCTGTAAGCCTTTTTGCTCTTTCTAAAACCATTTCTGCAACTTTAATATGATGTTCTGGTAATTCATCAAAAGTAGAGTAGATGACATCTCCTCTAATAGATCTTTTCATATCGGTAACTTCTTCAGGTCTTTCATCAATTAACAAAACTATAAGTTCTACTTCAGGGTTATTTTTTGTTATGCTGTTAGCAATTTGTTTTAATATAGTAGTTTTACCAGCTTTAGGTGGAGCTACTATCATTCCTCTTTGTCCTTTTCCAATTGGAGAAAGTAAATCCATAATTCTCATAGTATAGTCACAGGTACTAGTTTCTAATTTTAATCTTTGGTTAGGATAAATAGGTGTTAAATCGTCAAAAGACACTCTTCTCATGGCTTTTTCTGGATGTTCACCGTTAACTTTTCCAACATATATTAAAGCTGGGAATTTTTCTCCTTCTTTAGGATTTCTCATAACACCTTCTATTCTGTCTCCTGTATTTAGGTGAAATCGTCTGATTTGAATTGGAGAGATGTAAACATCTTTATTTGTAGACAAATAATTGTCTCCTCTTAAGAATCCATAACCGTCTGGCATTACTTCTAAAATTCCTTCTGTAATTTGGTCATTTTCGTTGTTAGGTTTATAACTGTCTTCTTGTTCTCTGTTTGTTTGAACTTTAGTTTCGTTAATAGTTGTTTCTGATTTTGAACTCTTTTTAAGTACTTCAATTAATTCTTGTTTTTTTAATTTGGAAACATTTTTAATTTCTTTTTCTTTTGCTATTTCGCGTAATTCTATTAGCGATAAATCTTCATAATTCATATAAAGCCCCCTGTACATTTTTATATTTATTTAATTTTTACTGTTTTGGATTTTTTAAAAAGAATAAAAGTTAAATAGATTACTAATCTTTTAGATTATAATATTAAGATTTTTGAATAATTATAAATAAAAATAAAGCAACTATTAGATTAAAGTAATAGTCACTTTATTTTGTACCAACATCAATATAAACACGCTCATTTGGAAGATACATATCCAATTTTTCACGAGCTAATTCTTCAATATATTCTGGTGAATTAATATTGTCTTTTAGTGCTTTTAATGATTCTTGATATTGCTTTGATTCTTCTGTTTTTTGTTGATAATAAGCTTGTGATTCCTTGTAGCTATTAAGTTTAGTTTGCTGACTTATTAAAACAGAAATAACATATATAGCAAATATTATAACTAATACTTTAATATATAGATTTTTTAAATTAAAAAATTTTTTCATATGTAATCTCCAATACATTTGTTGAAATATGTACAAATATATACATTTATAATATTCTACATATTTTTTATAAATCCTTTATTTTTTTAGTTTTTTTATTTGGAAAAAAGTCGATTTTTATTTTTTTAGTCTTGCTGAATAAAAATTTTAACTTTTTAGAAAGCAGTTGGATTATAAACATGTAGCCTTGATATATTGGAATTACAAATACTTTATTGAATATTTGAAAAATATTAGTTCCTATTTTTATTATAGTTTTACTTATAAAAATAATATAGATACATATTCCAGAAAATAAACCTAGAAATAAATAAGCTCTAATATTTCCATTATTTAGAACAAAAATTCCTAACAATAATATTATACCAGAAATCAGCCAAAAAGCAATATCTTCTAAAATAGTTATAAAATCAGGAGTTTTATAAACACGTCGTAAAATTCGAAAGAAATCAAAAATGAAACTTATAATAATTCCAATTAAGACAAAAGCTAGAAAAATACTAAATTCGTTTAAAATCATTTAAATATTTTACTGATTAAACTTTGTTTGGATAAAATGTCTTTATCAGAATATTCAATCATTTTAATTATTCCTTCAATAATAACGTCACCTGTTTCGACAGAAATTTTATTTACTTTTAAATCATTTCCTTTAACATTTATCAGCCCTAGTTCAGATTCGACAACTATGATTTCGTCATCAAAACTGAGAACATCTTTAATTCCTGTTAAAGTTAATTTCTTTCTATTTTCTAATATAACATTTTGAACTATGTTAGATTGACTTTCATCGAATTGCAAAATAAAAGCACCCCCACTTCCCTACCTGATGTATATTATATTATATGAAAGTAAAGGTGCTTTTAGAACATATATAAAATTATTTAAAAAATTTATCGTGAATTGCTTTAACTGCATTGTCTGCTTCATTTTGATTTACAAGAACAGTGACTTTTATTTCAGATGTACTGATTAAATGCATGTTGATATTTTGCTCATATAATGCTTCAAACATTTTAGAGGCAATGCCAGTTCTGTTTGTCATGCCAATACCAACTATTGAAACTTTTGAAAGATTATCAAAATGAATTACCTCTCTAGCAGATAAGTACTCTAAATTGTCTTCTAATATTTTTATAGTATCTGATAAATCCGTAGTTTTTATTGTAAAGGATAAATTTTTATTTATGCTTTCGCCAAAAGATTGTACTATAGTATCTACATTAATTTGATGCTTTGCTAATAAATCAAATACTTTATATGTTTTTCCGATTTTGTTTTCTAATCCCATAACAGTAACTCTTGAAATATTATCATCTTTTGCTATTCCAGAAATCTCTATATTTTCTAAAGCACTGCTGTTTTTTACTATTGTTCCTTCTGATTCTAATAATGAAGTATCTTTTACAACAATAGGAATATCAAATTTTTTTCCAATTTCGACACATCTGTTGTGAAGAACTTTGGCTCCCATGCTTGAAAGTTCTAACATTTCTTCATAGGATATTAAATCAATTTTTTTAACATCTTTTACTATGCGAGGGTCTGTTGTAAATATCCCGTCTACATCCGTATAGATGTCACATTTGTCTGCTTTTAGACTTGCTGCAATTGCTACTGCTGTAGTGTCTGAACCTCCTCTTCCTAGTGTAGTTATTTCGCCGTTTTCATTAATTCCTTGAAAACCTGCAATAATAACAATATAACCGTTTTTCAAATAAATCTAATATTGTTTTTGCTCTAATAGATTTAATTTTTGCATTTCCAAAATTCTCATCAGTGATTATTGGAATTTGCCATCCTGTAAGTGAGATAGCTTTGTATCCCATCTCGTTTAGCATTATTGCTAATTTAGAAATGGTGATTTGTTCACCTGTAGAAACAAGAACATCATGTTCTCTCTTGTTTGGGCTTGATGTAATTTCTTTTTCTTCTGTTATTAATCTGTCTGTTGTTTTTCCTTGTGCGGAAACTATAACTGCTACATTATTTTTTCTTTCATATTCTTTTATAATGTGATTGCAAACTTTTTTTAATTTTTCTGTAGTTGCGACAGAACTTCCTCCAAATTTTTGTACTATTATGCCCATAACTTGGCACCTTCTTTTGATCAATTTTGGGCAAATTTAAATTTAAATATTACCACTAATAATCTAATATATTATATAAAAAAATAATATATTACGTGAATATATTACCATTATTTATGCAGTTTTGCAATATTTTCTGAAATAACATAAAAAAATAAAAAGCTGATAGTTTTGAAGTGAACCCCAAATAGTAGACTAATAATAAAAAACTATTTGGTGGATAGAGACTACGATTAAATGTAGTCTCTATTTTTTATTCGTACTGTATTATAAAATAATAACCAATCTTTTACAATATCTATATATTCTT
>JAGBEP010000023.1 GCA_017936925.1 Clostridia bacterium | reverse complement strand
TGAGATAATAGATGAAATGTTTTTTAGTCTAACGTATTCCCATTCAGAAGGTATCTCATAGTAAATCTGATTGGTAACATCAATTTTCTTCCCATCTTCAAACTTCTCATAATAATGATTATCTGAAGAAATATAGTAAATTAATTGAAGTTATGATATAATTTTGTTGAATGGAGGAATGAATAATGTCAAAATTAAATGTAGATCAAAAAAATATATGTGCATTATTGGGAGATAAAAAATCAGATTTTGTAATTCCAGATTATCAAAGACCTTATGCTTGGACTGAAGAAGAATGTCAAACATTATGGGAAGATATATTTGAGTTTTCTTTTCCAGAAGGAAAGTATAATCAATTTAATAATGATGAAGAATATTATTTAGGACCAATAGTTACATTTAAAAATGATAATGGGAAATTAGAAGTAATTGATGGACAACAAAGATTAACAACATTAATGCTACTATTAAGAGCTTTTTATGTTAGATTTGGTTCTATGAAAACAGAAGAATCAATGAAAACGAAAGAATTAATTGCAAAATGTTTATGGAAAACAGATGAATTTGGTACAGCTAATTTAAATGAATTAAAAATTGATTCGGAAGTTGCTACAGATAATGACAAAGAAGAGTTTCTAGAAATATTAAAAACGGGTGAAGTTAGAGATAATCAAAAAAGTAAATATGCAAATAATTATAGATTTTTTCAGAAAAAGATAGAAGAATTCTTGAACGAGTATTTAGATGTATTTTCATATTTACCTATTAGAATACTTAATAATTGTATCTTACTACCAATAGAAGCAGATAATCAAAATACAGCATTAAGAATATTCTCAACTTTAAATGATAGGGGATTACCTTTATCAGATGCAGATATATTTAAAGCACAATTTTATAAATATTATTCTGCTAAAGGCGAAAAAGATGCTTTCATAAAAAAATGGAAAGAACTAGAGGAAACTTGCGAAAAAATATTCAAACCACAACAAGGAACTCCAATGGATGAACTATTTACAAGATATATGTATTTTGAAAGAGCTAAACAAGGAATTAAATCTTCTACGACAGAGGCTCTAAGAAAATTTTATGAAAAAGATGATTATGCAATATTAAAAAAAGAACAAACCTTAGATAACTTATCAGCATTAGCTGATTTCTGGAATGATATAGCTAATCAAGATGAAGAGAGATTTTCAAAGAAAATATTAAGAAAACTATTTATACTAAATTATGCTCCAAATGGTATGTGGAACTACTTTGTTTCAGTGTACTTTATGCAAAATAAAGATTCTGAAAATCAATTAGAAGAAGATAAATTCTATAATTTTCTAGATACTATAATTCCATTTATCTGGGCATATGCTGTTTATAATCCAGGTGTAAACGCTTTAAGAACTCCTGTATATGCTGAAATGATTAACATAGTTAATAATAGAGAAGTTACATTTGAGGAGTTTAAATTTGAATTATCTGCAATTAAAAACTCTATTGAAAATTATAGATATATGAATCAAAGACCAATTACAAAATCTATGCTAACATGGTGGGCATTCCAAAATGAGAATCAAGAATTGCTTGAATTATCAAGTACATTTGAAATAGAGCATATATTTGCAAAAAATAGACAAGAAAATGAAAAGAGTTTAGCTAATCCTGAAAATATTGAAACTTTGGGAAATAAATCTATATTAGAGAAAAGAATAAATATAAGAGCCTCAGATTATAGATTTGAAGATAAAATAAAATATTATAAAGGATTTACAAATTCAAGAGGAGTACATAAGGACGGAACAAAAATAGAAGAATTATTATATATGGCTTATAATAGAGAAGATTATACTGAGCATGATATAATGGATAGAAATAATAATATAATAGAATCTTTTCTTAATTATATGAAAACTAAAAACTTAATAAAATAATTAGAATATTCAGAAGTAAAAATACTTTTCATAATCAATAATAAATTGGTTATGGAGAGTATTTTTATTTTGTATTCAAAATTTATATATAAAAACCAATTGACATAATCAGCAAAACATTATATAATCCGACTTAAAAATATTCATTTAAGTCGGATTATTTTTCTATAAATTTGTAAAAAGACTTAAATATAAATAAATTCATTTGAATAGCAAAATACAAAAGATTAAAAATAAAGCTTATTATCTTCGAGATTTATAATTTAAATTTTGTTATTATATGTTTAATCAAATATTTGATTAAGTTTGAAAGGAGAATAATATGAATAATTTAATAAGAGTATTTAATAAAGCAATAGAATACATTGAAGAAAAAATAAAAAATAGTGAAGAAATAACTAACAAAAATATTGCTGATGTTTGTGGATATGAGCAACATTATTGTTCGAAGATTTTTCAAAAATATGCTAATATGAATATTCAAGAATATGTAAAAAGAAGAAAAATGTCATTTGCATTTGGAGATTTAATAACATCACATAAAAATATTGCAGATATTGCAGAAAAATATTTATATAGTGCGGATGGATTTACAAAAGCTTTTAAAGATGTCTTTGGAATTACTCCAATACAAATGAGACGTAGAGAAAAAATAGAAAATATAAGTAATAAATTTTTAAATTTAATGTATATTGAGGATTATTCAAAATATATAGGTGAAGTTAAAGATTATACTATTGCAGATGAAGAAGAAATGAAATTTATAGGAATTTCTGATATAGATTTGCTTTCAGAAAATATTCTTACAATAGAAAATGATTTTGAAGATATGGCTATTATTAATGGAAATGGGAAGGTGTTTGAATTATATTATTATTTAGATGAGGAAAGAACAGCTCCAGATACATTTTACGGAAATTATTATAGTCCATTTGGATACTATCCTAAAGATTTTAGGATTATTAAAGTACCAAAGCAAAAATGGGTTAAATTTAATGAGGAGAGTATTAATAAAGATATTACTATAAGTGCTATAAAATCGTATTTTTATAATGAATGGATAAAAAAACATAAAGAATATGAAATTGATGATAATTATGAAATTGCATTTGAATGCTATAATGATGAATATTTGGAAGATAATTATCAATTAACGAGGTGTGAAGTATGGTTTCCAATAAAAGAAAAGAAATAATTATTGATTCTAATATGACAATATCCGAGTTAAGTTTGCTTTTTCTTGAAAATAAGTATAATAAAATTTCTTATAATAGTTATGGTAATTATCAAGATAGATTAAAAATAATAAATGAATATTTAGGAAATATAAAATTAAGGGATTTTAGAAAGGATAGAATTAATGATTTTGAAAATTATCTCAATAATGAAAGAAAATGGAACTACACCTTTAAACCATCAAATATAACGATTAATGAGATAATGAATGTTCTCAATCAATTACTAAAAGCAGCAATTAGATGGAATTTACTTGATAAAGATTATAATTGCATTGTTAAAGAAAAAATAAGTGAAGATGAAAGAATTAATTTAAAGAAACTACAAGATCAAATTAATGATTTTCAAAAAATCAGGATAACAAATAGTTTAGACATAATTTGGAACACAAAGAGGTGATTGTTATGAGTAATAAAACTGAATATGATACTATTTTAGCTTTGGCTAGAAAAAGCAATTTTAAAAAGATAATGATTATAAGAGATAGTTGGAATACTGGAAATTGGTGTATTGTTAATTCAATAGAAATCAAACCTGATGGTGAACATTGCAAACCTTATGGATATATAAAATATTCAAATGGGAATACTTTTAAAGGCTATCTTCCAGCTGATAATACATATTCTTGGAAATTGATAAAAGTATTAGATGAAAATATGAAAGTTATTAAATCAAAGAATGAAATATAAAAGTAATAAAATAATTAATTTTGCTTTTTTTGATATAAAGTTACACGTTTCGACAAATTTTGTATATTTAATGATATATAATGTTCTAAAATAAGAAAGAGAGAAATATATGAAAAAATACGAATTAGAATCAAATGATATTAATATTTATAATTCATTAATAGATGATAAATTAGAAAATAAAGAGTATTTAAGTAGTCTTATAAGGTTAATTTCTAATATAGATGATAACGAAGTTATTTGTGTAGATGGTGATTGGGGAGTAGGAAAAACCTTTTTACTTAAGCAATTAATGTATTTAATAATGCATTATAAAGAGAATAATAATCAAGAACAATTTAAAGTTGTTGAAGCAGAAAAAGATATTTTACTTAATATATGTGATAATAATATGATATTCTACTATAATGCATGGGAAAATGATGATCACAGTGACGTTTTGGAATCAATTATTTATAATATATTAAACTGTTATCCAAAATATAAAAATGAAGTTACAAGTAAATTTGATAAAGAAGAAACTGTTAAAGAAGTATTAAATATTTTAACAAAAATTGTATCAAGTAAATTTTTTAATATAGATTTGAGTGCTGAAAAAATAGATAGAATAAAAACATTTAATGACTTATCAGATGAGATTAATACATATGAAGAAAGAAAATCATTATTTGAAAAATTGGTAAATAAAATTCTATCTGGCAAAAGAATGATATTAATTGTGGATGAATTGGATAGATGTAATCCATACTATGCTACTAAATTATTAGAGACTATTAAACATTTTTATAATTTATCTAATGTAACAGTAATTATAGCATCAAATAATAAAGAACTACAAAATACTATAAAAAAACAATATGGACAAAATTTTAATGCTTATATTTATTTGAATAGATTTTATGATTATATAATGACAATAGATAATAATAGAAGTATTGATTATGCAAAAAAATATTTAGAATATAGAACGGAAACTTATTTGCCTCATGAGGTATTTTATGCGATGATAGAAAAATATCAATTTTCATTAAGAGATTGTAATAGATATAGAGTATTATATGATACAGCAGTAGAATATATAGAAAACACTGATAAAAGAAATTTTTTCTTTAATAAAAAGGAAAATCACTGTATTTATAGTATAATTCTTCCAATTATTTATGCATTCAAGATTAAAGATATTGATGCATATAATCAATGCTTAAATAGACAAACTAAGAAACTTGAGGAAGCGTTATATTACTTAAATGATTATTTCAATAAAAAAGGTCATGGAAGATGGTTGTTAGAATTTGTTGAAATAAATAAGCAAAACGAAGAAATTACAGATGAAGAGATAATAACAGAAATATCTAATACATTTAATAAAGTTCTTAATTCAGGGGGAATAGATAAGTTGTTTTTAAGGGCAATACGAGTTAGTTTATAATAAAAAAGTGTGAAAGTTAACTATTAGATAAATAGTCAATATTCACACTTTTTATTTTATAAAATATACTAAAGAGTTATATTATCCTATTATTTCAGATACAGGATAATACTAAGAAAATTAACTGACTTTAGTATCATCGTCTCAACAGCAAACACATTCCTATGCTGTTGTATAGGTAAATATCGGAATCTGTGGATATTTACCTTGTTAATTTTCCTTCACTTTAGACCTTTTTAAGTAACTATTAAACATTTTTCCTATCTGCTACACATAAAGAATTGTAAAACTATTTGTAATTTATAAAAAATTAGATAGATTACTTATCCATAATAAATTAAAATAACATAATAAAATCAAATAAATTAAAAACTGTAAGTGTATTTATTTAATAAAATTATAGTTATCTTAAAAAGGTGTGGGCTTAAAACTTTATATTTAATTTAACTTGTAAAATAGCTTAACAAGACCCAGTATGCTATAAATCTATATCAAATTCAATACTATTTAGCTTAGAAATCTCAAAATCAGTGTTACGAATTTTTAAATCAAGTTGTTGAATTTGAGATTTGATTTCTTCTTGATTGTAATTGATTTCTTGAATTTGAAAATAGGAGTTATTTACTTCAGTAACTCTCTGCTTTAAGTTTCGATAATTTAACAGAGTTTGTAAATTATCTTTTAATTTCCTTAAGTTGCTATTTTCAACTATTGCAGATTGAATTGTCCTACCATCGCTAAGTTTGAAAGAATTATTCTTTTCATAAAGTATGCTTTTTAATTTAGTAATTTCTTTAGATAATCTTTCAACTTCAGCTAATTCTTCTTGAAAATCCTTTTTGTTGTCCTCTACTATGTTTGTAGTACCATTCAATTCTTGAATAGAAGTATTTAACACATGCTTCTTTAATGCAAAAAACAAAGATGAGTATTGTCGTTCATTTTCATCAATTAAACACATTAAACTAGATAAATTTATTTTCATTTCTATCTCCTCCTTAACTTTATTAAATTATAAAACGAATAGAAATAAAAAAGGTCGCATAAAAAGCGACAAAAAAATAACGCTATAGAATAGCGTTGCAGTATGTAAATAGATAATCGTTTATGATATTTAAATCATAAATGTTATTATCTAAGCAGTAGTTTATAATTAGGTCAAATTTGTTTGTACTTAAGGAATAACCAGCTGAATTTAATAATGTATTAAATTCAGACTTGTTTAATCTTAAGGAAAAACATAATTTGATAATTACATTCTTTCTAGGAATATAATCCTGATTACATCTAATTTTAGAAAATAACTTACGATCAATATCTACACGCTTGTAAATTTCAGAATCTTTATGACCACTCTTATCTATATAATAGAAAAGAGTTTCATTAAAACTCTTAGATTTACTACAATTTAAATATTCACAAATCTTATTATTCATAAGAACCTCCTTTTTTTAATATTATCTACATTTGATAATTGTAGTCTGAGGCTTATAGCCTAACAAAAGAGAATTTTTGTTCCTTGAATATTTAAATTGTAAAACTATTATAGCATATCTTGGGTAGAAAAATCAATAAATTAAAAAAAATTTAAAAACATCTTGACATCGTTACGTAACGATAGTAAAATAAAAATCAGAGAGGTGAGAAAATGGAGTACAAAGTATCAGAACTTGCAGACAAAGCAGGAGTAACAAAAAGAACAATACACTATTATATAAGCAAAGGCTTACTTTTACCACCTGAAGGTAGTGGAGTAAATAGTTTGTATAATGATGAACATCTAGAAAGAATACTTCTAATAAAGAAACTACAGGCAGAATATATGCCATTAAATAAGATAAGAGAATATATTTTAGAAAATCCTACAGAGAAAGTACAAAAAAATGCTAAAGAATTAAAAACAAAAATAGCTAGAGATGAAGGACAGGAAATATACATTAGAGAAAATGTATGTGATATATTTGAAATCCATTATTCAGAAGAAAATGGTGAAAAATATAAACATATCATCGAGAATGTAAAAAAATATGTAGAAAAAATGATGGAGGATTAATATGAATGTTGTAGATTTAAGAGAGTTAGCTCTCAAAAAAGTAAAAATAACAGGTAATGTTATAGGAAAATTTGGTTCATTTGAAATTGAACAGGTCTATAAAAATAATACAAAAGATGTATTAGAAGTAGGGTATACTTTTCCAATAGCTGAAACAGCAACAGTTGTTGGATTCGAAATAAATGTTGGAGATAGAGTTTTAAAGGGTAAATGCAAAGAAAAAGGAGAAGCTAAAAAAGAATATCAGAGAAATATTGTTAAAGGTAATAGTGCATACATGATGGAACAAGAAACAGACAATATATTTAAAATTTCTGTTGGAAAAATTGATAGAGATGAAGAGGTTACTGTAAAAGTTCAATATATTGATAAATTTGAAATTATTGATAATACTATACAAATTTTAATGCCTACTTTGGTTACTCCTAGATATAAATCTAATATTACAAGTAAATTAATTTATGGGAAAGTTGATTATACAATAGATTTTAATGTAAATATTGATAAATCATTAAATAGAAAAAGTATAAGTTGTCCAAGTCATAAAATAAACGTAATTGATGAAGATAAAATGGAAAGAGTAGAAGTATTAAATTATGATTTATCTAAAGATTTTAAGTTATTAATAGAATTGAAAAATGAGCTATCATCTAACGCGATTACATCAAAGACAAGAGATGAAAAAGATATGATTTATTTATCATTTATGCCAGAAATATTAGATTCTTACGAGGATAGCGAAAAGGAATATTTATTTATAATAGATGTATCTGGATCAATGATGGGTGAAAAATTAGATGAAACCAAGAGAGCAGTAATTGAATGTTTAAAGCAATTGGATGTTGGAGATAAATTTAATATAATTCCATTTGAATCAGAATTTGAAGCTATGAATGTTAAATCAATTGAGTATAATGAAGAGAATATGAAAAAGGCAATAAGATATATTAATAAATTAGAACCTTTAGGTGGAACAGAAATATTGGATCCTATTAAATTTGCATTATACGAGAAAAATACAGATAAAATAATATTATTATTTACAGATGGGCAAGTTGGAAATGAAGATGAAATAATAAAATTTGTTGAAAATAATATTAATAGAAGTAGAATATTTCCATTTGGAATAGATACAAATGTTAATTCATCATTTATAAGACAATTAGCAAAAGCAGGTAATGGTAAAGCAGAATTAATACAACCTAATGAAAAAATAGATGACAAAATAATTAGAACATTTGCAAGAATACAAACACCTCTATTAGAAAAAATAACAATAGATTATGGAAGTAATAAAGTTATAGATGAAATAAGAGAAGAAAAATGCTTATTTAATTATGAGTTTTTTAATGTCTTTGCAAAAATAGAAAAAGTACAAGATGATATACAATTAAAAGGCAAAATTCTAGATAAAGAGTATATATGGAAAATTAATAAAGATAATATCAATAGTACAAATGTAGATTTAGAAGTATTATTTGTAAAACAAGAAATGGATAGGCTAGAGGAATATATAAGAAATACATATGATGATGAAAAAATAGAGAATTATAAAAAAATGATAATAGAGTTATCCGAGAAATACAATATTAATTCTAAATATACATCTTTTATAACAGTATATGAAAGAAAAGATAAATTATTAGAAGTTCCAAAATATCAAGAAACAAAATTAAGCAATAAGTTTGCTAAAGGAGCTATAGTAAATAAAGTATGGGATATGTTTGGTATGGATGAATGTGAAGAAGAGTATGAAGAAGAGGAATGCTGTGATATGGATATACCATCATTCTTAAGGTCAAAAAGTAGTTCAAATAGTTCAAACGACCTTGATATACCTTGCTTCTTAAGAAAGAATAAGGTAGTAAATTCAGAAAGCAAACCAATAGAAGTTAAGAAAACAAATAAAGAGATACTAGAAGAGAAGATTGATGAATACTACAAAGTATTTGTTTCTCAAAATGAAAAATCAATACTAACATTTTTATTATATGCTATATACTATTTAAAAAAGAAAAAAAATAATTTCAACTACAATGATTTATTAAGATTCTTAAAGAATCATAAACAAGAATTATTAGAAAATGAATTATATTTAAAACTTCTATGTTTATGTTATAAACAATTAGAAGATAACAGATTTCTTGATAAAAGGGAAACATTGGAGTTAATGAATGAAAACTTTAGAAAGATAGCAGTAACTAATTTAAAAATAAGTGTAGAATTTAAAGAGCTATCTGAAGATGAAATAAAAACAATAGTTGAAAATGACAAAGTAGTTGAGAATATTGATAAAGCGATAGAACATTTAATAACAGCAAATCATTCATGGGTAAGCTGGATGAGATAAATGATTTCTATTTTGGAAAAAACAATAATATAATTAAATAAAAACTTTCTTTTTTGGAAACAATATGATATAATAGTATTATAATCTAAAAAGGAGAGTTTTTATTATGTTAGGAGATAGAATTAAGTTATATAGAGAAAACAAAAATATGACTCAAAATGACCTCGCTGATATTTTGGAGGTTAGTGCTGGTACAGTTTCAAAATATGAATCAGGTAACTTAGAGCCTAGTATTGAATCGATAAAAAGATTAGCTGAAGTATTTGAAATATCAATTGATGAATTATTAAATGACAAAGAAGATAAATTTGATATTTCTAAAATAAATGTATTAGATATACTTAGAGAACAAAAAGAAATGAAATTAAAAGGAAATTTATATCACCAAACTCAAGTTTCATTTGCATATAATACAAATCATATTGAAGGAAGTACATTAACAGAAGACCAAACAAGATATATTTTCGAAACAAATACTATTTTATTTGAAGGTGATACAGTTGCAAAAGTAGATGATATATTAGAAACAGCTAATCACTTTAAACTAGTTGATTATATGTTAGATGTAGCAGATAAAAAATTAACTGAAACAATGATAAAAAAATTTCATAAGATTTTGAAAGATGGCACTTCTGATAGTAGAGTAGAATGGTTCAGTGTTGGAGAATACAAACAAAGAGCTAATACAATAGGAAATGGCATTAAAACAACGTCACCAAATAATGTTGAAAAAGAAATGTCAAAATTAATGGATTGGTATAATTCACTTAAACAAGTAACGGCAAAAGAAATAATAGAATTTCATTACAGATTTGAGAGTATACATCCATTTCAAGATGGTAATGGTAGAATAGGAAGAATTATTATGTTTAAAGAATGTTTAAAAAATAATATTATTCCATTCATTATACAAGATGCTGATAAATTATTCTATTATAGAGGATTAAAAGAATACAAAAGTGAAAAAGGATATTTAAGTGATACATGTTTAAATGCACAAGATCAGTATATAAAAATGATAAAGTATTATTTGAAATAAAAGGAGTATAAAATGTCAGATTTAAAACCAGCAGATATACAAGAATTGATGAGATATATAAGAAAGAAAACAAAAAAGGGACCAGGGTATGTATGGGATTTTAATGATTTAACTTTTAGAGAATTTGTTAATGGAGCAACTGGATGCAATATTGATGATAAAAAGTATAAAACAAATGGAACATCAAAAGAAAAACGATTAAGAGAATTTTTAACAATTGAAGAAAACTCAAAAGTAAAACTATTATTGGAAGAGCTTTTAGATTATGGAACAAGGAGAAAATTTCTTTTAAGTACACATATTAAAAATATGAAGAAGATAATTAATGATCTTAAAAAATACGAAAAAAATATAGAAATAAATGAAAATACAATAAAAAATAAGAATGAAGAGAGAATACTTTTAAAAGAGATAAAAGATAAAATATCTAGAGGTCAATATGAATTTGCAATTGATAGATTACATACTTTGTTAAAATATAAATACGAAGCAATTTTTAAATCGATAAAGAAGGATTTGAAAGGAGAAACTCTGGATGCTATATCAGGAGAATTAAATAATATTTTACGTGCTAATAATGTATTTAAAGAATCGACAACATTTAGTATCTTATCTGGAACTAAAAAGATAATGAAAGATTTTGATGATGCAAGAAATAATAAGACATATGCACATGCTAATACAATTATGGAAAAAAATGAAGCAGAGTTTTTATGTACTTATATGGTATATTATTATAATTTTATATGCAAAATTGATTTTAAAAAAATAAAAATTTAAGGCGAGAATTAATCTCGCCTTTTACTATTCCTCAAAACATCCCATAACTATCTGAGAGCCATCCACAAACCCATTCCTATAATACTTCTCATTCCAATAGCAAAGATAATCCATAAAATTTTTATCAAGAATATCCAATTGCTTTTGAACATATTTTTTATTTTGATTTGGCACATTCTTTAATATATTTTCAGATATCTCATCAAAATTAATACAATACTTTTTATCTTGAGGCGATAAAGTACAAAATGCAGTTTCCTCTCTATATTCTAACCATTCTTTTAATATATCATCTTCATTTACTTCTCTAAAATTCATAATAATTATTCTCCTTAACTAAATTTTTTATAAAAGGGATTGGGACTTGTCCCATTGCATAGAATTTGAAAATACGAAAAATTCGTGTGAACAAATTCAGTGCTTGCTAGGACAAGAAATCCACTTTTTACAGATTTTATTTAACAATAAATTAACTCATTAAGTACAATTTCTTCAGCTCTATTTTTAATATTATTCATACATCTAACCCACTCTAATTGATTAATTTGTTTCAAGTTTTCATCAACATTTTCTTTCTTAGTAAGTTCATTAATAATACTTTTTACTCTTTTATTTGCACATTTATCAATCTCAATTAGGTGGTCTGGTAGTGTACCATTTAATATTAAATCAGTATATAAACCAAGTTTATTTTTCTTTAAATATTCTAATCTTAATCTACCATATAAACCAATATGATAATCAGAATTAGTCCCTTTTACACTTAAATCAGGAATCAAATAATCTACTTCTCTGTGATATGTAATTTTATTATTCATTTCAAAAACCTCCAAAAATAAATTTTAGGTTTCCCATAAATATTCAAATTTTATACAAACATATGTGTAAACCACTTGGGGAAAAGTTGGGGAAAAACTTCTCAAAAAAGTTCCAAAAAATACACAAATGTTCGAAAAACTATTTCCCCAATTTTTATTGAAATATCAGTTAAAACCCTTGATTTCACTAAATTACATAAACCTTTCAACTACGCCTCATAACCCGAAGGTCATATAACAATTCCCACCCTAACAAATTTAGCCAATAAGCTTCAAAAAATTACCCAATAATAGTATAATAAACAAAACAAATAAAAATTGGAGGAAAGAATGAAGAACTATCTATTAATACACGGAAGTTTTGGAAGTCCATTTGTAAACTGGATTCCATATTTAAGAAAAGAAATAGAAAAAAGAGAATTAAAAGTCTATACACTAGACCTACCAACAGGAGTAGGATACCAAAACTATCAAAATTGGGAAAAACTACTAGAAAGCTATTTAAGCGCAGGAATAGTAAATGAAGAAACAGTAATATATGCCCACTCAATTGCACCAATATTTGTATGTCATTTTCTAGTTAATCACCAAATCAAAGTAAAAAGATTAGTTTTTGTTTGCGGATTCAACAATTATCTAGGAATAAATGAAGAATATGACACAGTCAATAAATCAATGTATTTTGACAATTTAGAAGCGGTAAAAAAATATGCAAAAGAAATAGTTTGCATTTACTCTAAAAACGATCCATATGTAAAATATGAAGTAGAGAAAGAATTTGCAGACACAATTGCTGATAAACAAATAGTGATAGATGACGGAGGACACTTAAATTCAGAAAGTGGATATACAGAATTTAAAGAATTGTTAGAATACCTATAAACAAACTAACGTTAAGACTAAGTAATAATTACAATAATATATAATAAATACAGAATATTAAAATATACCAGTTAAAATTGTAAAATAAATAACATTAATAAATAAAAGAGGTCAACTTAAATTGACCTCTTTTACAATTTCATATGTTATCTATGTACTAAAACATAAAAATATATCTATAAATATTTCTAAAGCTGAATGAAGCAAAAATAAATTTAAACTTCATAAACAACTAATAGATAATAAAATATTCTAATTATAAATTAAACATTAGAAGTAAGTACTGGGATAACTTGTTTTTTTCTAGAAACAATACCAGGTAAAAAAGCTGTATTATTTTCTAATTTAACTGAATAAGCTTTTTCAACTATATCAGCCCTAGAACCTAAAACAATAACCTGAGAATTGCTATTAATAATATCTGTAATTAAAAATACATCTAAATCTAAACCTAAAGAATCTATATCTTTTTGCATAGCAGCTTCAATTTTTTCTTTTCTAGTCATAACATCATCTATATCAGCAGTATTTACCTGAGAAATTTTTGCTTTAACAGTATCTGCTAAAGTAACTTGTTTTCCATCTAAACTAACTAATTCTTCGGCAGAAAAAGAAGTTAAATCAGTACCAGCTTTTAGCATTGCTAAACCATAAGTATTAATATCAACACCAGCAATTTTAGCTAAATCTTCAGCAACTTTTCTATCTTTATCTGTACAAGTTGGTGATTTGAAAAGTAGTGTATCAGAAATTATAGCACTAAGCATTAAACCAGCAACATCAGCTGGAATAACAACATTGTTATCATTAAATAATTTATAAATTATTGTACAAGTACATCCAACAGGCTCAGCATAATAATATACAGGCTCAGGAGTAGTAAACCCATTAATTCTATGATGATCAACAACCATATAAACATGAGCATCTGCAATTCCATCAGCAGACTGAGCTGGTTCATTATGATCAACTAAAATAACTGTATCATCTTCAGAAACTGAAGAAATAAGCTCTGGTGCACCAATTTTAAAATGATTTAAAGCATATTCTGTTTCTTTAGAAATATTGCCAAGTCTTTTTGGTACAGCAGTATTTCCTAATTTTGTTTGTAAATAAGCCATAGCAATTGATGAAGCTATAGTATCTGTATCAGGACTTTTATGTCCAAAAACTAATATTTTTTCCATATCAAACTCTCCATTCTTTAATTGATTTCCGCTTAATATATTATAATATTTTTAAAATTAAATCAATATCTAATTTAAATAGTAGAAAAAAGAGAAAAACAAAGAAAAGCAACTCTTCTTCAATAAATAATATATGTTACCAATAAAAGCTAAAATCGAAACTATTTCTCTCTATAAGATAAAGAATATTTTGGATCATAAGGAATACCAAAAAAATCCTCGAAAGCTCTTTCAAAAGGTTTTTCTTTAACCTCAATACAAAATCCGTTTTCATCAAAAACATACTCTAAAGAATTTGGAAGTGGTGTAACTCCAGGAATTCTTTCCTTATATGAATTAGCATGACTTGCAAACCCAGAATGAGCGTTACTATGCATAAAGTAACTTCTAAGTTGAGTTTCAGACTGAAAAGAACGATTCGTATCAGGAACATCATGAGTTCTAGTTATATGTAAAGATTGATAAGTTGAATGTTTAGGGTGTTCTACATAATCTTTTATTCTACTAGGAATAACATGCTTGTCAGAAAAAGAATACGCTAAAAAATCCCTGATTTGATATAAAATAGGGATTATATCTTTTTCACTTTTTGAACCATTAACAGAAACAATAATATATCTGTTTCCAAAAATATCATAAATATCTTTGGAAGGGGATTCGCCAAGTACTTTATCTACTTTATCAGAATAACTTTGCTGACCTTTTATTCTAGCTTCTGGAATTATTTCAACATTAGGAAAGTTCATATGGAGCTGGTTGTATTCATCTCGCAAATGCTCTAAAAATAAGCTTTTATAATGTTCCAAATAAAAAGAACGTTTAGCTAATAATCTGGCAGAATTATTAATTTTGTCAGCCGTTTTTTTATCAACAACAATTCCAGTAAGAAAATTAGTATCATTTGTCATCTATAAAAAATCACCTCACAAATAAAAATTATATCATAAATATCAAAAAAAGTCTACCTATCACTAGATTTTAAAAGATAGTTATGATATAGTATTTAAGTAAAACGTATATAAGTAAAGGAAGAAGAGTATGAAAAAAATAGAATTACTAGCACCAGCAGGCTCTTTTGAAAAAGCAAAAATAGCCTTTCTATACGGAGCAGATGCTGTATATATGGGAACTAAAAGTCTTTCACTACGTACGAGAGTAAGCGTAGAAGACGACGAATTAAAAAAGACTATTGAATATGCCCATAAAATAAATAAAAAAGTTTATGTTGCTTTAAATATATTCGCATGGGATGAAAAATATGATGAAATTATTAAAGTTTCTAAAGAATTAAACGAAATAAAACCAGATGGAATAATTGCATCAGATGGCGGTGTAATAGAAATATTAAAACAATATGCACCAAATGTAGATATACATGTAAGCACACAAGCTAATGTAATAAGCTATCACAATGCAAACTTCTGGTACCACAATGGAGCAAAAAGAGTAATTATCGGAAGAGAAATGAACAAAGAACAAATAAAAGAAATGCGAAAACATATACCAGAAGACATGGAAATAGAAATGTTTTGCCATGGAGCAATTTGTTTTGGATACTCAGGTAGATGCTTCTTAAGTGACTTTCTTTGCAGTAGAAGTGCAAACTTAGGCGATTGCGCACAAAGTTGCAGATGGGCTTATAATGTTTATGTTGAAGAAACAAACAAACCAGGAAATTTAATGCCAGTTGAATCAGATGAACATGGAACATACATATTTTCATCAAAAGATTTATGCTTAATAAACGAAATTCCTGAAATTATTGAAATGGGAATAGATAGCATAAAAATAGAAGGAAGACTAAAAACAGAATATTATTTAGCTTCAATAGTAAATGCATATAGAAACGCAATAGACGATTATATGAAAAATCCTAAAAATTATGATGCAAAAAAATATTTAGCAGAAATTGAAAAAACTAAAACAAGAGGTTTAACAACATTCTATTTTAATGATAGAAATAATAAAGATTTCCAAGAATATGAAGGAAAACAATATAATTTAGAGTATGAGTTTGGTGCAAAAGTAATCAGTAAAGAAAATGAAAAAACAATATTAGAAATAAAAAATAAACTATCTATTGGTGATGAAATGGAAATAATAATTCCAGGACAAATTGAAACTGTAAAATTTAAAATAGAAAAATTGTGGGATATAGAAACAAACGAACCAATAGAAACCGTAAATCCAGGAAAATTAGGACAAAAAGTAAAAATGATATTGCCAATAGAAGTAAACGAAAACTGGATATTAAGACGTCGCAAGTTTACAATAAAATAAAAATGAGATATAATTAACCAAATTTTTAAGATATAAAAAGATAATTAAGTTAAAATAACAACTTAAAAGCATTATTTTAACTAGATATAAAAGAGAAAGGAAGATTATTATGAACGAAAATAACAACATTGAACAAAATGAAGAACTAGATGTAAACCACCTAATGCAAATAAGAAGAGATAAGTTAAAGGAACTTCAAGAAGCAGGAAAAGATCCTTTTGAAATTACAAAATATGATAGAACAAACACAGCTGGAGAAATAAAAGCAAATTATGAAAGTTTTGAACAAAAAGATGTAAAAGTTGCAGGAAGAATCATTGCAAAAAGAATAATGGGAAAAGCATCATTCTGCACAATTCAAGATTGTGACGAAAAAATTCAAAGTTATGTTAGTATAAATGATTTAGGCGAGGAAAGCTACAAAGAATTTAAAACATGGGATATAGGAGATATAATAGGAATTTCTGGATTTGTATTCAAAACAAGAACAGAAGAAATATCTGTACATGCTAAAGAAGTAGTACTTCTTTCAAAATCATTAAGACCATTACCAGAAAAATTCCATGGGCTAAAAGATGTAGATTTACGTTATAGACAAAGATATGTAGATTTAATAGTAAATCCAGAAGTAAAAAATACTTTTGTATTAAGAAGTAAAATTCTAAAAGAAGTAAAAAATTATCTAGATCAAAATGGATATTTAGAAGTAGACACCCCAATTCTAAGTACAATTGCAGGTGGAGCATCAGCTAGACCATTTATAACACACCACAATACATTAGATTTAGATATGTATTTAAGAATTGCAAATGAACTATATCTAAAAAGACTAATTGTAGGTGGGTTTGACAGAGTATACGAAATGGGAAGAATGTTTAGAAATGAAGGAATGGATATAAAACATAATCCAGAATTTACAAATATAGAATTATACGCTTCATACCAAGATTACAATGATATGATGGACTTAACAGAAAACTTAATAAGAACAGTTGCACAAAAAACATTAGGAACAGCAAAAATAAATTATCAAGGAACAGATATTGATTTAGAGACTCCATGGAAAAGAATGACAATGATTGATAGTATAAAAGAAGCAACTGGAGTTGATTTTAATACTATACAAACAGATGAAGAAGCAATTGCTATCGCAAACGAAAAACATGTTGAAGTAGAAGAATCAAAAAAGACAAGAGGATATATTATAAATGCATTCTTTGAAGAATTCGTTGAAGAAACACTAATTCAACCAACATTTATATATGACTATCCAGTTGATGTTTCACCTTTAACAAAGAGAAAACCTTCTGATAAGAGATTAACAGAAAGATTTGAATGTTTCATTGGCGGACGTGAATATGGAAATGCTTACTCAGAATTAAACGATCCAATTGACCAATATGAAAGATTTTTAGCTCAAGTAAAACAACGTGAAAGCGGTGATGAAGAAGCTAATATGATGGATGATGACTTCATTCAAGCATTAGAATATGGAATGCCACCAACAGGAGGACTAGGAATTGGAATAGATAGATTAGTAATGTTACTTACTGATTCAGCATCAATAAGAGACGTAATTTTATTCCCAACAATGAAACCAGTTGCTAATAAATAATTATAATAGAAAAATTCCGAACATAATTTTATAATAAAATAATGTACATTAGTAAAATACCATCTAATAAAAAAGTTATAGATCACTTTTGATCTATAACTTTTTTTATAATCTAAATTGCTAAATAAAAAAAATATGATATAATAAAAATATTAATTTTACAGTAAACAGGAGAAATTATATGATAACTGAAAGTTTTGATAATAAATCAGAAGCAAAAATAAATCCTAAAATAAAAGAAAACAGAGAAAAATGTGACGCATGTATCATAACTTTTTCTAATATAATAGAAGAATATGTAGTGAAAAATTTTCAATGTGAAGAATTTGCTAAACTTAAAGTAGTAACAGGACCGGTTCCTGTATATAAAATAAAATATAAGAATAAAACAATAGCATTTTATAAAACATATATGGGAGCGCCTACAGCAGTAGGAGTATTGGAAGATGCAACAGAAGTGATTGATACAAATAAATTCATCGTATTTGGTGGAGCAGGATGCCTAAATAAAGAAATAGCTCATGGAAAGATTATGGTTCCAACATATGCATATAGAGATGAAGGAACATCATATCACTACGCAAAGCCAAGCGACTATATTGAAATGAAAAATCATCATATTGTCTCAAAATTTATGGAAAATCAAAAATTACCTTTTGTTGAAGGAAAAACATGGACAACAGATGCATTTTATAGAGAAACACTTAATAACATTGAAAAAAGAAAAAATGATGGTTGCATTTCAGTAGAAATGGAATGCTCTGCAATGCAAGCAGCATGCGATTTTAGAAACTTACAATTATATTATTTTTTAACTAGTGGCGACTTATTAGATAGTCCTATATGGGATGAGAGAAAAAAAGAAAATGATTTAACAGGAACACAACATGACTCCACTCATTTTGATATTGCATTAGAATTAGCAACTAGCCTATAAAATAAACAATACATAACAAATTCATTAAAAAGAAAGGAAAGAAAAATGTATTTTCAATTTGATAAAAGAACATTGTATATCATATTAGGAGCTTTACTAGTGTTAACAATAATAAACCTAGGAACATTTAATCTAATAGCAACATTATTAACACTGCCAGGCGTTATACTAGCACTTTCATTTCACGAATTTGCACACGCTTTTGTATCAGATAGATTAGGAGATACTACACCTAGAAATCAAGGAAGATTAACATTAGATCCTTTAAAACATATTGACCCTGTAGGAATATTTTTATTAATATTTGCTCATATAGGATGGGGCAAACCAGTTCAAATAAATCCAAAAAACTTTTCAAAAATATCAGAGAGCAAAGGAGAAGCTTTAGTAGCCTTAGCAGGACCTGTTATGAATTTTATATTAGCATTTATATTAATGATAATATTTTATGTAATACTAATATTTGTACCAGGAACAGGCATATTAGCTTCATTTAATGCCATAAATATAATGAATATTATAATCACAATAATATATTATGCAATTATTATCAATATAGGATTAGGAGTATTTAACTTAATACCAATCCCACCATTAGATGGTTCAAAAATATTTCTAAAATTTTTGCCATATAGAGCTCAAAGATGGATTGATAATAATATGCAAATGATATCACTAGTATTTATGGTATTATTCATATTTGGCATTCTAGGCTATATAACATCACCGGTTATTTCTGTAATAATGAAAGGAATGCAATACTTAGTAGAAGCGATACTATCAATTTTTATATAAGGAAAAAAGAAGATGAAACAAGATATATATGTATTAGGAATCGAATCAAGTTGTGATGAAACCTCTGTATCAGTCGTAAAAAACGGAAGAGAGGTTCTTTCGAATGTAATAAATTCACAAATAAAAATACACGAAAATTATGGCGGAGTTGTTCCAGAAATAGCCTCAAGATGCCATACAGAAGTAATAAACCAAGTAATGAAACAAGCTTTAAAAGAAGCAAACGTTACTTTAGACGATATTGATTGCATATGTACAACATATGGACCAGGTCTTGTAGGAGCTCTTTTAGTAGGAGTTTCATACGCAAAAGGACTAAGTTTTGCAACTAATAAACCATTATTAGGTGTAAACCATATTGAAGGACATATTGCAGCTAATTATATTACGCATAAAGACTTGAAACCGCCATATATTTGTTTGATTATATCTGGAGGAAATACAATAATAATAAAGGTAAATGATTACACAAAATTCGAGATATTAGGAAAAACTAGAGACGATGCAATAGGAGAAGCTTTTGACAAAGTAGCTAGAGTAGTCGGACTAGGATATCCAGGAGGACCAAAAATAGACAAACTAGCTAAAGAGGGAAAAGAAATAATAGACCTTCCTATAACTCATATGGACAATATGGATTTTTCGTTTAGCGGAATAAAAACAGCTGTAATTAACTTAAACCACAAGAATCCTGATATTAATAAAGCAGACTTATGTTTGAGTTTTGAAAAAGCTGCAACAGATATGTTAGAAAACAATATAAAAAAAGCAATAAAAGAAACAAAAATAAATAAAGTAGTACTAGCAGGAGGAGTATCAGCTAATTCCTATATAAGAAATAGATTTGAAAAACTATCAGAAAAAGAAAATTTAGAAATGTATTTCCCAGAATTAATATTATGTACTGACAATGCTGCAATGATAGCAGCAGCAGGATATTATAATTATATTGAAGGAAAAAAATCTGATTTAACATTAAATGCTGTACCAAACTTAAAATTAGGAGAGTAAAATGTCAATATTTGTAATCGCTGATTTGCATTTGTCATTTGGAACCAACAAGCCAATGGATATATTTCGGAACAAATTGGGAAAATCATGACGAAAAAATAGCAAACAGTTGGAAAAGTAAAGTTAATAAAGACGATTTAGTAATATTACCAGGTGATTTTTCATGGGCAATGAATTTAGGAAATACAAAACAAGACTTTGAATACTTAAACAATTTGCCAGGAAAAAAACTACTATTAAAAGGTAATCATGACTATTGGTGGACAACTCTAACTAAAATGAGAAACTTTTTACAAAGCAATAACTACCAACAAATTGATTTTATTCAAAACAATTTTTATGAACACGAAAATAAAATCATAACAGGAACTAGAGGATGGATTATAGGAGGAAAAGAAGACGACGAAAAAATATTAAGACGTGAAAAGTTGAGATTAGAGATGGAGCTAAGCTCAATAACTAAGCGATATGGAACAGAAAAAGAAATCATAGTAGTTATGCACTATCCACCATTTGAAAAAGCAGAAACCAAAAATATAAATCCATATTCAGAAATACTAGGAAAATATAATGTAAAAAAATGTTATTATGGACATCTGCATGGACAACAAGCATATGGAAGCATAAAAGACTATGAACTATATGGAATAGAGTACAAATTAATAAGTGCAGATTATTTAGATTTTCAATTACAAGAAATAAAATAAGTACAAAAGTAAAAGCGCTAACCATGTATTTTTATGAGGTGAAAAATGGCAAATAAAAGCACAACAATAAATTATTTAATGTCTCACAGTAAAATGCCTGAGATTATTTTAAAAAATTATAAAGAGTTTTTAAAAATAGCAACCAAAGGACAGGCGGTATTGTGTTCATATTTGGAAACTGTTTGGAATCAAATCAAAAAAGATTTAAAAGAGCAAACTACATTAGAAGTATTAGATAACGATTTAAGAGTAGATTTATATAGTTTTCAGATTTCAATTGTAAATACAAAGAAAAAGAAAAACATACTAAATATAACAATGCCACCATTAACTCAATATACTGAAAGTAGATTTATTACAATAATTTTAAACACTAAGCCACAATATTACACATGTGAGTTGTCAAAAAGCTTTAATAAAGAAAAAGAAGAAGATTATTATATACTGGGTGAATGGAAATATGACTCAAAAAAAGATAAATTTAATCATATCGACCATGGAAGAATAGAAAAATTCACATTAGGAAGATATTTTGAAGAAATTGAGAAAAAAATTTAAAAATAAAAGCGTGCATCAAAAAGTTTTTTCAAAAAATCACGTTTTACTAGATGTATAATTGAAGCGTTAAAAAATAACTAAATATATAAAAGTTCCCAAGAAGAAAAATATTAAAAAAATTGGGGACTTTTTGTTTTAGAAAAAAAGTAGCTAAAAGTATTGCAAAACAAGAAAAAAACTGGTATAATTTAAAAGCTTTTAAAAAACACGCAAGTTTAGCGGAGGCTTGTGCCAAAATATTGGTGTCCCAAAGCGAATAAAAAACTTGCGGAAGTATAAAAAACAAGGAGGAATTTAAAATGGCAGTAGTTGCAATGAAACAATTACTAGAAGCAGGTGTTCATTTTGGACATCAAACTAGAAGATGGGAACCTAAAATGGCTGAATATATATTCCAAGCTAGAAACGGTATCCACATTATCGATTTACAAAAAACATCAAAAAAATTAGACGAGGCTTATAAGTTCTTAAAAGAACAAGCTGAAGAAGGAAAAACAGTTCTATTCGTAGGAACTAAAAAACAAGCTCAAGAATGTATTAAAGAAGCTGCAATCAAATGTAACATGTACTATGTAGACCAAAGATGGTTAGGTGGAATGCTTACAAACTTCAATACAATACAATCAAGAGTTGCAAGATTAAAAGAATTAGAAACAATGGCTGAAGATGGAACATTCAATGTATTACCTAAAAAAGAAGTAATAATTCTAAAGGCTGAAATGGAAAAACTAGAAAAAAATCTTGGTGGAATTAAAGACATGAAAGAAATACCAGGAGTTTTATTTGTAGTAGATCCTAAAAAAGAAAGAATAGCTATATTAGAAGCTAGAAAATTAAATATACCAGTAGTAGGATTAATAGATACAAACTGTAATCCAGAAGATGTTGATTATCCAATTCCAGGTAACGATGATGCTATAAGAGCTGTAAAATTAATCACAGACGTTATGGCTAACGCTGTTATCGAAGGAAGACAAGGTGAAGCATCAGACGTTGAAAGCGAAATGGCTGAAACTGAAGAAGCTAAAACTGATATTGAAGAAGTTGTAGCTGAAGAAGCTGAAGAGGTTCAAGAATAATTAAATAATTAAGGAGGATATTCACATGATTACTGCGGAATTAGTTAAACAATTAAGAGAAAAAACAGGTGCTGGAATGATGGACTGCAAAAAGGTTTTAACAGAAACTGAAGGAGATATGGAAAAAGCAGCTGAATTATTAAGAGAAAGAGGAATAGCTAAAGCAGCTAAAAAATCTTCTAGAATTGCAGCAGAAGGATTAGTTGCAACATATGTTTCTGAAGATAAAAAAGTAGGAAGTGCTGTTGAAGTTAACGCTGAAACAGATTTCGTTGCAAAAAATGATGAATTTAGAACTTTTGTTAATGATATAGCAAAACAAGTTGCTCAAAAAAATCCTAAAGATGTTGAAGAATTATTAAGTCAAAAATACTTAAATACAGAATCTACTGTACAAGAAGTATTAACAAATAAAATAGCTACTATCGGTGAAAACATGTCAATAAGAAGATTCGTAAGATTTGAATCAGAAGGATTAGTTGAAAGTTATGTTCACGGAGATGGTAAAATAGCGGTTTTAGTTAACTTTGAAAAAGGTAATCAAGAACTAGCTAAAGATGTATGTATGCAAATAGCTGCAGCAAAACCAGAATATTTATCTAGAGAAAATGTACCAGCTGATAAAGTAGAAAAAGAAATGGAAATACTTAAAGTTCAAGCTATGAATGAAGGAAAACCTGCTGAAATAGCTGAAAAAATGGTACAAGGAAGAATTGGAAAATTCTATGGGGAAATCTGTCTACTAGAACAAGAATTTGTTAAAGATCCAAGTGTTAAAGTTGGAAAAGTAATAGAAGACAAAGGCGGAAAAATAGTAGAGTACGCTAGACTTGAAAAAGGTGAAGGAATCGAGAAAAAAGAAGAAAACTTTGCTGAAGAAGTTATGAAACAAATAAAATAACATGAAAAAACAAAAGAGTAGATGGAAAATACTTCATTTACTCTTTTTTAGTTTTAATAAATTTTTTATAGGTGAATTATGAAAAAAATAAAACAAGAAAAAAACCAAAAAGTGATTATAAACAAAGAGGAACATAAAGCTAGAGATTTATCAATTTATATTATTGTAAGAACATTAGTAATAATCACATTAATAATTCAAATTGTTCACAAAAGCTGGGAATCTGTTTTTGTATGCATACTAACACTATTTTTACTAGCAATACCAATTATTGTCGACAGAAAATTAAATATAGAGTTACCAAAAATGCTCGAAAGTATTATTATACTTTTTATATATGCAGCTGAAATATTAGGAGAAATACAAAATTTTTATGGCACTATTCCATATTGGGATACAATTTTACATACTATAAATGGATTTATAATGGCAGGAATAGGATTTTCACTTATTGATATATTAAATGAGAGAAATCTTTTCGCAATACAAATGTCTCCAGTATTTGTAGCAATAGTAGCATTTTGCTTTTCTATGACTGTTGGAGTAATGTGGGAATTTTTTGAATATGGGGCAGATGTACTTACTAAAACAGATATGCAAAAAGATAGAATAGTCACAACTATATCATCTGTTGAACTAAATGAACAAAAAGAAAATAAAGCAGTAGTAGTAAAAAATATTCAAGAAACAATTATAAAAGGCGAAGTAAATGGCGAAAAAACAGAGATAATAATACCAAATGGAACTTTAGATATTGGAATACATGATACTATGAAAGATTTAATAGTAAACTTTATAGGGGCAACAGTATTTTCAATATTAGGATATATTTACATAAAGCGAAGAGGAAAAGGAAGTTTTATACTTAACTTTATTCCAAAGCTAAAACAAGAAATTTTAGAAAAAAAGAAAAAAACTTTACAAGAATAATCATAAGAGCAAACCAAGGTAAAGTTATAAAATAACGGTAAAAAGCTTGCAATTATTGAATTATATGTTATAATAAAAAAGCTATTAAAAAATAAATGGAGGAATTAAAATGAGTATCAAAATAGAAAAAACAGAAAACAATAACGAGCTAAAACTTGAATTTACGATAGATAGCAAAATCTTTGAAGATGGAATTGCTACAGTATTTAAGAAAAATGCTAAATATTTTAGTGTACCAGGATTTAGAAAAGGAAAAGTTCCAATGAATATTGCAGAAAGACACTATGGAGTTGAAATGTTTTATGAAGATGCATTTAATGAAGTTGTTCCAGCAATATATGACAAAGAAATAAAAGAAAACAATTTAGATGTTGTTTCAAAACCAGATATCGATATAGTTCAAATGGAAAAAGGAAAAGAATTAATATTTACAGCAATAGTACAAACTAAACCAGAAGTTGAACTTGGAAAATATAAAGGAATTGAAATTAAAAAAGTAGAATATAAAGTAGAAGATAAAGATGTTGATCATGAACTATCTCATATGGCTGAAAAAAATGCTAGAGTAATAACTGTAGAAGATAGAGCTGCTAAAGAAGGCGATATAGCAGTTATAGATTTTGAAGGATCAGTAGATGGAGTTCCTTTCGAAGGTGGAAAAGCAGAAAAACATGAATTAGAATTAGGAAGCCACAGCTTTATTGAAGGATTTGAAGATCAAGTAGTTGGAATGAAATTAGACGAAGAAAAAGATATAAATGTTACATTCCCAGAAGAATATTTTTCTAAAGATTTAGCCGGAAAAGCTGCAGTATTCAAAGTTAAATTACATGAAATAAAAGCAAAAGAGTTACCTGAAATGGACGATGAATTTGCTAAAGATGTTAGTGAATTTGATACAATAGCTGAATTAAAAGCAGATATTAAGAAAAAACTAGAAGAACAAAATGCTCATAAAGCTGAACACGAAATGGAAGATAAAGCGATTGAAACAGTTTGTGAAAATGCAAAAGTTGAAATTCCATCAGGAATGATTGAAAACGAAATAGATGCAATGGCACAAGACTTAGATAATAGATTAGCTTATCAAGGTATTAGTTTAGATCAGTACCTAAAAATGATGAATAAAACTAAAGAAGCTTTCAGAGAAGAAATGAAACCACAAGCTGAAGTTTCTGTTAAAACAAGATTAGTTCTAGAAGCTGTTTGCAAAGATGCAAAAATAGAAGTAACAGAAGAAGAACTAAACGAAAAAATTTCAGAACTAGCTAAAACATATGGAAGACCAGAAGATGAACTAAAACAAAACGAAGAATTCAAAAAATATGTTTCTTCAAGTATAGAATCTGAAAAAACAGTTAAGTTTATTTTAGATAATGCTAAAAAGAAATAAAATTTAATTAAAAACAACCTTTCTTGAAAAGTGTAACAAGAAAGGTTTATTTTTATTATAAAAGCAAAAAAGTAAATAAAATACAAGTTAAAAGCACTTAAAACAAGAAAAACACAATAAAAAAGTCGAAATATGACGTTCAAAAGATAGTTAAAATAATTGACTTTTAAAGTGCTATATGATATTTAATATAAAGCGATTTATGCAAAGAAAGGAAAGTGAAAATAGATGGAAAATAGTTTAGTACCATATGTTATAGAACAAACAAGTAAAGGAGAAAGATCATATGATATATTCTCAAGATTATTAAAAGATAGAATAATATTTTTATCAGAAGACGTAAATAGTGCATCAGCTAGTTTAGTAGTAGCGCAACTTTTATTCTTAGAATCAGAAGATCCAGATAAAGAAATATCTTTATACATTAATAGCCCAGGAGGATCAATTACAGACGGAATGGCTATAGTAGATACAATAAATTATATAAAATGTCCTGTATCAACAATATGTGTTGGTATGGCTGCTAGTATGGGAGCTGTGCTTTTGGCTTCAGGAGCAAAAGGAAAAAGATTTGCTACACCAAATGCAGAAATATTAATTCATCAACCATTAATATCTGGTGGACTTTCAGGGCAAACTACTGAAATAAAAATACATGCTGATCACATGGTTAGAACAAGAGAAAAATTAAATAAATTATTAAGTGAAAGAACAGGACAAAGTCTAGAAAGAATTGAACAAGACACAGAAAGAGATAATTATATGACAGCTCAAGAAGCTTTAGAATATGGCTTAATAGATGGAATCCTTGATAAGAGAATGTAATTTATTTTTAAACTCAAAAGATAATCAAAAATAAAGAGGTGAGAAAATGCCAAATAATACAAGAAGTGTAAAATGTTCTTTTTGTGGAAAATCACAAGAGAGTGTTAAAAAGATTATAGCAGGTCCAGGCGTATATATTTGTGACGAATGCATAAACGTTTGTCAAGAAATAATCGAAGATGAGTTTTATGAAGAAGATGAAGAAGTTGAAGTTGTGGAAGAAGAAAAAATACCAACTCCACAAGAAATAAAAACAATTCTAGATGAATACGTAATTGGTCAAGAAGATGCCAAAAAAACGCTATCAGTTGCAGTATACAACCACTATAAAAGAATAAACAATTTAGAAAAAGTAAATGATGTTGAAATTCAAAAAAGTAATATATTACTATTAGGCCCAACTGGATGTGGAAAAACATTATTAGCTCAAACTCTTGCAAAAGTACTAAATGTACCTTTTGCAATTGCGGATGCTACAACCCTAACAGAAGCTGGGTATGTAGGTGAAGATGTAGAAAATATATTACTAAGATTAATACAAGCAGCAGATTACAATATAGAAAATGCAGAAAAAGGAATTATATATATTGACGAAATTGACAAAATTTCTAGAAAATCAGAAAATCCTTCAATAACTAGGGATGTTAGCGGAGAAGGTGTACAACAAGCACTATTAAAAATAATTGAAGGAACTAAAGCTTCTGTTCCACCACAAGGAGGAAGAAAACATCCACACCAAGAGTTCTTACAAATTAATACAGAAAATATATTATTTATCTGTGGAGGTGCTTTTGAAGGAATAGAAACAATAATAAAAGATAGAACTGGTAAAAACACAATCGGTTTTGGAACAAGCGTAGAATCTAAAAAAGAAGTAAGTCAATCAGAAATTTATAAACAGATATTACCACAAGATTTATTAAAATTTGGAATGATACCAGAATTTGTAGGAAGACTTCCAATAGTAGCTACTTTAGATGAACTTACTAGAGAAGCATTAATAGAAATTGTAACAAAACCTAAAAACGCATTAGTAAAACAATATAAAAAACTAGTAGAAATCGATGGGGTTGAACTAGAGTTTGAACAAGAAGCTTTAGAGGTAATAGTAGATAAAGCTATAGAAAGAAAAACAGGGGCTAGAGGTTTAAGATCAATTATTGAAGAAATTATGAGAGACGTAATGTATGATATACCTAGCAATAAAAAGATTGCAAAATGTATCATAACCAAAGAAACAGTACTAGAAAATAAAAAACCAGAATTAATAATTGATGAAAATAAAAAGCCTGTAACACTTACAAAACAAACAAATAAAAGAAAAATGCACAAAAAAAATAGTGAAAGCGCATAAAATAAAAATAAACCTATATAAACTATATAGGTTTATTTTTTTAAAATTCATAAAGTTGTTGTTCGATTGCATTATAAAATTCTTGCAATTCTGTAAAATCTTCACCATCAACCGTTTCTGTGTAAAATAAATCACCATTATTATGCCAACCAATAACTTTTTCATTATTATTAAAAATAATATAAGATGTTCCCCAATAAATATAAGTTTTATCACTTTTTTCATCTACAAAATCAGGAGCTCCAAGCAGTTCTTCAACTTCTGAAAAACTCATACCAAAATTAATAGAAGGCAAAGAAGGCGTCAAAGTTTGTATCGCAGTACTTGGCACGTCATCAAGTGCTGATTTTAAGTAAGACAACAAAAACATTAGAACCAATAAGAAAAATATTGAGGAAATACCAACTACACAAATCCATTTAAAACGAGAAGATGAAGAAATTTGATTTTCAGAATCTTTTAATTTGGAAGCATAATCCTTTTCTCGAGCTGATTTTAAATCATCTCTAGATACACCATAATAATTGGTAGTATATTTTCTATAGTAGTCATATCTATATAAATCCTCATATTTTTGCTTTGGAGATTGTTCTGCTTTTATGTCAGAAGTAGTATTTACAATAGATGAAAAATCAAAATCTGTTTCGTTTATAGAAGATAAAGTCTCATCATAAGCTTTTCTTAAATCAGGATTTGATAAAGTTTCATATGCCTCATTTAATTCCTGAATCTTTTGATTAGCAGTAGATTTATCTCCTTCGAAAACATCAGGATGATACCTTTTAACTAGTTTTTTGTAAGATTGTTTTATTTCTTTTTCTGTTGCTGTTTTAGAAACTTCTAAAATTTCATAATAATCCATTATAAAATCCCCTTTTGTACTAATATATAAATAATAATATATTTCAAAAAAATATACAAGCAAAATAAACTGTATAATAAATTAAATAGAGAAAATAATATTATTAAAAGGAGAAAAAATATGAGGAAAGAGAATAAAAGAAAAAAAGATAACACAACAATATATGGAGAAGAAGTGTGTTCAGAATTTGCATGGTTGCCACTAGATAAACAAAAGGAAAAAGCTAACAAACTAAATGAAATAACGAAAAACAAAGAAAAATAAGAAATTTATAATTAGAATGAAATTATAAAATAAAAAAAGAAGGCACCAACCAAGGTGCTTTTTTAAAGTCGGAAATAGCTAATATCAATAAAAATTATTATGCTAAGTATTTAAAAGGAAATACTTGCATTTGGTAGAAAAATATAGTAAAATAGTAATGCATGTAAATTACCATTACTTAGTTTTGAGGAAAACCTACTCATACTCAGTAATAGGCAAATATTAAAATAAGGAGGTAGTGCTATTATGACTAAAGAAAGAAAACAAGAAATTATTAACACTTATAAAAGAGAAGAAAACGATACTGGTTCTCCAGAAGTTCAAATCGCTCTTTTAACAGAAAGAATTGCTGAACTAACAGAACACTTAAAAGTTCATCCAAAAGATAACCATTCTAGAAGAGGACTTTTAAAAATGGTTGGTAAAAGAAGAAATTTACTTAACTATTTAGCAAAAAAAGATGTACAAAGATACAGAGATATAGCTCAAAAGTTATCTTTAAGAAAATAAAAAACAGCGTAGCTATGAGCTACGCTATTTTTTATATTACTAAATTTAAATAAAACACATGCAAAAAGCCGAAAGATGATAGACGTTAGATTTAAGAATATACTAAAATGTATTTTTAAATCTGATTTCTAACATCCTTCGGCAAAAAAATAATAGGAGGAAAATATGTTTAAGGTTTATGAAACAGAACTTGCCGGAAGAAAATTATCTTTTGAAACTGGCAAAATGGCAGGCTTAGCCAATGGAAGTGTACTAGTAAGATATGGTGAAACAGTAGTATTAGTAAATGTAGTAGCTTCTAAAGAGCCAAAAGAAGGAATAGACTTTTTTCCATTATCAGTTGATTTTGAGGAAAAATTATATTCAGTGGGAAAAATCCCAGGAGGATATACAAAAAGAGAAGGAAAACCAGGAGATAAGGCTATACTAACATCAAGAGCGATTGACAGACCATTAAGACCATTATTTCCTAAAGATTTTAGAAATGATGTTTGTGTTGTAGCAACTGTAATGTCTGTAGAACAAGACAATTCACCTGAAGTTGCTGCTATGATAGGTGCATCAGCAGCATTATCAATATCAGATATCCCATTTGGAGGACCTACAGCAGCAGTTAACGTAGGACTAGTAGATGGAGAGATAATAATAAATCCAACAGTAGAACAAAGAGAAAAATCAGATTTAACTCTAACAGTTGCAGGAACAATTGATAAAATAGCTATGATTGAAGCTGGAGCAAATGAAGTCCCAGATGATGTTATGCTTGAAGCTATAAAAGTAGCACATGTAGAAATTAAAAAAATGTGCGAATTTATTCAAAAAATGAAAGATGAAATTGGGAAACCAAAATTTGAATACAAATCATTTGCAGTCAATGAAGAATTATATGAAGAAGTTGCTAAAGAATTTAGTGAAAGAATGAAAAATGATGTTCAAGACAAAGACAAAACTGTAATAGATAATAGAATGGATGCCCTAGCAGAAGATGTTAAAGTATTTTTGACAGAAAAACATGGTGAAGAATTTGTTACTGAACATTCACAAGAAATTGGAGAAGTTTTATATAAATTAGAAAAGAAAACAGTAAGAAGTCTAATATTTGATGAACATAAAAGGGTTGACGGTAGAGCACTAGACGAAATAAGACCTTTATCTTGTGAAATAGACCTTTTGCCTAGAGTACATGGAAGTGGTATGTTTACAAGAGGACAAACTCAAGTATTAACAGTAGCAACACTAGGAATGATTAGTGAAGAACAAATGCTAGATGGTATAGATGAAGAAGAATCAAAAAGATATATGCATCAATATAACTTTCCACCATATAGCGTTGGAGAAGCTAGAACATCTCGTGGGCCAGGTAGAAGAGAAGTAGGACACGGAGCATTAGCAGAAAAAGCATTAGTTCCAGTACTACCTTCAAAAGAAGAATTCCCATACGCAATTAGATGTGTATCAGAAGTATTATCTTCAAATGGCTCTACATCACAAGCTAGTATTTGTGGAAGTACTTTAGCTTTAATGGCAGCAGGAGTTCCTATTAAAAGACCAGTAGCAGGTATATCTACAGGTTTAATCACCGATCCAAATGATGACAAAAATTATGTAATGCTAACAGACATCCAAGGAATAGAAGATTTCTTTGGAGATATGGATTTTAAAGTTGGTGGAACAGAAAAAGGAATAACGGCAATACAAGTTGACATCAAGGTAGATGGTCTATCATATGACATAATAGCTGAAGCATTTGAAAGAACTAGAATTGCTAGAAAACATATATTAGAAGATGTAATGGCACCAGTAATTTCAGAACCTAGAAAAGAAATTTCAAAATATGCACCACATATTATTAATACAAAAATAAATGTAGACAAAATAAAAGATGTAATTGGACCTGGTGGAAAAATGATAAATAAAATTATAGATGAAACAGGAGTAAAAATAGACATAGAAGAAGATGGAACAGTATTTATTTATTCTACTCCAGAAAGCAATGGACCTAAAGCTCTAGAAATGATAGAGGAAATAGCTAGAGAAATAGTTGTAGGTGAAATCTATAAAGGAAAAGTTACAAAAATAATGACATTTGGAGCATTTGTTTCAGTTGGTGGTGGAAAAGAAGGATTAGTTCATAAATCAAAAATAACAAAAGAAAAAGTAGAAAAAGTAGAAGACTTCTTAAAAGTAGACCAAGAGGTAATGGTTAAAGTAACTGATATAGATGATCAAGGAAGAATAAATCTAACAATGAGATTTGCAGAAGAAAACAAAGAAGAAGATGAAACAAAAGTAGAAGAATAGAAAAGAGGTAAATATAAAATGAAATATATTTATATACTCCAACAAGCAATTCGGATGGATTATAGTTATATATTGGCTTTACCAGTTAATAATAAGTGCATGTGCTCTTATTCAATTTAAAGAAAAGCCACTAATAAAAGATAAAAAACACAAATTCATGATGATTTTACCTGCTCATAATGAAGCAGCAGTAATAGGAAATTTAATAGAAAGCTTACAAGCCTTAGATTATCCAAACGAATTATATGACATTTATGTAATAGCAGACAATTGTACAGACAATACTGCGCAAATATCCAAAGATTTGGGAGCAATTGTATATGAAAGATTTGACGAAAAGAAAAAGACAAAAGGTTTTGCAATGCAATGGTTTTTAAATCAAAAAATAAAAGAAGATGCTGACTATGATGCGTTTTGCGTATTTGATGCAGACAACGTAGTTGACAAAAATTTCTTAAATGCAATGAATAAAAAATTATGCCAAGGTGAGCAAATTGTTCAGGGGTATAGAGATATTAAAAACCCTTCTGATAGCTGGATATCAGCAGGGTATGCACTATTTTATTGGATGATGAATAGATTTTACCATTTAGCTAGATACAATTTAGGACTATCTCCATTAATAAATGGAACAGGATTTATGGTTGATTTTAATTTAATAAAGCCAACTGGTTGGGACACAATTACATTAACAGAAGATATAGAATTTTCTTTGAAAAATATAGCTCAAGGTAGAAAATTAGGTTGGGCAACAGATGCTATAGTATATGATGAACAGCCTACAGAATTTAAACAAAGTTGGTCTCAAAGATCAAGATGGACAGTAGGTCATATTCAATGTATGAAATACTATACAAAAGATTTAGCAGAAGGAGTTATAGAGTATAGAACCCTAATGAATTTTGATGGCTTCTTATATTTGATGGGAATACCATTAATGATAGTAACATTACTATTATTAGTTTTAAATACAATTATATTCATTGGTGGTGAAATGTCTGTTGGAATGTTAATATTTAATTATGCTAAATACATAGTGGCAACACTATTTGCACCGGTATTAGCAGCAGTATTTACTATGATAGTAGACAAAAGGCCAATAAAACCAATGCTAAAAGGAATTTTTATGTATCCGGTTTTCATGGTAACTTGGTTGGCAATAAACATAAAATGCCTAATTAAGCCAAATACGAAATGGGAGAAAATAGAACATAAAAGAGATGTAAAAATAAATGATGTTCAATAATATTAAAATATAATGAACTTATAAAAAATGAAGGATCAATCCTTCATTTTTTTGCTCCTATTTTCTTGTAAAAAATAAGAAATAATGATATGATAACAATATCTTTATAAAAGGAGAATTGTGCTATGCGAAAGATAAAAAAAGAACAAGGAATAACTATGATGGTTCTAGTAATTACAATTGTTGTATTAATAATATTATCAGCTATAGTGATACGATATTCGATAGACGGAATAGAATATAGTAGAGAAAAAAAATTACTATCAGATTTAGAAGCCGTACAACATGCAGTATATGAACAATATGAACAATATAAAGTTACAGGTGACGAAAGTTTTATTATTGGAAGCGAGGCATCAAGTTCTGATAAAGCAACACTAGAAGGAAATACTTGGAAAATAACTTCGCCAAAAGACAATGCAGAAAAATACTATAAATTAAATCAAGACGATTTAGAAAAAATAGGAATAGAAAATACTGAAGATGAATACATAGTAAACTACAAAACAGGAGAGTGCTATAATTTAACACAAAAGAGAACAAAAGAAAATCATCGAGTGCTTTATATTGACTAATGGGAGGTATATATGATTTATGAAGATATAGTTAGAGGAATACCTGAAGAAAATATACATGTAAACGAAAGCATGAGCAAACATACATCGTTTAAAGTAGGAGGTGTTGCTGACTATTATATAGAGGTTAATGACGTAGCACAATTAATTTACATATTAAAATTGGCTAAAAAAATGAAAATGAAAACATTTATTTTAGGAAACGGAACAAATGTAATTATAAAAGACTCAGGCTTCAGAGGAATAATAATAAAAATAAATTTTACACATTTAAATATAGAAAAAGGCAAAATTGTTGCGGGAGCAGGCGTACCAGTTGCATTGCTTTCTAACTTTGCTTATAGAAACGGAATAAAAGGATACGAATTTTTATCCGGAATACCAGGAACTGTTGGTGGAGCGGTAAAAATGAATGCTGGAGCATATAAATCAGAAATAAAAGATATTCTTGTTAACACAACATATTTAGATGAAAAATACAATATAGTAAAAATTGAAAATAAAGAACATGAATTTTCATATAGAAACAGTATATTCTTTAAGAAAAATTGGATAATCATAGGAAGTACATTCAAAATAGAAAAAGGAGACATAGCTGAAATAAAAGCAAAAAGAAATGAAATGAGCAACTTAAGAAAAGAAAAACAACCATTGGAGCTTCCAAATGCGGGAAGCATTTTCAAAAGAAGTGGCGACGACATACCAGCAATGCTAATAGATAAAGCCGGATTAAAAGGCTATAAAATAGGAGGAGCTCAGATTTCTGAAAAACATGCAGGATTTATAGTAAACACTGGAGATGCAAAAGCAAAAGATATTTTAGATTTAATTAAATACACTAAAGAAGTAATAAAGAAGAAATATGGAAAAGATTTAGAATTAGAAGTAATTATATTATAACTAATAAGGGAGAGTACGATGAAAGGATTTTTTAGTTGGTTTAATTCAAAAACAAAGATAAAAAGATGGATGCTTTTGATATTAGTGGGAGTATGCCTAATATGTTATGCTATGGCTAATATCATAGAAGCAAAAGTATTAAGACCTAAAGAAATAATAATAATAGTTGCATCTTTTGTAGCCGGATTTACAGCAATAGTTGTAGGATTTGTATATATGCAAAAAAGAGTACTAGAAATACTAATAGAAGCTAATAATACCTCTACTGAAAAAGGAAGAAAGGCAAACTTAAATATCAAAGGACTAATATTTAATAAAACAATGTATGATGAAGGTCCAAAAGTTGTAGTGATAGGTGGAGGAAATGGAATTAATACAGTAATAAAGGGATTAAAAAAATATACAAATAATATAACATCTATAGTAGCAATGCCAAATATAGAGCATAAGCAATTACCATACCAAGAAATAAAAGACAGCATAATAGCTATGTCTGACAAAGAAGAACTAATGAAATCACTACTTAATTTTAAATTTAACGATAAAAAATTAGAAGGATTAGATTTTGGCGATATATATCTAACAGCAATGAATGAAATGTTTGATTCTCCAATAGTGGGTCTAAAGAAAAGTACAGAAGTACTAAATATAACAGGTCAAGTTTTACCAGTAACATTAGATAAGCTAACTGTATGTGCTGAACTAGAGGATGGAACCGTAGCAGAAGGAAAAGCAAGAATTCCCGAAATAACCTATGATAAAGTTACAGGAATAAAAAGAATTCATATAGTTCCATCAAACTGCGTAGCAGCTCCAGGAGTACTAGACGCAATACAAGAAGCAGATGCTATAGTAATAGGACCAGGAAGCCTTTATACTGATGTTTTACCAAACTTATTAGTAAAAAATGTTTCCAAAACAATAAAAGAAAGCAAAGGGCTAAAAATATATATATCAAACATAATGACCGAGCCAGGCCAAACTGATAATTATTCAATTACAGATCACCTAGAAGCATTATTTAATCATACAGATAAAGATATAATTGATTACTGCATAGCAGATACAGGAGAAATTGTACCAGAGTATGTAAGAAAATATAATCAAGAAGGGCAAGATATAGTATTACAAGATATTGATAAAGCTACTAAAAAAGGAATAAAAATAATACATAAACATTTATCAAAAATTGAAGATGATTATATAAGACATAATCCTGATGTAATTGCTGCATCAATAATGGAATTAATATGCAATGATCTAAAGTTCAGAGACAAAGAAAGTACACCAGAGTATTTGCTAGTAAATTCTATACTAGAAGATGAATTAAAAAGAGAAAGAAAAGAAAGTGCAAAAATAAGAAAACAAAAGAAAAAACTAGAAAAAAGCAAAAAAGGAAAAAAGAAAAATAGTAAATTTCAACATAAATATAGTGAAAGAGTAGAAGCGATACAAACAACTGTTGAAAAGAAAAATGAAAACCAAAAGCTATATAAAGAAATGGAAAAGCTAGATAAATAAAATAAAAGTATAAAAAACGTAAGATAAAATTAGGAGAAGGTAATGAAATTTAATAAAAAAGATCTTGAATTAAAAAATGGATTAACAAAAGAATGGATAATAACAAATGGAATAGGAGGATTCGCGAGCTCAAGTATTCTTGGAATTAATACAAGAAAATATCATGGGTTATTAGTAGCCCCATTAGTGCCACCATCTAGAAGGTATGTAGTTCTATCTAAGTTAGATGAAAGTTTTATAATAAACGGAAAAGAAGAAATAATATATGGCAATTTAGGAAAAAATTATATATCAGAAGGATATAAAAAGCTCGAGAGTTTTGAAAAAATATATAATCCCGTTTTTAAGTACAATATTGAAAACAAAGTAAAAGTAGAAAAGCAAATTTCAATGGTATATGGACAAAATACTGTTTGCATAGTATACAAAGTAGAAAACAAATCAAATGATATAATAATGAAAATAGCTCCGATAATGAACTTCAGAGATTTTCACTGCATGAGCACAAATCATGAATACCACGTTGATCAAAAAATAAGCAATAATAAAATAAGAATAATTGTGGACGAAAACAAAACAACACCAATATATTTATTTTCAAAAGAAGGAAAATATATAAAACATGAAAATGATATTTTTAAAAATATGTTCTATATAGAAGAAGAAAAAAGAGGATTTTATCCTGAAGAAGATTTGTTTGTTCCAGGCAGATATGAAATAGAAATAAAATCTGGTGAAACCAAAGAGTTTACTATAATATGTTCTTTAGAAGAGAATATTGAAGAAATAAATGGAAAAGAAATTATATGTAAAGAAAAAGAACGACTTGAAAAAATTATAAAGAAAAGCGAACTTGTTAACGTAAAAGATACAAAAGCACAACAAGAAAAAATGAGAGACTTAGTAATTGCTTCTGATACTTTTATTACATATAGGCCTAAATTTGCACTTCATACAATAATAGCAGGATTTCCGTGGTTTTTAGATTGGGGTAGAGATTCATTAATAGCATTTGAAGGATTATTATTAAAAACTAAAAGATATGATATTGCCAAAGAAGTATTATTAATGATGACAAGAGACATAAAATTCGGTTTAGTTCCAAATGGATATTCAGGATACGATAGTAGACCACTCTATAATAGTGTAGACAGCTCATTACTTTTATTTGAACAAATTAATAAATATATCGAATACACAAATGATATAAAATTTGTAAAAAATGAAATGTATAACATATTAAAAAACATTATCGAAATGTTTCAAAAAGGAATTGATATTGATGATAGTAACATCTATATAGATAAAGATAGTTTAATATCAGCAGGAACAGAAAACACTCAACTAACATGGATGGATGCAAAAGTATCAGGGTTTGCAGTAACACCTAGAAATGGAAAAGCTGTTGAAATAAATGCACTTTGGTATAACGCAATAAAAACAGTAGAAAATTTAGCTAAAATTTTTAAAGATGAAAAGACAAAAAAAGAAATGACAAATTTAGCTAAAAAAGTAAAAACAAACTTTAATAAAAAGTTTTATAACGAAAAAAACAAATGCTTATATGATGTTTTAGGAAGTGATGAAATAAGACCAAACCAATTATTTGCACTTTCAACAACATATCCAGTAATAATAATGACAAACGGAAAAGCAAAAGAAATATTAAAAACAGTAACCAAAGAATTATATACAAAGTATGGGCTAGCAACATTATCACAAAAAGATAAGAAATATATAGCAATATATGAAGGTGACGGATTTAAAAGAGATATGAGTTATCACCAAGGAATTACTTGGCCATGGCTTTCAGGATTATACATATCTGCATACAAAGCAGTAATAAAAAATGAAAAAGATAAAGACGAAAAGAAAAAATTAGAAGAAGAATATTCAAAAGTAATAAAGAACTATAAAACAAATTTTACATCTGCGATGAAAGAAGCAGGAATTGGAACAATTTCTGAATTATACGATTCAAAACAGCCATATCTACCAGGAGGATGCTATTCACAAGCTTGGAGTGTTTCAGAAGCAATTAAAATCATGCTAGAAAAATAAAGGGAGATAAAAAAAGTGTCTACAAATATAAAAGACTTAGAAAAAAACATAGCCACTCGGAGATATAGGTGGAATATATGTTTTATATGGAGAAGAAAAATATTTAGCTAACGAATATCTAAAAAAAATAAAAAAAATATTTGGTGAATTAAATTTAGGAATAAATTATATATTATTAGACGAAAATAACATTAACACATTAATTTCAGATATTGAAACTCCAGCTTTTCGGATATCCGAAAAAGCTGATTATAATAAGAGATTCAGGACTATTCAAAAAAGACTGTAAATCCCCAATGAAAGAAAAGTTTAAGCAATACGTTCGGCGAAAATCTAGACATTATTAAAGAATCAGTAACCATTGTATTTTTAGAAGAAACTGTCCATAAAATGGATATGTATAAAACACTAGAAAAAAATTCAATTATTATAGAATTAAAAGAATTAAAACCATTTGAAATAAAAAATCGATTAAAAAAAATATGCTCAATGTACAAAGTAAATATTCAAGATTCTGAACTAGATTACTTACTAGAAGTTGCGGGAACAAATATGCAAGATTTAATGAACGAAATAAGAAAATTAATTGAATTTGCAGGAGAAAATGGAGAAATCAAAAAAGAAGACATAGATAAACTTACAATTAAGCAAGTTCAGGCAATCATATTTGATTTAACAGACTATTTAGGAGTAAAAGAAACTGATAAAGCACTAGAAGTATTAGATAATTTAATATATAATAAAGAACCACTTCAAAAAATAATAATAACACTATACAATCATTTTAAAAAATTATATTTAACCAAGCTGGCACTAGAAGAAAAGAAAGATTTAATAGAGGCCCTATCTTTAAAACCAAATCAAGTTTTTTTAACGACAAAATATAAAAAACAATCAAGCTATTTTAATATAGACGAAATAGAAACAATTTTAAAAGAACTTATTGAATTAGATTACACATCAAAAAACGGATTAATGGATTTAGAAGTCGGCATGAAAACAATATTATGTAAAAATTGTTAGCAATATATTGAAAAAATATATTTTAAAATATATAATTCAAAAAGAATAGTTTACTAAAGAGGAGAAAAGATTATGGAGAGAAAAAAAGGAATACCATTAGTAGCATTAATAATATTTATAGGATTGCTAGTTGCAATAATATTAACTTGTATAATAATACTAGGAACGAACAAAAATAAAAAAACGTCAGGAGAAAATCAAATAGCTCAAACACCAGCACCAGTAGAAGTACCAGTAGAAGAAGATAATGGAGAAGAAATAGTTGATGAAGATGAAATAAATAGTGATTCAGACATACAAGCAGCTTATAAAATTACAGGAAACGGAAAAACTTTTGCAAAATATGCAATATATGAATCACAAGGATTTAATATTGAAGATGATTTATCAGATACATTTAAATTACAACTAGCTATGGCACAAGTAACAAACTCAGATATGGATACACAAAGTTCTAAAAAATCAGTGTCAAAAGATGTTGTAGAAAGTTATGTACAAAAAGTTTGGGGTGAAGACTCAGAAGTAGAATATAAAGATTTTAGTTTATATTCTAGCGATACAAACTTTACAGAGCAATACAAAACAACAGGATATATATATAATAAAAATAATGCTAGCTATGAATTAAATGAGAATGATGTTACAGAAGAAAAACCATCAGAAATACCAGAAATAATAACTAAAGTTGTAAAATATAATTCTAAAATAGAAATATATGTAAAACCATTATTTATTCAAACAATATACGATTCAGATAATTCTAGGTACCTAAGAGCATTATATAAAAACTATAATTTTTCATCAAAAGAATATCCTTTATCAGAAAATATAATGGTTATAACAAATGACGATTATGAATCAGTTTTAAAAGCTAGCTATAATCAAGATGTAGACGGATTAAATTATAAAGAAGTAAATCAAAATATAGACTTAAACCAACTAACTGAATATAAATATACTCTTACTAAATCTACAAATGGTTATAATCTAAAATCATTTGAAAAAGTAGAAGTTAACAGACCAAGCACAGATGATGAAGATAAAGAAATGACAGAACAAGAAAAAGCTAAATTTAATGAAAAATTTGATATATATACAGGTAATGGAAAAACAGGAAATGATGTTAACAAATTATTAGAACAAATCGTAACATCAAACGAAGAAAACACAGAAAAAACAGATTTAATAGTAGAAGTAAAATTTAATAATGAAAAAATTTCACTAGAAGATGATGATGTAGAAGCATTAAATGAAAAAATTTCTGAATTAATAGAAAAAATAGACAGTGATAAACTATATAATGTAAAAGCTATTTATAAATCAGCAATAATAAAATCAATAACAATCACAGAAGAAAATGCCGAAGCAGAAGCTGATGATGAAGAATAAAAGTTATTAATAGCAAATAAAGTTATAAAAAAAGATGAAAGAATAAATAAAAAACTTTCATCTTTTTTTATTAAAGTAAAAAAACTACTTTTATGAAATGCACCCCGTTTAGTAGACACAATAAAAAAGACTATTGTGTTAAAATCTAAACGGAGGTGTATTTTTTATGGCTAAAAAAGGTCAAACGTTTTCCAAATATACATTGGAAGAAAAACAAAAATTTATAAAAATGG
>JAGBEP010000022.1 GCA_017936925.1 Clostridia bacterium | reverse complement strand
TTCAAAATATAAAGCTATATTTTTCTTTTTCATTAAACATAACAAAAACGCATTAATCCTTTTATTTTTAGGTTAGTGCGTTTTTTACTTAATTATTTTTGCTGTTTATACCATTTTGCAAATTCTTGAAATGACTCGACTGATTTATATCTTTTTCGATTTTCTCTTTCTTCTTCTGTCATTTGAGCTAATGTTTTATCATATCCGTATGGTTTAAATATATACCACAAGTCAGACCATTTTTTATCTGTGTCATTTCCTAAAATCTGATTTGTTAAACTTCCTTCGTGGTTTCCCATAAATTGTTTTAATTCTTTTCCATCATAATATGATAGGCATTCTGTAAATCTGCAACTTCTGTTCTCTTTTCCTTCCATTAGTTTTAAAAGTCCATTTATTCCTATGGTATCTAATGCAAAGTTTACAAAAGCTTTTGGGAAACCTTCTAACTCATCGATCCAAAATCCGCAGTCTAATGATATACATGGTTTATTAACTAATTTATATGCTTCCATTACCTTATATTTTGAGATATATTTTATATCATCACTTCTTGGTTCTTCTAATTCGTAATCAAATATTTTTACACTAACTCCTTCTAGTCTTTTTTGGGCTGATGCTATTTTTCCTTTGTTGTGTGTTACAAATATAATATCTTTCATTTTTCCTCCAAATGATATTGTTTTTTACTTTTAATGTAATAATCTTTACTTATTATTTATCTTTTAGTATAAGTCAATTTTAAATATTTCTCCTAATGGGCTTTCTTCATGAATTCTTTTTATTGCTTCTGCAAAAGTTGGTGCCATTGATAATACTGTCAGTTTATCAATTCTCTTTTCTTCTGGCACTGGTACAGTATTAGTTACAACTAATTCTTTTATTGGTGATTTTTTGATTCTTTCTATTGCTTCACCTGCCAATATTCCATGTGTTGCTGCTGCATAAATACTTTTTGCTCCAAATTTATCTAATACATTGACTGTTTCCATTAAAGTTCCGCCTGTACTGATTTCATCATCAAATATAATGGCATTTTTTCCTTTTACATCTCCTATTATTGTACTCGAAATTGCTTTGTCATTATTTCCATCTCTTCTTTTGTCAACTAGTGCAATTGGACAGTTAAAAAATTTTGAATACTTATATGCTTTTTTGGCGCTTCCTGCATCTGTTGCTATTATTACCATATCTTTAATCTTTTTTTCTAAGAAATATTTTTCTAATACGAATTCTCCTGTTAATCTGTCGCAGTTTATATTGAAATATGCTTGTATTGCTGGATTGTGCAAATCACATGTGATTACCCTTGTAGCTCCCGCAGCTTCTATTATTTGTGCCATAAGTTTTGCTGTTATTGGTATACGTGGCTGATCTTTTTTGTCAGATCTTGAATATGGAAAATATGGAAGAACTACGTTTATATTTTTAGCTGATGCCCTTTTTATCGCATCTATAGTAATTAGTAGTTCCATTATTCTTTCGTTAATTGGTGGCTGGCATGTTTGTACAATATAAACATCTTTTTCTCTTACTGTTTCTAGTATTTGTACAAAGTTATTGTCATTTTTGAACTTAATTGAGTTCATTTTTCCTGGCTCGATTTTTAAATAATCGCATATTTCTTTAGTAAATTCTTCAGCAGTTGGGCAAGCAAAAACTTTCATTTCTTTCATTTTATTTCTCCTTTTTTATATATTATAAAACTTTTTTAATAAATCTAAAAAGTTTTTGTTTTATAAAATTTGGCACATAAACAATGCGACCTATAAAGTACTTAAATTTTATTTAATTTAGGTCGCTTTTATTTCTATAAACTTATATCATCTCCGTCAGGATCTCCATCTCCATATGTATCTGTTTTTTTCCTATTTTGTTGTTCTTCTTTCAATTTTGTAGCTTCTTGCATTGAGCTAATTACTTTTTCTTCATCTACATTAACTCTTGGACATACGTCTTCAAAACTTGTTTTTGGCAATTGATGTGACTTTTGAATTGATTGCTCCATTTCCTTTTCTTCTTGAGCTTCAGTTTCATTTTTTGGTACATTTCCTTTTTGGCTTTTTAAGAAACTTAATTTGTTTTTTAATTTCGAAAAAATTCCTGTTGCAGCTGCACCAATAGCTCCTCCCATTGTTGCTAATATTCCTATTTTTGTTAATGCTGTATTAGCTTTTTCTTCATTTTGCTCTATATCTTCTTCGGTTAGATCTTCTTTGTCTAATTCTTTTTCTAAATCTTCTATCATTTCGTCACCTTCAATAATTAAATCTTCAGGTGTAACTTCACTAAAGTCTATATCATATTTGCTTAGCTCTTGAATTGTTCCTACAAACTCGGCAACATTACTTATTTTTGAAATATCGCTTATCGCATCAAGGCAAACTGTACCATTGTCATGAAGAAAGATAGCATATGGTGATTTTTCATTTTTTCTTACCTCTTTAAAAATCATATCGCCAATCGCTTCAGATATAACTGGGCTTGTTTTCATATATTTCATATATTCTCTGCTTATATATGACATGTATTTTGCATTACCGCTTTTTATCATTTTATTTATAGAATATAAATATCTTTTTGTTTTATCTTCTTCCATTTTATCTCCTTTTATTAGAATATATTTAGATTATATCTAAAATAAAAAATAACTTCAATTATATATTGAAGTTATTTTATTTTTTATTCTTCTTCCCAGTTATGATATACATCAGATACATCGTCTAAGTCTTCTAGTTTTTCTAAGAAATTTTCCATTCTTTCAGAATCTTTTTCGTCTAATTTTACATATGTATTTGGTATCATTCTTACTTCTGCCTCAACGAATTCTAATCCATTATTCTCTAATTGTTCTCTTACATTTGAGAAGCTTTCTGGAGCTGTAGTTATTTCATAGCAATCTTCTTGAGCTTCAAAATCTTCTGCTCCTGCATCTATTGCAAGTAACATTAAATCATCTTCTGTCATTGTAGTTGATTCTTTTTCAATTACTATAATTCCTTTTTTTTCGAACATGTAAGATACGCAACCTGTAGTACCTAAGTTTCCACCTGCTTTGTCAAATACATGTCTAATATCTGCTGCTGTTCTATTTCTATTGTCTGTAGATGCATTTACTATTACAGCAACTCCTGAAACTCCGTATCCTTCATAAGTTATTTCTTCATAATTTGCTGAATCTGCTGATCCAGATGCTTTTTTGATTGCGTTATTTATTGTATCATTAGGCATGTTGGCTGCCTTACATTTTGCTATAACATCTTTTAGTTTGGAATTTCCAGCAGGATCAGGCCCACCTTGTTTTACAGCTATTAATAATTCTCTACCTAATTTTGTAAATATTTTTCCTCTTGCAGCATCTGCTTTTCCTTTTTTTGCTGCAATGTTATGCCATTTTGAATGTCCTGACATGATTAAATTCCTCCTTTTTTGATTTTGTTTTATAATTATTTTCCAAAATACTTTAATATTATAGCATATTTCTTTTATTTTGCAAATATTGCTTAAATAATTATTATGTAAATGTTATTTTATTAGCTAAATTACCTAAAATAAAAAACACGTTTTTTACAATAAAACGTGTTTTTATTTGTTAGATGTTTTTTATATTTCTTTTCTTGAAAGAATATATACTCAATACCATCATTACTATGAAATATGGCAAACATATACATATTGAAAATGGTAGTGTTATATTTTCAAATGTAGGTGATGATCCAAATAAGTACATATTTAAATCCCAGTTCGGTGTTACGAAATATATTAAAAATCTTGCTTTTGGGTATATTAATACTAATTGATTAATAATTGATTCCGCCATTATTCCTAATAATGGTATTGCTATTGCCATTGGTGAATTTAATAATATTGTACTTATTGCAAATGCTAATGTCATAAGTAATATGAATTTTGGCATTATTGCAAGTGTTGATATTCCTAAATAACTTATTAAACTAACTTCTTTTAATGTATTTGTACCAAAGTCATATATTAATGTTGGATCTTTGTAACTTTCGAATCCAAATGTAATTCCTCCTACTATGGTTTGCATTACTATTACTGATATTATTGATAATAATAGTATAATTATACACGTTATAAATTTGGATAGTAATATCTGTGTTCTTTTATATGGTCTTACTAGTAAGAGTTTTATTGTTCCTTTGTTAAACTCTTCGCTTATAATGGTTCCTGCTATTATTACTACTGCTATAATTATAAAAAATTGATATGTTTCTACTGCTTCTAGTAATAGTGATTTTGCTGAATATGATAAATTAAATTCTAAGTCTGGGTTTCCTCTTATAATAATGTTTGAATTTATTTTGTTTTCAATTGCGTATTCGCATAATTTTATAGTTTCAATGTTTTGTTCTTCTTCTAGTTTTTCACTATGTGATAAATTGTTTTTTTCTTTAAATTCTTGTTCCATTATTTTGGCTGATGTCCATGAATCTAAATATTTATTTAAGTCTGAAATTCCATATGGAATATCTTTTTCGAGTCTCCATTCTACAACTTGTTTTTGTATTTTTAATAAATTGTCTTCTGGAGAAGATTCAAGTAGTGCATTTATATTTTCTAATTCTTCGTTTGCAAACACTTTCCAGTCATTTGCTTCTAATCTTTTTATAATTTCATTATATTTAACTTCATATGTTTCATATGCTTCAATATCTGATTGTGATTTTAACATATCTCCGATTATTGGTTGAATTCTGTCTGATATTATATATTCTTGCCAGCTACCTTTTTCATAGTTTTCTGCTAATTTTGCTGCTTGTAAAAAACTTCTACATTCTATTTCATATTCTTTGTCTCCTGATTCTATAGCATATTCTAATGATTCCTCATACATATCTTTTTCTTCATCGTTATAAATTGCACCTATGTCTTGGAATTTTTTATTTAATATGTTTGATAAAACGCAAACGCCTAATGTAACAATTAAAATTACGTATAATACCTTTTTCTTAAATATTTTTTTCAGTTCATTTTTTATTAAATTAATCAATTACATTCCCTCCTGTCTTTTTCAAAAATGCGTCTTCTAGAGTAATTTCTTCTTGATATACTTCATATATTTTTATATTGCTTTTTATTAAATTCTCAATAATTTTTGGGATTTCTTCTTTGTTAACAAAAACTCTGATATTTTTATCATCTATTTTTTCTACTTTTTCTTCTAAAGCTTTTATCGCTTCTTCTGCTTTTTCTACTTCAATTTTATATGTACTATTTGAATTTACTTTTTTAGCTTCTTCTATGCTTGTACTTTCTACTATTTCTCCGTTTTTTATAATAGTAACTTTTGTACAAAAGCTGTCTAATTCTAGTAGATTATGACTTGATATTAATATTGCCATTTTTTCTTCTTTAGCAAGTTTTACTAAGAGATCTTTTACTTGTTTGATTCCTTCTGGATCTAACCCGTTTGTTGGTTCATCTAAAATTAGTAAATTGGGTTTATGCATTATTGCTTGAGCTATTCCTAATCTTTGTCTCATTCCTAACGAGTACTTTGATACTTTATCTTTAATTCTGTTTTCAAGTCCTACTAATTTTATAACTTCATTTATTCTTTCTTTTGTTATTCCTTCATATAGATTAGCAATTAGTTTTAAGTTCTCATATCCTGACATATACATATATAAATCTGGATTTTCAACTATTGTTCCTACTCTTTTTATTGCTTTTGTAAATTCTTTTTCTATGTCATAACCATTAATTTTTACTGTTCCACTAGTTATGTTTTGTAATCCCAATATTAATTTTATTGTTGTTGTTTTGCCCGCTCCATTTGGTCCTATGAAACCTAAAATATCTCCAGCTTTTACTGTTAATGAAACATCTTTTAAAACTTCTTTTTTACCAAACTTTTTTGTAAGATGTGTGCATTCTAAAATTTTTTCTTCCACAATCTTCTCCTTTTTTTATTTATTTTACACTTATTATACCTTTTTTAGTTTTAATTGCAATATATATGTTTAAATTTATAAAATATTCAACTATAAGTAGATTTTTATAAATTTAGAAACGAGAGAGTATATATACTCTCTCGTTTTTGGTAACTTAAAATTGAATTTTTTTTATTTACTTAAGTATTCTTATTTTTTATTAGTATAATTATTTTATTTTTGATATTTCTAGTTTATATATTATAAATGCAATTAACATACCTATTGTAGCAGTTATAGCTTGGGTTAGTCCCATAGCTGTTTGTAAATTCTTCACTAATTTTACAGGAAATATTCCTAATAGATTTAATATTTCAAAAACTCCAAAAATAACTGCTACTTTTATTATAATTCCAATTATTCCTGCTAAAAAATAGTTTTTATTTTTTGATACTAATATATATTTATAACTATATATTAGTGCAAAATTTCCTACCCATATTGCAGGTATCATATATATCATAAATACTGATGCAGTTCCAAATACATATCCACTTAAAACTGTTGATATGCTTGGCATTGTTACAACGCCTAATATTTTGACCCAACCTTTTAAATTTGTTGCTGCTAGTATTAAACTGGCATTTACGATTGAGCCTACTATTAATTGTGATTTTGTTACTACAATACTAGTAGCTGGGAAAACTCCTTTTAATATTTGCCCTAAAAAAGTTGGAACTAATAATGCTATTAAATAAATAGCTATTGTTTGAATAATGTCTGTTGCTTTTCCAAAATCGTGTACTCTTTGATAAATTACTCCTTCTTTTTCCATAAAATTTTACCTCCAATTTTCATTAGAGCTAAAAGATTTAAGCTTTTGAATATACTACTTTGCTGGTTACCCCTTGTAGTTTACCAATTTTACCTGATAATGTATTAATGGTGTCTTGCTCAGCATCAATGACTATACTAATTATATTTATTGATTTCTTAGGATATGGTATTCCCATTCTTCCTATTATATATTTTCCATATTCATGTAGTATTTCATTTAATTTTTGAGTAGAGTCACGGTTTTCTAGAATTATTCCTATTATTGCAACTCTTGTTTCCATTTTTCCTCCATTAACGTTCTTTTACCTTAAAATAATTTTGGTATCAGCTTTTAGTATTTTCTTTGCTATAAAGATATCTTATTAGCTCAGATATTATATGAATATAATATCTTACTCGATTGGAATTGTAAAGATTTTTAATAAATTTTCAATATATAAAATAAAAAAATAGCGAGAGAATATTCTCTCGCTTAAAAATCATTTTTTGGTCTGGCAATTTAAATTTTTACTGATATGATTTGATAAATTCAATATTCTGTTAATTTTCTAGCAAATTTCTTGCCATTTGTACTCCTGAACATGATGCCATCATAAGCCCTCTTGTCATTCCTCCACCATCTCCAATTGAATATAATCCTTTTATGCTTGTTTCAAATTTTTCATCTATATCTAGCTTATTGCTATAGAACTTTATTTCTGGTCCATATAGTAGGTTATCTGGATTTGCAAACCCTTCTACTACTTTATCAACTTGTTTTATAAATTGTAATATGTCAGTCATTGTTCTATATCCAATAGCAAAAGTTATATCTCCTGGTACCGCTGACTTTAGTGTAGGCTCTACAGAATTTTTATCTAACTCTTCTTGCCAAGTTCTTTTACCTCTATTGATGTCTCCTAATCTTTGTACAACAACATTTCCATTTCCTAATTCATTTAAATTTTTGGCAACATTTCTTCCGTAGTCTATTGGTTTATTAAATGGATATGTAAAATTGTGTGATACCAATATTGCTAAATTTGTGTTGGTGCTTTTTTTGTCTTTATATGAATGTCCGTTTACTAATGTTAGGTTGTGATCATATACTTCTGATGAAACAAATCCGCTTGGATTTTGGCAGAATGTTCTTACTTTATCATTGAATGGCCATGGTCTTCCAATTATTTTTCCTTCATACATATATTTGTTTATGTCTTTCATAATTTCATCTGGCAATTCATATCTGATTCCTATATCAACAGAACCTGCTGTTGTTTTTATTTTATATTTATCACACATATCAACTAACCAGTTAGCGCCTTTTCTTCCAACTGCAACTACTACTTTTGAAGCTAATATTTCTTCTAGTTTATAATCTTCATTTTCTATTTCTTTTGATGGCTTTATTTTCACTCCTTTACAATTTCCATCTTCTATAATAAGGTCATCTACTATAGTTTCGAACATTAAATCTACACCGTTTTCTTCTAAATACTTCTCTATTTTTCCATATAGTTCGTGCGCTTTTTCTGTTCCTAAATGTCTAATTGGAATGTCTATTAAATTTAAGCTTTCTTTTTTAGCTTTCTTTTTTATTTTTGATACTTCTTCTTTATATTGTATTCCTTCTAATTTTTTATCTGCTCCAAAATCTAAATAAATTTGATCTGTGTAATCTATTAATCTTTTAGTTTTGTCAACTCCTATATATTTATGAAGTTCTCCTCCTACATAAATATCGTCATCTTCTTCGTTGTATAATGATAGTTTTCCATCTGAAAATGCTCCAGCTCCTGAAAATCCACTTGTTATATTGCAAAATGGCTTGCATTTAACACATTTTCCTATTTTTTCAATTGGGCAGTTTCTGTTTTCTACTCTTTTCCCTTGTTCTATTAATAAAATTTTTTTGCCACTATTTTTCTTTATAAGTTCGTATGCCATAAATATGGCTCCTGGTCCCATTCCTACTGCTATAATGTCATACTTTTTGTTCACTTTAAGTATCATCCTTTCTTTCATAAAAGTTTTTTGGGTTTCCCTTTTGCATTATATATTCAATATTTTTAAATAGCAATATGTATTTTCATTTTATTATTTAATTAATTTTTATTTTACTTTTATTTTTGCTTTTTTCACATGGTAGTTCTATCTTAAATGTGCTTCCTTTTCCTTTTTTGCTTTCTATGCTTATATCTCCTCCAGAAAGATCCACTATTCTTTTTACAATAGATAGTCCTAAACCGCTTCCTTCACTATAATGTGATTCATCTACTTGATAAAATCTTTCAAATACTTTTCTTTTTTCTTCTTCTGTCATGCCTATTCCGTTATCTTGTATTGTTATAACTGCTGTATTTCCTTTTTTTCTTACGTCAATATTTATTTGTCCATTGTTATTTGTGAATTTTATGCTGTTATCTATAAGATTAGTCCATACTTGATATAGTAATTCTTCATTTCCTTTTATTGTTATTTCTGGAAGATTGCATTGTATTTTTATATTTTTAGCAGCTCTTTTGTTTTCTAACATTGCTAATACTTTTTCTATCTGTCTTGAAATATTTATATCTGTTTTGTTTTCTATTTTTTCTTTGTTTTGTAATTTAGATAGCTTTAATATATTGTTACTGATATTTAGTAATCTATCTGATTCTTCTACTATTATTGATATGTATTCTTTCTTTTCTTCTTCTGTTGTTCCTTCTTGTTGTAATAATTGTGCAAATCCTTTTATTGAGCTTATTGGTGTTTTTAATTCGTGTGACATATTGTTAATAAAATCTTTTTGTATAACTTCAATTTTACTTAAATCTTTTGCCATTAAATTAAAGTTTCGTGTTAGTTCTCCAATTTCATCTTTTCGGTAACTTTCTAATTGAATATCGAAATTTCCTGACGAAATTTCTTTTGTTGCTTTATTTATTTTATTGATTGGACCTAATATTTTTTTTGCGTGATATCCCATTACTACAACTATAAATAATACTGATGTTCCTATTGATAACATTATACTTTTTTGTACTATCCATACTATTTCTTTTCCGTCTATAGATTCTTCTTTTATGTTTATATCTTTGAGTTTTTTAGACATTGATAAATTTATACTTGTATAAAATATTAATATAGATAATATTAACAATCCTAAAAAAGCAATTATAAATTCTTTTATTAAACTTCTTTGAAGTGAATTGCTTTTGCCCAATATTTTTTCAAACATCTTATTCTCCTTGTTTTATTATTGCTTTATAGCCTATTCCTCTTATTGTTATAATTTCAAATTCTGTTATTTCTTCTAGTTTTTCTCTGATTCTTTTTATGTGTACATCTACGGTTCTGAAATCTGATTCATTTTCTAATCCCCAAATTTCTTCTATAAGCTCTTGCCTTTTGAATATTTTGTCTGGAGAACTTAGTAGTTTATATGTTAGGTAAAATTCTTTTTGTGTTAATTGATATATTTTTCCTTTTTTTTGAATTTCTAATTTGTCATAATCTAATGTTACTTCTCCAAATTTTAAAATCTTTTCGTTTGCTTTTTGTGTTCGCTTTAATAACGATTTTACTCTTAATATTAACTCATCGATATTTATTGGTTTTACCATATAGTCGTCAGCGCCTAGATTAAACCCCTGTTTTTTATCTTCAATATCTTCTTTGGCTGTAATAATTAATATTGGTACTTCATATTTAGCTTCTCTTAATTCTTTTATAAGCTCATATCCATTCATTTCTGGCATCATTATATCTGTTACTATTAAATCGATGTATTCTTTATCCATTAGTTCTAATGCTCTTTCTCCGTTCATACTTTCAAATACAGTATAGTTTGCTTTTTCAAGACATGTTACGATTAATTTTCTTAAATTTTTATCATCTTCTACAACTAATATTTTGAACATTTTTACCTCTTTACATTTTATTTTATTAAAAAAACTAAAGAAGCAGCTATTTTTTCATTTAAAAGGGGATAATGAAAATATGGAATAGCTACTTCTAAGTTGTTTATAATATACACCTTAATTATGAACTAATTATGAATTTTTTAAAAAATTTTTGGTATCCATATTATTCCTGCAATTATTATTGATGCTAGCGCATTTACAAGTACTGCTCCTGCAGCTGCATCTTTAGCTAATTTTGCTAATTTATTTTCTTCTTTTGTTATTAAATCTACTGTATGCTCAATACTTGTATTTATCATTTCTGAAGATATTACTAATCCAAAAAGGATTATGCATATAATCCATTCTAATGTGGAAATTTTATAAATTGCTCCCATTATTATTACAACGATTACTGCTAATATGTGTATTTTTATATTTCTTTCGTCTTTTATAGTTTTAAATATGCCTTCAATTGCATATTTAAATGACATAAAAAAATCTTTCATTTTATTCCTCTTTATTTTTTTATATAATTATATATTCTTAATTTTTAATTGTCAAAAAAAGAGTTAGCTTTTACTGCTAACCCTTTTAATAATTTTTAATCTTTTCTTGAACCAAATATTTCTAATATTCTTAAGAATATATTTATAAAGTCTAAGTATAGTTGCATAGCTCCATATATTGCAACTTTTTCTGAATCATATCCAGATTCGCTCATCATTTTTATTTTGTTCATGTCATAAGCTGTAAGTCCTGCAAATATTGCTAGAATTGCCCAATCAAGAATTATATCTAGTCCAGAACTTCCTATAAAAATATTTATTAATGTTAATATTAATGCCATTATTAGTGCAGCAAATAATATGTTTCCGAATTTCGTTAAGTCTTTTTCTGTTCTATATCCCATATATGCAAGTATTCCGAAAAAACCTGCTGTTGCAAATAGTGCATATGCAATTGTTGTTAAGTCATATGCTACAAATATTATTGAGAATGTTGCTCCTGTTATCATTGAGTATAAGAAAAATAAAAATGTTACTACTCCTGCTGATAATTTATTAAAGCATAATCCAAAAAGTATTGCTATAACTACTTCTGCTATTAATAGTGCAGGCCATGCTGCAGCGACTTCTATAAATGCTCCACTATAATATGTTACTGCTGCTATTATTCCTGTACTTAGTAGTCCAAAAAACATCCATAATAATGTTGAAGCTATGGTTTTATTTGTGCTTTGTACATAAGTATCTTCCATATAATTTCCTCCTTTTACTATAAAAGGGAAGATTTTTTTGTCTCTTCCCTTTTGTATTATATTATTCAATTGTTAAAATTATATTAAATATTATAAATTTAGTCAATTCTTAAAAATCCACCAATTGTTTTACTCATTTTATAGTCTGGTAGTATTTTATCTCCACCTGAAACTACTACAGTATCTCCTGTTTCTAGGTTTCCTAAAGCTTTATGTTTTTCAATTCCTTTTTCTATTACGTTATTAATGTTAACATCTTCAATATATACTGGGAATACGTTCCAAGCTAAAGCTAATTGACGGAATGTTCTTTTATTATTTGTAACAGCTAATATTGGGCATCCAGCTCCTAAACCAGATAATCTTCTTGCTGAATTTCCTGTATTTGTATAGCATATTATTGCGTCTGCTTTTATATTTTTTGCCATAACGCATACTGAATATGCTACATTATCTTCTAGATCATTTAATTCATAATTTTCATTTTGTTCAAATCTTTTCCAATAGTTAATTGTAGGTTCTACTCTTTTAGCTATTTTATCCATTGTTTGAACACACTCTACTGGATATTCACCTTGAGCACATTCTCCTGAAAGCATAATTGCACTAGTTCTATCATAAATAGCATTAGCAACGTCAGAAGCTTCTGCACGAGTAGGTAGTGGTTGATGTGTCATTGATTCTAACATTTGTGTAGCTGTTATAGCTGGTTTATTTGCTCTATTTGATAATTTTATGAATTTTTTCTGCATTACTGGTGGTTCTGTAAAATCTGTTTCTGTAGCCATATCTCCACGAGCAATCATTTGTGCATCAGCTAATTTAACGATTTTTTCCATATTAGAAAGTCCTTCTACATTTTCAACTTTAGTAATTATTTTAATATCTTTACCACCGTTTTCATCTAGTACTTTTCTAACTTGGTTAATATCATCTTCATTTCTTGCAAAAGAAACTGCAACATAATCATATTCGTGTTCGCAAGCTGTTTTTAAATCTGCTATATCTTTTTCAGCTAATGCTGGTAATCTTATTGCTGTTCCTGGTAAATTCATAGTTTTTCTAGATCCTAAACCGTTTCCATGAACTACTGTACAAACTATATCTTCTCCTGCTACTTCGTCAACTTTTAGTTCTATAGCACCGTCATCTATTAATATTTTTGTTCCTGGTTGAACATCTTTGTATAATTCTTTATAAGTAACAGAAACTTTTTCTTCATTTCCTACTATATCTTGGTTTGTTAATGTGAATTTTTGACCATCTTTTAATTCGATTTTAGTATTTTTTCCAGTGTATAACATACCTGTTCTGATTTCTGGTCCTTTCATATCTAAAATCATTGGGATTGGTAAATCCTTTTCTTCTCTTATTCTTATTATTTCTTCTGATTTTTCTGCTTGTTCTTCCCAGCTACCGTGTGAATAATTAATTCTGCATACGTTTAATCCTGCTTCAAATAATTCTTCTAATTTTTTTTCGCTAGCAGGTCCTATTGTTCCAACAATTTTTGTTTTTCTTAAATTTTTCATTGTTTTTATATCTCCTTTTTATAAATAAAAATTTACCGACAATTATTTTATCATAAAAAATGTTTTTTTCAAGTGATTTCAGTACTTTTTTGCTTTTAATTAGTATTTACTTATATTATATTTATATTCATTTATTAAAAACTAGTCAGCTTTTGAACTATATGTTTTTTTATAAACTTAAACATCTAAAAAAATTTAATACGTTATTAAAAAAAGTAAATTGTTAAATTAATTGTTAAAGCAAAAAAACCTAAGTGAAAAAATATTTTCACTTAGGTTTTTTACTATTTTGTCATCCATTTTACTAGATTCATATTTTCTGAATCTAATAACATTTCATGTTTTGGCATAACTCTGAATGTATATCCGAAGTTTCCGCCAGTTGTTAGTTTTATTTTAGCTGTATAGTTATATATATTTTCTTCGTTGTTTTCTTCGACTTTTTTCATTTCGGTTACGCATACGTTATTAACTATTCCGTTATCTAGTATTTGTCCATAGTAAACTTGTACAGATACATTTTCTGGCTTAAAATTTGGTAATTGAACTTTGCAATTCACCTCAATTACATCTCCTGCATTCATTTTTACATTGTCTATATTGCTGTCTTGAGTAATTACTATTTCATGCCATCTCTCTTTTGCTGCTTTTTTCCATTTTACAAAATTATTTACATTGTCCAATTCTTTGTAATTTTTGTTGTGCAAGTTACATAGTGGCATATATATTTTTTCAACATAGTCTATTAGCATTCTTGATGTTGAATATTCTCCTCCTGTAGTAATTATAGAGTTTTTCATATATTTTACCCATTCTTTTGAATATCCTTTATCATTTTGCTTGTAATATGCTGGTATTATTTTGTTTTCTAATGTGCTATAAATGCTGTCACTATCACTATTATCTTGTATTTCATAAGAGTCGTAATCTGTTTCTGTTCCTATAGACCATCCGTTAGTTGCATCATATCCTTCTGCCCACCAGCCATCTAATACGCTAAAGTTTATAACTCCGTTTACTGAAGCTTTTTCTCCAGATGTTCCTGAAGCTTCCATTGGTCTTCTAGGATTGTTTAGCCATACATCTACACCACTTATTAAATATCTTGACATTCCTATATTGTAGTTTTCTAATATGAATATTTTTCCTTTAAATTGTGGCATTAATGATATTTCATGTATTTGTTTTATTAAATTTTGTCCTTCAACATCTGCTGGATGCGCTTTTCCTGCAAATATAAATTGTACTGGTCTATTTTCTTGATTTACTATCTGTGTTAATCTTTCAATATCTCTAAATAGTAATGTTGCCCTTTTATATGTTGCAAATCTTCTAGCAAATCCTATTGTTAATGCATTTGGATTTAATTTACTTACAACATCATTTATGTCATCATAACTATATCCACTTCTTTTATATCTTTCAGTAACATTTTTCTTAACTAATTCTATTAATTTTTCTTTTCTTTTTAGGTGTTCTGCCCAAAGTTTTTCGTCTGGAATAGAATTTATTTTTTTCCATGTGTTTTTGTCTTGAATATTATCTTGCCAATATGGCATTAAATATTCATTATATAATTTTTTCAAATTTGGTGCTAGCCATGTACATGTATGAATTCCATTTGTTACATGTGTGATTGGTGATTCATTAGCTGCTATATCAGGCCATACATCTGAGAACAATTCTCTTGAGACTGCTCCGTGTAACTTGCTTACTCCATTTTTCTTTCCTGCAATTCTTAGTGCTAATATTCCCATATTGAATCCAGGTTCTAATTCTACAGTTTCTTTCATTCCTAATTTCATGAATTCTTCACGGCTTATTCCGAATTCATCCCACATTCCAGAAAAATATTTATCTATTAGTCCTAAGTCAAATATGTCGTTTCCAGCTGGAACTGGTGTATGTGTAGTAAATGCTGTTTGAGATGTTACAATTTCTTTTGCTATTTGGAATGATACTTGCCTTTCTTTCATGGTATCTTTTATTAATTGTAAAGTTAAAAATGATGAGTGTCCTTCATTCATATGATATACAGTAGGATTCATTCCTAATTTTTTTAATAATTGTACTCCGGCCATTCCTAAGACAATTTCTTGTCTTATTCTCATTTCTTTATCTCCGCCATAAAGTTTTAGTGTTATATTTCTAAATTCCTCAATATTTTCTTCTATATCTGAATCCATTAAGTAAAGATTTACTCTACCTACCTGTATTTTCCATATTTTTAAATGTAATGTATTTCCTAGTAATGGTATTTCTAGAATCATATCTTTGTCTTCTTCAGTTTTTACTGGATTTATTGGTAAGTTATATAAATCCAAATTGTTATATTCTGATTCTTGTTGTCCATAACCATTTATTTTTTGATTAAAATATCCATTCTTATATAATAGTCCAACTGCTACTAGAGGAATACCTAAGTCGCTTGCAGATTTTAAGTGATCTCCTGAAAGAATTCCTAGTCCTCCAGAATAAATTGGTAATATTTCATCTAATCCATATTCGGCTGAAAAATATGCTATTAAGTCTTTTTTGTTGTTAGGATAGTTTTTGGCAAACCATGTATCTTTGCTGTATATGTAATTTTCATAATTTGCAACAACATTTTCATATGCTTTTAAAACTTCTTCGTTTTTAGCAGCTTTTTCAATTTTTTCTTGAGCAACTAATTTCAAAAATTTAGTTGGATTTTTGTCTATTCTTTCCCATAAATCTGGATCAATCATTTTAAATATTTTTAAAAATTCTGTATTCCAAGACCACCACAAATTATTTGCAATTTCTGATAATTTTTTCAATTCTTTTGGTAATTGTGGAATTACTGTAATTCTGTTGAAAATATACATTTTTTCCTCCTTTGTATTCCCTTTACAACTTTCTTTTGTAATCTCTTTTTTTCAATATAATAATTATCTATTAAAATATATTTTTTGTCAAACATTTTTAGTTAGTTTATATTATTATTTTTGTATTTTACATTTATTACTTTTATTTTAAATTTCTTTTACATTAATATTATTTTTTTTATTAATGTTATAATTGTATTAAGTCAATTTTATGACGAATATAGTATATTTTATGGAGGGAATTCATCATGACTACAAACAATCGCAGAACTCATCGTAACAATCATCGTACCCGTAAAAATACCCGCACTCGGGTAGTAGCTACTAAGCTGCTTCTTATCATCGTCACACTTGTGGTGATGGTCTCTGGAACAATTTCTGTTGGAAAAGTCGGAATGCAAATCGCGGGCACTCAGTTTCGGATGTTGTATTATTACAACTCTATCCAGAACTGCGAATCCCAAAGGGATTATTACCAAGAGCTGGCATACACTTCGCAGGGAGAGGCTCGCCGCGCTATGCAGGCTCAGGCTGATAGCTTTGATGCTTCAATCGGTAGCTATATGGAAAAGCGTAACTCTTTAGCGAGAAGTACCGACCCTGTCGTTGCTTTTGCTGCTAAAAATCAGTTCGATTTTCTTATGCTTCTTTTGGGAGTATCTTGCTTTGCGGTAATCGCTTTGGTTTGGTGCTTTGTGTACCGCCACTTTGTGGAAGTTATTGAAACCGAGTTTAAGATTTTTAACTTGGTTGTGTCCTCGGTGTTTATGTGCTTAGCTGCATTTTTCTACGTTCTCCATCGTAATTGCTACAAAGTAGCAGTTATTCTTGGAAAGCGTCCAAAAAAGCGTAAGCATGTAAGACGCAACGATTCTTCAAACATTGTTCCTTTTAAGAGGGTTGGCTAAGCCCGCCCTCTTTATTTTTATAAAAAATTTATATTCATAATTTTATTGTTCTTTATTTAAATATATTTTTTATTTTACCTTTTCCTTTTTCATATTTTATTTCTAAAATTCCTCCTGATACTATTGGCATTTGTGGCGAAACATGTCCTATATCTGCATTAAATATTACTGGAATTTCTAAATCTTTTAGTGCATCTTTTATGGTTTCTTCATAGCTTATCTCATAATCTTCTCGTACCATTAATGGCCTTCCGAATATTATTCCTTTACAATTTTCAAAATATCCAGCATTTTTTAATTGCCATAAATGAAGATAGATTTGTGATGTTGACATTTCAAACACTTCTAAAAACCATACTATTCCATCTTTTTTGTATTTTTCTATATATTCTTTTACTTTATCATATTTAGTTCCAATTATATTTATTATTACATCAAAACATCCTCCGATTGCTCTTCCTTTAAAATATATTTTATTCTCTCCTTTTAAGCTTTTCCATTCGGTTTTGCATTGTAGATCATATTCTTCGTATGGGTCTTCTCTATCTTTCCATTCCCCTGTTTCACATTTTTCAAAGCTCTCTTGAGTCACTTCGTTTTCTTGCATTATTTTAATAGAGTCAATTAGGCTTTTGTGTATTTTTCTCATTCCATAATCTTTTATAGTTGGCCCATATATACAAGCAATATCTGTTATGGTTGGCAACAAAAATGTTAATCCTGTATTGTCGGAATATCCTTGAAACCATTTTGGCTCTATTCTTTTTAGTTGTTCCCAATCAATTTCGTCTAGCATTTCACTTAAGAAGTCTCCTCCTTTAGCTGATATTATAGCTCCTACTTTTTCATCTTTCCAAACTTCCATAAATTGTTTTGCTCTTTCTTTTTTGCTTGAGCTTCTTCCTTTTGTTTCTGTTCTTACGTTTTGAGTTTCTTTGTAGTTATATCCTAATGATTCTAAATTATGTTTTACATTGTCTAATCTTTGTAAGTCTACTTGCTTTGTTATTCCTCCTGATGGTGCAGTTGTCGCAATATAATCACCCGTTTTTAGTTTTTGTGGATATTTCATAATTATTCCTTCTCCTTTTTCTATAGTTATTTTTTATATATAATGTTTGATTTTAAATTGTTAATTATTATTGTTATTTTTGTATTATATCTTTTATAACTTCGCCTGCAACAATTAATCCTGCGACAGATGGAACAAATGATATACTACCTGGTACTTGATTTCTTACTGTACAATTTCTAGCTGTTCCAGGAGGACATATACAATTGTTTTTACAACTATTATTTGCAGTTTCACTTGGCTTTATAGGTTCTTCTTTTGAGTAGACTACTTTTAATTTTTTTATTCCTCTATTTCTTAATTCTTTTCTCATAACTTTAGCTAATGGACATACGCTTGTTTTATATATATCAGTTACTTCAAATTTCGTTGGATCTAATTTATTTCCTGTTCCCATACAAGATATAATTGGAATATTTAATTTACTCGCTCTTACTACTAATTCAATTTTGGCAGTTACAGTATCTACAGCATCTACTATATAGTCTACTGTTTCGTCAAGAATTTCTTTGCTATTTGGCATAAAGAATTCTTGGTGTGTTTCTATATTTGCATTTGGATTTATTTCTAAAATTCTTTCTTTTGCTACTTCAACTTTTAACTTACCTACTGTTTTCCTTGTTGCAATTATTTGTCTATTTAAATTTGTTAAGCAAACTTTGTCATCATCCACTAATATAAAATTTTCTACTCCTGCTCTTACTAGTCCTTCTACCACAAAAGAACCTACTCCTCCTATTCCGAATATGGCAACTTTTGCTTTTTGTAATTTCTCTAATTTTTCTTTTCCAATTAATAATTCTGTTCTTGAAAATTGATTTAACATACTAATAACTTCCTTTTTTAATCTTTGTTTTATTTGTTTTTTTATTTAATACTTATAATTTCGAATCCTGCATCTGAAACTTTAGATTTTATTTCTTCATTACTTATTTCTATGCTTGATTTAATTATTGCTGTTTTTTTCTCTAGATTTACTTCTACTTTTGTAATCCCATTAATTTCATTTAGTGCTTTTTCTACACTCATTTTGCAATGATTACATTGCATTCCTTCTATATTAATTGTTTTTACAAATTCATTCACTTTATGTTTTTCCTCCTTAAATTTTGATTTGAATTTTCTTAATCTTAATGCATTAGTAACTACGCATACTGAGCTTAAACTCATAGCAGCTGCACCAATCATTGGGTTTAATTTTAGTCCAAAACTTGGATAAAATATTCCACAAGCAACAGGTATGCCTATTGCATTATAGAAAAATGCCCAGAATAAGTTCATTTTTATATTTTTTATAACAGCTTTGCTTAAACTTATCGCCGTAACTACATCTAATAGACTGTTTTTCATTAAAACAATATCTGCTGATTCAATTGCTATATCTGTTCCTGATCCAATTGCAATTCCAACATCTGATTTTACTAATGCTGGACTGTCATTAATTCCGTCTCCAACAAAAGCTACTTTCTTATCGTTTTTTTGTAACTTTGCCACTTCTTTTTCTTTATCTTGTGGTAATACTTCAGATATAACTTGATTAATACCTAATTGTCTTCCTATTGTTTCTGCTACAACTTTGTTGTCTCCTGTTATCATTGCAACTTTTATATTCTTTTCTTTTAGTTCTTGAATGGCTTGGTAGCTTGTATCTTTTATTGTGTCTGCTACTGCAATTATTCCAATTATGACACTTTCATTTGCAAAATATAAAACTGTTTTTCCCATGTTTAGCAGTTCATCGCTTTTCTTAGCTACTTGACTTATATCAATATCATTTTCTTTCATAAATGAAATATTTCCACCAAAATAATTTTTTCCGTCTATTTTTCCTTTTATGCCTCTTCCGGAAACAGCTGTAAATTCTTTGCACTCTATTAATTCTATTTTTTTATCTTTTGTTTTTTCTATAATTGCTTCTGCTAATGGGTGTTCCGAATTTTTCTCTAAGCTTCCTGCTATTTTTAACAGTTCTTTTTCTTCTATATTAGAAATAATATCTGTAACTTTTGGTTTTCCTTCAGTTATTGTTCCAGTCTTATCTAAAACCACTGTATCTACTAAATGTAGTAATTCTAAGCTTTCCGCTGATTTTATCAATATACCATTTTCAGCTCCTTTTCCTGTACCAACCATAATTGCTACTGGTGTTGCTAATCCTAAAGCACAAGGACAAGATATTACTAAAACTGCTATTCCCATAGTCCAAGCAAATTCGAAGCTTTTTCCTGTCATCAGCCATATAATTACTGTAAGAATTGCTATTGTTATTACTGCCGGTACAAATATTCCACTTACTTTATCTGCTATTTTTGATATTTGGGCTTTAGAATTACTTGCTTCTTCTACTAATTTGATTATTTGAGAAAGTGTTGTATTATCTCCAACTTTTGTTGCTTTCATCTTTATATATCCATTTTTATTAATTGTTCCCGAAATAACATTATCTCCGATTGTTTTTTCTACAGGTATACTTTCTCCTGTTATGCTCGATTGGTCTACTGATGTGCTTCCTTCTATTATTATTCCGTCTACTGGTATACTTCCTCCTGGTCTAATTACTATTATGTCTCCTATAACTATTTTTTCTAAATCTAATTCAATTTCTTTTTCTTCTCTTAGAACAATAGCAGTTTTAGGCGCTAAATTAATTAACTTACTAATTGCTTCACTTGTTTTTCCTTTTGATTTTGTTTCTAAATATTTTCCTACTGTAATTAGTGTTAATATTGTTCCAGCTGATTCAAAGTAAATATCCATAGAGTATCTTTCTACTATTTCAATTTTATTATGACCTAAGCCATAGCCTATCATGTAAATTGCAAAAATCCCATATACTGTTGCTGCTAATGAACCTATTGCAATTAAAGAATCCATGTTAGGTGCACCTTTAAATAATCTTTTAAATCCAACTATAAAATAGTTTCTATTTACATATATAATTGGGAGTAATAATAAAAATTGTGTAAATCCGAAACTAATACTATTTTCTTGCCCATGAAATAAATCTTTTACAATTTGTGGAACTGGTAATCCAAACCATTCGTATAACATGTGGTGCATTGCTATATACATTAATGGTACTAATAGGCATATAGATATGATTAATCTTTTTTTCATAGATTTTATATCTTCATTGTTTGAATTTTTTGTTTTCTCTGGTTTATCGTACTTTTTTCTTTTTTCAGCTATATTTGCTCTGTAACCAGCGTTTTCTACTGCTTGTATAATTTTAGTATCATCTAAAATATTTTCATCATACTCTACAATCATATTATTTGATAGTAAATTAACATTTGCATTTTGAATTCCGCTTAATTTGTTGACTGCTTTTTCTATATGTGAAGAGCAGCTACTGCAGGTCATTCCTTGAATGTCAAATTTAATTTTTTTCATGTTTTATATGTTCCTTTCTATATAGATTATTGCAATTTTTTTATTAATTGCATTACATCTTCTAATATATCTAAATTTCCCATTTGTACATCATAAGCGACACATGATTTTAGATGGCTCTCTAAAATATTATTTCCTAAACTTTTTAAAGCTTTATTTACTGCTGCAATTTGTATTAGTACATCGTCGCAGTATCTATCATCATCAATCATTTGATTAATTCCTCTTACTTGACCTTCTATAATGTTTAATCTTTTGGTTAGTTCTTTTTTTTCTTCTTCTGTTCTATGTGTGCTTCTGCCTTTTTTTTCGCAGCATTTTTCGCATTTATTACATTCCATTTTCTTATCACCTCATTCATGAATTGTACACCCCCTTAGGGTATCTTGTCAATAATAAATACTTTTAAAATAAAAATACTCCAATTATATTGAAGTATTTTTATATTTTTAATATATTTAGATGCTCTAATAATATTTTTATACCTAATAGTATTAAAATTACACCTCCTGTGATTTCAGCTTTATTTTCATATTCATCTCCAAATACATTTCCAATTTTTGTACCTATAATAGATAGTGTAAATGTTATTATTCCTATTAAGGTTATTGCTAATATTAAGTTTACTTTTAAAAATGCAAAAGTTATTCCAACAGCTAATGCATCTATGCTTGTCGCCAATGCTAGTATAATCATCGTTTTAAATCCTACATTGTCATTACAATTTTTACTATGTTCAGGTGTTAGCGCTTCTTTTATCATATTTCCACCTATTATTCCTAATAAAATAAATGCAATCCAGTGGTCTATGTTAGTTACTATACTTTCAAACCCTTTACTTAGGAAATATCCTATTACGGGCATTATTGCTTGGAATATTCCAAAATATGTTCCAACTATTATTGCCTTTTTCCAACTCATTTTCTTCATTGATAACCCTTTACATATTGATACAGCAAAGGCATCCATTGCTAATCCAATACTTAATAATAATAATTCAACTATTCCCATTTTCTTCTCCTTTTTATATCAAATAATATCTTTTTGAGTAGTAGGATACATTAATATGAGCATTTTTCTTTAGGTCTTTATTATAAGATTTTCATAAAAAAAGAGACTTAGCCTGCTTAAAAGTGCAGACAAGTCTCATTATTTAAAATATATCCAGATAAAATTTATTATCATTATGTTGAACATATTACATATTATTTTATATGCTAACTACTCCCTTATCATTGTTTTTTATTGTACTACTATTTATAAATGTTAGTCAATCTAAAAAGTTGATTTAATGTTATTTTGCTAATTCATAAATTGCTAAAGCATACATGTTGCATGCATCTAATAAATTTTTCATTGTTATATACTCATCAACTTGATGACACATGTCTGATTCTTCTGGTCTTGCAGCCCCAAATGATACACAGTTTTTGAATGCTCTTGCATATGTTGCTCCTCCTATTGCTAGTGGCTCTTTATTTTCTCCTGTATATTCATTATAAATTTTGCAGAGTAATTGTACTAAACTATTGTCTTTTGGAATGTATAGTGCCGGCTTTTCTCCTACAAATTTAATTTTTATTGTATTAAAAGATTTTGTTATTTTTTCTTTTATCTCTGCTAAATCTATATCTCCTGGTATACGCAAGTTCATGGCTGATTTTATATTGCCTTCTTTTAATTCTAGTCTTGCTAAATTTAATGTTAAATCTCCTAATTCTTTATTTGGATGTTTTATTCCTAAACTCTCTCCATTTGTTTCATTTCTTATTTTTGTTGCTAATAACTTTATTGTTTTTTCCTCTACGTCAAATCTATTACATATTTCGTTTAATATCATGATCATTTTAGAAATAGCATTTTTTCCGAGTTCAGGATGTGCTGCATGAGCTTGAATTCCTCTTGTCTCTATATAAAAGAAATTTTCTGTTTTTGTAAATGATACATTTTCTGATACTTTTGATAGTAATAATTCTTTTAATTCTGGTGCAATATGACTATTTACTTCTAATTTTACAGCACAATATTTTGGTACTACATTTACTCTATTATCTTTGCAGTCGATTTCTTTTATTCTGATTTTATCATTTTCTTCATATTTTTCTTCTGTGTATACTGTTAATAAAGCTTTTTCAGAATATATGCATGGAAAATCTGCATCTGGGCTGAATCCTATAGTTGGCATTTCTTCATGTTCTTTGTAATATTTTATACATTTCCAATCATTTTCTTCATTTAGTCCAACTATAAGTCTTACTCTTTTATGAACTGCTGCATTTTCCATTACGGCTTTCATTGCATAAAGGCTTGCAATTACTGGACCTTTATCGTCTGTTGTTCCTCTTCCATAAAGTATGTCGTCTTTTATTGTTAATTCAAATGGTGGATATGTCCATCCTTCACCTTCGGGTACAACGTCTAAATGTCCTATTATACCTACTATTTCTTTTCCTTCTCCAAATTCAACATAACCACAATGTTTATCTATATTTTTAGTTTTAAATCCTAAATTTTCTGCAATTTTTAAAAATTCATTTAAAGCATTATCTATATTTTTTCCGAATGGATATTCAAGATTATCATAGCCTTCTAGTTTGCTTGGAATTTTTATCATCTTTGCTAAATCTTGTAGCATTTCATCTCGGTGGGAAATAATATATTCTTTAAACATTCTTATTCTCCTTTTTCTAAATTCTGAATAATAGCTTTAGCTGCTTTTCTGGCGCTACCTAAAGCTCTACATACTGTAGATTTACTTTCTGATAAATCTCCTCCAGCGTATACATTTTCTAAATTTGTTTTTCCTTTTTCGTCTATTTTAATTAGTCCTTTTTCATTGTATTCCAATCCTTCTTTTTCTAGAACTTCTCTGTTTGGTTTTAATCCTATTGCAAAAACTACACTATCTGCTTTAAACTCGAACTCTGAATTTGGTATATCTATTGCTTTTCCATCTATTACTTCTGTTCTTATGCATTTTACTTTTTCAATTTTATTATTTTTTCCTTCTGCTTTAATTACTCGTACTTTAAATTCAGGATTTACCCCGTCTTTAATTGCTTCTTGTAGTTCAATTTTTCTTGCTGGCATATGTTCTTCATCTCTTCTATAAAGTATATTTGAGGTAGTTGCTCCCATTTTTATAGCGCTTCTAGCAGAATCCATTGCTACATTGCCTCCTCCTATTACTACTACATTTCCTAAGTCTTTTATAAAATTTTTGTTATTATATGCTTTTAAAAAATAATCTGAGTCATATATTTTTTCAAAATTTCCTAAATCGTACTGCGTAGATTTTTCTGCCCCTATTCCTAAGAAAATGCTATTATATTCTTTAAGCAATTCTTTTATATTTAAATTTTTTCCGAGTTCTTTTTCTGTTTCAAAATTAATTCCTATTTCTCTTAAAATTTCTATTATCTCATTTACATATTTTTTGTTTAATCTAAAATCTGGAATTCCATAACTTAATATTCCTCCTAATTCTTTTTCTTTTTCAAATACGGTTACTTGAATTCCTTCTTTTCTTAAATCGTATGCAGCTTGTAATCCTGCTGGACCAGAACCAATTACTGCTACTTTATATTTTTTTTCACTTTTTATGTTTATATCATATTTGATATTATTTTTTTCTGCCCAATCATTTACAAATCTTTCTAGTACTCCTATCTGCGTTGGAGTTTGTTTTATTCCTCTTACACATGAACCTTCGCATTGTTCTTCTTGTGGACATACTATACTGCATATATGTGAAAATATGTTATTTTCTTTTAGTATTTCATATGCTTTTTTGTAATTATTATTGACTATTTCTAAAATAAATTCTGGTATATTAGTGTTCATTGGGCAAGCTTTTGAACATGGCTTTGTTTTGCATTTTAGGCAATAATCGGCTTTTTCTTTTATTTCTTCTGTTTTTTCCATAACATCCTCTATTCTTCAATAACTTCTTTTACCTCTTCTATTTTCATTATGTTAGTCATTAATTTATTTTTATTTATTGAATCTAATATTTTTCCTTTTACTTCTATGTATTCGTCTACTTCTTTTATGCTTTTTAATAGTATTTCATCATTATTAAATATTTTTTCTATCTGCTCTATTTTTACTTTTTCTTCTTTTGAATAAATTTTAAATTTAAATTCATTATATTTTTCTGATGAATCTGACACAACATATGTGTATGAAAGAATTATATATACAAATAGTGTTGCTATAATTCCTACTATATATGCTCCTGCTCCTATTATTAATCCTATTCCTGTTACTGCTAACAAACTTGCTGCTGTTGTTAATCCTTTTACATGAAATCCATCTCTTAAAATTGTTCCTGCACCTATAAAACCTATTCCTGATAATAATTGTGCTGGTATTCTTGAAGGATCTGCACTTCCTGTTTTCTGTGAAAGATATATTCCACAAAGCATAATTAATACGGCACTTTCTCCTACTAATATGTGTGTTCTCATTCCTGCTGGTTTTTTCCATGCTTGTCTTTCATATCCTATAATTCCTGCTAATATTGCACCTAATATTAATCTGATGCACGCCTCGAATTCGAAGGAAGTCAAGACTGTCTTTAATGTTTCTGGCATTTATTTTCCTCCTTTAATTTTAATAAAAATATTTTAACACTAATCTCTTTTTAATACAATGTATACTGACCTTTTATTTCAATATCATAAATTTAAAATTTTTAATTTGCTTTTAAATTTATTCGTATTATTTTTTTTAAAGTGTTTACACTAATTATATATATTTTAGTTTTAAGGAGGTTTGTTATGAATCACCCTATTGAAGGTTTGATGAATACTGCTATGAGTAGCATTAAAGATATGATTGATGTTGATACTATTGTTGGTGAACCGATTTCTACAGGAATAGATACTTTAATTATTCCTATTTCCAAGGTTAGCTTTGGATTTGCTGCTGGTGGTAGTGAATTTAAAGGTGAGACTGTAAATGAATATTCTAAAAAAAATAATGAAGAACAAGTTCAATATAGTTTGCCTTTTGGTGGTGGTAGTGGAGCTGGTGTTAATATAGAACCTATTGCTTTTTTAGTTGTTTCTGAAGGTTCAGTAAAATTATTACCTATAGATCATGATTCATGTCTTGATAAACTTATTGATTATGTTCCTGATCTTTTAAATAAATCTGGAGAATTAATTCAAACTATGAAAGATAAAAATTGCTCAATAGAAAAATTGCGTAAAAAAGTAGAATCTACTATTGAAGACAGTGAAGAATAAAAAAGCTGGAATTTTTTTGTTCCAGCTTTTATTGTTTAGTAATTTGACCTGTTTTAGTATCAAATTCTATTTTGTCTCCATTATTAATTTCACTCATTAGTCCTGAGATATTAACTATAGTGGGAATTCCTAATTCTTTTGCAACTATTGCTACATATGAATTTGTTCTTTCTTTTTCTAATAATATTCCTTCTACTTTTGGAAATAACATTATCCAACCTGGATCACTATATTCTGCTACTAAAATTTCTCCTGAATCTATTTTTATGTCATCCATATTTGTTATTACTTTAGCTTTTCCTTTAGCTATTCCTTCTGATATTCCTGTTCCTTTTAGCTTTTCTAAATTAGTTGTTTTTGATTTGTTTTTTGACTTTTTTTCATCTGTTATGTATTTTTTATATTGTTTTTTTCTTAACTCAACAACTTCTTTTAAATTATTTGTTGTTGATTTTCCTGCTATATAATTTAATATTTCATCTACTTCTAGATATAAAATATCTCTTTTTTCATCTAATACATCCATCGATGTAAGTATTAATCCTATTCTCAAAAACAATTCTCTTATTTTTCCAAATACTCTAGTTCTTTCAAATCTTAGTTTTTCTTTGTTTTCGATTGTATATCGTGCATATTTTAATGTATATTCAAATTTTGCTTTTGATACTAAGTTATATTTAAATGTCGTTTTAATTTTTTCTTCTGCTGTTTCGTTTATTTTCTCATAATCAATATATGTTACTTTATCTTCTTTCATTCTGCGAGCAAGTGCTGCTATAGCTTGGTATAAACTTCTTGGATCTTCTTTTAAACTTTTAGTTTCTAGTTTTAGTTCATGAATGCATCTGTCAGAATATAAATCTAAGTATTCATTTATTTCATCATAAAAACTTGAATATTGTATTAAATTTTTCTTGATATAAAGCACATCATCTTTTTCAAGTAGTCTTAATAAACTCTTATCACATCTAGCTATTTCTGCCATTTCTTTTATTCTTTGAGCTATATTAGCACTAATAACTCCATTTTCGCGACATGTTAAATCTTCTTGTAATGAATTTCCTTCATCTTGAAAATATTTTATACATTGTTCTTTTAATTGCTTTTGATATATTGTCGCTAAAAATTCATTTATTAAAGGAGCATCCCATTTTGCTAATATTCTTCTTTCAATTTCATAATAGTATTCACGTAGTTCTTCAAGTGTCATATTTTTTACATTTTTATTGTTAATGGTTTCTCTTATTCTAGAATTAAATTTATCTGTTGTTTTCTTTATTTTACGTGTCTTTGAAAACACGTCATATTTATTTTTTATTATTTCGATTTTTTCTTTTAAGTTTGATTCTTGAACTACTGGGAGTAAATTTTCTGGCTCTAATTCATTTACTCCTATTATTGCTTCCATATGTATTTTATTTTTTCCCAGCTCTGGGAATATTTCAAGCATTTCGTGCCAACCATTTACGTTATAATAAACTCTACCATCAACTAGTGCTAAAATATTTTTGAACATTTGAGAATTTAATTCAATTTTTTCTTTTTCTACATTAAATGTTTTGCATATTTCTATATATAAGTTTTCGTAAACAGTTCTAATGAATGAAAATGTTAGTGGCTTTACTATTCCTTCATAATTTTTTATAACACTACTGTTTTCTTTTAGTTCTACTTTAGATTTATTATTTTGTGGGCTTATTAGTGTCATTATTGGTTTTGAGTTTATTATATAAATTTTATTTCCATCAGATAGCCATTCTATTTCTTGAAATCTTCCAAATAAATCACCAGATTTTTCAACTAACTCTTTTACTTGTAGTATTTCGTCTTTCATCAGTATTTGCTTTTTTCGAATCTTTTTTTCTACTTCTTTTTGCACAATTTCGTTTTTTTCAATTATATATTGAGTGTTTTTTCTTTCTATATTTTTGTTTATTTCGTCGTTACATATTGTGTATGTATCAGACTCTTTAAAATCACTTTTATTGTTTATTCCATATATAGCCGAAATTACTACTTCTTTGACATTTGATGTGTCTGGATTTGCTCCATATGCATATCCAGATTTTTCTGGTATTATCATTTTCTGCACAATTACTGATGGTATTGTTATTTCTTTTATTTGATTTTCTTTTCTAAAATTTTCTGCTTCTTCTGAGAATGCTAGTAAATACATTTCTTTTATTTTTTCTAGAACCTCTTCTTTTTTCACAGCTAAAAAAGATTCATATTGTTTTTTTGAATATTCTTCATTTTTAAAAGATGCTTTAATAACAAAAAGAGTACTTTCTGCAAAACCTTTTAACTTTTGTAGGATTTCATCTTTTGCTTCTTCTATAATTTCCTTTTTATTTATATCAAATCCTTTATATGATATTACAAACCATCTTGGAACTGTGTCTACAATTTTTTCTAATTGAGCTAGTATAGTTGCTTTTTTTCCTAATAGTTCTATATTACTACAGTTTTGTTCTAGAACAAATTTCATCTTTTGAATCTCCTTAATACTAAAAAGTTTTTCTTCTTCGTATAATTATTTTTAATATATCATATAAAAAAAATTTTTTAAATGTTTTTTGGTACTTTTTTATTAATTTTTATTTTTAAATTTCTTATTATTTTTAAAATTGTTTTTGCTAGATTAATGCTTATACATGTATTAAAATAAATATATAATGTTCCTTTATTAATATTTTTTATTTCAATTTCTTTTTTCTCAATTTTACTAAGAGCTACTCCAATATTTGATATTCCTTGTAATATTGCATATATATAAGATGCTAAAATTGGATTTTTCATAGGATATATTATTTGAAGATTTACATTTTCAAATTCAATTTCCATACTCCTTAGTATCTTTTTTTTATCTTTAAATATAGTTTGCTTTTTTGACATATTGATTATGCGCTTTAGATCTCTTTTAGTAATTCTTTTTTGTAAAATTTTAATTATATTTAAAATGTATAATTTTATCTTTATATTAAATTTTATTTTTCTATTTATAATTTCTATTTTTCTTATTTCAATTTTAATCTTTATTGAAATTAAAAGAATAAAAATTAAAAATAGTATTATGATGAACATTTTCATAATACTATTTTTTCCATATATTATCTTTTTATTATTATTTATTATTTGTTTTAGCTTTTTCAACAACAATTTCTCCAAATAGTTCTTCTTGATGGGTTGTTACTTTGTTTTTTCTTGTTAGTTCAAGTACTCCTGTAAACGCTGTTACAATTTCAACTTTTGGTCTTGTCTTGGTTGAAAATAATTTGTTAAATACAAATTTTGGTTTTTTTGAAAGTTCTTTAAATATTTCTCTTACTTTACTTGTTACAGTATAGTTTTCTATTAGTGCTATTTTCTCGATGTTTTTTGCATTTTGATTCATTTTTACTTTTTGTTTATTTATAAGTTTTTCATAATTGTTGTATATAATATCTTTAGAATACTCTTTTTCTAGTTTTTGCTTTGGTAGTTCTATACTTTCGGGAAGTTTATAAAATCTTTTTATATTTTCTTTGTACATTATATTGAATTTTTTAGATATTTCTTTATATTTTTTGTATTCAATTATTCTTCTGATTAATTCTTCTTCAGTTAATTCAGCTTCGTCTTCATTTTCTTTAGGTAATAATTCTTTTGATTTTAAATATACTAGCGTACTAGCAATTACTAAAAATTCACTAGTTATATCTAAATTTTGTTTTTCCATTTCATTTATATATTCTATATATTGGTCAGCAATATCTGATAGTTTTACATCATATATGTCCATTTTATTTTTATCTATTAAATGGCATAATAAATCTAATGGTCCTTCAAAGTTTTCTAATTTTAATGCATATTTGTTTGTTTCTAGTGTTAATACTCCCATTTTACTCCCTACTTATTTGTTTTATTGTTTCAGATGTGTATCTTTTCTTTTTTAAGTATAAAATAATATCTGCTAGTTCTTGTGAACCTTTTTTCTTATTGTATATTTTCTTTGCTGATAGCAGTTCATATTCAGCTAGCATTTCTTCGTTTTCTGCTATATATTCATTTATTATAGTATCACTTATTCCTTTTGAATATAGTTTATATTTTAGTTCAAAAATTGATAAACTTTTTAGTGCTATTGCTTCACGTATAAATCTATCAACATAATCTTTATCATTAATATATCCTAATTCTTTTAGATTTTCAATAGTGGTCTCTAAAATACCTTGATCTTCATCTTTGAATTTTTCCCAAACTTCTTTTTCCGTTCTTTTTTTATATATTATGTATTTCATTATTTTGCCTTTTAATTTATCTTGTTTGGCTAATTCTTCTAAATTATTACTAAAGTTCATTTTATTTCACCTATTTATATTTTACTAATAATATTAGTAGGTATGAAATTTTCATACCTACTATATTTTTTATTCTTCGATTTCTTCTTCATCTTCATTATTATCTTCAACTGTTTCAGGTGCTTGTTCATCTAACGCTTGTTCAAATGCTTTGCTGTAGTTTGCTCTAATTTTTTCTTCTACTTCAGCTAAAATTTTTGGATTTTCTTTTAGATATTTCTTTACGTTTTCTCTTCCTTGTCCTATTTTATTTCCTTTGTAGCTGAACCATGCACCGCTCTTTTCTATTATATCTAGATTAACAGCTAAGTCTAATACACTTCCTTCTTTAGATATTCCTTCTCCGTATAAAATATCGAATTCTGCTTCTCTGAAAGGAGGTGCTACTTTATTTTTTACAACTTTTACTCTAGTTCTATTTCCAACTACTTCTCCATCTACTTTAATGTTTTCAATTCTTCTTATGTCTAGTCTAACTGATGCATAAAACTTTAATGCTCTTCCTCCTGGTGTAGTTTCTGGATTTCCAAACATAATTCCAACTTTTTCTCTTAATTGGTTTATAAATATAATTGCTGTTTTTGATTTATTTAGTACTCCTGCTAGTTTTCTTAAGGCTTGTGACATAAGTCTTGCTTGTAGAGCAACATGAGTATCTCCCATATCGCCATCAATTTCGGCTTTTGGAACTAGTGCTGCAACTGAGTCAACTACTATTATATCGATAGCTCCACTTCTAACTAATGCTTCTGCAATTTCTAATGCTTGTTCACCTGTGTCTGGTTGTGAAACTATTAAATTATCTATATCAACACCTAATTTTCTAGCATATACTGGGTCTAATGCATGTTCTGCATCTATAAAAGCTGCTGTTCCTCCAGCTTTTTGTGATTCTGCTACTGCATGTAATGCAAGTGTAGTTTTACCTGATGATTCTGGTCCGTATATTTCTATAATTCTTCCTTTAGGTATTCCTCCTATTCCTAATGCAACATCTAATGTTAGTGAACCTGTTGGAATTGCTTCGACTTCCATTGCTTTATATTCGCCAAGTTTCATTACAGATCCTTTTCCAAATTGTTTTTCGATTTGGCTCATTGCTGCATCTAGCGCTTTTCTCTTCTCATCGTTTTCTTTCATTTTTATCTCTCCTTACAAATTTTTGTTTGTTAAACGTTTGTTTGCGTTTATTATATCTAATATATTTTTTTTGTCAATAGTTTTTAATAATTTTTTCTATACCATTTATCTATATGATTGTATATACTGTAAGCTGTAGGTTTTAAATTTCCTGTTAAATTTGTGTTGTATACCAATAAGTTTTTCTTTCTAGCTATACTCATAAATGGTTTTTCTTCATTATATATTTCTTCTATTCTTTTATATTTTTCTTTTATTTGTCCGGCATCTTCTAGTACGCTAGATTCTGCTAATAGTTGATTTATTTCATCATTATTATAATTAGATATGTTTCCGCTTCCTAAATATGTATTTAAATTTGGCGAGTATGATGTTGACATATTCATTAATATAGCATCATAACCTGTTTTTGAGTTTATCATATTATAGTAATTTTCTGATGATACTTTTTTTAGTGTGACTGTTATTCCTGCGTTTGCCCATTGTTGTCTTAAGTTTTCTGCTACTGCTATACTTGTTGGATTTGATTCGTTTACTGTTAATGTGAATGATAGTCTTACATATCTACTTCCACTTGACTTTTGCCATGAATTATTTCTATATATCCATCCATCTGCAGCCAATAAGTTGCTCGCGCTTTCAGAGTTGTAGCCATTATCTATTACATCAGCAGAATATGCAAAATTTCCATAATCTAATGGAAAATCTGATACTCTATATGTATTTCCATAGCTACTTGCAATTGTATTGTTTTTATCTATATAGTATGATAATGCTCTTCTTACATTTCCACTTGATAGATAAGCGTTCTGAGTGTTAAATGCGATGTAGTCATATTCTTTACTGTCAAACTCTATTGAAGCAAATCCTATAGTTCCTATATATTGATTTACACTTGTTTGTGATGTGTTTATACAATCAATATTTCCATTTTTGAAGTCATTATATATTTCTCCTGTCGTTTGATATATGTTTATATTTATTTTCTCTACAACACTATTTTCATCAGTATTCCAATAATCTGTATTTTTCTCTAATGTTATTACTTTCTCATCATATGCTGTTATTTTAAATTTTCCGGTTCCTATAGGTGTATTTGTTTTTTCTGAATTGAAGAAATCAGTATCTTTATAATATTCAGATGACATTATTGGAAATGTTAAGTTATATTCAAAATATTGTTCTGGCGATCCGAGTACAACTTTTACTGTTTCATCATCTATAACTTCTGCTGAATTTACATTTCGAACATTACTTGAATATATTGAATTTGTATTTTTTAAAAGTTCTATAGTATACCTTACATCTTCCGCTTTTAAAGTGCTTCCGTCTGACCACTTTACATCAGTTTTTACTTTAATTATGTATGTTATATCGTCTGTTTGTGAGATTTCTCGTGCTAATGCATATGAGCTTGAAAAATCTTCATTTACATTTATTAATGAATCAAAAATTATTTTACTTACTTCTTGAACATATTTATTTTTGCTGATTATAGGATTTATTGTATCCAATTGAGCTATTGCAAGTCTTAGCTCTCTTACTACATTTTCGTTTTCTTCAATTTCTTGCTCATTTGATGTTTGATTTGTAGTTGTCTTTTTTTCTCTATTGTAGATTGAAACTGTTACGATTGCTAATATTAATATTACTATTATAAATATATATTTAAAGGCATTACTTTTTTTCATATTATCTCCTTCTTTAGTTACATAGATAATATATACTATTTTTTATTTTGAATCAAGATAAGAAATGTAATAACTAATATTTATCTTCTAAATAAAAAGAGCTATCTTCTGATAGCCCCATATATTTATTTTCTTGATTCTATTATCAGCTTTATTCCTGTTCTATCTTCACCTTCTACTTGAACTTCTGCAAAAGCTGGTATGCAGATTAGGTCAACTCCTGATGGTGCCACAAAGCCTCTTGCTATGGCAACCGCCTTGATTGCTTGATTTAAAGCTCCTGCTCCTATTGCTTGCATTTCTGCTTTTGTCGTTTCCTTTACTAACCCAGCAATTGCTCCTGCAACTGAATTTGGATTTGATTTTGATGAAATTTTTAAAACTTCCATTTTTTTGCCTCCTATTTTTTAATTTTTGTATCATTGACATATACTTTTATATAATAATTAATATTCGGTTGTCTATAGATTTATGGTAAAAAATGGAAGAATCGTACGACCTAGTTTTGTGTTTTTCGACAATTATTTTATATTTATTCTTTTTATACTTTTTACTCGACAATCTTCGTCATTTATTTCAAAAATGCATGCACTCATTTTTGCTTCTCCATCGGCAATTTTATATCTTTCTGGAAGTGATGTTAAAAATCTTTTTATAGATGCTTCTTTATCCATTCCTATTACTGATTCTATTGGTCCTGTCATTCCTATATCTGTGATATAGGCAGTTCCTCCTTTTAGGATAGTTTCATCTGCAGTTTGCACGTGTGTATGCGTTCCAAAAATAGCTGTTACTTTTCCATCTAAATGGTATGCTAGTGCTATTTTTTCAGCTGTAGCTTCAGCATGAAAATCTATTATAATTATATCTACATTGTCTTTAATTTCTTCTACTATTTTATCTGCTACAGTAAATGGGTTTTCGCTTAGTACATTCATTGTTACTCTGCCTATTAAGTTTATTACTGCTATTTTTTTGTCTTTACATTCAAATATTTGATAGCCTTTTCCTGGATTATTTGCTGAGTAGTTTGCTGGTCTTATTAATTTTGGGTGATCTATGAAACTAAATATATCTTTTTTAGCCCACGTGTGATTTCCCATAGTTATACAATCAACTTTTTGATTTAATAAACTTTGAAATGCTTTTTCTGTTATTCCCATTCCTTCAGCAACATTTTCTGCATTAACAATACAGAAATCTATATTTTCTTTTTCTTTTAAATTTTTATATTCTTTTTCGAATTTTTTTAGTCCTACTATTCCGACTAAATCTCCTACTGCTAAAATTTTCATCTTATTTTCCTTTCTTAAAGATTTTCTTTTTTATAATACTATAAATCTAATATATCTTCAAGCGAACTGACTAAAAATGCACCTTCTTTTATTAAGTTATTTGTTCCTTCTGATTGATAACTTGTTATATTTCCTGGAACTACGTATATGTCCTTTCCTTGGTCTAAAGCAATGTTTGCTGTAATTATGCTTCCACTTTTTTTGCTTGCTTCTGTTATTAGTATTTTATCTGATATTCCACTGATGAGTCTATTTCTTTTTGGAAAATATTCTGGTATTGGTTTAGTGTATAAAGGATATTCTGATATTATTAAACCTTCTTTTTCAATTATTTCTTTGTATAATCTGCTATTTTCTTTTGGATATATATAGTTTATTCCTGAACCTAATACTGCAATTGTTTTTCCTTTGGCTATTAAAGCTCCTTTATGTGCATATGAATCTATTCCTTTGGCTAATCCACTAACTACACAATAATTTTTTCTTGCTATCTGGTAACTCAATTTTAATGTTGTATTTTTTCCATATACTGAATTATTTCTTGTTCCTATAATTGCTATTGTGTTTTTCTCATTTAGTAATTTAGTATTTCCTTTAGAATATAACACTAATGGAAAATCTATTATATTTTTCAATCTGCTTGGATATAGATTATTTTCTATTGTGATAATTTCTATTTTTTCTTTTTGGGTTTCATATAGAATTTTTTGAGATTGTTTTCTTTTTTCTTTTGTTATTATTTGTTTTATAATCTTTTCTGATGATGTTATTTTTTCTAATTCTTTTTGAGATAATTCATATATTTTTTTAGGAGTTTTAAATATCTCTATTAATTTATTTCTTTGAATTTGGCTTAAATCTAAAATTGAGAGCCAAATCCAGTAAAATATGTTTTCCATAATTACTTTTTGATTTTGCCCCCAATTAATTTTATTATCTTTTATAATAATTTGTTTTGCTTTTTTGTAGCTTTTACAACATTCGTCATAAGCATTGCTATTGTCATAGGTCCTACTCCTCCTGGAACTGGTGTAATGTAACTTACTTTTTCTTTTACTTTCTCAAAATCTACATCACCTTTTATTTTTCCTTCTGAGTCTCTATTAATTCCTACATCAATTACAATAGCTCCTTCTTTTACCATATCTTCTGTTACAAAACATGGTTTTCCAATTGCTGCAACTATTATATCTGCTTGTTTGGTGATTTCTGATAAGTTTTTTGTTTTTGAATGGCATATTGTAACAGTTGCATTTTTATTTAATAAACATTGACTCATTGGTTTTCCTACAATATTACTTCTTCCGATAACTACTGCATTTTTTCCTTCTAAGTTTATATTATAATCTTCGAATATTTTCATAACTCCATATGGAGTACAAGAAATAAATGTATCTTGACCTAGTACTAATTTTCCTACATTTATAGGATGAAATCCATCAACATCTTTTTCTGGTGAAATTGTTCTAAAGGCTTCATTAATGTCAAGATTCTTAGGTATTGGACTTTGCAATAATATTCCATTTATTGCTTTGTCTTCATTTAATTTTTTTATTAATTCTAATAATTCTTCTTGCTTTGTTTCTTCTGGTAATAAATATTCGTCAAATTCTATTCCTATTTCATTGCATACTTTACTTTTGTTTCTAACATATATTTGAGATGCACTATCATTTCCTACCATTATTACTGCTAATTTAGGATTAATTCCTTCTTCTTTTAATGTTAACACTTCTTTTTTTAAGTTTTCTCTTGTTTTTTTAGCGACTTCTTTTCCTTTTAATAATTCCATTTTATTTCTCCTTACTTTACATCCATTTAAAAATTCCAACCTCTCTATACTCTATCATTGTTAAAAATACTACTAAAATAGTTAATAGTACTTTTTTAGATTTTTTTATTTCTTTTTTTTGTATATCTTTGTATGCAAAAAATATTGTAGTTATTCCAATAACTGTCATACAATGAGATGACATTGTGTTTGCATCTAGGTTTCCGGCTCCTAATACATTCTCTTCTCTTGAAAAATCAATTCCTGTTTCATTAATCATTCTACACCCTGAACAATGTCCAAAAAGATATGGGAATAACTTTAAGTGTAAAATTATAATAATTATTGATGCAATTAATGAAATAATACATATTTTTATCAATTTACTTTTTTTAGGAATTAAACTTAATGTTACTAATAAAATCAAATCCATTTTTTCTTCCCCTTGATTAATTTTTAGGCAAATGTTCTTATTGCAAACACAGCTATAACCGCTAATCCTAATATTACTCTGTAAATTGCAAATATTTTGAAGCTTCCTTTTTTTAGGTAATCCATTAAGAATTTTATAACTATTATTCCTGAAACGAAACTAGCAAGTACTCCTAATATAAATGCTGGTGAAATAGTAAATTTCGTAATATCTACTAATACTGCAGCAAATACTATTGGTGCTGCTAATAAGAATGAGAATTTTGCAGCACTTTCTCTATCTATTTTTAGCATTCTTGCAACAGTTATTGTTATACCTGATCTAGATACTCCTGGAAATGCTGCGGCTATAGCTTGAGATATTCCAACTAATATAGCTTGTTTTAATGATATATGTTCATAATCTACCTTCGATTTACATTTTTTATCTGAAATGTATAATATTACTCCCATAACTATTAATGCTATAGATATCATTAGCATTTCTATATTTAAGTTTCCGTTAACAATTTTTTTTGATATTTTATCTAATACTAAACTTAGTATTCCTGCTGGTATTGTGGCTATAACTAGATACCAAAATATTTTTCCTTCGGTTGAAGATTCTTTTTTTAATACTTTTTTGAATCCGCCTTTGATTAATGCTATCCAATATTTAAAGAAAAATAGGCATACTGCAAGTAACGTTCCTAAATGTAGTGCTACATCAAAAGATTCTGAAATTTCTTCCCACTTAAATATCCAAGGAAAAATATTTAAATGTGCAGAACTTGATACTGGTAGAAACTCTGTTAATCCTTGCACGATTCCTAGTATTATTGCATGTATTGATTCTGTCATTTTTGTTTCTCCTTTGTAATTATAATTCTTTTAATATGTGGTATAGAGTTTCTTTTATAAATTCGGCAGATGTCATTGGTGCAACTTTGCCTGGTAATGAAAGTGCCCAAATCATTTTTAGTCCTAATCTTCTAGCTGCATTTCTGTCTACTCCTCCTGGATTAGATGATAAGTCTAAAATTGTACATTCTGGTTTTACATATTTTAGTCTTTCTTCGTCTAATATTTGAAAAGGTATTGTATTTATAATTATATCGTAATTTCCAAGTTCGTTTTCTATTTCACTTAAATGTATTGGGTTATATCCATATGCTTTTATCCAAGCGATATCTGAATTTTTTCTAGCTTCACATGAAACTTTTGCTCCAATTCCATCTAGCATTTTTGCTAGAACTTTTCCTACCCTACCAAAGCCCATTATAAGTATATTACTTCCATGTATAGTTCTTTGAGTGTTTTCCATTGCTAGTTGTATAGTTCCTTCTGCTGTTGCTATTGTGTTTAATACAACTAACTCTTCTCTTTTTAAAAGGTCTATAGATTTTATATTACCTTCTTTTAATTTTTCTTCTACTTTTTCAGATATTTTTCCAGCTATAAACATTTTATTTTTATTTGACATTTCATTTATGAGTTCATCAATTGGAATTTTTTCTTCTGAAAATGGCGCGCTTAAATTTTCTTGGTCATTCATCATTGGTACTGGACCTATAATTATCTCTGAGCTTCCAACTAGTTCTGTTAGGCTAGCACATCTTTTTACATTTGGGCTTTCAATCAATTTCTCAGAATTTTCTAGTCCATATGTATATACTAAGAAGTCATCTTTAGCTAATAATTCAATTAAATTAACTACTCTTAAATCTCCACCTATAATGGATACTGTTTTATACATACTTTTCTCCTTTACTTTTTAAATTTTTTCTTTTTGTATATCAACATCCTCTTTTGCTTTTATATTTTCTTCTTGTTCTTTTTTTATTTCTTCTTGTTTAAATATTTCGTCAACTTTTTGATTAACTTTGTTTTGTAACTCATTTTCGTTTAAACCTTTTATTAATCCTACTGTTTCTTCTAAATATTTTTGGATTTCTTCATCACGTTTTGATTGTTTTTTTCTTTCTTTGTCGTCTAATTTTACTGAAACAGCAAGATATTCTTTTATTGGCTCAAATATTTTTTCTGCGATTATTATTTTTAAATATGATTCGTCTATCTCTATGGCTTTATTGGCAAATAATATTGCTTTATCTTTTTCTTCTTTTACCATATATATTTTTGCTAGTTGATAATACGCTTTTGCTTCTAATTCTTCACTCATCAAGCAGTTTGCGAAGTGTTTTTCTGCTTCTTCTAAGTCTTCTTCTATTAATGCTATTTGTCCTAAATTATATTTTGCTCCATATAATTTATGGTTTATGCTCGCAGCTTTGTCATAACAGTCTTTTGCATTTGCAAAATCATTTAATCTAGTATATGCAATGCCTAAACTATAGTATAGTTCAAAATCAGCAGGTTTATATTTTAGTGCATCATTATATACTGATACTGCTTCTTTAAATCTTTCTTGCTCACATAATAATTCACCTAATAGTAATGAAGCATTATAGTATTCAGGTTTGTTTTGTAATAAATTATTTAACATTGTTATAGCTTCGTCTTTTCTATCTAATTCTTTTAGAAGCTCTGCTATTCTATAATATGAATCGTAATCTCTTTTATTACTGTCTACAGCTTTTACATATTCATCTATTGCTTTTCTTGTTCCGCCTTCTTTTTCATATATTTTGGCTAATAATATGTGGCCTTTATATGTGTCTGGATATTTTTCCATTAAATTTAGTAAAACTGTTTTAGCCGCTTTTCTATCTCCTAATGCGTTTAAAATCTTTGCCCACATTATTGATAATATTTCTGAAAAATTAGCGCCTGTATATTCTAATACAATAATTATTCCTGGTATAATTATTGCACTGATATACATTAGTATTTTTGAAAAGCTTGATGAAAATATTCCACCAATTAGCAATTCTAAAAAGTTTAATGCGATTCCTATTGCTTCTAAAACTAATATAGCTACATAATTTGTATCATTTTTTCTGATTAATTTCGAAAAAATAATGATAAATAAAGAAAATGCTAACATGTTGAATATAATTTTTTCTATTAACATTATTTCTTTTCACCCCTAAATAAACAACCTTTTGCTTAATATGTTAAGCAAATGTGAAATTGCGTTTTTAACTGTTTTTTCACGGGGTAATTATATCATATGCCTTTTTCTAAAACAAGTTATTTATAGTTTATTTCTTGCTTTTTTCTTTTTATTTCGTTGACATTTTGAATTAAAATTACTATAGTATTGTTTGTAGAAAGGAGCTACTTATGGCATTTGATGGAATAATTACTAAAGCTTTAGTTTCTGATTTTCAAAAGTCTTTAATTGGAGCACGTGTTAATAAAGTTTTTCAACCTAGCAAAACTGAACTAATTTTAAACTTGTATAATGGTGAAAATGTAATGTTTGATATATGCATTCACCCTGATTATTATAGAATGTGTTTAACTAGTCTTTCTAAGCCTAACCCAACTAATGCACTTAATTTTTGTATGTTGCTTAGAAAATATTTAACTAGTAGTAAAATTACTAATGTTCAAAGTGTTGATTTAGATAGAGTTGTTTTTATTGATTTTGAGGGAAGTAACGAACTCAAAGATACTGTTAATCTTAGACTTGTGGTTGAACTAATGGGTAGAAGAAGTAATGTCGTTTTGCTTAATAAAAATGGCTTTATTATTGATTCTTTAAAACATATTATTACTTCTGATAGAGAAATTCTTCCTGCTCGAGAATATGTTTTGCCTTTATCTTCAAAACAATCTTTCTTAGACATATTAAATTTTGATGAATTTTATTCTATTATTTCTGAAAAATCTTATGATGATTTATCTTTATATCTTTCTTCTATCTTTACGGGGTTTACTCCTATATTTATTTCTAATATTTTAGAAGAATTAAATATTGAAAATGATTCAAAAGATGTTAATGAATTAGAAGAAATATATGAATATATAAAAAACTTGATAAATAATTTTGGAACTGAGAATATTTCTTTAAAATCACTTAATAATGATTATACAATAGAGCTCACTTCTCAAGAGAAATCTTTAAGTAATTTTCTCGATTCATTTTATATTAATAAAGAACAAAATGATATTTTTCAAGCTTCAAAATCTGAACTCTCAAAATCGATTCTTGTAGCTTTAAAAAAGTCTTCTAAGAAGTTAGAAAATATTAATCAAAAATTAAAATCATGTGATGATATGAATAAATATAAATTATATGGTGAGCTTCTTACTTCTAATCTTTATAGATTTCATGGTAATTTTGCAGATGAAAAAGTTGAATTAGAAAATTATTACGATAATAATAATTTGATTGAAATAAAACTTGATTCTTCTATTTCTTATAGTAAAAATGCTGAACGTTTTTTTAAAAAATATAATAAATTAAAAAATACATTATCTATTGTTACTGTTCAAAAAAAAGAAACTGAACTTGAGCTTGAATATATTGAAAGTATTATTTTTTCACTTTCTAATGCAACAACATTAGAAGACATTGAAGAAATCCATAAAGAATTTTCTGAAAACGTTTTAATGAAAAAATATAATTATAAATCTTTTCAAAAAATGAGTTCTGATAAAAATTTAACTAATAATCTTAACAAGATTGTTATTAATAATTTCGATGTTTATATAGGAAAGAATAATAAACAAAATGACTATTTAACTTTACACTTTGCTGATAAATCTGATTTATGGTTTCATGCTCAAGGATTTCATGGGGCTCATGTTATATTGAAAACAAATGGTAAAAATCCTGATGAAGATACTTTGTTTAAATGTGCTCAGCTTGCAAAACAGAATTGTAAAGCTTCTTTAGAGAGAAATATTTCAGTTGATTATACGTATATAAAGTTTGTAAAAAGACATCCTAATGGAAAAACTGGTATGGTTAATTATACAAATTATAAAACTATAATTGTCCCTTAGAAAAAATAAAACTTGGAATTTATATTCCAAGTTTTATTTTTTCATAAACTTTTCCATATACATAAAAGCTTCCGATTACGAAATTCACATTTTTTTCATTTGTATCTTCTAATACCTTTTCTAATGCTTCATCTAAATTTTTCATTAATATTTTTTGATTTTCTTTTTTATATTTTAAAGCTATTTTATAAAGTTCTTCACTTGTATTATATTTTTCTTCGCCATTTCCTGAAGTTAAAATAAATGTTGAATTTTCATCATTATTTTGCAATATAGATAATATTTTATCTGCATCTTTTGTTTTTAATATTGAAATTATGTAATTTTTTGAATACTTTTTATAATACATATCTATAGTTTGTTGTAAATTTTTTATTGCCGGCTCATTATGTGCTCCATCAAAAATTATTAATGGATTTTCTTTTAGTATCTCCATTCTTCCCTTGTGTATAACAGTTTTTATACCTTTTCTTATACTATTTTCAGAAATATTATATCCTAACTCATTTAATGTTTTTATAGTTTCAATACATAAGCTGGTATTGTTAATTTGCTTTATTCCTTTTAACTTAACCTCTATTCTTTCTAATTCTTTATAATCAAAATATTGAAAGTCTTTGTCATAGCTATAATTTTTTATATCTGTTTGTTTTATTAAATGTAATTTGTTATTTTTCTTTTCACATTCGTCTTTAAATACTTTATTTATTTCTTCCTCTTGTTCAAAAAATACAGTATTAGAGTTTGCTTTAATTATTCCTGCTTTTTGATATGCTATTTCTGTTAAAGTGTTTCCTAATATATGCATATGATCATATCCGATAGACGTTATAAGTGATACTAATGGTCTACTTATGATATTTGTACAATCATATAAACCACCTAATCCTGTTTCTAATACTACAAAATCTACATTATTTTTATAAAAATATAAAAGTGCCATTGTTGTTTCAAGTTCAAATAATGTTATCTTAGTTTTTCTTTCTTTTTCATAAAAATCTATTTTAGGTTTTAATTCTTCTATTAATTCTGTCATTTCTTCGTCTGAGATGTCTTTTCCATTAATGTTAATTCTTTCATTATATTTTATTAGATGTGGTGAAAGAAATTTTCCAACTTTATAGCCTTGGCAAACTAATATGTTGCTTATCATTTCTATACAACTTCCTTTGCCATTTGTACCTGCTATATGTATAAATTTCATTTCTTTTTCAAAATTTCCATATTCTTTCATAAAATATGCCATTGCATCTAAACTTGGGTCTTTTGTTCCTTTGAAAAACGTATTTAAATATTTTTCTACATCCATATTTTATAATCCCCTTATGTTTGTTTTTCGTCGTATTCTTTTTCTATTTGATTTATTATTGTGTTTATAGTTTCATAACTGCTAGTTACTGTTTCTATGCCATCTATTTTTTCTATTTCTTCTATTGTTTCTTTCGTTTTCTCAAAATCTTTAATTTCTACTATTATTGAATTTGGAAAAATATTATTATCACCTTCATATCCTTCTAGAAGTTCTTCATTTCCTTTAAGTTTTTCTTTTAACTTTTCTAAGGCATCTTCTTTTGTTATTATTTCCGTATTTTTCACATTATTAATTTTACAAATTTCTTCTTGTATTTTTTCTATTTGATCTTTTTCTATATCTTTCAGAAATACCTGAATATTGTTGTATTTAGATATTCCTAATTCTTTTAGTCTTTTTTCGATATATTCTTCTTTTTTCTGAGTATATTCAGCTTCTTTTATTTTTTTGCATTGTATTAATATCGCACTTCCTATTAGAATCACTACTATTAATATTATAACTAGTATTATTATATTTTTCTTTTTCTTCTTCATATCGCTTCCTTCTTTTAAGTAATTTATTTTATGATTTTTTCAGTTTCTTTAGCTATCATTAATTCTTCATTTGTTGGAATAATGTATATTTCAACCTTAGACTCTTCTGTTGAAATTTTTCTTTCTTTGCCTTTTACATTGTTCAAATCTTTATCTAGCTTTACACCAAATGGTTCTAGATATTTACATACTCTTTCCCTAGTTTCAACTCCATTTTCTCCAACTCCTCCTGCAAATGTTAATACATCTAATCCTCCCAAAGATATTGCATATTGGCCGATATATTGTGCTATTTTATATGCTTGGCTATCTAATGCTAACATTGATCTAGAATCTTTCATATTATATCCATCTTCTATGTCCCTATAGTCTGATGAAACTCCTGATACTCCCCATGCGCCTGCTTGTTTATTTAATATTTCTTCTATATCTTCTGGCTGAAGGTTATCTTTTTTCATAATATATGGTATTATCGCTGGATCTATATCTCCACATCTTGTTGCCATAGGTATTCCAGCAAGTGGTGTTAATCCCATAGATGTGTCTATAGATTCTCCATCTTTTATTGCACAAATAGATGCTCCTTGTCCTAGATGACAATTTATTATTTTTAGGTTTTTTCTTCCTTTTATTTCTGCTACTCTTTCAGCTACATATTTATGACTTGTTCCGTGAAATCCATATTTCCTTATTTTGTAGCTTGCATAATATCTATAAGGTATTTGGTATATATATGCTTTTGCTGGCATTGTTTGATGAAATGCTGTATCAAATACTGCTACCATTGGCACATTTGGTAGTGCATTTTTTGCAGCTTTTATTCCTGCAACTCCTGCTGGATTGTGTAATGGTGCAATATCTATGCACTTTTCAATTTCTTCAATTACTTTTTCATCTATTAGTACAGAATCGCTAAACATTTCTCCGCCGTGAACAATTCTGTGTCCTACTGCAGAAATTTCATCTAATGAGTTTATTAAATTATATTCTGGTTTTAATAAAACTTCTAATACAAAACTAATAGCTTCATCATAGTCCCTGGCAATATGAACTAATTCTTCTTTTTTTCCATTTACATTTAATTTTAGAGTTGTTTTCATGCCTCCAATTCTTTCGAAATTTCCTTTAGCCATTCTTTCGTTATTATCCATATTTATTAATTGGAATTTTAATGAAGAGCTTCCACAATTTAAAACTAAAATTTTCATATGTTAATCAAACTTCCTTTTCTAAAAATTTTTCTTTTAGATTTTAACATTAATATTTTTAGATTACAATATAATTTTATCATAATAAAGACTCGTATTTTATTATACGAGTCTTTATTATTGTACATTATTTTGTTAAATTATATGCATCTTGTGCTATTACAATTTCTTCATTTGTTGGTACTATATAGATTTCAGCTTTAGAATCTTCTGTTGATATTTTAGCTTCTTCTCCTCTTATTAGGTTTTTCTCTTTATCTAGTTTAATTCCAAAGCACTCAAGATATTTACAGATTCTTTCTCTTTCTTCAAAGCCATTTTCTCCTATACCTCCAGCAAATGTTATAATATCTACTCCATTTAATGTTACTATAAATTTTGCTATGTACTGTGCTATTATATATGCTCTGCTTTCTAATGCTAATATAGATCTTTCATCTCCGCTCAGCTGCAGTTCTTTCTATATCTCTAAAGTCTGTTGAAACTCCTGATACTCCCCATGCGCCTGATTCTTTATTCATTATTCTTAACATTTCGTCTGGTTTTATATCATATAACTTCATAACTGTAGGTATTATTGATGGATCAACGTCGCCACAACGAGTTCCCATTGGTACTCCTGCAAGTGGTGTTAGTCCCATTGTAGTATCAACTGATTTGCCATCTTTAATTGCACAAAGTGATGCTCCTTGTCCTAAATGACAATTTATTATTTTTAGATTTTTTCTTCCTTTTATTTCTGCTACTCTGTTTGCAATATATCTATGTGATATTCCGTGAAATCCGTATTTTCTTATTTTATAATCTTCATAATATTTATATGGTAATTGATATATGAATGCTTTTTCTGGAATAGTTTGATGGAATGATGTATCAAATACTGCTACCATTGGTACTGTTGGTAACAATTTTCTACAAGCTTCAATTCCAGCTAGTCCAGCAGGGTTGTGCAAAGGTGCTAATGTTATACATTCTTCAATTGCCTTAATTACCTCATCTGTTATTACTACTGATTCTTTAAATTTCTCTCCGCCATGAACAATTCTATGACCTACAGCACCTATTTCGTCTAAACTTTTAATTACTTTGTATTCATCGCTTACTAAAAGTTTTAATATTTCTGAAATTGCTTCTTCGAAATCTCTGGCTGGGTGTTCAATTACTTTTTTCTCTCCTCTTACATTAAATCTTAATGATGACTTTGAACCACCAATTCTGTCATAGTGTCCTTTCATTATTCTTTCGTTTTTTTCCATATCAATTAGTTGACATTTTAATGATGAGCTTCCACAGTTTAAAACTAATACTTTCATTAGCCTTCCTCCTTTAATATTTTCTTTTTTTGGCAGCTTTTTTGCTACTTAGCTTACTTTGATCAGCACTTAGAATTATTATATTTAGTCCTGCTAAAATTATAATTAAACTTTTGGCGATATCAATGTACAAATAATTTTATAAAAATTATAAACTTACATTGTGATTATATCAGGAATTTGTTTATAAAAGCAACCTTAAATAAAAAAAAGCTTAGTAGCTTACAATTTTTCTTTACCTATTTTTGTAAACTACTAAGTTTTTATATTATTTATTGTCTTCTACTAATCTTTTTGTATCTCTTGCAATTACCATTTCTTCATCTGTTGGGATTATAAACACTTCGATTTTAGAATTCTCTGTTGATATTTTTGTTTCAACACTTCTTACATTATTTTTTTCTAAATCTAGTTTTACTCCCATCCATTCTAGGTTTTCGCAGATTTTCTTTCTAATGTTTATTTGATTTTCTCCAATTCCTCCTGTAAATACTATTGTATCTAAGCCTTTTAGTGATACTGCATATTTTGCTATAAATTGTGCTATTGTTTTTGTAAATAATTCGATAGCTACTTGTGCTTTTGGCTCATCGTCTTTATATGAAGCTGCTTCTATTTCTCTAAAGTCTGGATCTAATCCTGTAATTCCATATAGTCCAGATTTTTTATTTAATAATGAATTTACTTCTTTAGCTGTTAATTTTTCTCTTTCCATTATTTCAGTAACAACTGATGGATCTAAATCACCTGATCTTGTTACCATTGCTATTCCTCCTAAAGGAGAAAGTCCCATTGATGTGTCTTGTGATTTTCCATTTTTTATAGCACAAATTGAAGCTCCTTGTCCTAGGTGACATGTTACTACCTTGAAATCTCCATCTTTCTTATTTGTTAGTTCGGCAGCTCTTTTAGATACAAATTGATGTGATGTTCCATGGAATCCATATTTTCTTATTCCATATTTTTCATAATATTCATATGGTATTGGGTATAAATAAGTTTCTTTTGGCATTGTTTGGTGAAATGCTGTATCAAATACTCCACACATTGGAACTTCTGGCATTTCTTTTTGGCAAGCTCTGATTCCTAATATTGTAGCTGGATTATGTAATGGTGCTAAGCTTGAGCAACTTTCATATTTTTTAATTACGTCTTCTGTAATTACTACAGATTCATTAAATATTTCTCCACCATGTACGAGTCTATGTCCTACTGCATTTATTTCTGATAAATCTTTTATTACTCCATAATCTTTGTGAACTAATTGCTCTAACACTATTTTTAAAGCTTCTTCATGATTCATTACTGGTGTTTTTATTACATATTTTTCCCCATTTACTTTGTGTGTAACAAAAGCTTCTTGTTCACCAATTCTTTCAAAATTTCCTTTTGCTAAAAGTGTTTCATTTTCCATATCTATTAATTGATATTTTAATGAAGAACTTCCACAATTTACTACTAATATCTTCATTTTGTTTTTTCTCTCCTTTTTATTTACTTTTGAGCTTGCAATGCTGTAATTGCTACAACGCCTACTATGTCATCACTTGAGCAACCTCTTGATAAGTCATTTACTGGTTTTGCAATTCCTTGGCATAGAGGTCCATATGCTTCTGCTTTTGCTAACCTTTGTACTAGTTTATATCCTATATTTCCAGCATTTAAATCTGGGAATACTAATGTATTGCATTGTCCAGCTACTTCACTATTCGGAGCTTTACTATTTGCAACACTAGGTACTATTGCTGCATCTAATTGTAATTCTCCGTCAGCTTTTATTTTTGGGTATCTTTCTTTTAAAATTTTTGTTGCTTCTATTACTTTATCTGTTAGTTCAGATTTTGCACTTCCATATGTTGAATATGAGAGCATTCCTACTTTTGATTCTTTTCCAACTAATTGCTCAAAACTTTTAGCTGATGAAGCAGCAATTTCTGCTAGTTGATCACTATTTGGATTTTCGTTTAATCCGCTGTCTGCAAATATAAATATTCCATTTTCACCATATTCACAATTTGGAACATCCATTATAAAAAATGCTGATACTAATTTAGTTCCTGGTGCTGTTTTAAGTATTTGAAGAGCCGGCCTTAGAGTATTTGCTGTAGAATGAGCTGCACCAGATACTAATCCATCTGCATCCCCTTGTTTTACCATCATGGTTCCAAAATAAATTGGTTCTTTTACGATTTTTCTTGCTTCTTCCTCAGTCATTCCTTTAGCTTTTCGTAACTCATAAAATGCTTGACTATATTCTTCAAATTTTTCTGAAGTTTCAGGATCAACAAGTGTAGCTCTGGAAATATCTATATTATTTTCTTGAGCTAATTTTTCTGTTTTTTCTTTGTTTCCTATTAGCATAATTTTAGCAAAACCTTCATTTCCAACTTTGCTTGCCGCTTCTAGTACTCTTATATCTTCAGCTTCTGGTAATACAATTGTTTTAATTTCAGATTTTGCTCTTTCTTTTATTGAGTCTATAAAATTCATATAAACCTCCCTAAGATATTACTCTTATTTTTTATTTTCTGTAGTAAAAATGTTGAATTTAAGTGCTGTTCAGAAAATTTTTGTATAGAACAGTATATAATATCTATTTTCTATATTATATAAATTCTACTACTGTTCTATATTTCTTGCTTATTATATAAATTTTCATTACATAAGTCAACAAACATTTTTTCTTATATCTTGGTAATTACACTCTTTTGTGCTATAATTATAGTTGTTGGAGAATTTTATGAAATTAAAGTATATTGTTAAGAATTCTGATGAATCTATAAAACAAATTTTAAAAAATGAATTTAATATGTCTGATAGGTTTATTTTAAAATTAAAAAATAATAAATCTATTTTTTTAAATGGTTTTTCTGTTCCTATTTATCATAGTATTTTTGAAAATGACATTTTGGAGATTATTGAAAATGTTGAAGAGGATTCTTCTAATATTGTACCTAATTCTTTCCTTGAATTTAAAATTTTGTTTGAGGATGATTTTTTGCTAGTAGTCGATAAACCTGCAAATATGCCTGTTCATCCATCTATTTTGCACTATGAAGATTCTCTTTCTAATGGAATAAAGTTTTATTTTGATAAAATAGGATTAAAGAAAAAAATTCGACCTGTAAATAGATTAGATAAAGATACTTCTGGAATTGTTATTTTTGCTAAAAATGAATATATTCAAGAATGTTTAGTTAAAGAGATGAAGCAAAATATATTTAAGAAAAAGTATATTGCAATTTTAGATGGTCTTATTTCTGACGATTTCGGAACTATCAAAACGTGTATTGCTAGGAAGTCTAATAGTATTATTGAACGTGAGGTACGAAATGATGGAGATATTGCAATCTCTCATTTTAAGGTTTTAAAGAGATTTAATAATATGACTTTAGTAGAATATACTCTAGAAACAGGTCGTACCCATCAACTTCGAGTTCATTCTAAATATATTGGGCATCCTATTATAGGTGACTCTTTGTATGGATATGAAAGCAACTTGATTTCTAGGCAAGCTTTACATGCTTGTGAAATTTCATTTGTTCATCCTATTTCAAAAGAAAATATTGTTATTAACTCTAATTTACCCGAAGATATTTTGAAATTAATTAAATAAATTATTAAAAATACCTAGTATTGTATTTTTTTATCTTTTTTAACAACCTTATTTTAAGATAGTTATTTATATAAATAAACAATACTAGGTATTTTTATTTTTGATTATAATTTAATTTAATACTATTCTTCCGTATCCTATGCCAGCTTCTTTCATTAATCTTATGTTTTTTTCAAATAGGTCTGCATTCCCTTTTGATTTGTTTCCTAAATCTAGTTGAGTATAGTGTCCTCCATTGGTTAATTTATGGTATTCTGATTCTATTTCTAATAGGTCTTTTATTGATATATTGTAGTTTTCTGGCATTGCAAATCCTCTTGTGTACATTTCTTTATCTGTTACTCCTTTTATTTTGCCATATATTGATTTATCTATGCTCATAAAATATTCATTTGAACTTTTCCCTTGTGTTGCATATAATACAAAATTCAAGCTGTTTTTTTCTGTATATTCATTTGTTTTTTCTCTCATATGCTTTATTATTTTTATTCCTAATTTTTGTGCTTCTTCTGATTCCCCATGATGTTTTCCTATTAGTGCAATTAAACATTCAGCTAATCCAGTAAATCCTATTGATAATGTTCCATGTTTATTTACTCTTCTTAATCTGTCTGCTGGTTTTAATTTTTCACTATCTAACCAATTTCCTTGTCCTATTAAAAAAGGAAAATTATATACTCTTTTATCTGCTTGAAATTCATATCTTTCTAATAATAGTTCTTTTGTTTTTTCCATTGTTAAATCTAGTGCTTCGAAGAAACCATCTAAATCTGTTTTTTCATTTCTTAGAATTCCGTATTTTAACCCTAATCTTGGTAGGTTTATTGTTACTGTTGAAAGATTTCCTCTTCCTATTGAACTAGATTTTGATTTGTCTATTATATTTTCATAGATACGTCTTGAACTACTCATATAGGCTACTTCTGTGTCTTTATCATTTGGATTATAATCTTTTTTATTAAAATCTGCATCTAAAAAAGAAAAAGCTAACAATTGTTTTTCAGAGTCTACCTTACATGCTAACTTAAATAAATCATAATTTATATCTTTTTTATTATAATTAACATCTTCTTTTACTTTAAATATTGTTTTTGGATATAATGGTTTTTGTTCTTTTCCAATTCCTGCCTCTAATGCTAATAAAAAGTTCTTCGTTATCATTCTTCCTTCTGGTGATGTATCTGTTCCTAAGCTTACAGTGGAATTTGGTAATACAGCTCCTGCTCTTGATCTCATTGTATTTAAATTATGTATAAATGCTTCCATCGCTTGATATACAATATTTTCTGTTTTCTTCAAAGCTTTTCCGTATGCTATTCTAAAGAATCTCTTTAATTGTTCAGATTCTCTGCAATATGTATCAAATATTGAAATGTTGAAATCTATTGTTGATATTTTTTCGACTTCTCTTTCCATTCCATTCACTGCTGCAAATATTCCAAAATCAGAGTAATCTAAAAAATCATATATTGTTTGCATAAATTCTTTTTTAAAAGTTTTTATTACACCTGGTGCAAAGTAATAATCTAGTGCTGGTATACTTTGTCCTCCATGTTGATCGTTTTGATTGGCTTGAATTGCTATTGCTGATAGTATTGAATAAGTCATTATATTATTTGGTTCACGCAAAAATCCGTCACCTGTTGAAAATCCATCTTTAAATAGTTTATCTAAATCTATATGACAACATGTTGTTGTTCCCATTGGATAATAATTTAAATCATGAATATAGTATTCTCCACTTTCGTGTGAATCTACATATTTTCTTTTTATTAGATATGATTTTGCAAATTCATTTGATACAGTTTGTCCATATCTAAGCATTGTTCCCATTGCTGTGCAAGTATCTTTTGCTGGTACTTCTTCATGCATAGCGGAATTTAAGCTTAAATTTTCAATTGCTTTTAAAAATTTATGTTGTTTTTTTTCATCAAAAAATAATTTTCTTGATTGATTTCTTCTTTCTCTGTATGTTGAGAAAGATTCGTATACATCTAGATATTTTTCTTCTTTTAGTGATTCCTCAATTAAGTCTTGTATTTCTTCGATTTTTATTCTTTCTGTTTTTTGGTCATAAATTTTGTTTAATACATTATTTAATACTTTGTTTATATCTTTTTCATTATATTTATTTTCTCCGTTTGATGTTTTTATACTATCAAAACCTTTTTTGATTGCTATTGCTATTTTAGCTTTATTAAAATCTACTTTTTTGCCATCTCTTTTTACTACAATTATTTTATTTGGGTCACTTATGTTTTCTGACATTGTTTCCTCCTTAATTATTGAAATTATATAATCTCTGTTTTTTGATGTCAACTAATAATTTATATAAAAAACTCGCAAAATTTTATATTGCGAGTTTTAGATTTTATTTATTACAATTACTTATTAAAGTGGTAAATAATTTAGTGGATTCACCCTATTGCTACTTCCTCCTGGAGCTAATCTTATTTCAAAATGTAAATGTGGTCCTGTAGAATTTCCTGTGCTTCCAACTCTCATTATTTGTTGACCTTGTGATACAGTTTGACCTTCAGATACACAAACAGATCCATTTTGCCCGTGTGCATATAATGTATATGTTCCGTCATGATGATTTATCATAATATAATTTCCATAACCACCATCTTGATAGGCTACTAGCATAACTGTTCCGGATTTTGATGCATATACGGGTTGTCCGTTTATTCCTCCTGCTCCGAAATCTGTAGCACCATGTAGTCTTCCACTAGAATAATACCAACCAGCAGTTACTAATGTATATCCTGATGGTACTGGTAGAGCAAAGCCTCCTGGTACTTTTCCTGGTGCTGAACTTCCGCTTCCGTTATTACCTTGGTTCGAATTTTGTTTTTCTGCAGCTTCCGCTGCTTTTATAGCTGCCATTATTTTCGAATCTTCTTCTTGCATTTTTTCAATTTTTTCTTCTAGTGCTCGATCTTCTTCTGATAATTCTGCCACTCTAGCACTTTTTTCACTTTTGGCTATATCTAGTGCTGCTTTTTTACTTTCTTGAGTTTCTTTAGCAACCTCTAGTTCTTTTTTACTTTCTTCTAAAGCTGTTTTTGAAGCTTCAATAATATTTTTACTTTCTTTTATTGTTTCAATTAATTTAGTATCAGATTCTGCAAGTTGTTCTATTAAATAATAATTTGATAAAAATGATGTTAAACTTTCTGAACTTAGTAAAACATCTAAATAAGATGTGTTGCCTGCCTTATATGATGCTACTAATCTTTTTTCTAATAGTTCTTGTTTTTCTTCTAGTTCTTTTTGTTTTTTGTTAAGTTCAATTTGCATTGTGTCTATGCTTTTTGTAGCTTCATCTATTTTATTAGATAAATCACTTATTTCGCTTTCATAACTTAATATTTGAGAATTTAGTTCTTCCACTTCTTTTTGAATGCTTGTCATTTGACTTCTAATTTTTTCTTGTTCAGCTTCTGTTTCTTTTATTGATTGTTTATTTTGTTGTTGTTGCTGTCTTAGTTCACTAGAAGATGCTGCTAAAGAGCTAATATAGTTTCCTGTGCAAATTAAAATCAAGCTAACAACTATAAGAATAACTAATACTTTTTTCTTTCTTTTGTTTACCATGTTTTTCTCCTAATTTTTATTTAATACTAAAAAGTTAATATTCCTTTTAATATTTTAATAATATCTTTTTTTAAATAATATTGCAACAAAAAAGGTCAAAATTTTTATTTATCTTTAAAATTTTGACCTTTTATATTTTATAAATTTTTCATTTCTTCATATCTTTTTACTTTTGCAGTTGTTGTTTTTATCATTTCTTTGTCTGTTACTATTAGATTTTTTATATGTTTATAATTAGGCATTGTACTATTTATTTTTTTAATGTCATCCCATATTATTTTTTCTATTTCTTCTTGAGTTTTATTTGACCAATTATTTTTAGCATAATCTTTTTCATAAACTATTTTGACTGACACTACTAAATCGTCACCTTTTTCTTTTCCGTATACCATATTTTCAGCAACATAAGGTAATTGACCTACTAATGTTTCTAATTCTTCTGGATATATATTTTTTCCGTTTTTTAATACAATAACATTTTTCTTTCTTCCTGTTATGAAAATAAATCCTTCTTTATCTATATATGCTAAATCACCTGTGTAGAACCATCCATCTTTAAGTACTTTGTTTGTTTCTTCTTCATTTTCATAATATCCTAACATTACATTTGGCCCTTTGGCAATAATTTCTCCTATTCCTTCTTCATTTGGATTGTCTATTTTTATTTCAACTCCTGGCATTGGTAATCCTGTAGAACCAGCTTTATATGATTTTGGAGTTTCTGCTGCAAGCACTGGTGATGTTTCTGTTAATCCGTATCCTTGAACAGCTTCAATACCAAAGTTTCTAAATCCTTCTGCAACCGTTCCGTCTAAACCGGAAGCTCCACTTATTACATATCTAAGTTCTCCTCCTAGTTTATCTATTATTTGCTTAAATAATTTTCTTCTTATATCAATTCCAAATTTTAATAAGAACTTACTTAATTTTATTCCGAATTTTACTTTTTTAGTTTGACCTGTTTTTTCTATTTCTTGCCAAATCTTTTTGTATATTGATTCTATTAATAATGGTACACATACAAATATTGATACATGATATTCATTTAGGTTTTTTTGTATATGTCTTAATCCATCACAAAATACATTTGTTGCTCCTCTTGATAAAAACATTAGTATTCCCGTAGAACCAAAAGTGTGGTGAAATGGTAAGAATGCAATATTAGTATCTGTACTTCTTATGTCTTCGCATTTTGTCATTGCATATATATTTGAAGCAATATTTTTATGTGAAAGCATTACAGCTTTTGATGCAGATGTAGTTCCTGATGTAAATAGTAATATTGACATTTCTGTATTATTTATTTCTGCTTCAGTAAATTCTGTATTTCCTTCTTCTAAAAGTTTGTTTCCTTCTTCTATTAAATTGTATATATATTCATATTTTTCATTTTGGTCCATACAAATAAATTCTGTGACTTTTGTCTTTCCATTTTTCTTTATGTTTTCAATCATTTCTGAATATGTACTTTCAAATATAATTGCATCAGCTGAACTTCTTATTAATGAACTTTCTATTTCTACTTCGGGTAAGCCTTTATCTAGTGGAACTGCTATTCCGGTTCCATTTATTACTGATATATATGATATTACCCATTCATATCTATTTTTTCCTATTATTGCTATTCTTTTTCCTTTTAATCCTTTATTAACTAAAGCAGTTCCCAAAGAGTCTATATCGTTATCTAATTCTTTATATGTAATATTTCTATATTCTATCTCTTCTCCTTTTGTTTCTTTAATTATGAATGCTTTATTTTCTGAATGTTTTTTTACTACGTTTTTTATTATTTCTCTAATGTTATCAAATTCTTCAGCTTCATATAAATTCATTCTTTTATCTTCCATAAATATCTCCTTAAATCTAGTATTCGTTACTAGATTATCACATCTGTTTTAACATGTCAATCAGTTGACTAAGACTCGACTGTGTGGTATTATATTTGTTGAGGAAAGTGAGTGTTTATGGGAAAAACAGATAAATATAAAAATATTAAAGATAAAAAAATAACAAATTTTCATATTCCAAGATGGGCTGAATTGCCTGATATCGATGTATATTTAGATCAACTCGTTACTTATATAGAAAAATATTTAAATCCTTACATTGGTTCTGAAGATACTCCTGTTATTACAAAAACGATGATTAATAATTATGTTAAGCAACAAATTATTCCTGCACCTAATAAAAAGAAGTATAGGAAAGATCATATAGCTCATATATTTGTAATTTGCATTTTAAAACAAGTTTATAGTATAAATAATATTTCGAATTTAATCGAACTTGCTAGTAATACGACAAAATTGATTTTAGCTTATGATCAATTTTGTTCTGAGCTCGAAAATGCTGTTACAACTGTTTTTAACGGTGAGGAATATAAAATTGCTGATAATATTTCGATTGAACATAAATTGTTAAAAAGTGTTGTTCTGTCTTTTGCACATAAATTATATGTAGAAAAAGTGTTTTTAGTTGAAAATAATACTAATAAATAAATGCAAAGAAACCGTGGACTGAGTCCCGGTTTCTTTTTGACCTCATACTGTAAATGGATAGTATTTCATTTTTTCGGATAAAGCTTTAATTCTTTGTCCAGATATCATCTGTGATTCTCTTTCTTTTTGGGTTAAACATTCTCTTGGCATCTCATATCTTTCTATAACAAATATTTTTCCAATATCTGTAGGTCTAAAGATTTCTTTTTGAGTTCCGTCATAAAATTCATAACCTTCTAAGCTAGAATACACTGCTTGTTCTGGAATATATCCTTTTATGCCTGTTATTGAAAGAACTTTTTGATATGATTTATCAACTTCTTTCATTATTAAGACACAATTTCTAATTCCTTCTTCCATTACCATCATGTCATTTGGCCTTTTTCTGTGTACATATGCCAGCCGGCATATCCATACATTTTCGAGTTTAAACATTTCCATACTCTCATTTCCCCCTAACACTAAAAAGGTACACATAGTTACTTTTCTTTTGGCTATTCTATCACCATTTATGCCTATTGACAACTTATTTTTTATTTGTTATATGCTTTTTAATTTATATAGTCCCAAAAAGTTATTTCTTCTAAAGTATTTCTTTTTTCATGCATTGCTGCAGGTTTAGCATCTTCTGTTGGATATCCTATTGGTAATAATGCTACTACTTCATAGTTTTCAGGTATTTTATAGGTTTCTTTCACTTTTTCTGGATCAAAAGATCCTATCCAAGTAGTTCCTAATCCTAAATCTGCTATTTCTAACATCATATGGGTTGTTACAATTGAAGCATCTACAATACCTTCATCTTTTCCGTCATATTTTCTTTTCCAAGATATGTTTTTATCATAGCAAACTACTAGTATAACTGGTGCATTCCAGCCATATATGGTGCAATTACTTAATTTTTCTAATTGCTCTTTTTCTTGTAATACTAGAATTCTTTGTGGTTGGTAATTAACTGCTGTAGGTGCAACTCTTCCTGCTTCTAAAATCTTTTCAATTTTTTCTTTTTCCACTTTTTTTTCTAAAAAGCTTCTACAAGAATATCTTTTTTTGGCTAGTTCCAAAAATTCCATAATTTTTACCTCTTTCCTTATTTTTATCGGTCATAGTTTTTATTATATATTGTATATTTTTTTCAACTATTATAATATAAAAATTTTAACTACATTGACTTCAATTATTTTAATTTCATTTAGTTCCGCTAAAATATATAGATTAAAATTTTTTATAAATAAAAAAGTAGATAATCTTTTGACTATCTACTTTTGGCTCCTCTTGTTGGACTCGAACCAACGACCTATCGGTTAACAGCCGAGCGCTCTACCAACTGAGCTAAAGAGGAATGTTTTTATATTTTCCTTCGACGTTTTTTATTATATCGTATAGATTTTATTTATGCAAGAGATTTATTATATTTTTTTATTTCATTTTTGTTACATTCACACTATTACAAATTTTGCATTATATACAATAAATGTTATAAGCAATATTATTCCTTCTAATTTCCCAGCTTCTTGTTTATTATTGAATAAGTTAAAAATATATAATACAATTGAGATAATTATTAAAAATATTAGTTGTCCGTTATATGAATTGGCGAATTTGATTGGATGAATAAGACTTGTTGTTCCTAATACTAATAATAGATTAAATATATTTGAGCCCATTATATTTCCAATTGCTATATCTTCTGTTTCTTTTTTTATTGCAACTATTGATGTTACTAATTCTGGTAAGGATGTACCTAATGCTATTACACTTAATCCTATTATTGATTCTGAAATATTAAGTTTTTTTGCGAGTTTTATGCTATTATCTACTACAAATTCTCCTCCAAATTTTAATAAAATTATTCCTAATATTATTAAAATCATTGATTTTAATATGCTCTTTCCTTTTAAATTGATTTTTGTTTTTTGTTTTTTACTAAAAGCTGATAAAAGAAAAATTATGAATATTAATAGCAAAAGTATTCCTTCTGTTTTTGAAATTTGTTGTTTATAGTTTGCAAATATTCCAACTATTAATGTTGAGATTATTAATAATAATATATTTCCGCTTGGCTTGTTCTCTACTTTTATAGGTTTTATTACTATTATTATCCCTAAAATTAGTAGTACATTATATATACAACTTCCTAATATATTTCCTATTAGCAAATTGTCATGACCTTTTGTTACTGATTCAATGCTAACAATTAACTCTGGAAGCGACGTTCCAATAGCAACTAATGTCAATCCTATTACAAATTCAGAAATTTTTAATTTTCTTGCTATGTTTTCTGCTCCGTCTATTAAAAAATCTGAACCTTTTATTAAAAATATAAATCCTATTATTATTAATATTATTTCAAGCATAACAAAACCTCTTAATATGTATTTATTTTAACCAAGATGTTTTTTTATATACATTTTAAGAGGTTTTATTTATTATTTTCTTTCATATGTTACAAAATCATAATCATATTTATTTTTTTCGTCTTGAATTCCTTTTTCTCTTTTTGTTTCTTGCCAAATATCTAAATTAATTTTTGGAAAAAATGTGTCTCCTTCAAAGTCTTTATTTATTTCTGTAACATACATTTTAGTTACATATGGCATAAGTAGGCTATATATCATTGCTCCACCTATTACAAAGTTTTCGTTATTGTCATCTATGTATTCTTTTATTTCTAACATTGAATGAACAATTTTAACGTTTTCATTATCTACGGTAAAATCTGGATTTTGAGTGAATACTATATGTTTTCTATTTGGTAATACTCTTCCTAATGATTCAAAAGTTTTTCTTCCCATTATAATAACATGTCCTGTTGTTAATTTTTTAAATCTTTCTAAGTCTGCTGGAAGTGACCACACTAATTTATTTTCATTTCCTATAATATTATTTTTTCCTTTTGCTACTATTATACTTAACAATTTATATCCCTCCTTTATTCTGCTACTGGTATTTTTCCTATTTTTACTTCTTTATTGTATTCATATCCTTGGATTTCGAAGTCTTCAACTTTAAAATCGTAGAAATTTTTAGTTGGATTATTAATTATTAATCTTGGTGAAACGTCCATTGGTTTAGCTGCTAAAAGTTTTTCAATTAATGGTATGTGTCTGTCATATATGTGACAATCTCCAATATTATGTGTTAATGTTCCTACTTCTAATCCTGATACTTGCGCAAACATACATAAAAGTGCAGCATATTGCATTGTGTTCCATCCGTTGGCAGCAAGCATATCTTGAGATCTTTGATTTAATATTAAATGCAATTTTCCTTCTTTTACTAGCCATTGTGTTCCAAACGCACATGGTTCTAAATTCATATCTTTTAGTTCATCATGAACAAATATATTTGTCATAATTCTTCTACTAGCTGGATCGTTTTTTAATAAGTATAATACATAATCTACTTGATCCATTTTTTTAATTCCGTCTTTAGTTTTAAATTCATATTTTCTAGCCATTTGATATCCATATGCTTTTCCTATTGTTCCATCTTCTCCTGCCCATTGATCCCAAATGTGTGAATTTAAATCTGATATTTTATTTGATTTTTTTTGCCATATCCACAATATTTCGTCTATTGCTCTTTTTATTGTATTTGTATTATTTCTTAATGTTATCATTGGAAATTCTTTTCCTACATCATATTTGTTGCTAACACCTACTATTGAAACATAATTAGCTTCTGATCCATCTTCCCATTTGGTTCTAACTCCTGTTCCTTCTGATGAATAACCATGTTCTATTATTTCTTTGCATGTGTCGATAAAATTTTTATCTGCTTGTGTCATTTTTATTCTCCTTTTCTTGGCTTCTTCTTTTATCTTTTTCTTTTGTTTCTTTTAATTATTTTTACTATATCATTAAAAAAAATAAAAGTAAATATTTTATATTTTCAACTCAAAATTTATTTATATCTACCTCATATAACTGGTATATCTTTTGCATTTTATAAAAAAATCAGCAATAAAAAATATTACTGATTTTCTTTTTCTATCCATTTTATTATTATATTTACTATATATTCTTTTTCGTCATTTGATAATTCTTTTCCTGGAGATATTTTATGCCATTTGTATAAACATCCTCTACAACATGTAGCAGTGGCATGTTGAGCAACAAAAACTGGATGTCCTTTCATTGGTGTTTGTTTACCGTCATTTGGAATTATACTTGGCGCTAAACGCTTAGTAATAAAATCTTTGGCATGTTCTCTTATTTTTTCTATTCCTTTTTCTTTAATATATTGTTTATCTTTTTCTTTTAAATGAAATTTACTTCTAAAATTTGATTTTGTTAAACTATATAGTGTTTCTTCTATTCTTTTGTCTTGTTCCATTTTTTCTCCTATTAGTTTATTAATTTATTTTCTTTACAATATGGTATTATTTCATTTTTTAATGTATTTGATAGATCTGCTTCCATCGTTGTATCATACCATAAGAACTTTTCTATTTCTTCAGATGTTTCTGGTTCACCTTCTAACTTTCCATTATATCTATATACATAAAAATGTATCTTTGTTTTTTGATCACTTGTCGCAATCTCATTAAAGTCCATTATAAGTTTAAATTTATCTTTATCTATTCTTACATTTTTTCCTAATTCTTCATGGCATTCTCTTACTGCAGCTTCTAATGTTGTTTCATTTTCTTCAACTCTTCCTCCAATCATTTGGTAAGTTGGTCTTTTTCGTGGTTTATCAATTAATATTTTTTTGTTTTTGAAAAACATTGTTCCTACAACATTCATAATTATTCTCCTTTTTATGCCAAGAAAGCTTCGGGATTTTCTTTTATTTCTTTTATTTCTCTTTTCATGGCGTCTACATCCTCTTGTGTAAAATATTGTAAAATCATTATGCTATCTTGATTTACCATGTGTTCTTTTATGTAAATATAGCTTTCTCTTAAGAACTCTAATAAAAATTCTTTGTTTTTAATTTCATCAATTTGATATTTATTATCTTTATTTCTAAATCTTTTAAATCTTGATTGATATATCGAACAAATAGATTTGATATATGTATAATTGTGCATATATCCTATTTCAATCCATAATTTTGCAATTCCTAATATTTTATCTATTAAGTCATAAATATATCCTTCTTTTTCTTTTTTGGCATTTTTTATAATATGATAAATTTCTTCTCCAACTTTACTTTTTAATTCTTTTTCATCATTTTCTTCAAGTTCAGCAAATAATTTGATTGTATCTTGATTATAATTTTTAACTTGTGTAACTATTTCATTTCCTTTATATTCGGAGAAATCGTGAAATAATGATTTATACATTATCTTATGAATATCCATATTTTCGTTCATTTCTTTATTTAAATATTCTGCGAATATTATGCTTGTTATTGTAATTGTATATTGATGGAATAAAACATTTTCAGGAATAGTTGTTGTTAATGTAGAATATCTATATACGTCTTTTAAATTAAGTGCAATTTGTATTAATTCATTGTAATTTGTATTTGTAAATTCATCGTTTTCTATTTTTGTTATGATTAAAATTTCTTCTTTTTCTACTAAATCTGATGCATTTAACTCTGGTTTAATTTTTGATAATCTTTTTTGGCTTTCTTCTAAATATTTTTTAGCTTCTATATTTCCTTGAGCTATTATTTTTTCTAATATAGAGTATTCTGATACTTCTTCACAAAATTCTATTAATTTTGTATATTTATTATTTTCTATCGGAGTGTAATTGTACTTTAATTTTGAGATTATTTTATTTTTATATTCAAATTTTTCTATAATTAATTTATTTACAACTTCATAGTAACTTTTCTTTATTGTTTTATCTGATATTTCTAATGCTAAATTACCTGTTTCTCCATAAATTATTTGTTTTAATAAATAATTTTTTAAAACATCGCTTGCTGTATTGTCAGAAATATTTAAATTTTCTAATATCTTTATATATATGTATGTTGCTATCATTGATTTGTCTATGATAGTGTATTTTTCATTTATTCTTTGCATTATTTTAGAATTGTAACTGTCTATTGCACTATTATAAATTTTAAACAAATCTTCTATATATTCTTTCATTTTCTGTTTTCCTCTTTTCTAAAAACATATTTAGTATATCTTTGATCCGTTTTCTACTTTTCTTTCTGGATTTAATATTACTACTCCATTTTCAGTATCTGCACCTAAAACTAATACTTCACTTTTTACGTCTGCTATTCTTATTGGTTCAAAATTAGTTACTGTAATTACTTGTTTTCCTATTAGATCTTCTTGTGTATATAGGTCTGTTATTTGTGCAGACGATGTTTTTATTCCTAATTCTGTTCCTAAATCAATTCTTAGTTTATATGCTGGTTTTCTAGCTCTTTTGTTTATGCTTACTTCTAAGATAGTTCCTACTTTCATTTCTACTTTTTTAAAGTCTTCTATTGATATCATATTATTCTTCCTTCTCAATCTTCATTATATTTTTTCTATTGTATTTTTTGGCATTTAATTCTTCTTTTAAAAAAATTGATTTTTCTAAGTCAATATCATAGCTGTTTGCTAAACAAATTATGTAGTATAAAACATCATAAAGTTCTTCTTCAATTGTTCCTTTTATGTTGTTATCTATCATTCTTTTATTTTTTCTTATGCTTATTGATAGTTCTCCTACTTCTTCTACAAGTTTCATAAAATATCTATCTGATATCTTACTTTCTCCTATTGTTATTCCATCGATTGATTTTATTGCTTTTTGTAATTCTTTTATAGTTATACTTTTTATTTTTTCTTCCATAATATTCTCCACTTTTAGAAATTATTGAGCACATTTTTGACATGGCGTAAGTTCAGCTGAGATTGCGTCATTTACAGTTACTGTATATGAGTTTTTTTCCTCACCGAACTTCCTACTTAAATATATATTTTATAATTTTTTCTACTATTTTTATATAATAACAGAAAAACCATATTTTGTAAATGTAGTAATTTTTACTAAAATCGGTTAACAAAATAAAAAAAGATAATCTGTGTGGATTATCTTTCAAATTTTCTTTTAGTATTTTTGTTGGATACCCCAAGGGTACTTCCTCGCATTGCAAAGCAATGCTCACTGCGCTGAACCAATCGACCTAAACAAAATATTAAATATTTTGCAGGTATTGATTCTAGGAATCTAAACATAAAAGCAATAAAAAAAGATAATCTGTATAGATTATCTTTTTTTATTGGCTCCTCTTGTTGGACTCGAACCAACGACCTATCGGTTAACAGCCGAGCGCTCTACCAACTGAGCTAAAGAGGAATATAAAAAACTGGCAACAACCTATTTTCCCAGCAAGGTAACTCGCAAGTATCTTCGGCACCTAAAGGCTTGACTTCTGTGTTCGGCATGGGTACAGGTATTTCCCTTTAAGTTATAGTCACCAGAAAATCTTAGTGTACTTCTTTAGCACACTCAAAAATACATAGATAAATATCTCTCGATGGTAAACCTTTTGTGGTTAAGCCCTCGATCTATTAGTACTGGTCAGCTACATGTATTACTACACTTACACCTCCAGCCTATCTACCAGGTCGTCTTCCTGGA